>NZ_BAWJ01000013.1 GCF_000586475.1 Psychrobacter sp. JCM 18903 | reverse complement strand
CAAGTGACTTAGGTTCAGGCGACTAGAGCGCAGTGATTTTCTGGATTAATAACGGCATAATCACACCAGCTTTTTCTGCTAAGGTGATATCCACAATAGTATTCGGCGTTGGATTGGGATTTATCTCAATAATTTTGGCACCATTTTGTTTCGCTAACTGTGCGAGTCCAGCGGCAGGATAGACGAGACTGGAGGTACCAATGCTGATAAATACCTCACAATTTGCCGCCGCGTCTTCTGCCGTTTGCCATGCTTGTACTGGTAATGCTTCGCCAAACCAAACGATATCTGGTCTGATATAGCCACCGCAATGTGGACAGGTCATCAGTGTGTCATCAAAATTGATTGTATCCTCGCTATGATACGAACCCCTCGATTGACTTTGGCAGGCTGTCTCGCATTGACTACAGCGGTTATGCCACAGATTGCCATGCAAATGAGTTACCGTACTGCCAGCTTGCTCATGTAAATCATCAACATTTTGAGTGATAAGTGTTAATGATTGATTGGACGACTGAGTATGGTATTGCCACTGCGCTAAGGCAAAATGTGCAGGGTTCGGTTTTTTATCTGCGACCAATTGCCTGCGCCATTGATACCATGACCACACCAGTTTTGGATCACGAGTGAAAGCCTCAGGTGTCGCCAAGTCTTCCACACCATAGTTTTCCCACAAGCCTGTTTGCTTATCTCGGAAAGTTGGAATGCCACTTTCTGCTGAAATCCCTGCACCCGTTAAGATGCAAATATGCTGTTTGGATGTCAATAATTTAGCAGCAAGTTCTACTTCTGCTATTAACGCTGGTGATAATTCTGCTAACATGAGCCAACCCTTGCTAATAATGGATATCTCTTCTAATGATAGATGGAATTTGGTGGCTTGTCATATTGTTTGCCGTTATTGCCGCTTTATGGTTGTTGGCAAAGTCACGCGGCGTAAAAGTGGGTGAGACAATTCATAATAAATCGTCTAAAAGCGTGAAAAAACCTATTAATGACGACCTGCAAAAAACCTCCGTGCTGATCAAACAGTATTTTCCTGATTATCGAGTCACACGCAAGACCAATCATTTGTTGCTCAGTAAACAAGATAAAAAAATTGCAATGATTACGATGGATAAGAAAATTGCTTCAGGTCAGCGCCTGTTAGGTAACGTGCCCGTGATTAATTATCATCGTGTGCCTAACCGTGCCCAGCTAGCAGCTAATTTGCAGCAAGCAGAATAGGCGAGTGTTATAAGCAAAATGCCTATCATATAAGAAAACTGTCTATCAATAGACGAGCACGCACGGCGAAATCCGCAAATATTTTGAGCACGGAGTTGATAGATATTCAAGATTTAGGGTAATGCTAAGGAAGGATGAAACAAAGATTATTAATACGATGATTGGTGCGCTCGGCGGGAGTCAATCATTTATGGTAAGTATTTGATATTAAATAGTTTTAAATAAATTATTAATTATATGTACAACGTTATGTACAACATTTTAATATCGTTACTCTCGGCTTATAACTTGGAAGCTTACTCATAGCTACTTACAAAATAATTATGCTGATGAAAGTCAATTATCTAATTTCAGCCATTAGCGTCTTATAAGCTGACTCAATCCATGCTTGCTCACTAGCATAACCATTTAATAATGGATCGAAATCAAAAGTATTGTTTTCAAAAACTTTTTTTGCTAAATCATTGGCCAATATATACTCGAGGTCTTGAACTAAGCTATTTAAGATATCTAGATTTTCCTTACTCGCAAAATGAATGAGAACATCTGCGTCATTCACTTTTAGATCAGAATACTCCGCCCACCAACTTTGATAGAAGTAGGCGTTCATTAGATATATAAATGTATTTATCATGATGTCTTCTGTAGAGAATCTTCGCTAACTTATTATTCTTTATCTGCAAGCTAATTCTACTGCTTGCAATGCGGAGTCTCCATAACTATCAAGCATATCAGTAATCTGACAGCCTTCATCAGAACACTTCAATGAAAAGTCCTTGTAGTTGTTAAATTCACTGTCTCTAATATCTTCATCACCGTCAAGCAAGATACTAGCGCGCACATTACCATTATCTAGCACCTTATATTTTACATCAGCCGCTTCATCTATTGAATAGCCGTTCCCCACGCTCAAGTTTAATATATAACCAACCTCACTGTAGTCCAAGATTTCATTTACATCACCATAATATATACCAGTGATATAGGCTTAGTTTTCGTAGTGAATATCGCTATAAGGAGCGTCTAACTAATAACTTAGTTTTTTAAATATTCACAATTTGTCTCGAGAATCGAGATAAATGGGGTAACAAATTTTATTTTTAAAGACTTACTTATATTTACATTTATTGACCTAACAGTTACATTAGTTCGATTGTTTGAACATACAACAATTTAGCCGGATTAATACCAATCTGGATGGTCAATAAAATAATAAAAGAGATGGGAACAATGAGTAATTTTCAATCGAAGGTGTTTTCATTTTTTGCTTGGTTTTTTGGAATAATATTTATACTTGGAGGACTTCCTGTCCTATTTGCTGATGGTGAACTAATTTCTGGCTCATTAATGATCATTGGCGGCTGCTTATTATTACCTCCAATTAAACGATTGATTTTGAATAGAAAACCAAATCTGAGTAGAGGAAAAATAACAACAGTTGGATCTATCATAATACTGATAGCATATATTTTTCTAATATCAAACGAAGATATTAGCCAAACCACTGTCACAGATGAGCAAATACTGTCTAACAACGCAGATAATGGCAGCGTAGAGGTTACTCCGGAATCAAATGAGCAGGTTGTGGAAGAAGAGATTGTTAGTATAGATGCTGGATTTGAAGAAGATAGTTATGATGATGGGTATAACTCTCAAGCACATGAGGAAACTGATATGCTTGAAAGCAAAAGATCTAAATTGCCTGCTCTATCGCTTGAGTTTTATTTCACAGTAATGAATGATGGAAGAGGTAATCCGACAATTATAAGTATAGTGTCTAGAAATAAAGATCCCATACTTATATACGATATTATAGTGAATGATGGTTTGAGTTGTGCAATATATGATGATAAGACTTCTATAAGAAGACACGTATCTTTTGGAGAGAAGGCACAATTTGCTATTGTGGGTTGTGATCCTGATCAGATTATAGAAGTCAAAGTTGTAACAGAAAAAGGTTATGTTTCTGGTGATATAGAGATGTATCTATAGAAAAAATCAGTGGTAGCAAAACAAAAAAAAGAGCCTGCTAAATAAGGCTCTTTTTTATTTTGCTATTTGAGTCTAGAGTACTTCGAACGTGTTTTGAGAGTTGTGGTAATTCAATTAATAGACAGAAAATATAATTATTATTAAAGACAGGCTTTCAGTTAGAAAGACTAAAGCTCAGTAGTAAGACTAGGTTTGTGAATGAAGCAGAGTATCAGGTAGATATGACAAACTACGAATGAGCGCGAAATAACCCGTGTAACTAAGTGAGTTATCTTGCTTTCACGTCTATATAGTATTCGAATCAAAATAACTCTTAATAAGGCGTTCAAACTAGAAGCGTGATTTAGCAAATAAAAGTTTATTAAATTGTTTTGTAAATCAACTAATGTTAATATTATTTTCTAAATGTTACTACTATGTAAGTATGTATGAAGACAGAACTTGGCGAAAATTATGTTTCGTATATACGGTAGCTAATAACTTCAGACTAAGTATTAGCCATTACTACTTTATCTTCATCATATTTTAATATCGTTAGAAATTCAGGAGAGATTTTTTGAAAAAGCTTTTACCTTGGTTTGCTGGCTTGTTAGTTGTATTTGCGATTTATCTTTATGCTTCACCATATATAGCTTTGTATAATATTAAAAATGCTGCTGAACAGAAAGATGCTGATAAACTTTCAGGTTATATTGATTTCCCTAGTGTCAAGCAAGGTATCAAGGATCAAATCAAGACGTTCATGGTTAAGGAAATTGCTTCTAGTGAGGAAGAAAGTGGTTTCGAGGCATTAGGAGCAATGTTAGCCACTGCAATGGTAGATCCAATGGTTGATAGCCTAGTAACACCTGATGGCGTTGCAATCATGCTTCAGGGGGAAGAACTAGATTTTGATTTAGATAAGGAGAGAACTAAGGAAGAGCCCGAAGCCAAAGATGCAAATATTAATTATCAGACAAGCTACTTATCATTTAATCGTTTTAAAGTTCAGATAAATAATGAGGATGAAGTTGATAAATCAATCAATGTGATTATGCATAGAAATTGGCTTAGCTGGAAGGTCACTAGTATTAATTTTTCTTTAGACTCAAAAAGCACAGCATCTGAAAAAGTAATTGAAGAACCAGTGTCACATGACTTAGACTTATCTAATATAGAAGATGAAGTAGTCACAACTGAAGATGATAGTGACGATGTCTTTCATGGTTTGGCTGATGATAGTGACGAGTTACCTGATACTGGAAATAGTAAGCCGAGTATATGGAAATATGGGTTTGGAATGGGTTATTCTGAATATTCTATCCAAAATGGTGAAGGAATAACACTTTGGGTAGCATGTAATGAAGGGGCTGGAGCAGATTATGACCATGGAGTTAATTTAGAGATAGGTGATGAAAGTTATTCAAATACTGACTCAGATTATCCATTGACTTTTATTGTTGACGATCGAATAGAAATAGCACCTCCTGGTACAACAACGTGGCGTAATGGGGCTAATGCTTGGGCTGAATTTACAGATAATATATCGCAGGCTCGTAAAATTGATGTTTATCTTAACGATAATAAGGTAACTACCTTTAACCCAACAGTAGCGAGCATCGATGAAACTGGTAAATCTATTGCTGACTGCCAAGCAATGCTATTCAATGATACTGAGTGGTAGTTTTATGGATATAAGTTTTTTCTGATCGTGTGATATTTAAAATATAGGCTATTATATAAATTATATAAGAGCCTATATTTATTTTACTTTCATTATCTTTTTGGATAAAAAATAAAATATCTGTACGAGTGTTATCTTACTAAAGAGCTTTACAACACCTGCCATATCTGTAACTCACCTGTAGACCTGATATAATTCTAAATATCTTACTGAACATTTATTTATTCTAGCTTTTTATAATAGCACTCAACCTTGCCCAATAACCAAAAGATACTCCCATGACCAAAAACTTCTCTCAAACAGCGGCTTTCATCTGGTCAGTTGCTGATCTATTACGCGGTGACTTTAAGCAATCTCAATACGGCCGCATCATCTTGCCATTCACACTACTGCGCCGCCTAGAGTGCGTATTAGCAGACACCAAAGCTGCTATGGTGGCTGAGAGTGAGCGTATCGCTGAAAAAGGTCTGCCAGAGGAAGCACAAGAGAAGTTCATCATTCGTGCCAGCAAGCATGCGTTTTATAATACCTCGCCGATGGATCTTAGCAAGATGGGTCAAAGCGACATCAAGGATAACCTCAACACCTACGTGCAATCCTTCTCTAAAGACGCGCGTGAGATATTTGAGCATTTTAAGTTTGAAGAGTTTGTCGGACAACTGGCCGACGCCAACTTACTGTATAAAGTGGTACAGAAGTTCGCCAATACTGATCTTAGCCCTGAGGCTATCTCTAACCATGAAATGGGCTTTGTCTTTGAAGAGCTGATCCGCCGCTTTGCTGAAAGCTCAAACGAGACCGCAGGGGAGCATTTTACCCCGCGCGATATCGTCCGTCTGACGACTTCACTGGTGTTTATGGAAGATGATGATGCGCTGACCAAAGACGGCATCATTCGCACCATTTACGACCCTACAGCAGGGACAGGCGGTTTCCTATCCTCTGGTATGGAATACGTGCTAGAGCTGAACCCTGACGCGGTCATGCGTACCTATGGGCAAGAGCTCAACCTGAGTCTTATGCCATCTGTAAAGCTGATATGTTGATCAAAGGGCAAGAGGTGAATAACATTAAGCTGGGCAATACCTTATCTAGTGATCAGCTGGTCGCTGAGAAATTTGACTACATGCTATCGAATCCGCCGTTTGGGGTGGATTGGAAAAAGATATCAGGTGAGATCAACGACGAGCATACACAAAAAGGCTTTGATGGCCGCTTTGGGGCGGGCTTGCCGCGCGTCTCTGATGGCTCGCTATTGTTCCTGATGCATCTCATTAGCAAAATGCGTCCGATCGTTAGTAATGAGCGGGGTGATGAGCAAGCGACAGCTAGCAGTAGCGGTCAAAACAACACAAACAGCAATCAGGCAGCCGTATCGGTATTATCTTAAATGGGTCACCGCTATTCACAGGCGGCGCAGGCAGTGGCGAGAGTGAGATTCGCCGCTACATCTTAGAGGCTGATTTACTTGAGGCCATTATAGCCCTACCGACCGATATGTTCTATAACACGGGCATTGCCACCTATGTATGGGTGCTAAGCAATAAGAAAGCGGATGAGCGCCGTGGCAAGGTGCAATTAATCGATGGTAGCAATCTATACAGCAAGATGCGTAAATCACTGGGCTCTAAGCGTAATGAGATGAGTGAAGACGATATTAAAACCATTACCAAAAGCTTCGGTAACTTTGAGGTGGTCGATGCGCGCGTACTCGATAAACCAGAGGAAGTAAAATCGAACCGTGGTCGTCAATCTGCCAATCCTAAAGCTGAGCCTGCCAAAACCTTTGCTAGTAAGATATTTGCCACCCATGAGTTTGGCTATCGCCGTATCACTATTGAGCGTCCATTGCGTTTATCTGCCAAGCTATCTGATGACGCCATTGAAAGCCTACGCTATGCAGCTAAACCTTTTGATATGGTCATGCCAGCGCTATATGAGAAGTTTGGTAGCGACTGGGCTACTGATAATAACAGTGACAGCGATAACAATAGCTATGGTGATTTATCAGCGGTGACGGTTGATGCGCGTGCGATGATAAAGGCGGACTTTAGCGAGCTGAAAGAAGCCCAAGTCAAAGACGTGCTTGATGTCAAGATATGGCAAACGCAACTTACGCTGATGAATAAAGCCAAGGCATTACAAGCGGCTATTGGTGACCGCCAATCCGATGACTTTAATGAGTTCGATAAAGTCTTTAAACAAGCATTAAAAGATACTGATGTGAATTTGGATGCTAAAGAAAAGAAACAACTACTAGATGCGATCACTTGGAAAAATCCTGAAGCAGAACCGGTCATCAAAAAAGCGGTCAAGGTTGCTAATCCGCTCTATGGTGCGTTTAGTTATAAACCTACCACGACTAATCAAAAAGCAGACAAGCCTGCCAAAATCGTTGAGTTCCAAACCGATAGCGACCTACGCGATTATGAAAACGTGCCGCTTGATCCAAGCATGACCACCACCGCGCTGATTGAAAGTTACTTCGCTCGTGAAGTGCAGCCGCATGTACCAGATGCGTGGATTAACGCCGATAAGACAGATGCTATCGATGAAGAGGTCGGCATTGTGGGCTTTGAAATCCCTTTTAACCGTCACTTCTATGTGTATGAGCCACCGCGCGCGCTTGCCGAGATTGATGCGGACTTGGATGCGGTCAGTAGCGAGATTATGCAGTTATTGGGTGAGGTGCATTCGTAATGGCTGAATCAATAGCGAAGTATCAGCAATATGCAGAATATAAGAATTCAGGGGTTGAGTGGTTGGGAGAGATTCCTAAAGATTGGGAAGTTGTTAGATTAAAATATATAGCCGAATTATCAGGGAATAAAATTAGCGGTTCGGAAAATCAATATGTCGGTTTGGAAAATGTAGAAAGTAAAACTGGAAAATTCAAAGTAACTGAAGGAATAGTTTCTGAGGGGGTTTCTAATACCTTTGAAAAAGATAACTTGCTATTTGGTAAACTAAGACCCTATCTTGCCAAATCTTGGCTAGCTAGTTTCTCTGGAATATGTTCATCAGAATTTTTGGTACTTAATAGTCAGTTAGTTCATCCAAAATTTCTAAAGTATATGACACTAACGGATGAGTTCATTGAGCAAGTTAATTCATCGACATATGGCAGTAAGATGCCAAGAGCGAGCTGGGACTTTATTGGTTTATTACGGCTTCCTGTTATGGATTATTATGTGTCAGAAACAATCGCCAACTTCCTCGACCATGAAACTGCCCAAATCGATACCCTAATCGAAAAACAGCAAACCCTGATTCAATTGTTAAAAGAAAAGCGCCAAGCTGTCATCAGTCATGCGGTAACCAAAGGCTTAAATCCTGATGCACCGATGAAAGATTCTGGAGTGGAATGGTTGGGGGAAGTGCCTGAGGGTTGGACTATTCCTCAAATTGGTTATCATTCAAAGGTCACTAAGTTAACTGGATTTGAATACACCAATCTTTGGCGTCCTAATATGGAAGGCAGTATTATTGCTTTGAGAGGCTTTAATATTCAAGAAAGGTATCTAGATTTATCTAAAACAGAAAAAATTACTGAAGAGTTATCTAATAAGTTAGAAAGATCAAAACTACACGAAGGCGATATAGTCTTACCTTGTACAGGAACACTTGGGAATGCTGCCTTAATACAAGAAAGCAACCTTTACCATATTAATCAGAATATTGCTAAAGTTTCAATAAATAAAAAATTATTTAAACCTGAATTTGCAGTTTTTTGGATGACAAGTTTGCCATTTAGGCAAATGATTGACTTCAATAACACTTCAGGTATGCAACCTGTTTTATTGATAGGAGATATTAGAAAACTTCCTATTCCGTTAGCCCCACTAAGCGAGCAGCAAGAAATAATTGATTTTTTATTAATTAAAGTAGAGCAGTTTGATAGATTAATTGATAATGCAGAACAAGCCATTCAGCTTATGCAAGAACGCCGTACAGCTTTAATCTCTGCTGCCGTTACGGGTAAGATTGATGTGCGGGGTTGGGTTGCGCCCGAAAGCCGTTGAAATAAAAAAATAAAAGGACTTATAGAATGAAAAATTTTACTGTAGCAGCTTTATTAGGCGCAATAGCAGTCACCACTAGCGCCCAAGCGCAGACTTATGAGTGGCGCTCGGAAATGAAGTCTTGTCAATATCAAGGTGATTTTGATAATAATAAATATACTGCCAAACAAATAGAGAATTCTCATTTTGTATTGAACAGTTTGACGAGAGCAAATCTTGAAAGTTTTTCTGAGCCTATGAGCAATAATTTTTCAGACAATATATCGTCGAAAGACCCAGAGGTACTGACTAAAGAGTATAAGCAAGCCAAGAGACATGTAGAACGACTTGATATAGTGCCCGAAGCACAGACCTATAAACAACAGCTACTTAAGACTATTGATGGCGAATATAAAACGGCACAATTGGCTATTTTGGCTTATCGCAATCCTAGTAAAGCGCTTAAGCAAAGCCCGCCAATGTGTCAGCATTATGTAGAGGCTTTATTGCAAGATGAAACGGCAGTGCAGAATAAATGGCAGCAAGTGGTGGAAGAAAATATTCAAGATAAAGTACGTACAGGTGATTTGGGTGATGAGTTTTATCGTAAGATTGAGATGAGAGATTATCAAAAACAAAAGTCACTGAGTGATTATTTTTATGCGCGAAACGCTATTGTGTCTTCTGGGTTTTACAACTGTGTTAAGAGTACCGCTTATCGCCCTGAGCTAAAGACAGTGTCTGCTAATTATGCAAAGCTTAATCATAAAATATTTGACGGTAAATACACAGCGCAATGCGCAATGCACCAAGAGTAGACCTCTTGCAAAAGTAAAAAATAGAGATCATCAAAGGTAGAAAGTATCAGGTCGTTGGTATCAATAAAGTATGGTTGATTGTTTAATTCAATTTGACTGGCTTTAAAAAGCATCCTAAAAAGAATAGTGAGTTAAATGTTTGCTCGATTAATAAATATCAAAATAAGCAAGGCGAATGAAAAAAAGGACTCCAATGATGAAAAGGTATTCGTTGATAGCGGTAAGCGTATTACTGACTGTGCCTAGTATTGCAACAGCCGAAGTCTACAAATGGCAAGACGATCTATGCGATATGAAAGGGAGTTTTGATAATAAAAAGTACAGCGCCAAGCAAATCAAAAACTCCCATCTCGTATTGGATCGTTTAACCAGATTAAATCTGGAAAGCTTCTCTTCACCCATGAGTGTTGATGCGCTAGATAAACTATCTATGAAAGACTTAGATGTCTCGACCGAAGAGTATAAGCAAGTAAAGCGTGATACTGAGCGTCTTGATGTTGTACCTGAAGCGAAAGGCTATAAACGAAACTTACTCAAAACGATTGACGCAGAGTATGAAAAAGATCGATTAGTCATTTTAGGCTATCTAAACCCTAGTGAAGCCCTCAAACAAAGCCCTCAGATGTGTAAAAACTATATTGAACCTTTCATGCAGAACGAAGCGGCGGTGCAAAATAGATGGAAACAGTTTGTTGAAGAGCAAATTCTGGAAACAAGCGAGTATGGGGCTGATGAACTAGAACGATATCGTAAAATTGCGACCCAGCGCTATCAGGAAGAAAAGGTAAGTAACTCTGCTAAGTATGCCAGAATAAACTTGATAACTTTTGGCTTTGGTAATTGTGTTAACGATCAGATCTATCATGCTGACTCTGAAAAAGTCTTTAACAACTACAATCAGCTCAATAAAACCATATTTGGTAAGAGCTTGAAGATGGTATGTGAGGAGCCCTAAGGCTTGATTTAAGCGTATCAAAAAATAGAGTGAGCTATGAAAAACAACGTATTAAGATATCGCAAAATAAGAGGCATTAACCGCCGTAAGCGCACTATTGAAAAATGGGGCGAAGCTAATAAAGTTCTTGATGTTGATCTGTTAAATCAAGAAAAGCGAGATTACGTTAAGTTTTTGGTAGCTCCATGGTCACGCTTGTCTTTGATTAATAGTATCTATCCTGAGCCAATTGGCGACTGTGAATATCTATTGATTAAAAATGTGCAAAATATCTATCAGTCATGGAAAGATTCGCTAGAAAAGTTGCAAACCCCGTATTATTTACAAATCTGGCTATTTGAAACGTACATCAGTCGCTCACAAGTAGTTTGTGCGATAGAGGATTACAAAGACTTTTATCAAAATACGTTTGAGCCAATAGATGAGCAGCCCGAAAATGGTATTCAAAGCTCTATTCACTATAATTCAAAAACCGCTGAATACTTAGATCATTTTGAATGGAAACTTTATCGAAGGCTTGACTATTATGATATGGCTGATGAAGAAGATGTAGAGATGTTGCAAGACATTGACCCTATTAGATTTTTAAGAAAAGAAAGCATTGAAGGGCAGGAGCAACAGATCGTTGAAATCGATAAAGTGTGGTTGATCTCATAAGCCCAATTCATAACTTAATAATAAGAATCTCACCATGACTCAGACAAGTACTGCTATTAACGCGCATAACATCACTTACGAATCTGTCTTTCAAGCCGATATTGTCAGCCAAATGCAGGCGCAAGGTTGGCAGTTGAGTCATGCCAGCGGTTTATGACTATAGTATTAAGCAACGGGAATGCCCTTATACAATAACTTGATATAAATAAAATACCCTATATCCATTCCGCCCTAATATGTAGAGGACAAAATGAAAGTGTCAATCGTACCGCTAAGAATCAGACACAAAGTAATAGCTTTGAGCGCTGCTTTAGCGCTATCGTTATCCGCGCATGCAACCAGTTTTAGCAGTACCAAAGCGCTGGCGGAACAAGGTCATGCCGCCGCTCAATATAGCATGGGCGCGATGTATGAGATGGGCGATGGTGTGCCCCAAGACCCTAATAAAGCGGTAGCGTGGTATAAAAAAGCCGCTGATCAGGGCGTGGCGGCAGCGCAATACGATATGGGCGCGATATATATGACAGGCGAGTATGTGCCGCAGGATTATGCTACCGGCGCAGAATGGTTCCAAAAGGCTGCCAATCAAGGCGACAGCATAGCGCAATATAATCTTGGCGCGATGTATCAAGAAGGCTTAGGGGTAGAGCAAGATTATGCCAAGTCGCTCGCATGGTTCGAGAAATCTGCCAATCAAGAGGAGCCATTCGCGCAATATAGCATGGGCGCGGTGTACCAAGAAGGACTGGGCGTGACGCCTGACTATGCCAAAGCGGTCGAGTGGTATCAACGCGCCGCCGCACAAGATAATGTGATGGCGCAGTACAGTTTGGGCTTGTTGTATCAAAGCGGCATTGGGGTCGATCAGGATTTTACCAAAGCCTATGACTGGTATCAAAAAGCCATTGAGCAAGGAGATCTTGACGCTCACAATAACATCGGCGTGATGTATGAAGCAGGCTTAGGCGTGACGCAAGACTATAGCGAAGCAGCCAAATGGTATCAAAAGGCTGCCGATCAAGGACATGCAATTGCCCAAAACAATATTGGACAGTTTTATATAAAAGGCTTAGGTGTGACGCAGGATTATACCAAAGCACTGTATTGGCTACGAAAAGCCGCCGCGCAAGGTGATGATTTGGCGCAAAATAATTTAGGCTATATGTATGAGAACGGTAATGGGGTTGCGCGTGATTATGCCGAGGCTTTTAAATGGTATGAAAAGTCTGCCAACCATGGCAATGCATTGGGTATGGGCGGTTTGGGCTGGGCATACTATAGTGGTCAAGGCGTTGAGCAAAACTATGTTAAAGCCTTTGAGTGGTCACAACAATCTGCCAATCAAGGTGAAGCTGCTGGTCTAAACAACCTTGCTGTGATGTACTTAGAGGGCAATGGCGTACCGCAAAATTATGCCCGCGCCATGACGTTATTTAAACAAGCTGCCGCCCAAAATCATCCGTTCGCCCCGCGTAATCTGGGACTGATGTATATGAAGGCGCAAGGGGTAAAGCAAGACAACGTGCAGGCTAAGGAATGGTTTGATAAAGGCTGTGGCAATGGCGACTTGCAATCATGTCTTGGCTCTAAACTGTTAAATATGCCTTAAAATGACTTCCGCATATTAATAGATATAATTATGAATCATCCCGATCCAATTACTAAGTGCTACAAGCAGCTATTCTGGGCGCTCATTTATAGCCCTATTATTGCTTATCTAATAAATGCTTACTTAACTTACAGCGGGTACAAAAAGCACGACTCGAATTATACTGTTTCTTTAGAGTTTTTTAGTAGTACCGCTAAGTATATGCTGGACGATATTACCATTACTTTAATGTTCCTTTGGATTCCCTATGTTTGGATTGTAATTATTCCTTATCTGTTTATTTTTTATAAGGCACTTACTTCCAAAAGAGCAGTCGCTGAGAAATATAGAACGCTACTATTAACGTTTCTGCTAGTGCTGCTTTTTATATTTGCTAGAGAGTACTCAGACCTTATAGCGCTTTCGACCTAATTGTTTTAAGCAAAATAATAATAAAACTAAACGGACTTAACATGACCAACGCCCACGATATCACTTACGAATCTGTCTTCCAAGCCGATATCGTCACTCAAATGCAAGCGCATGGCTGGCAAGTAGGTCATGCCAGTGGCTATCAGGCAGAGACTGCACTATATGAGCAAGACGTACTCGACTTTGTGCAGACGACCCAGCCAAAGGAATGGGAGAAGTTTTGCCGTACTTCCCTATCGACTCTGAGCGCCACTTTATCACCGCATTAGTGAAGCAGCTAAACAAGGCTGATGAACACTCAACCGATCAAGCCTCACGCACTTATGGCACATTAGGCGTATTGCGTCACGGTCTAAAGATTCGTAATGCGCGCTTTTCATTATGCCAGTTTAAGCCTGAGCATAGTCTCAACCCTGAGATCATGGCACGCTATGAGGCCAATATCTGCCGTGTCGTTCCTGAGGTGGTGTATAGCCCGCATGCTAGTTTAAAAGACAGCACTGACGGCAAGGTCGCTAAGCGTAACCGTATCGATGTGGTGCTGTTCGTCAATGGCTTGCCCGTCACAACGATGGAGCTAAAGTCGGAGTTTAAGCAAGCGGTACAAAATGCGATTACTCAGTATAAGAAGACACGCCTGCCAAAAGACCCTGATACTAAAAAACCTGAGCCGTTGCTAATGTTTAAGCGTGGCGCATTGGTGCACTTTGCCGTCAGTCAGTATGAAGTCTATATGACAACCAAGCTGGCAGGTAACAGCACCTACTTTTTACCCTTTAATAAAGGCACTAAAGATGGCGGCGCGGGCAATGATACGCCTAGCGATAGCAGCCGTTATGCCACCGATTACCTCTGGAACGAGGTGCTCACGCCAGAGAACTTGCTATCGATCCTTGGGCATTTTATGCACTTGCAGATAGAGGAAGAAGAAGACGCAATTGGTCGTAAGTCTAAAAAAGAAACTATGATGTTTCCGCGCTATCATCAGTGGGATGTGGTGACCAAATTGGTCAATGCGGCCATTACTGAGGGCGCTGGGCAAAAGTATTTGATTCAGCATAGTGCAGGGTCAGGCAAGTCCAACTCTATCGCATGGACAGCGCATCAGCTATCGACCCTATATAACAGTGACGGTGATAAGCAGTTTCATTCAGTGATTGTTATTACTGACCGTACCGTACTTGATGACCAGCTTCAAGAGACCATCTATCAGTTGAACATGCCGATGGCGTGGTGGGCAAGATTAATAGAAAAGAGGGTGATGGCTCAAAGTCTGAACAGCTAGCTAGCGCACTGGTGAACTCACAGCCAATTATCATTGTGACTATTCAAACCTTTCCCTTCGTGCTCAAAGCGATTGAAGATTCAAGTGTGCTCAAGTCACGCCGTTATGCCATCATTGCCGATGAAGCGCATTCCTCACAGACAGGCTCAACGGCACGCCAGCTCAAAGAAGTACTGATCTCTGGTGAGATAGAGATTGATACCGAGAAGCAAGCAGATGATGAAAAGCCGCTCTCTAGTGAAGATATGCTCGATAACGTCATTGCCGCACGCCGCAGCAGTCCTAATCTCAGCTACTATGCCTTTACTGCCACGCCTAAGCCGAAAACCATCGAGCTGTTTGGACGTCTGCCTAATCCTGATTTGCCAGCCTCAAAAGATAACCTGCCAGCCGCTTATCATGTCTATTCCATGCGCCAAGCCATTGAAGAAAGCTTTATCCTAGATGTGCTAAAAAACTACACCAACTATAAAGTGGTCTATCAGCTCAAGCAAAAGCTTGCCGCTGCTGATGACGAAGTCGATGCTCGCCGCGCCAAGATTAAGCTCAATAATTGGGTACGCTTGCATGAGCATAATATCGCCCAGAAAGTGAAGATCATCATTGAGCACTTTAATGACAACATCAAAGGCTTACTTGGTGGCCAAGCCAAAGCGATGGTGGTGACCGGTTCACGTAAAGAGGCGGTACGCTACAAGCTCGCCTTTGATAACTATATCGCTGAGTACGGCTATAGAAACATCAATGCCATGGTCGCGTTCTCAGGGGAAGTGACCTTCAATGACAATGACCCTGACAGCGGCGCATTACTTGGTGAGAAGTTTACTGAGCACAATATGAATATTGGCCTAAAAGGCCGCGACCTACGTAAAGCTTTTGACAGTGATGACTATCAGGTGATGTTAGTGGCTAATAAGTTCCAGACAGGCTTTGATCAGCCCAAGCTATGCGCCATGTACGTTGATAAGAAGCTAACGGGTGTGGACTGCGTACAGACCTTATCGCGCTTAAACCGTACTTATAAAGGTAAAGCTGAGAGTGGCACGTTTGTGCTCGACTTCTTTAATGACCCACAAGATATTTTAGAGGCCTTCCAGCCATATTATGAGACTGCAACCTTAGCGGATGTGTCTGACCCTGATCAGGTGTTTGACCTTTATGAGAAATTGCGAGCATCTCAAATTTTCTTATGGCACGAGGTCGAGCAATTCGTTGAGGCCTTCTACAGCAAGAACAAGTCTAACGCCGCCATCAGTAATATCTGCAAGCCAGCGGTTGAGCGTTGGCAGAAGCGCTACAGCCAAGCACGTGAACAAGCACAGCATGCCAAAGTGATGCTAGAGCGTACCAAGGCCACGGGCGATGTGGTACTGATGACTAATGCTGAGAATGACTACAAAGGT
Organism: Psychrobacter sp. JCM 18903; assembly: GCF_000586475.1. GTDB lineage: Bacteria > Pseudomonadota > Gammaproteobacteria > Pseudomonadales > Moraxellaceae > Psychrobacter. Next base: position 91,097 of record NZ_BAWJ01000013.1, on the reverse strand, counting down.
TTTAGGGCCGATCAAGACGCGCTGGAAATATTTAAAAAGGACTTAGGCACCTTTACCCGCCAATATGAGTTTATGTCGCAGATTGTGGACTATGACGACAAAGAGCTAGAGAAATTGAGCCTATACGCGCGTAACTTACAGCCGCTATTACGTGAAAGCGTGGACAACGAAGATGAGGTTGATCTAAGTAACATCGTTATGAGTCATTACCGCGTCTCAAAGCTGCATCAGCAAGACTTAAAGCTACAAGAGGGCAAGTCTGAGTATCAACTAGATGGTGGCAGTGGAGCGGGCACGGCCACGCCTAAAGACAAACAAGAAGCACTGCTATCACAGATTATTGATAGATTAAACGAGGTTTTTGCTGGTGAGGATTTTACCGATAAGGACAAAGTGAACTTTATGAATACTATTTGGAATAAGGTCACTGAGAATGAGCTCGTGGTCAAACAGTTTACCAATAATAGTGTTGATCAGATTATGCTGGGTGGTTATCCAAACGCTGCCGAGGACGCTATGTTTGATGCAAAGGGTACGTTTGAAGACATGACTATGCATCTACTGTCTAACCCGAATCAGTTTAAGCAGTTTATTCGATTGATGCTCGATACGAAGCTGGGTGCTTAAGTTTTAGGATAGGTTATACAGAGAGTAAAGGGTACATAGTATGACGGATAAGAATATTAACCTTTGTGATACTAAAGATGAGAAATTGCGTTATAACATCAGTATGCTACCGTCCTCGCTTCTTTTGAAGAAAGGTATGCTGAAGGCAAAGCTTTAATGAGGAAGTTGACAAAAGAGCTGTCTAAAATACCTAGAAAGCAGAAGTTCAGGTTGCAGATATATTTAATAACTTAGCTACGACGCAGGAAAAAGGAAGTATTAAACCAGAAGATATAAGCTTAGAAGAAGGAGAGCTATCCAAACATCCTTATGAGTCATTAGTACGTACGCTGCTTGGTGCTGAAGAATCAACCCACTTACTTGAGCATGCCAAGATTGTAGATGACAGTTTGAGTCAGAAATTTAATAGTAAGCTTATTATAAATTTTAAGACTTACTTATTTAAGACTTTTAACTATGAAGATGAGGCGCTTAATATAAACATGCCAATAGGGGATTTCTATTCGTTTATAGTGCTTAGCTTTATCGCTAATCTTGATGCTCTAGTTCATGCAGCTTTTTATTCAAAAGATATTAGGCCGATTAGTCTGGGCTGGTTGTTTATGCATAAACGAGATCCAGATAAATGGGAATATGACACAGTAACTTCAAAATACAAGCTAACTAACAAAAATGGTAATCCTTTCACTTGCACCTCACGATCGTTCATACACTTTATATTAACAGATCTTTATTTTTATAGTAGCGAGAAAACTAAACAAGTCCGTAAAAAAACAAAGCCCAAAGAAATGCCAAAAGGTCATTATGGTCTTCGAAATGAGATTAATTGGAGAACGGATGATGAAGATGGTCAGTTGTATAGTTTTTTAGATAGAAAAAGCGAACGTGATAGTAAGAGAAACTGGATTAGTCTTGAAGAGTTTTATTGGTTGTTGGGTATGGAAGAGTCTCTAGAAGATGAGCCTGACAAAGCATTAGTTAGTTTCCAGAAATCGTTTGTAAGATATATAAAAAATGAAGATATAAATGAACTTGGTGGACTTCCTCCTACTGCTGAAGGTATGACTTGGTTCATATATGCTTTCTTTCAAAGTATTTATGAGCACACGGATAAACTCAACAAGCAGACCAAAAAACAACATTGTGTTATCTGTGATGAGTATTATGGATTGTGGGAATCAATGACGGCCAAGTACGAGAAGATGATCAGTGAGCATGTAAACAATCCACGGGTCGAATGGCCGGATTATTTGAAGAAACAAGCCACACATATTGAACGTATGGCTTGAATATAACTGGTAATTACCAGCTAGCTACCTATTTGCTTGATGGGTTATTGTCACGGCCGCCACCTGATGGGTTGCCTGTTGTGCTCGGCCAGCCTGCGCCTTGACCACCATTGTTCATATGAATTTTCATAGTTGTTACTCCGTTAAGTGTTTAGGTTATATAGTCAGTTGCTTACTGCCTACAACCAATATATTAACGGTTCACAAAAATTGAATCTCCCCCAAAAATAAGGATTTTGGTCAAAAGTTATACAGTTGGTTAAATACTATTAAAAATGGGTAGGATCACATAAAAAATGATACTGCTCTCACTGCCAAATCCGAATCGCTATTTGAAATTCAATAGACTTATGTTTTATATTAAGTTAGGTGTTTGGACGTGAATCAGGTTTTTTGACGAGGCTTTTAGGCGTTGTGCAAGATGATGAATAAATCGATTTTCCCAAAATTTTTTGTTTCCGTTTCCTCTGATTTTTCCATCTTTGTTTCCATAAAGGGGCTTGATTTATTTGGTCTAAGAGTCAATTTTTCTTGTTTCCATTTTACTTGGAGATAGGGCATCTTGTTTCCATTTTTTCCTGTTTACTGCGTTTTGTTTCCAAGTCTGTTTCCATATATTTGGTAAAATTCTTAAGAGAAACAGAGAGAAAATAACAATTTTGTACTTATGTATTTGATATTTTAGCTAAAAAAAGTTGGGTTTAATGGCATGTAACTCTTGGGTTTAGAATACAGTTCAGCATCTCACAACCTATAATGATAATCTAAAAAATTTACCATATTACTTAGTAGAGGGGTTTTGTTATCAGAATAGTTTATAAAGCTTCCTGATTTTTCTATGCTTCGCTATTTTACTTGGGACAAACGGGACAGACGGGACAGCGCTTAATTGGTATAGCTTACAGCCGTCCCGTCCCGATTTTTAGCAATGGGACAGACGGGACAGAAAAGCCAAAATATAAAATCCTGTCCCGTTCGACCCGTTATGGTTTCTAGCAGTGGGACAGCGAAATCCTTTAATACATATGGCCTGTCCCGTTCCTCCCGTCTGTCCCGTTCTTTTTCATAGGTTCACAAGAAAGTATGTTAGCAGTAACCGCGTAAACAGACGGGCGATGCTTACCATTAAATAAAGTATCAGGCGTTTTATAGATTTTACGATCACCTTGATTGAGCAGTAGTAGGTCGGCTTCCTCTAATACTTGTAATACTTTCTTTTTACTAAAAGGCGCACATACGCTATCAAAAGTTTCTTTAGAAAAATAATAATCCCCCGTGTCCATATTGCGATAGCCTATACGGTTTGGTGTCCTCTCTTCAAAGTTTAAGCGCGTGTTTTTATAGCAAGGCTGAAAGCGACTTGATCCATGCTGTTCAATAAATGCCTTGATATGATCTATGATTTGGCGTTGTTCATGTTCACCATCACGCCCATAGTTATCAAGCCAATTATCTAAGCAAGTCATCACGGCTGCGGTTGCTTGTCCTGCTTGCCAGCCCGTTATACCTGCCTGTGTTGCCAGCTCACCAGCTGCGCTTACGATAGCGAACCGTTTAGCCACTCTATGCGCTTGTGCTGTCAGGTCGCTGTACTGACTCATAAAGTCACTGACAAACTGCCCAGCGTTGGCGGTGGTCGCTGTCTTGTCACTGGTGATATGTTCTAGCCATGCTATGCCAGCTGATCCATAGTAAGCGTGTGATAACTCGTTGATCTTGTCGGCTTGGGCTTCGCTTGTTTTTGCTAGTATCAAACTATCAAACGTCTTTAACCCCTTGCCAGCATCAGCATCTATATGCGCCACTCGAACCTCAATACCTGCATTGGTTTTTTGCCCTGCTTGTGCCATGAAGTTCTGTAGCGACTCCTCACCATTAGACAAAAAGATAATGCGCCATGTTTTGGCTATGCGATTGTGTCCCGTGGTGGTGCTTCTACCTTTACCGTGACCATTAGCCAGCATGTAAACGGTTTTACCGACTATTTTAGGGTCACATTCGCTGATTTCATCAAGTGGCAGAAAACTGTCGTTGTGTTCGCTTGCTGTGCCCTCTAGGGCGTTGTCAGTGCTGCGCCATGTCTTAACGTACCTATCAGGGTTGCCCCATACGCTAGCAGCCAATTTAAGCGATAATGACTTGCCCATGCTTGATGATCCTAAGAGGTGAAAACCGCCCCCGTCATATTCCAATAGCTCCAGTAATTGACCAGCGAACGCGCAAGCAATAGAGAAAACGAATCGGCTTTGTTCGGCTAGTGGTTTGCATAAGTTATCACGCCACTGGGCTAGCTCTCCTTGCTGGGACAGTGTGCTATTGATTGCATGGGCAGACTGATAGACGATAAGCTGCTTACCATCGCTGCCTATGGCTCTGTCAGGTAATATATATTGCTTATCGTGCCAGCCTAACTTATCCACGCATAACGCCCGTTTGTGAATAGGGTAGTTTTGAATATAGGTGTCTAAGTAATTGCGCTGTTTGGGGTTGGTGGTAATGTTCAATCCTTGACTAGCCAGCTCCTTGCGATACTCACGGGCATCACCTTGTAATAGTGCTAATGGCATTGACCACGTATGTGGCACACCATCATCATCACGCCATTGCAATAACCGCCCCCATGTACCGCTGCTTGTGTCCCGTGTCTTAGCGATAACCTCAATCGGTGAACAAACAAACGCTTTAAACTTAAAGGTTATATTTGCTGGGTCATCATCGTTGTACTTCACGAAAAATAGCCCATCGTGATAGAGCTCAAAACGCCCATCACTATAGATCATTGGTTCATTCAGCTGTGGATCATCGCGCCATTCAGGATAATAGGCAGTATCTTGCAAATTGATTAGCTGGGTGTCACTGTCTGCTAGTATCGCTTCGTAGCTGTCATTTTGTAGCATCGTGACGATATGAGCCACCGTAACCAATGCTTGAGCCTTTACACCTGCCAGCTGGTTCATCAAGCCTTTATCGTCAAGTGTCATCGGTACAGTGACTTGTGATCCACTGCTCCAGTGCTGCACCATCTTTTTAAGGCATTGCTTTGTTTTGTGAGGGCTAATGATGATCGTCTTATCACTAGCCATTAGGTGCATATAAACATCAATACCGCTATCAGCGTCATTAAAGGCTATCACCTCATTGGCTTTGTTTGGCTCACCAATGACGATAGCGCCATAACCTGTAGGATCAATGACAATAGGCTTTGCTTTGCTGTTTGGTGTGTAGAATACCGCGCCTACTGTATCGCCTTGCTTGTCGGTGATTGCTATGGCTATCGTGTTGGCTGTGGGTTCGGTTTTGCCAATTTGTTCACCATGATATATAGTGGTGTCGTCTGTAGAAAATAGCAGCCGTTCAGGTTCTAATATGTCACAGATTTTGATTAAAAAAGTATCGCCTACCAGTTGCTCCTGCGTGGCTGGTTTGCAGCCTTGTAATATAGTGTCAGCGCCCGTGTTCACAGCACGGGTTTTTTCATGTATATCTGTTAAGGTAGTATTCATCTAGTCCCCCTCGTAGACGATTGGCATAAAGGGGTATCACCTGCCTTGAGTGTGCCTTGCGTATTGTGGTCATTATTAGTTATGGTGACGGTTTGTTCTATCCAATACGATTTGTATCGCTTACCATTTTTTTAATCATTTCATCTTGAATGACTATACCTTTGGCTCGTAATTCACTAATGCGTTTCAAGCAACAAGTCATGCCGTACTGGTCATAAGCCTCCATATTTGAAAGCCTTTTACCTGCCAGCAAATGATTAAGTATTATTTGGCTATAAGTTTTCTTGGTAGATTGCTTTGAGGTGGTCATAGTTTATACCTCGCCGCTATTAGTAGTGTTGTGGCTATCTAGCCAGCTATTTATATCAGACAAGCGCCATAGCTGGCACGCCCAATTTTGATCGGAGCGGGGAATTTATTTTCATTAATCAGATGATAGATATGCTTAGCAGAAAAACCAGTGATACCGCGTGTGGCGGCTTTGGAGGTGATAGCACGTTGCTGACCTGATCTGGTCGTATAGGTCTTAGCGGTACGTGCTGGTTGATTGGCAAGGTCTGCCATTCTTAGGTATTGATCATTTAATTTCATTCTCATTCACTCCATAGCAGTTAAAGGAATTACCAGTAATGGTAGGTTGCTATAGGTGAATGTTAAGGATAGGCTGGTCTGATGTCGTTTCTATAGAACTTTTGAAAATTTCTAATAGATATATATTATGTCGGAAGCTTTTGATTTAGATAGTTTTTTGATTCAGGAAATTTCTTTTTTAAAGTGCCTTCTGATATACCGCTAACTCCTTTGTACTTGTCTAAAATAACTTGAATTAGTAGTTCTTGGGTATAGTTTTTTTTAGCAGCATCTTGTATACAGTGCATGACTGCGCCTAGTATTAATAAGCTATCGCCTTGCCCTTCTTTTTTATTGGTATTAGTTGGCCTATCTGCTTGGTTATTTAATTGGTCATTGAGTTTATTTATGTCTTGCTCTTGCTGTTTGATCAGGCTATTAGCGATTGCGAGTTCTTCAAGCTGCTGTGTCAGGCTAGCGTTTTCAGACTTTAGTTTTTCGTTCTCGGACTCTAATTTTTCGATTTTAGACTCTGCTGCTTCCATTTTGATTTCATTCTCCATAGTCTTAGTCCGCTTTTTATTTAAATGCTCTTCTAAGTCTACCTTGAGCACACCGAATTTATTACTCTCAACCTCTATACGAGCGTGATAGCCGAACAGTGGTGAACGTCCACCAGTTTTAAATGAAATGATATCACCCTCTTTAGGTTCGAGATTATCAATTGGATTACTATCTATATCGAGTGGGTTCAAACGATAAATTCTAGCTCTCTCTATTACTATCTTCTCTAGAAAACCTTTAAAAATTAAAATGGCTTCGACGTTGTTTTCGATACTAAAGTAACCTTGTAATTGTTTGTGGTGCGGCTGATATTTGCCTTCACTTCTAAATTCCCATGTTACCCATCCTTTATATTCAAAAACTATTGGTATATTTCTTTCCTCTATAAATTTGATGACTTTACCTTGATTGAAGTTTCTTTCTGTCTTTTTATTTAAATACTCAACCACTTCGTCAATATCCATTAAATGACTATATTCGTCCATAACCATGCCTCTACACCTATAAATAAGAAAGACGCAAAGCATTAACAGCTAAGAGTACGGTTGCTATCATTCGGATTGTTAATCCTAGCCTTGCGATTTGATATGACAGCGATTGAGGCTATCAAGTCCGACTTTTCAGTCTAATACTGAACATACTAATTATATTTGTTTGGCAAGCTGCGCCAATAACTCAGGTGATACGCCTTGCGCTTTCAAACTATTTATCAAAATATCTTTATCTTGCAGTGCAATGTCAGTCGCTTGCTGGTTCCTACTATTCATTTCTTTAGTGACTTCGTCAGGTGTTAATAAGTCAAAGCTAATCCCTTTGTCAGCTCGTAAATCATCTAGATAATTTGCCCATTTATTCATCATCATTTGACGCTGTGCTAAATGTGCTGACAGATCATAACGCTTTTTGACGCTCGATTGCTCAAGGTGCGCTAACTGTATTTCGATGATGCTTTCGGAGAATTGCAGTTCGTATAATCCAGTGCTGGCAAGCTGTCTAAATCCATGACCTGTCATTTTAGGGTAGGGATCACCACTATAGCCCATTCTATTCAACGCCTGATTGAACCATGCTTCACTATATGGCTTGTTTGACTCAAAGTTATAGAAAACATAGCCAGTACTTTCTGTTAGTGGCCTTAAGCTTTCAATAATTGCCATTGCTTGGGATGACAGCGGGATAATGTGATCTTGACGCATTTTCATTTTATGAGCTGGTACACGCCAAACGCTTTTATGATAATCAATCTCTGACCACTCAAAAAACCTCAATTCTTTAGTCCTAACAAAACATAGCGTCATTAGCTGTAAGCCAGCGACAGTTTGTTGATGACCGTTTGGATGATTTTCTATATAGCTGTCAATATTTCGAAGTAGTTCAGGGAATTGGTGCTGCTCAACGGCTTTCATGCGCTCAGCTTTATGAAGTCGTAATGCTTTATTACGTCCGCTGGCAATGTTAACAATGTCATAGCCTAGCGTGTTGATAGCATAGTCAAATATGGAGCTGATAAGTCCCATGCATTTATGAGCGGTTTCAGAGGTATGTTTGCCTTGCTGCTCAAAAGTAGCTTGAATGGCAAGTCCTGTCTTAATAATATCTTGCGCGGTGATTGCACCAATAGGATATTCACCTATATGCTTTAAAATATGGTTATCTAGAAACCCTTGCAGCTTTTGCACGTTCTTTGATGTAGTTTTTGATTTTTCTGACATATAGCTTTTAGCTATGACTTCGAATAAATCTTTTTGTTCGTAGCTGTTTTTATGTCTGTTCTTATGCTCGTTGGGATCGATACCATCATTAATTAGTTTTTTGGCACTATCACGCTCAAGCCTTGCTTGTTTCAAAGAAACTTCGGGCTTAAAATTAGTATCTATCACTTGCGAGGAAAACTTGTAAGTACCTATATGATAAGTTTTTTGCTTTGGCTCAATATCTTTGTCAGATTGGTAGCGATAAGACATTACCCAATAAAGCGAACCTTTAGGATCATGAATTAAGGAGAGGCTGTCACCGTCACTATGTCTGGTGCGTTTAGTAGGTGCTGACTGTTTGGCTATTGCTTTTACACCATTGTCAGTTAGTAGATAGTTTTTGCGCTTATTCATCATCACACCTCTAAGAGTCATAGAATAGCAATGTTGTGTATGTACAACACTATGTACAACATTCTATAGGTGCTACTAGGTAATGACAAGTTATATCAAAAGACATAAAGCGACTAATGTAAAGGGGTTTAAAGGTTTTTGGTAATACTAGGGAAGGCTGTAATATGATGATTGGTGCGCTCGGCGGGAATCGAACCCACGACCCTCGGCTTCGGAGACCGATACTCTATCCAACTGAGCTACGAGCGCATAATAACAACGGCGTACGGTATTATCAACATCATGCCTAAACGAGCGTTATGAGCAGTAAATATGTCGAAAAATAAAGACCGCTTAGTCTAACAAATAAAATCCATAAAGCCAATGAATGAAGACAGTGATTGATGTTTTTTAAGAAAAAACAGGATAGTCATTAAACAAGCATGGCAATCTACCTGCCTTTTCCCTTATAATGACAGGGAGAATTCATATTTATAATCACCGATTACAAGTGTGCTAGTACGCGGGATGGCTGTTTGCTATTGATAACTATTTGGTTGTCAAAGGAGGACAAGCAGAATGTCTGAGCCGTATAAGCCTTTGTATATGTAATAAGAGAACGTGACGAATGAGAAAAGTAGTTATGTTATCGGCAGCTGCCATTCTAGGAATCGCTAGTATCGCGGTGAGCCAAGCTGAAAGTGTTGTAGACACTCCTGTAACTGTTTCTGATGTAGCAGCAGCGCAGGAAGTGGTAGCAAATGCGCCTGAGCAATTGGGTGATGATACCCAAGCTGCTGCAGATACGACTGATAGCGAGGCATCTGCCGCAGAAACTGCCGCTGCCGCACCTGCGGTTGATGAAGAGCCTATTCCGCAAGATACGCCGCAAGTGCAAAAGCTGATTGCTTTGTATCCTAACTTAATTGCTCGCATTCAGCCAGTTGCTAAAGTGTGCTTTGAAGACGATGAAGTTTGTGATGTGACGGCACGCGCCGCTGGCCCAGCAGCGGGTGATGGTCCTCGTGATGGCAAAGCAGTATACAATGCCGTATGTCAGACTTGTCATGCTGCAGGTCTACTTGGCTCGCCAATCTTAGGTGACGCTGGTGCATGGGGACCACGTATCTCCAAGGGTAAAGAAACATTATACACTCATGCTATCAATGGTTTTAACGCCATGCCTGCTAAAGGTGGCGCTGATATCCCTGATGAAGAAGTTCAAAACGCTGTCGATTATATGGTTGGTGAAGCAAGCTAATAGTATTGAATATCTGGCTAAGCCTTTTACCCTATATATCAGTGGAGCGCCTATTTCATTAAATGAGATAGGCGCTTTTTTAATGATGAGTATTATCAATACGGTACTTCTAAGGCATTACAGTTGAAATTCATCGACACTAGCCTCACTTTATGACACTACACAGTCTCTTCTGTCTGTTTATATTCTAAAACTATTTACATAAATTTATAACCAATAAAGAGGTTTTCATGTCTGAGGTACCAGCACTTGCTATCCAGAATTTATCCAAAACCTATAGCAATGGGTTTTCGGCACTCAAAGATGTCAGTTTAACCGTCCCGCAAGGAGGTTTTTTTGCGTTACTGGGGCCAAATGGTGCTGGTAAATCAACCATGATTGGTATTATTAGCTCGCTTTTTAAACCAACAGCTGGCAGCGTAAAGATATTTGGCACAGATTTACTAGAGAATCCGTCAGTCGCTAAACAGTATCTTGGTATCGTCCCACAAGAGTTTAATTTTAATATGTTCGAAAAAGTCGAAGATATTTTGATTACACAGGCTGGGTACTTTGGTATTCCTGCCAAAGAAGCACGCCCACGGGCAAAACGATTATTAATGGCGTTAGGTCTGTGGGACAAGCGCAATAGCAAGTCACGTGAGCTATCAGGTGGTATGAAGCGCCGGTTGATGATTGCAAGGGCGCTGATTCATAAACCAAAATTATTGATTTTGGATGAGCCAACCGCTGGGGTAGATATCGAGTTGCGCCGCTCTATGTGGGAGTTTATGCAGCAGATTAATATCGAAGAAAACACCACGATTATTCTGACGACTCATTATCTTGAAGAAGCGGAGCAGCTGTGCAAACGCATTGCGATTTTGGATCATGGTGAGATTCGTATTAATACCGAGATGAAGGACTTGCTAGCGCAGCTATCGGTTGAGACCTTTGTTTTTGATTTGGAGACACCGCTTACGCGTCAATTGGTTTTGGCAGGAGTGACAGACACATCGCAGCCTGATGATCAGACGCTCGAAGTCACACTGACTGAAGGCGAATCGTTGAATGGTGTTTTTGACCAGTTATCCGAGCAAGGTATCACGGTAGCCAGTATGCGTAATAAAGCAAATCGACTAGAAGAGCTATTTATGCGCTTAGTAGACAAAAATATCCAAAGTGCAGATAGCATGAAGGAGGCAGGGTTGTGAGTCAAGAAATGATAGATCCTAATAAAACCATGTCATGGAATAAAAAGTGGATTGCTTTTCGCACCATTTTGTTAAAAGAGGTTCGCCGAATTTTGCGTATTTGGCCACAGACCTTGCTGCCACCAGTGATTACGATGAGTCTCTATTTTGTCATCTTCGGTAAGATGATTGGCTCGCGTGTGGGTGAAATGGGCGGCGTACCATACATGCAGTTTATCGTGCCTGGCCTCATTATGATGTCGATTATTACCAACAGTTACTCCAATGTGGTATCGAGCTTCTTTAGTGCCAAGTTCACCTCTAGTATCGAGGAGCTATTGGTTTCGCCAGTTTCCAAACATGCGATTTTAATGGGCTATATTAGTGGTGGTATCTTTCGTGGACTGGCCATTGGTATCATCGTTTCAATAGTCGCACTATTTTTTACCGACCTTGGCATTGAGCATTTATTTGTAACGATATTTACGGTACTGGGTACGTCTATCTTATTTTCACTTGGTGGCTTTATCAACGCCGTGTTTGCCCGCTCATTTGATGATATTTCTATCATTCCAAGTTTTGTGCTTACGCCATTGACTTATCTAGGTGGTGTGTTCTACTCGATGGAAACTTGTCACCATTTTGGCAAAATATCTCGCTATTAAATCCTATTGTTTATATGGTGAACTCATTCCGTTACGGTATTCTTGGTTATTCTGATGTGAATGTCTGGTATTCGATGGCTGCTATTTTTGTCTTCTGTGCGGTATTCTATACCATCGCCTATCGTTTACTCAGTAATGGCTCACGTGTGCGCTTGTAGATTAGTTTGTAAAATGTAGCTTGTCACCTTATTATAAGAGTCCAACATTGTTGGGCTTTTTTTATGAAAAATTTTTTTGTCAGAAGTATGAGTAAGGCTTTTACAGCCACTTTATTGAGTACAATCACGAGCATTGCCATCGCAGCGCCACTTACGGCAATGGATGATTATGATTGGGTTGTCATGGAGACGCCTGTAGATCCTGCAACGTATAAGTATGATTGCCATAACGACTACAAATATGAAACTTATGATGCGCTACAAAACTGTCTTTATAACTTGAGGGAAGATGCGGATAATGCGCTTAGTAAGCAATGGAGTATCAGCGATAAAGTCGTTAGAGAGAGAAATGCCATTTATATCAAAGTCGCTAATCGGAAAAACCCACTAGTATTTGTTGATTACTCCAGTCCTTATGAGGAGGATTTTAATCCTTATTATTCGCTACAAGACTACGATAAATCACGGAAATTACTGACAATACATCAAAGATTTTATGAAGGAGAGAGCTTGACGGTAGTTAATTTGGTTACTGGGTTTTGGCAAGATTTTAGTCTCAGAAAGCTAAGTATCTCTTCTGATATGAGATATATAGTCGGTTTTGAAAGTGAAATGGGAGCGACGGAACACGTCAATATTTTGGAGCGACAAGATAGCGGTTATTATGAAGGCTACTATAAAAAAGTCTATAGCAGTAGTGACGATTCAAAAAACTACGACAATCATAAAAAGTTTTATCAAGCAGATAAAGCACAGCAGGTTTATGATAGCGAAACCTTTACTTGGGTAAATGATGATAAGTTTTATGCAGATTCTTTTTATAAGTTGAATCAAGCGGATTCAGCGGCTTTTAGAGTACGATATACCTTTATTAAAAATACCTCAACGAATAAGTGGCAACTGTATGAAGGTAGTAGGTAAATGATTACTATCTCTCATCACATAAAAGCAGCGTTGACTGTCGCAGGACTATTTATATTGACCACAATAGCATCCTTAGATGCACAGGCAGCGCCTTTAGCTTTAGAGCCATCGACAAATGAAGAGGTATGGATAAAAGTCCCTGCGCCTGTAGCGATAGACTGGTATGAAGACAGCTGTCGATACGATCATACTGAATATCGAACGTTTAAAGATTATGAAAACTGTATCTTTAAATCGTTAGCCCAAGCTGATAATGCACAAAGCCGAAAGTGGGGCTTGAGTGACCGCGTTATTCGAGAAAAAGATACCATTTATATTAATACACCCAACCATAAGCAACCATTGGTATTTAAGGATTATCTTGAACCGTTTGAAGAAGAGTATAGGGCTCATTATCAATTGCAGGATTATGATAAATCACATCATCTGTTGCAGTTACTACGTACGATGTATGAGACTCAAGCGACTGTCATTGTCGATTTAAACACAGCGCTGGCAAGAGCTGTATGCGACCAATCTTAAGTTTTCTAGCGATATGAATCAAGTGGTAGGGTTTAATGGTAGGCAAGGTGTGACCAGAGATATCATAATATGGGAGCGTCAAAAAGCTGACAATGACGGACGCTATGCAACGATATTTGCTAGTAATGAATTATATGAACAAGATTATGATAATGACAAAAAACATGAGGTGTACGAAGCGCGAGATATCAGTTGGACAAGCAATAATAAAGTTAACGTTGATTTTTATTACAGAGTCAATCCCACTGACACGGTAGCATTTCGCGTGCGCTATATTTATGCGGCTGATAATAAAGAGGGTAAATGGCAGAGAGTTTTACCTGATGTTAATACCAACGATTAAAAAACAATAAAAAGGTCTAGCTCTCATATGCAAATAACTCTATCAGTAGCCACTGAAATTCGCATCTGTATGACGAGTGCAATACTGCTAATGCTGTCAATGCCAGCACAAGCAGACCTGCCCAAAGCGACGATGGATGACTATGTTTGGAAAGTACTAGACCCAACCAGAAACTCAAATTACTTTGATGATAAGTGTGAATACGATAGTCTGGTCTTTTATAGGAAATGCCTTGAGACAAGCTTAGAGAAACATGATAACAAGCTTAGCAAAAAGTGGGGATTGGGCAACCGTGTTTCGAGAGAAAAAGATACTATATATATCAAAGTACCCAGTCGAAGCTTACCGTTGGTTTTTCGTGATGAGCTGTTTGCTCCTGACGGCCAATCTCACTCTTATTTTTCACTATATGATTATGACGAAAAGAGACAACTGCTGTACTTGTTGAGAAGTTTTCCCGAAATAGAAAGTACTGTACTTATTAATCTCAAAACTGGATTTAGTCAAGAATTTGATGGTATCGATTTAAGTGTATCACCCAACAAAGAACGTATTACTACAATAGAGCGTTATGTAGGTGAAGAAAATATTACGATTTGGCAAAAGCAGAAGGAGGGCGATTATCAGATTGTTTACGAGAGTGACCCCAGCGAATTAAAAGCGCACTTGGATTCTTATCAAAATCGAGACCAGAGACATAGTTTTGAAAATGTAGATATTGAATGGCGAAGTAAGAATAGTGTTTTAATCGATTTTTATTATCTTATCAATGAAACAGATGATGTCGGCTATCGAGTACGTTTTAGCTTGGTCAAAAATGCTAGTTCATCAGAGTGGCAAATGATTCCCATAAAATAGCCCATTGCTGTAAAATGACTGGTTTTTATTTCATTATATTTAAGCATGAAAGGTAAGTAACTTATGAGTATTCACGGTATCTTGGGTGAGCAAACCACTGACTATCCAACCGAGTATAGTCCAGAGACCTTGTATCCTATCGCTCGCAGTATGGGTCGCGATGTCATTGGCTGGCAAGACGATAAGTTGATGGTTGGCATCGATTGGTGGCAGGCATTTGAGATGTCTTGGTTGAATCCGCAAGGACTCTCGCAAGTGGCTATCGCGCGTTTTGGTATTCCAGCCAGCTCGCCATTTATCGTTGAGTCAAAGTCACTTAAGCTCTATCTAAATAGTATCAACTTTACTGAATTCGCTAGTTGGAATGATGTGCAAGCGCTGATTGCTAAAGACTTATCAGCTGTGTACAAGCAGACGTGCAAGTTGAGTTGTTTAGCTTAAATGACGACCTGCATAATAAGACAACAGGGCTATTGATTGCTCAGCCTGAGGGTGTTTGTATTGATAATGCCTTAGGAAATAGTACGGATAAAGTGGCATTGACGATGCACCCTGATGCGTCGCTATTGAGTGGTGATAAAACGGATGCTCATTCAGAAATCCACAGCGTGCAGCCCTATACTTTTTATTCTAATTTGCTACGTAGTAATTGTCCGGTGACCAATCAGCCAGATTGGGGGACGTTGGCGGTTTCGATTACCAGTAATAAAACAGTCGATGAGGCCGGAATGCTGCGTTACATCTTAAGTTTTCGTCAGCATAACGGTTTTCATGAGCAATGTGTGGAGCAGATATTTGCTGATTTGAGTCAATACTATGAGCCAAGTGAGCTGATGGTTCGCGCTTGGTATACACGCCGAGGCGGTATCGATATCAACCCTTGTCGCGTCAGTGATATCCGCTTAATGCCACAGCCAAGCCGCTTGATTAGGCAGTAAATAAATATTAATTTTTAGCTTTCATTGATGCGCGTTCTTTTCTATACTCAATAAACCTTATTTTATGAATATTGAGATGCAGTTATGAAGTTAAAAACCAGCTTTTTAACTGCTCTAGGGACTGCTACTTTGTCTCTAGCTACCTTGCAGTTGGCACAGGCTGCATTTGTGGAAAATCAATATAACTGTGAAAATGCTTATATGGAAGTGGCTTATGATTGTGGTAACGATGCGATTGTAGTCGAAAAAAATCGCCTTAATAAAATCTATATGAGCGTTTATCGTACTTTGAATAAGACACAACAACAGCAGTTGGATAAAGAACAGCGTATATGGTTAAAGATTCGCAGCGATAAGTGTGATTTTGACTACGAAGGTCCAATGAATAATTCTGTGGTATACGCCCAGATTAGCGCTAATGTTTGCACCGCTAATGAAACACAGAAACGTAGTAAGGCGATTGCCAAAAAATATAATATCAAATAACAATTTTCATTTTTTTAGAAGTAAAAAAAGCGCCTATCTCATTTATGAGATAGGCGCTTTTTATGGCACAGTTTTAACGAGTAAAACTATTTGCCGCTCACTTTTGCCATGACTTCTTCACGGCTCAGCATTTGCTTTTCTGTCTCACGGCGATTGACGTATTCGTACTTGCCTTCAGCCAAGTTACGGTCTGAAACCACGATACGATGTGGAATACCAATCAATTCTAGATCAGCAAACTTAACACCTGGACGCTCGTTACGATCATCAAGAAGCACATTGATACCTTGAGCCTTTAGCTCTTCGTACAGTGCTGTTGCCGTTTCCATTACCGTCTCTTCTTTTGACTTCATCGGTATGATAGCGACTTCAAAAGGAGCGATTGAATCATTAACCGTTGGCGTCTGTGGCCACATGATACCGTTTTCGTCGTTGTTCTGTTCGATAGCAGCGGCAATGATACGGCTCACACCAATACCGTAGCAACCCATCATTAGGGTCACAGGCTTACCATCTTCACCAGATACGGTAGCATTTAACGCTTGCGAGTACTTATCACCTAACTGGAAGATATGACCGACCTCGATACCACGTTTGATTTTTAGGCTGCCTTTACCATCAGGAGAAGGGTCGCCTTCTTGTACATTGCGTACATCAACGACACGAGTAATGCTCGCATCACGCGCCCAGTTCATACCAGTGGTGTGTTTGTTGACTTCATTGGCACCGCATACAAAGTCTGACAAAGTTGCTGCCGAACGATCAACAAAGACAGGCATATCCAAATTAACGCCAATATAGCCTTTATGCAGACCAGCAGCTTTCAGTTCTTCATCAGAAGCCATTGTCAGCGGCACATTGGCCTCTTCGATTTTCTCAGCTTTGATCGTATTTAGCTGATGATCACCGCGTAATACGATAGCGATAAGCTGTGGCTCATCATTTTCGGTATGACCATGAACGATTAATGTTTTGACCGTCGTTTCTAATGGTAAGCCTAAATGTTCAGCAACCATTTTACAGCTGGTCATATTTTCCGTCAGGACGTCTTCGCGCTCCATCTTCGGTGGCTGACGCTCAGCGGTGCTCACTGATTCAGCAAGCTCAACGTTGGCCGCATAATCAGAAGAATCAGAGAAGGCAATATCATCTTCGCCGCTGTCTGCTAAGACATGAAATTCGTGTGAAGCAAAACCACCAATAGAACCAGTATCCGCTTGTACCGCACGGAAATCTAAACCCAAACGGGTAAAGATACGTGTATAAGCGTCATACATATCATGGTAAGTCTTGGCGAGTGAGGCTTGGTCAACGTGGAACGAATAAGCATCTTTCATGGTAAATTCGCGTGCGCGCATCACACCAAAACGTGGACGAATCTCATCACGGAATTTGTTCTGAATTTGGAAAAAGGTGATTGGTAATTGTTTATAACTACGCAGCTCGCCTTGCGCCAGATTGGTGATGACTTCTTCATGCGTCGGACCAAGCACAAAGTCGCGATCATGACGGTCTTTGAAGCGCAACAGCTCAGGACCATAATCGTTAAAGCGTCCGGTCGTTTGCCAAAGCTCGGCAGGCTGGGTCATCGGCATGAGCACTTCTTGTGCACCAACTTCTTGCATCTCTTCACGAACAATACGTTCGACTTTTTGCAAGATGCGTAGCCCCATGGGCAACCAAATATATAACCCAGAAGCAATCTTTCGGATAAGACCGGCACGCACCATCAATTGACTTGAGGCAATATCGGCATCACTTGGGGTTTCTTTTAGAGTGGCAAATAAAAATTGACTGGCTTTCATAAATAAAGCGTAACCTTATCAACGATAAAATAAATAAGAAATAGTAGGATGTTGAGCGTGTGCTTTGATGGCCGACGCAAGCTTACCTTTGTATCACTTGGTAATAGTCTAGGACATGCCTAGCTAAAAAGTACTGTGACAAACAGTACATGAATAGAAAGTGCGTTCATAAAACGCCTTACAAAAAGGCTGGAACTTTTTATTTTGTATTAAAACGTTGATGTTGGCAGCGTCATACTTTACGCATAAAGACCAGAAAAATAGATGTACGCCAACATTTTGCTTATACAATCTGACTATGTTAGGTAAAGTTAGCCTAAGACGCAATGACTTTTTGTTTTTTCAGACAGAACGTGACTTAAACAAGCAAATGAGGTCACTACAACTCGATTATTTACCAGTTTTTAGGGTATTTATAGTAAATGGTAGCGCTAGTCATTATGTAGCGTATTGGTAGTTATTACTTGAAGTTGCTGCTCAAAAGTAGCATTTATCATTTAGACAGTTATTTGTTATACGTTTAATAAAAATAAATGATAAAACTCTGAGGGTGTTTATATGAATAATCCTGACAATCGATCTCCTGTTAATAATGATGCGACTAACTCACAAGCGAAAAAACCCATTGCGATGATGTCGTGGATGATATTGCTCATCGGTTTAGCCGCTATCGTTTTTGCTATTTATAGTGTGCAGAATATAACCAAGGAAGAGCCGATAGAAACCATTACTCGTGAAGGCGTGGTCACACAAATCCAAAAATTGAATCGTTTGGAAACGGTGGCGTTTAGTGTCGATACCGTCATTACCAGTCAACGTCCTGGCAGTTGGATGAAGCTGTGGCAAGACGAGCAAAAAGGTTTGTTTATCGCGCGCGGACGAGTGGAGGCGGGGATTGATTTAAGTGCACTTACCCCAGAGATGGTACAAGTGGTGCAGCCTGAAATTAACGTCGATGAGGTACAAGAAGCGGGTGCCAATACGCCAGTCTCAGTGATGCCGCAAATCAATATTACCATCCCACCATCAGAGATATTTTCAGTTTATCTAGACGATATCGAGATTTATGATTGGCAGACGGGTGCTTTTGGCATGATGCAAGTCGATCCAAAAATATTGCAACAAGCGCAAAGTATGGCAAAAAAAGAAGTGCTCGAACGCGCTTGTCGCGGTGATGTCATGAATATGGCACTAGAAAATGCGCAAACCCAACTGCAACAGCTATTTTCGTTAACTGGTGCAGTTGTGACGGTAACTACGCAAGGTGCAGGCGCGTGCCAGATACCAGTAAAATAATACATACATAATTTTATTAGAGCCATAGACTAGATAATCATACGTTAGCTTATTCATTGGAAACACTTAAAGTAACGCCATTTATATTGTATAGTAGAGCTTATCTATTATTCATAAGTAACTTATGAATTTCGTTGGTAATATAACCCTATATAAAAGGTGGCGTATATGACAACTCTTAATAATAAAC
This sequence comes from Psychrobacter sp. JCM 18903, assembly GCF_000586475.1. Lineage (GTDB taxonomy): Bacteria > Pseudomonadota > Gammaproteobacteria > Pseudomonadales > Moraxellaceae > Psychrobacter. Next base: position 71,839 of record NZ_BAWJ01000013.1, on the reverse strand, counting down.
CGTCTTCTAAGCCTGAAGATCAGCTTAATAAGCGCCCTAAAGCGAAAGAATCGCTTTCTTTTGCGACATGGGTACTGTTAATTATAAGCTTCACTCTACTAGCCTATGCCTTATACATTATCCAAACCCGCATATTATAAGCAGCCAGCTGATACTAGGGCGTGTCCTAAATTCAATCGATTACTTTCTAAATGTGCTAAAAATAGCTAAATTTTGCCAAACATCGTCAAACAGCTTCTTAATATTTCGATATTATGTGCGCTACTTTCCTTGTTTGACGGTAATTTATCTCATTTTTATCACCATTTTTAAAATGAGGACACGCCCTAGGAAGGGTAGATAATGTGATTAAAATACAATAGCTGACACTCTTAGTAAATTGAGGTTTTAGTGTTGATGTCATGCGTCGCTATTTTGCTATTTTTTAAATTCAGCAATCGCTAATTGGCGAGCCGCTTTATGTTCGACCATCGGTAATGGGTAATTAATATCAGCAAACTTACCGCCCTTTGCCAGTGCTTGACGCATTTTATCCTCGCTATGCAAGATGGTGGCAGGAATGGCTTTTAGCTCAGGTAGCCACGTCTTGATAAATTCGCCATCGGTATCGTGGGTTTTGGCTTGGCTAAAAGGGTTCATAATGCGAAAGTAAGGTGCAGAGTCGGTGCCAGTCGACGCGCTCCATTGCCAACCACCATTATTGGACGCAAAGTCACCATCTATCAGCTGCTGCATAAAGTAGCGCTCACCTAAGCGCCAATCAATCAATAAATCCTTGGTCAAAAACATCGCCGTGACCATCCGCAAGCGATTGTGCATAAAGCCCGTCGCATTCAGGCAGCGCATTGCCGCATCGACTAACGGCACGCCAGTTTTACCTATGCACCATGCCTCAAAATCGTCTTGATTATATGACCAGTTAATTTTGACATCAGTCTCATGTTTATACGCTTGATGGCGAATCAGCTCGGGCTTATAGTCTAAAACATGACGATAAAAGTCACGCCAAGCTAGCTCACTTATCCAGCGGTTAATGTCGTTATTATCAGTGTTGTTAAAGCTATCCCCGCTGTCTAAGGTGTCACCGCCATTCCCATGTAATTCTCCCAGTGCTTTGCTTAATTGTAGGGTAGCTTGTAAGTAGCAAAGTCTGGGGCTGATTGCGCCAATAGTCAGGTAGGCAGATAGCTGACTGGTGGTATTTAAACTGGGTACATCGCGACTGATATCGTAGTTATCAATATCCTCAGCGATGAAGTCCTCTAAACGCTGGCAAGCTGCATCTTCGCCAGCAGGGTAGGCTGCCCGAGCGTGCTCAAGCTGTATGTCTATATCAATGTGCTCTAATAAGCCAGTATTTTGCAGTGCCTTTTGATAATCTTCGCCTACTTCTTTACTTACTCTTTCTATATCTTCGATAGTAGCACTGGCGTTTGAGACTTCTAGTTTGGCTTTAGTGTTGCCATTTATGGCGGATGCCTCATGCATTTGTATGGTGCTGATATCCAAGGTATGCCGCATTTTTTATAAAATGGGGTAAACACCTGATACATGCTGTCATCGTTCGTGGTGATGGTTTGTGGTGGCAAGATACATTGATCATGCCAGCGGATAAATTCTATATTGTTGTTTGCAAGCTGTTTGGTTAAATGCTCATCACGCTTAATCTCATTGCCTTCGTACTCGTGATTTGCCATCACAGTGCTAATCTGGTTCGCGCTACAAATATCTAGCATCGCCTCAACACAGTCAGAAAAGCTTGAGCTGACTTGTACTGTTAAGTGGATATTTAATTGTGTTTGCAGAGATTTGGCTAGGATAGGCAAAGTGCGAGCTATATGGTCGAGCTGTGTCAGCGACATGTCATGTGCTTGCCATTGTTCAGGCGTCACGAAGTAAACAGCGCTTACTGAGGCGTTATCCGCATTTGCCTGCTCGCAAAGCGCAGCTAGAGCAGTATTATCATGAACTCGCAGGTCACGACGAAACCACATTAAATAATGTGCTGGATTTACGCTAGTGGCATCGTCGTTATTGTTGACATTGCTTGTTTCGGTGCTATCTGTGCTATCGGTGTTATGAGATGTTTCCGCCGCCGTTTTAGACATTCAACTATCCCTCTATTAATCAATCGCAATCATAAACAAAACTGGTAATAAAAGTATGCTAGGATAAGTTTTTGGATGCAATGGATTTACCATTCAATTAACAAATCCTCATATTTACGCTTTAGCGTTGGCAATTGACGTTTACTTGCCGTCAATGTAGCGAAGACAGTCTAATAATGTCGTACTGAGTGTTATATCTAAGGTCACATCATGCACGTTAAGTTTTGCGGATTTACCCAGCCTAATGATATTAAAATTGCCGCCCAGTTGGGTGTTGATGCGGTTGGCTTGGTGTTTTATCCGCCCAGTCCACGCGCTGTCACTATCGAGCAGGCGCAATCGTTAAGTGCGTCTTTGCCAGCTTTTATAAGTATAGTGGCTCTAGTGGTGAATATGCCGCGCGCAGAGCTGATAGAATTAGCGAATCAGGTCGCTTTTGATATCATTCAATTCCATGGTGATGAAACACCGGAGCAATGTGCGCAGCTGGCCAGTGCGGTCAATAAACGCTGGATAAAAGCGCTGCGTATTAATGCTGACCAACACACCGCTGCTAGCGTAAGCGCCGAGATTAATGAGTTTGCTGCCGCTGGCGCGAACAGTATCTTATTGGATGCTTATCATCCCCATAAATATGGCGGCACAGGGGCACGTTTTGATTGGAGTCTGCTACCGCAAGACAGCTCGCTACCTATTATTTTAGCGGGCGGACTGGATGCCGATAATGTCGCTGCCACTTTAGACTTGCCTATTTATGCGGTCGATGTCAGCGGTGGGATTGAGTCTGACAAAGGCAAAAAAGACGCTGCCAAAATGCGTGCCTTTATGAAAGCGGTAAAACGCGACCGATGGCAAAATGAGACGCTTGGCGAACCTTCGAATATCAGTAACTAGTTTTTTAGCCGTGAACTTTTTATCCGTTAAATAGCTAATTACTTGGAAAATTTTCCCCCTTATTTATCTTAAAAAATACCACTTATTAGAGTAGGAGTTATCATGAGTCATGTCGCGAGCAAAGATGTATCGGCTACTGCTAAAGCTATCAATACCTTCACCAATCCAGAGAACGTGCAAGATTTCAATCAATATCCTGATGCCCGTGGACATTTCGGCGTGCATGGCGGTCGCTTTGTCTCTGAAACCTTGATGGCAGCACTAGAAGAGCTAGAAGCGTTATATACCAAGGTCAAAGCCGATCCTGCATTCTGGGAAGAGTATCACAACGATTTGGTCAATTATGTCGGCCGCCCAACGCCTTTATATCATGCTAAGCGTCTCAGTGATGAGATAGGCGGTGCGCAAATTTATTTTAAACGTGAAGACTTAAACCATACTGGCGCACATAAAGTGAATAACACCATTGGACAAGCACTACTTGCCAAAATGAGTGGTAAAAAACGTATCATTGCTGAAACGGGTGCAGGTCAGCATGGCGTAGCGACGGCGACAATCGCCGCGCGCTTAGGGTTAGAATGTATCGTTTATATGGGTGCGGATGATGTCGAGCGCCAAAAGATGAACGTTTATCGTATGCGCTTGCTCGGTGCGACAGTGGTACCAGTAACTTCAGGTTCACGGACACTGAAAGATGCCATGAATGAAGCGATGCGTGATTGGGTTACTAATGTCGATAGCACCTATTATATTATCGGTACGGTCGCTGGCCCGCATCCTTATCCGTTATTGGTACGCGATTTCCAAGCGATTATCGGCAAAGAAGCACGTATTCAGCATCTGCAAATGACGGGTAAATTACCAGATGCATTAGTCGCTTGTGTGGGTGGTGGCTCAAACGCTATTGGCTTGTTCTTTGATTTCTTAAACGATACTGACGTTAAAATGTATGGCGTTGAAGCAACGGGTGACGGTATCGAAACGGGTCGTCATTCAGCACCATTGGCTGCTGGTCGTATCGGTGTACTGCATGGTAACCGTACCTATCTGATGGCCGATGATGAAGGTCAAATTCAAGAAACGCATTCTATTTCAGCGGGTCTTGATTATCCTGGCGTTGGTCCTGAGCACAGCTTCTTAAAAGACATGAAGCGTGTTGAATATGTCGGTTGTACCGATAAAGAATCGCTAGAAGGCTTCCATGAAGTGACGCGCAAAGAAGGCATTATCCCTGCGCTTGAATCTGCTCATGCCGTTGCTTATGCATTGAAGCTTGCTAAGACAATGACGCCTGATCAAACGATCATTGTTAATATGTCTGGTCGTGGCGACAAAGATTTGCATTCAGTGATGAAGGCGGAAGGGATTGAGTTGTAGTGGCCTCTATTTTTATAAGCTATTTTACGATTTATTCATTATAAGAAAAATTGCTTAACACCCTTTGTTTAATATGGATTCTTAAATAAAGGGTTAACTAGGCCAGTTTATAATAATCAAGAGAACACTATGACCAGAATTGAAAGCACTTTTGAAACCCTAAAAGCCCAAAACAAAAAAGCCCTGATTCCTTATGTCATGGCAGGCGATCCTAATCCAAGCAACTTCGTTTGCCTCTTACATGACTTAGTTAAGCACGGCGCGGATATGATTGAAGTAGGCTTGCCGTTTTCTGACCCGATGGCAGATGGCCCAGTCGTCGCTTTAGCTGGAGAGCGTGCATTAGCCGCAGGTACGAGTACACGTGATGCGCTAAAAATGGTGGCAGAATTCCGTCAGCAAGACACGCAGACCCCCATCATTTTGATGGGTTATCTAAATCCCGTGGAAATCATTGGCTATGACAACTTTGTCGCGCTATGTGAGCAGTCAGGTGTGGATGGTATTTTGATGGTTGATTTACCACCAAGCGAGGCGGGCAGTTTTACCCAACATTTGACTGAAAATTCGATGAATGAGATTTTCTTATTATCACCAACGACTTTGCCTGAGCGCCGTGAGCAAGTATTGACCCATTGCGGTGGTTATATTTATTATGTGTCATTAAAAGGCGTGACGGGTTCGGCAACGCTTGATACTGATGATGTTGCGACTCAAGTGCAAGCGATTAAAGCAGCGACCGATTTGCCAGTATGTGTGGGTTTTGGTATTCGTGATGCAACGTCTGCCAAAGCGATTGGAGCGCATGCGGATGGTATTATTGTCGGTAGTGCCTTGGTTCAAAATTTGCTGATATAGATGCCAATGATAGCACTGCGGTTGCCGCCGCTCAGCAAAAAATCATGGCAAAAATGGATGAGCTACGTGGTGCACTTGATAGTTTGAGTGCCTGAGTGAAATAAAGTTAAATTATCGTCACTTAAATCGTCATGGCAATATGAATAACAATGTTTATAAAGACAGGGTTAAATGACTTTGCTAAATTTAGTTTACGTGTGTAAACTAACATCACATATAAATTGTTACAGTTTCACGTAAGCGTGCCTTATAACTGCGCTTTATAACTGCGAAAGTTATGAGGATATGTGACGATTGAACTGATCCTTATAAATCGATTCTTAGGGACAAGCGCATGAGCCAGCTTGTCGATAAGCCTTTGATAATGGCGAATAATATGACTGATACGATAATAAAACCTGATATGACAACTCTGAACCATACTGAAAAAAGCAACGCTGAGCCAAACGGTAATACTGCTGGGCAATCGTGGTTTAATCGCCCGATACCGGGTATTAAACAGCAATTGACAGCGCCTTTGACAGCAGTAGAGACCGAACCGTCAACCAAGTGCAGTAATTGTCATTCGATGATTACCAATACGGCGCTTATTTTTAACTGCTATGTTTGCCCGCATTGTGATCATCATTTACCGATGAGTGCTCGTGAGCGCTTAAACTGGCTACTCGATCAAGTAGAAGGTGAGCTTGGGCAACAATTTACTGCCAAAGATCCGCTAAGATTTGTGGATAGCAAGCCGTATCCGCAGCGTATGATAGAAGCACAAGATAAGACAGGCGAGTCTGAGGCGCTGATTGTGCTGTATGGTAAGCTGCGCAATCTTGATGTGGTGACTTGTGCCTTTGACTTCCGCTTTATGGGCGGTTCTATGGGCTCAGTGGTTGGCGATCGTTTTGTCCAAGCAGCTGAGAAAGCACTGGCAGACAAAGTTCCTTTAGTTTGCTTTGCTGCCTCTGGCGGCGCACGTATGCAAGAAGGTTTGCTGTCTTTGATGCAGATGGCTCGTACTGCCGCAGCGATTGAGCGTTTGAGAATTGCTGGCGTGCCGTATATCGTGATCTTGACCAATCCTGTTTATGGCGGTGTGACTGCGTCGCTCGCTATGTTAGGTGATATTCATTTAGCAGAACCAAAAGCCATGATCGGCTTTGCTGGTAAGCGTGTGATTGAGCAAACGGTTCGTGAGACGCTAGAAGAGCCGTTCCAGCGTGCCGAGTTCTTGTTAGAGCACGGTGTGGTCGATGAAGTGGTGCATCGTCATCAAATGATTGATACCATTTATCGTTTGCTGGCAAAGTTAAGCCGCATGCCTAATGTTGATGCTTAATTTGCTCATCAGCTTGACTAATGGATAACTGAGTTTAATATTCCGCATGACTTATGCTTAGTAGCATGATCAATTTTGCTGACTAACTAAGATCAATCAATAGCATTTATCGTCAACAGCGGTAAATGCTATTTTTGCTTTTTAGGCAGGTAGTTATATACTGTCTCTACTTTCTTAATGAATGCTTTCTAATCCTCTATTTTTTATTCGAAAAATTATATATAGGTTCTGTCCATGTCTGACTCTCTACCTTCTAACCCTAACACTCCCAACAATCACTCTAGCTTGACCGAATGGCTCGATTATATGCAGCAGATTCATGTATCGGCAATAGATATGGGGTTGTCGCGAGTTTTGCCAGTTGCCGAGGCGTTAGGCGTGGTACAGTCAGCCAAAGACGATGCTTATGTATTTACGGTGGCGGGCACCAATGGTAAAGGCTCAACGACGGCTGTCATCGCGCAGATGTGCCAAGCAGCAGGTTATAAAACGGCTCTGTATCAATCACCGCATCTAAGTGTATTCAATGAGCGTGTGCGTATCAATGGCGAGATGGTCAGTGACGAGACGTTAATTGAAGCCTTTAGCAAGGTAGAAGCAGCGCGATTAGCGTGTGAGCTGACCTTGTCATTTTTTGAGATGACCACACTTGCCGCATTATTAATATTTGCCGAAGCGGACTGTGATGTCTGGGTGTTAGAAGTCGGTCTGGGTGGGCGCTTAGATGTGGTCAATATCATCGATCCTGATATGGCAGTGATTACCAATATCGCTATCGACCATGTTGATTGGCTAGGTGACAATGTCGAAGATATTGGCCGTGAGAAAGCAGGTATCTTACGTGATGGTATCAGCGTGGTTTATGGTGCTACCGCGATGCCAGTCAGTGTGCAGCAAGCGATTGATAAGCATCAAGCAACTTGTTATCAAGTTGGGCAAGACTTTGATTATCGTGAAGTGGATACAAGCGCTTGGCAGTACAGCAATGCCGCCGTTACCATGCAGTTACCACGTCCAGCGCTGTCATTGACCAATACTACTAATGCCTTATCAGCAGTGCTCGCAAGTTCATTAAATGTCGATAGTACTGCTATTGAGCAAGCATTACAAACGGTTAGGCTCGCTGGTCGCTTTGATTATCGTGAGACCCACAATCGTCATTGGCTGTTTGATGTCGCGCATAACGAGCAAGGCGTCGAGTTTTTATTGGCGCAACTATTACCGCTTTGGCAACAGCATTTAGCCAATCAAAATAGCTCTGAGGCTCTCAATCACAGCAGTAATCCAAATAGTAGCCGAAAAAATCAAACTACAGGAAAACCTGCCAGCATTAAAATGCTGTTTTCTATGTTGGGTGATAAAGATATCAATAAAGTCGTGCAGCATTTGACGATAGCGGGCTTACCGATTAGCGATTGGTTTGTCGCTGAGATTGATTATCCACGTGCTGCGAGCACTGAGCACTTGCAAGGTATCCTATCAAGCTATGTCGACAATGCTCAAATACACGAATTTAAACGTTTATCAGAAGCGACCGATGCAGCTATCAATGCCAGTCAGCCGCAAGACCTTATCGTGGTATGTGGCTCCTTTCATACGATCGGCGAGGCACTGGCAGCACTGGCGGTTGATAATTAACATTAAAATGGTGCTTATTTAATGTTAATCTTAGTAGTAGCATGATGGCAGACAGTATGAAAAATATGCTTTATAATCAAAGTGATTTGGCAAGCTGCTCTATAATGGCATTAAACGCTTGGCATAACATTTAAAAACAGATGGACGCAACTGGTGGCAATGACACCTATCAAGGCTATTAAAACTATCTAAACACAGTTTTGAGACGGCAGTTGCGCCGCTCAATCAACTTATTACCAACTAAGAGACGTAAACGGATGAACTTTTCGAGACAAGCCTTATTGGGCATTGGGATGATTATTGGCGGTAGCGTGATGCTATACGCATGGTGCAACAGATTGGTGATAGTAATGAACCACAACCAGCGTCAGCAATGGTAGATAAGCCAAGCCCTGAGCAAGAGTCTCCTCAGCCGCTGACGACGGATATCGAGACTGAAAAACGTATCTTGGCAGAAAAACAAAAAGAGCGCGCTGCTCGTGTGGCTGAACAAGAAAAACGTGCCCAGCAGTTCTTAACTGAACAGGAAGCCGCTGAGGCGGAAGCATTGGCAAAAGCCCGTGCAGAAAGTCAGCAGTACATGGCCAGTAGTGCGGCAGCTGCTGAAGAGAGTGATAAATCCAAATCCGATGCGGAAAAAAATGACGCTACAACGCCAATAAAAAAGACTAGCGCTGCTGAGTCAGCTGAAAGTGAGACAAACACTGGCGACCAGCAAAAAGCTGCCCAAGCGCAACAAGAGGCTCAAAGGCAAGCGGCGATTAAAGAGCAGGCTGCAGCTAAGAAACTAGCAGACAGTAAAAAAGAAGCGGAAGCAAAAAGACAAGCGGATGCTAAGAAACAAGCGGATGCTGCGGCTGAGAAAAAACAAGCGGCAGCAGAAGCGGCTAAAAATGAGCCACCAAAATCGCCTTCTGATTATCAAGTCAAAAGAGGAGATGGGCTGATTAAACTGGCGCGGCAATACAATATGCCAGTAGAAGTATTGGCACAAGCGAATGATCTGTCACCGTCGACATCGCTACAATTGGGTCAAAAAATCACCATTCCATCACGTAAGCAGGTCGAGCGATTAGCACGTGAAGCGGCAGCGGCTGAGCAGGCACGCGAAGACAAGCGTCAGAAAGAAGAAGCTTTAGCCAAAAAATCAGCGGATGCTAAGCGTGAAGCACAGCAGAAACTCAGCGAAGCCCGTAAAGAAGTCAAAGAAACCGACGCCAAAGGCAGCTTTGGGGTGCAAGTAGCATTGGCAAATGACCAAGCCAAAGCGGATGAGCTGGCAAAGAAATTTAAATCCGCAGGCTACCAAGTTAAGACCAGCCCTACTAGCCGCGGGGTTCGCGTCATCGTCGGTCCTGAGCGCGGTAAAGTGGCGGCATTAGCGTTAAAAGATAAAATCAATAGCGATCCTAAGGTCAATACGACCAGTGCTTGGGTTTTATACTGGCGCTAAAATAGTGTGAAAATCACTATAATCAGATGACTATTGTTGCTAAATAACAGCAGAGTCTTTGTTAGATTTTATTGTTTTATCTGAGTTTTATTCAAACACGACATTTATTGTCGTGTTTTTTGTTTTAGTGTTTGCTGATTGGCGTAAGCTTAGCTACGATGTGCGCCGACTGCCCTGATTTTTTCTGTATAACGGGTCAGCCTATAAGGGCTGCCCTGTCGCAGTTGAGTATGTATGTCACTTTATGGAAGTCGTCATACATATTTGGCTGCCTTAATCATGTATAAGGTAAAACCATGTCATTTGGTGTTATATTTTTAATATTGGCCGTTGGGTTTTTAGGGCTGATTACCGTACCAAAGCTGTTGAAAAAACCCCCAGTTGTTGAGCCTGATCCAAAGCCAGTACGCGGCGATGAGTTGGCTATTTGGCCGTTTGCGCCGATGCCGATTATGACGGATACGGAAGTCATTTTCTTTAATAAGCTAAAAAGTGCGTTGCCGGAATATCATATTTTCGTTCAAGTTCAACTGTCACGTATTATCGAAGGCAATAGCAGTGAAGCCTCCGAGCGTAGTTTTTGGTTCAATCGTATCTGTCGTCAAAGCGTCGATTATGTGATTGTGGATATTGATGCGCAGACACGCTGGTTGCTATCGAGCTTGATGATTGGACACACACGAGTAAAGCGCGTCAAAAGGCGGATGACAAAAAAGACAAAGCCCTTGCTAGTGCCGGTATTGCTATTGTGCGCTTTCACGCTGAGCGCATGCCAAGCGCAGATATGCTCAGGTACGACTGATGCAAGTGATTGAAAGCTATTGATAAAGTATCTTTGGTAGACAGTCAAGATTAGTCGCAACAACGGCATTTACTTTTTGTGTAACATTTCTGTTATATTCGTTTACTTTATAGATAAGTTGCTTAAATAAGAGTATTATTATTTTATTTTAAAGCAAACTTAAGTTTTCTAAATTAAGAGGCGGTTTTTTGAATTGAGGCATTATTTGCTTAATTATATAAAAATTTTGATGCTTCTAGTTTTTAAAATTACTCTATAAAGGACTGTGTTATGAAATTTTTTAAATTGAGCGCATTAGCGTTAGCCAGCACGTTAGCGTTAGCAGGCTGTGGTGATGACAACAATAACTCTTCTTCTGGTAATGGTACTAATACGCCAGATGTGCCAGTTAAGCCGCCTGTCGATAATAGTTTGTCTGAGATCGAGCAAGCGAAAGAGATGATTCGTACCGCCAAGCTGTTTGTCAGTGACAATAAAGCGGTTACAGATGCTTACGAAGATGTAAGCGATATCCTTACAGAAAAGCAAGATACACGTCTGGGTTATACCTTCGATATCCCAAGTGATCTAAAATACTATATGGAAGAGAATGAGGTATCACAGCTCACGGCAGCTGACATTACTGCATTGGCTAATGATGAAGAGTTTGAAACAGCATTAGGAAATATAGTCTTGACCCCAGAAAAAGACTTTTTAGCGACGTTAAATACGGATGGTAAGTTTACCTTAACTGGTAGCACCAAGGTTGATATTGAAGAATACGATTATGTGTATAACCCGCAAACAGGTTTGTACGGACCTGTTGTCGTCAATCAAGACAATTTTAAGGTAGCATTTGATGGCTTTGAAGATGCGTTAAGCTCAAACACCAGTACAGATAACTTTAACGGTAGTTTGGGTTTCAAGAGTATTAACATTGGCACTGGCACTGATACCGTTACCCTCAACTCAAGTACTAAAGGCGCAACAGTCAGTGGTCAATTCAGTGATAAAGTCGTGGTCAATGATGAGTTTGATATCAATGACGCAAATAGAGAAGGCATCACGCTAGAAAAGGCGGTCATCAAATTAAGCAGCCTGAAGTTGACGGCTAATGATAGCGTGATTGAAGCAAAAGATTTTGAATTTGCCGCACTGGATGTCAGCAGAAAGCTAGCAGATAACAGTCTGGTGGTTAGAACAATCCCTTATAAGTTTGCTATAACGGGCAAGATGACCAAGCAAAAACCGATGACTGATGTAGAGATTACACTGAACGCGACTGCCAATGACGCTGATATAAAGAAATTTATCATAATCGATGAAGTCGGTGATATCGAAGAGGCCGCCAATAAATACGTAGGTATGGAAATAGTATTGGCGCTTAAAGGCAAGGTAACTAAACAGGGCGCAACAACGATTCCACTTGATTTCCAAGCCAATCTTAAACGTACTGCTCGTAATGTTATTGAGCTACAAGGTCTGACTGCTAGCGTAGAGGGTAAGAAGCTATTTGTAACAGGTAAGTCAAGCTTAGATAATAACTATGATGTGGTTAGCACCCAGTTTACCGTTGAGCAAAATAAAGCGTCGATCAAGTTAAATGTTGATGCCAATGGTGATTTTATTAAAGATAAAATGGGTAAGCTTGGCGATATCATGGTTAACGGTAAAGACTACGGTGATTTAATGGATAATGATGCAAAGTTACTGCCAAGTTTACTGATGATAGTTTAATTATTCTATAATCAAATCATGTGTCACATCGACTCTCAACCGTTGTTAGTAGCGATTGAGGTATAGCAACAAAAAAGAGACAGATTCCTGTCTCTTTTTTATGCTCTCTAATAAACGTGAGAAATTTATGCCATATAACGTTTCAAGTCTCTATGGTTTTTTACCTAAAAGCTTAGCATCACATTTATACAGCCGTACCAAGTTAATCACTGCGCCAGCGATTGCCGCTATGATGATATCCAGCGCTGCGGTTGCTGATAGTGCAGATATACCAGCTGCTGACACGAATTTTTACTTCTACCCCCAAGCGACAGGGTTGCTGGACGGTCATATTGCTCAGTCAAACGCGCAGATAGAGTGGAGTCTGATGGCAACGGCTCATAGTCCAACCCAGCCTATCTCAGCATTTTTAGACGATTGGAGTGCCCCTTTGAACTCGGGTGATCATGCTTATGCCCAAGGTCGGACGTCGCTTGAGATTCGTCCTGCGGGCAGTGCGATTAGCTACGGTCTAGGTTGGCGTTATGATTATTTAATGACGTTTAGCAAAGAGACTGCCGAAGTTTATTGGCAGTATGAAAATAAACAGCCCTCAAGTACCAGTCAAACTTATCCGTTATTTTTGGAAGCCAAGCACAATGAAAGATTCGGTGCTAATATTGGTCTGACGCAGCAGCTCCTGCCTAACTGGCAATTGACGACTCGAGCCAATCTCTGGCAAGGACTGCATGCATTAGAAGGTAAGATAGTTGGCGATTTAAGCACCAGAGTGTTACCAAATAATGAGGTGACAGACATACGAGACAGTTTAGATAAAACCAACGCTTACATCGATTATTACTATGATGAACCGCCTTAGGGGAAGAAAATTTAGACTGGAACCCCGCGAAACCTTCGGGATATGGTTATTCGCTCGATTTGCAGCTCACCGGTCAGTTGTCTGATAGTACGCAGTTGTCTCTGAGTGGCTACGATATCCTTGGACGCATGCGCTGGAAAGACATGCCGAGCACTCGTTATGCGTTGGATTATGACGTCAACGGCAGACCTCTCTATACGATTGAAGGGCAGCTTAGTACTGACGATGTCACACAGACATTGCCATGGCGAGTTGAAGGTAGCTTCAGCATCAGCTAGACAGTCAATGGCAGCTCGGTCTACATGGTCAAGTGAATGACATTCAAGACTTATATCAATTATCCGCAGGCTACCAAACGTCCAATGATGCTTTCCCCATTACGGTGGCGGGCTTAATAGAGCCGCAAACGCAAGCATTGGGTCTCGCTGTAGACAGTCGCTATGCTGGCATCAAATTGCTGACTGACAGTCTCGATTCAGAAAAAGCCAAACGTAGTGAGATTAGCTTGTATGGACGCTATACTTGGTAGCTTCATTGCATTAATAAAACAGATGGCTAAAGCGTCCATGTGCATATAATGCGGTGGACGTTACTAAAATTTGTCATGCGTTTTGTCGCGCTGTTCAGGATAAATGACGATCGGACTATAACCTTCGAAGTATAGTCCTGTCGTAGGCAGTGCGTCGTTTGACCAAGCTACCTGCGGCTGTCTTCCATCATAGCAGTCGCGCCTAGTAAACCATTCGATATAATGGGCGGCTCGTAATGCCCTTATATCAAGCGTCGCAAGATTCGTCATATCAGTGCTATCGCACCATTCGTGCATCGGAAAGCTTGGTGCTAACCAAGGCGGATAAGTAAAGTTAGTGGTATTAATTGGCAAAAAGAATCGCCCTTTAATCACGCCATAACGCTTATCAATGTTAACTTGTCCATGCTTTTCGGTATCTACCATACGGTACGAAACTGCTTGGTTTGCATATGGGTCATTTTACGCTGTAGATTGTCCTTGGAGTTGATGCCAACCCAGTTCTCAGGAGCAAACGGTGCTGAGCCCATAAAAAACTTAATCGCCAGCTCCCAATGCTCGACCAGATTTTCTCCATGATTATATAAGATTAAATCCAGCTCACCAGTCGTCTGCTTACCGTTATACAACTGGACGTTACTGGCTAGCGTTTCATACGGATGTAGCTTGCGCGCAAAGCCATCCTCTAGCCAAAAGGACAGTAACCCTTCAAAGTGAAAACCCAAACGATTGGGGCTAGGGCGCTTGAGTAAATAGCGAGTCAGCACCTGATAAGCATTGGTGCTATCTAGCTCTTCTAAACGCTGCTGATACGCCGCAAACTGCTGTTGCCAAAAGTGTGCGCTATGTACCGACACGGTATGTGTATTCTGATGCGGTGTAACATCGAGCCACTCCGTCAAGACGTTAGGGCAGGCAAGTACATACGCTAAATCACGCACATAAGGTCGTTGGTATACGTCCCAAGGTGCGTCATCTATAAGGTAATTCGAGAGGGGCTGAGCGATAGCCTCAGACATGGGTTGAACCTTCATAAAGTGGTACATTTACCCTAGCTGCTCGCTTGCCAAAAGTCTATAGATGACAAGTATCGGTTAGGGTAGTGCTTGATTATGCTATTACTAAAGCATGATATTCATCATATAAAAATTAAGTTGAATAGCGCTTCTCAATAATGCCTTACTATTAAAACTAAGATGATAACCTATGATAAATAACCATCTATACCATACTTCATGCATGACAATTCCACTACTTGTCGCTGCCTGTGCGTCTATGTCTATGGTAATAACTTTGGCTATGATAAAAAACCCTACTTTGCCATAAGAACCTATCTTAAAAGGTATTTAACAAGCAATTAATAGTGCATGGCTCCTATCAAATTGAGAAAATAAACGGTATTTATGAAGTATCAAGTTCTGAGAAAAAAAGCAGTTATACATATGATAAAATCAAGAAACAGTTCGAATTGTTTGAAGAAATAAAGATGTTGATTATGATAGGTAGTATATTATGAACAAATGGCTAGTCGCAGTTATATCAATAGGAATAACAGTTAATGCTAACGCTGAAGTATTCAGTATGATGGATCAGTTTTTTGAAGATTTTGAGGTCGTAGATGACGACTACCATTATGTAGACTTAGACACTGCATCTATTTTTTTTGATTCAATGGATCGAGTGGCTAATGAAAAAATCAATAACGAGCAACCTGAGTTTAATCTGGGAGATAAAAATTACCTGATGAGCTGGAAAATGAACTTATATTCAAGCTCAATAGCAGTTAAGAATATGGAGCCTAGCCTTCAAGAATTAGGTGTTGATGAACTTTGTCAGAGTTTTTATAGTGCAAAATATCAAGCAGCTAATAATGTTGTGGTTAAGCTATCAAGTTATGACAATCAAGATAATCTAGTAGAAACAGTGATTTTGAACAAAGAGGTCTGCTCGTAGTATAGTAGTATGTAGGTTTTATAAAGCGTAAAAATAATAGGGTTGGAAGGAAGTGAGATGTTTATTAATCATAAGCGGTGCCCAGATTGTGGAACTAGGCTTAGAAAGAATGATTGGCGGTGTAGAAATTGCGAGAGTCAAAGCTTAACTAATTGGTCGCTCACGTTGCCAATGTGGGTAATCGGCTTGTTGATTATCGGAATAACAGCGACATTTATGATTGGTAATTTATGTAATGCCGAGCTGCTTCATCCAGTCATGAATAACTTTGGCATACAATGTTAATTTTTGCCAAATTTGTGCCAAAAAAATAACTCAACGACCTAAGCCGTTGAGTTATTTAGTATTTCTTGGTCGGAACGCAGGATTTGAACCTGCGACCACTACACCCCCAGTGTAGTGCGCTACCAGACTGCGCTACGCCCCGAATGACTGACTATTTTACGCAAAATTATGCATATTGCAAGAGCTATTTATTTTAGTCAAATTCTATAACTCTAATTTACGTATTACACTCAGTACAACCAATCAGCAATTAACCCAATAGCTCTTTTAAGATTTGGTTCACTTGCTGGGGATTGGCACTACCACGACTGGCTTTCATCACTTGCCCAACCAGACCGTTAAAGGCTTTTTCTTTACCGCCGCGATATTCTTCGACCATCGCTTGGTTTTTTGCAATGACTTCTTCAACGATGGCTTTGATAGCGCCCGTATCGGTTTCTTGCTTGAGACCTTTTTCTTCGATGATTTTGTCAGCGGCATCATCAGCATCGCCGCCCGCGCGCTCATAGAGCGCACTAAAGACTTTCTTAGCCAATTTGCCAGACAAGGTATCGTCTTTGATACGCGCTAGCATACCAGCCAATTGCTTGGCGCTGATAGGGGAATCAGTAATTTCTTTATCATCTTTATTTAGTGCACCGAGTAGGTCACCCATCACCCAGTTGCCAGCCATTTTGGCATCTGCTTGCCCAACTTCTGCGACCACAGCTTCAAAGTAATCGGCAATTTGACGACTACCAGTCAAGATACGCGCATCATATTCTGATAGACCAAGCGCTTCTTCAAAACGGGCACGACGAGCAACGGGTAGCTCCGGCATTGCTGCACGAATGCTATCAACCGTATGCTGTTCGATACGCACAGGTAGCAAGTCAGGGTCAGGGAAGTAACGATAATCGTTGGCGTCTTCTTTGGTACGCATCACACGAGTTTCGTCGCGCTCTGGATCATAAAGCATCGTTGCCTGCAGTACTTTGCCACCGTCCTCTAAAATATCGATTTGACGCTCGATTTCACGATTGATAGCGCGTTCGATAAAGCGGAACGAGTTGAGGTTTTTGAGCTCAGTACGCGTACCCAATTCAGCACCAGGCTTACGAATAGAGACGTTACAATCACAGCGGAATGAGCCTTCAGCCATCACTGCATCTGAGATTCCTAGCCACGTGACCAGCTGATGAATGGCTTTGATATAGGCAAGTGCTTCATGAGCCGAGCGCATATCAGGCTCAGAGACGATTTCGATTAATGGCGTACCAGCACGGTTCAAATCCACACCAGTCATACCATCGACGGCATCATGGACTGATTTACCCGCATCTTCTTCTAAATGCGCGCGGGTGATGCCCATACGTTTTGGATATTCGTTCTTATCCCCTTCATTGACCACGACATCGATATAGCCTTCGCCAACGATAGGGTTTGCCATCTGAGTGATTTGATAGCCTTTAGGCAAATCTGGATAGAAGTAGTTTTTACGGTCAAACGTATTAAATAGACCCAACTCAGCGTTGACGCCGATGCCAAATTTTAGGGCACGATCGACTACGCCAGCATTTAGCACTGGCAATACGCCAGGTAAACCCAAGTCGACGATACTGGCTTGGCTGTTTGGCTCATGACCAAAATCAGTGGGCGCACTTGAGAATATCTTACTTTCGGTATTGAGCTGGCAATGAATCTCGATGCCGATGACCACTTCATAGCCATCGACGAAAAGCTCTTTACGCACGGCATGCTCACGCACGGCATTGTTATCAGTAGTAGCTGTACTCATTATACCGTCTCCTTTGCGATGGTAGAGTGTTGTAAATGATGGTCGGTATGCTGCTGGAATAGATGAGCAGTCGTGAGCAATTGGCTCTCTTGCCAATGCTTACCGATTAATTGTAAGCCAACAGGCAAACCTTCTGAGGTTAGACCAACTGGCTGACTGAGTGCAGGTAGACCCGCTAAGTTGACCGCGATAGTATAAACGTCACCCAAGTACATGGTCGCAGGGTCGAGATTGTCACTCAACTTATACGCAGCCGTTGGTGCTGTTGGGCTAGCAATCACATCACAGCTAGCAAAGGCTTCATCGAAGTCTTTGACGATTAAGCGGCGGATTTTTTGGGCTTTGGTATAGTACGCATCAAAGTAACCAGCCGAGAGCGCATAAGTGCCGGTCAAGATACGGCGCTGTACTTCTGGGCCAAAACCTTCAGAGCGTGAACGCGTGTATAGATCGAGTAGATCGGTTGGATTCTCACAGCGATAGCCAAAGCGTACGCCATCGAAGCGTGACAGGTTGGATGATGCTTCGGCAGGGGCGAGCATGTAGTAAGTGGCAAGGGTAATCTCAGGATCAGTGATATTCACCTCCACAATCGTCGCACCTAGCTCTTCATACTTGTTCAGAGCAGCACGTACGGCCGTTTCTACTTCAGCGTCTAGTCCAGCACTAAAGTATTCTTTGGCAACACCAATACGTAGACCGTTAAATGGCTTATCGCCAGCCGCAGCTTCTGCATCGCTGATATCTTGTACGTAGTCAGGCATATCATACTTGATGGACGTTGCATCGCGTGGATCGTGACCAATCATTGGCTGTAGCAGATAGGCACAATCTTTAGCGCTGCGTCCCATGCTACCAGCTTGATCCAGACTTGAGGCATAGGCAATCATACCAAAGCGAGAGACGCGACCATAGGTTGGCTTGATACCGGTTAAACCACAAAATGAGGCAGGCTGACGAATAGAGCCACCAGTATCACTGCCCGTTGCGACTGGGACAAAACCTGCGGCAACGGCGGCAGCACTACCACCTGACGAACCACCAGGGACGCGCTCTAGGTTCCAAGGGTTCTGCACAGTGCCATAGTAAGAGCTACTGTTGTCTGAGCCCATCGCAAACTCATCCATATTGAGCTTGCCTAACTAATCATGCCTGCTTTGTCGATATTAGAGACGATGGTAGCGTTATAAGGTGAGATAAAATTATGCAGCATCTTAGAGCCACAAGTCGTCAGTACACCTTGAGTACAAAAGATGTCTTTGTGCGCCATTGGTATGCCAAGTAGTGGACGCTGATCGCCCTGAGCACGCATCTCATCTGCTGCCTTTGCTTGCGCGCGTGCTGTCTCAGAAGTATGAGTGATAAAGCTGTTAATCTTATTGTCAAGTGCGTCTATACGTTTGATGTAGTGTTCTGTCAGCTCAAGGCTGCTAAATTGTTTGTCTTGCAAGCCCGTAATAAGCTGCTGGGTACTTAATAAATGAAGTTCTGACATAAGGTGTCGTCCGTCAAAATGTGAATAGCATAAAGTAAAATAGGGTAGCGATTAAAGCAGCGCGCTGCTTATTCAATCACTTGTGGAACCAAATATAAGCCATCTTCAACAGCTGGGGCGACTGACTGATTGCGCTCGCGATTGATGTCGTGTTTAGCGACATCAGCCGCAATTCTTGGCAAGCTTCATGAATGTTTGCTAAGGGTTTGATGCCTGTGGTATCCACGTTAGATAGCGTATTCATCAGTTTTAATACTTTACTAATATCGCCGGCATAGCTATCGGCTGTGCTTTCATCGACACCCAAACGTGCAAGGTTGGCAACTTCTAGGATTTCTTCACGGCTGACGTTGCTGTCAGACGTTGCTGGTTGCTGTGACATAGTTTCTCCAGTGAAGGACAGTTTTTGTTAGAGTAGAATGCGGCTAAAATAGGCAAGCATTAGATATAGATAATTATTAACACAAACTAAAACAAGGGGTTTATCTTAAGATGTATATATAGTGGCTTTATTATAAAGCATCTGGCTTAAGTTTACAGAGCATGACGCTTGATTGATGCACAATATCAACCAAGATGGCGTGATTTGCAAAATTGACCGTATAATTCACGATTGATTCTCAATTGCTTACCCATTACGTTCTGAAATACGTTACAGTATGCACCTGTGCTGCTAAGTAAAATTATCATTTGCCTGTAGAGCCTTGTTAGTTATTGAATTAAATGATGTTTCATTAAGTCGAATGGTATTTACTGCTATTTTAAACTTTGTAACAACTTTTAGCGTTTAAGACCGAAATCCTGACTTACTGATGCAAATATCTGTGTTTTTTTTGAGCCAAATCGGTATAATTTAGCTCAGTTTTTCCATTGCATCATTATTGCTTAGGTTTGACTTGTTGCGAGGTTTAAATTTCGCCATAAGTAATGTCTAACGACGACCTGCTCAACGCTGACGAGTAACGCCTCAGTCAATCTCAGTCAATCTCATTCGCCTCATTTGTAATACGCTGGAAATATTAGTCATGAACCTGTTTGGATTTTTATCAAATAATATCGCTATCGACCTCGGTACTGCGAACACTCTCATTTTTATTCCTAATAAAGGCGTCGTACTTGACGAGCCTACGGTGGTTGCGTTACGAAGTAATCGTACACAAAACCCTACCGTTGCGGCTGTTGGTATTGATGCCAAGCAGATGCTTGGTCGTACACCTGCTAACATTACAGCGATTCGCCCATTAAAAGACGGCGTGATTGCTGACTTTGAAGTGACGCAAAAAATGCTCAAGCATTTCATCATGAAGGTAAAAGCCAAGCGTTTTATGGCGCAGCTAACGTGGTGGTTTGTGTGCCTTGTAAGTCTACTCTGGTTGAGCGTAAAGCGATTCGTGAAGCGGTATCTTCGGCAGGTGCGAGTAAAGTACTATTGTTAGAAGAGCCAATGGCAGCTGCCATCGGTGCTGGCTTGCCAGTTCATGAAGCCAGCGGTTCGATGGTGGTTGATATTGGTGGCGGCACGACGGAGATTGCCGTTATCGCGTTATCTGGTTGCGTTTATGCTGAGTCGATTCGTATCGGTGGCGATATGTTTGATGACGCGATTATCACCCACGTACGCCGTACCCATGGTTGCGTGATTGGTGAGACGACAGCTGAGCGTATCAAGCATGAAGTTGGCTCTGCTTTGAATGAAGACAGTCAGTTAGAAGTCGAAGTTCGCGGTCGTAGCATGGCAGAAGGCGTGCCAAAAACCTTTACTGTCAACTCAGAAGAAGTACAAAAAGCCCTGAGTGATCCGCTGAGCGGTATCGTTAGCGCGGTGAAAGCTGCACTTGAGCAGACGCCACCTGAGCTGTCATCAGACATCGCAGAGCGTGGTATTGTTTTGACGGGCGGCGGTGCGCTGTTACGTGATTTGGACAAATTGATTTCAAGAGAGACGGGTCTACCTGTGACCGTTGCCGAAGATCCGCTGACTTGCGTCAGCCGCGGCGGTGGTATTGCACTTGACTTTATCAATAACAAAAGCTTGAACATGATATTTGTTTAGATTGCTTTAGTTAAGCACTGCGGTATTGATAAATCATCTTCGTCGTGCTTGATGATAGCTTGCGTAAAAATAGTGGGTCAAAACAGTATAAAATTAAAGGTAGCCAGTTGCGCTGCCTTTAATTGCATTAATCAACTAGAACCCAGTACTGGCTACTGCTTATTTTATAACTCCTGAGTTAGACAACTTATGACCCCAAGTATTTTTGCGCGCCAGCCCTTAGCACTTCGTAAGACTGCCATTGTATTAATAGCAGCTCTAATACTGATGTGGTTCGATAGCAAAAATTCAGAATGGTTTAATCCAGTACGTAGTACCAGTCATGCCGCTATGCAGCCTATTTATGAACTATCACTGTTACCGAGTTATGCCAAGCATTGCAGGTGGCAGCTTACAGTCTAAAGAAGCGCTGCGCCGCGAAAACATGCAATTGAAGTCTCAGCTTATCCATGCGCAAGCCAAGTTGCAGCAGCAGGATTATATTTTGGCACAAAATGCGCGGCTGCAAGGTATTTTATCAACGACCAAGCCTGAACAGTTTGATCTTAATTTGGCACAGGTAATCGGTACAGACACCAACTTACTCAGACAAATCGTGGTGCTCAATAAAGGGATTCAAGACGGGGTTCAAGTTGGACAGACAGTGATTGATGAAGACGGTATTTTAGGGCAGATTATTAATGTCTATCCCAATACCAGTCGCCTACTATTGATTACTGATGAGCAGCAATCAGTTGCAGTTACAGTCAAGCGCACAGGTCAACGCGCTATCGTGACAGGGCAAGGGATACCAACCTCATTAAGCCTTGACTATGTATTCAAAACCTCAGACGTGCGTGTGGGTGATGAGCTGGTGTCATCAGGATTGGGTGGGCGTATTCCAGCAGGGTATCGTGTCGGGCGTATCGCCCATGTTAAAGATACTCAAGCTGATAACTTTAGAAGTATAGAAGTGACCCCAGCGGCGAACTTTATCGATAATGCGTATGTATTAGTCCTGCAAGATAAGCTGGTGAATAAAAATAATATTACCCTCAATGAGCGCTAAGAAGTTAGGCGCTCAATACGTAAGCACCAATCAGACAATGGCTGGCATCTATTTACTAATTGGTTTGTTTGTCGATACATTTTTAGCCATGGTTTTTACCCCATCAATGCCCACTCATGCTTTAACAGCAGCCATCAATACATTCGTTAAGGTAAGTACCCATGTCGTATCCTGATTCTGAGAATGCAACGGTACTACTGATTGCTACCATCATTCTAAGTTTTGTTATTGCGTCATCGCTTAATGTCTATCCGTTAAGTCCTAGTATGGCTACCTTACGCCCTATGGTCATGATCATGGTGCTGATTTTTTGGTTGTTATTTCAGCCGCGCTATGTTGGTATTTTTACAGCATTTACCATCGGTCTCATTGCTGACTTACTCATGGATACCCATTTGGGACAGCAAGCCTTTGCCGCCGTGGCAGTCGCCTTCTTCATAAAAATAACCAGTATTTATATTAGGCAACTAAATACCATCAGTGCATGGTTATTAGCGAGCTTAGGATTGGTTGTTTTTCAATTATGTTTATGGATATTGCAGATGTTTATCCAGAATGTCTTTGTCGCACAATCTGCCTTATCACTGTTGATGAGTATCATCAGCTGGCCATTGGTACTACTGGCTTTACGTAAATTTGCGTCATAAGAAAAATTCTGCTGATAGCCAATAAAATTGTAGCACTGGTGTTTATTAATTATGACTACCTAATGTTAATGCACTAACAGGCAGCAGTTTTCGGTAGTAGGTAGATAAATTCAGATATAAAGAGAGTAGCGATGGATATTATTTTAGCTTCTGGTTCGCCGCGCCGTCGTGAGCTGTTAGAAAGAGCACAACTAGAATTTAGCACATTGAGTGTAGATGTCGATGAAACACAGCATGATGAGGAGTCACCCACAGACTATATCGAGCGCATGGTCGCCACTAAAGCTGAGGCTGCCATACAGCAACTAGCATCACGTTTGAAAACGGATAAAAGCTGTTTTTCTGACTCACTTATCATTCTAACGTCTGATACCATCGGTGTGCTGGCAGATGGTCAAACAGTGCTGGTCAAGCCAGTCGATCGTGAGCACGCTTATAGCATGTGGCAACAGATGTCTGATAATGTCCATGAAGTATGGACAGCGGTTCAAGCAACGCATGTATCATTATCTTCTAAAGCGGCTAACAGCTCAACTCATGAGCCAGTATTTCAAATCATTAATCAGCAACGAATCACTGAGCGTACCGAAGTGACCTTTATAGCGCTAACTGCGGAGATGATGAGTAACTATTGGGAAAGTGGTGAGCCTGCTGATAAAGCGGGTGGTTATGGTATACAAGGTTTGGGTGCTATTTGGGTCAGCCGTATCAATGGGAGCTATACCAATGTCGTGGGTTTACCACTTCCACAAACGCTGGCGTTAATTAAAAACGTCACAGATATTAGTATCAAATAAAATACGAGACAGAACCGGATGGAGATTATTGGTCTCTCAGAGATTGGTTGTCACTCTAACCTGCTGCACATAATAACACGCGAGAGTAATGGGCGAGAGCCAGCTGCATTTGTTACACTATAAAGATAATAGACGATGAACGTCTAACAAGAAAGCTGAGAGATAAGAGAAAAACATTATGTCCGAAGAGCTGCTGATTAATATTAGTCCAATGGAATCCCGTGTCGCAGTCTTAGACAATGGCATCTTGGGCGAAATTTATATTGAACGTCATCATAAATTGGGTCTGGTCGGCAATATCTATCTGGGTACAGTCGTACGCGTTTTACCTGGTATGCAGGCAGCATTCGTTGATATCGGGCAGTCGCGGACAGCATTTTTACATGTCAATGATATGCAGCGTGAGCCGCGTCCAGTAGCAGAAAATAAAAGTAAAGCGGCTGACAATAGCGATAAAAACTCGGATAGCAATATAGAAGATGCTGTGGTAGAAAATAGTACTGATAACTTGGCTGTCACGCCACCGGTGATTAGTATACAAAATACCGAAGTCATCCCTGTTTCTAAAACGTTGATTCAATATCGCTTGCATGAAAGCCAACGTATTTTAGTGCAAGTGACCAAAGATCAGTTGGGCAGTAAAGGCGCTCGCTTGACCACCAATATATCCTTGCCATCTCGCTATTTGGTGTATCTACCCTCAAGCGAACACATTGGTATCTCTCAGCGCATTGATGGTGAAGAAGAGCGCACTCGTCTGAAGACTGAGCTATCTAGTTTGATGCAAACGGTCAATCTAAAAGGCGGTCTCATCGCTCGTACCGCCGCTGAACGTGTCCCTGTCGATAAGCTTGAAGAAGACATTTATTATCTATTGCAACTGTGGCGTACCATCTGCGCGCGTCGCCAAGAGATGAAACAACATCAAAGTTCTGAGCTTATTTATCAAGAGCTATCATTACCGCTGCGCTCTATCCGTGATTTGGTACACGCGGATACCGAGAAAGTCATCATTGATAATGCACAAATTTATGAACAAGTCAGATCCTTTGCCAAAGAGTTTGTGCCTTTTGTGTATGACCGCATTGTACATTATACCGCTGAGCCATCCTTGTTTGATGTCCATCGCGTCGAAGATGATTTGCGTGATGCTTTAAAACGTCGCGTAGATTTAAAATCAGGTGGCTATCTGATTATCGACCAAACAGAAGCGATGACCACAATCGATGTTAATACGGGATCATTCGTAGGCGGGCGTTCGTTAGAAGATACGGTTTATAAAACCAATCTTGAGGCAACTCATGCAATCGCCCGTCAGCTGCGTTTGCGTAATCTAGGCGGTATTATCATCCTAGACTTTATTGACATGCTTGAACAGCAGCATAAAGATGATGTGTTAGAGAGTCTGCAATCACAGCTAGTACAAGACTATGCCAAAACTAAGATTACTCAGGTCAGTGAGCTTGGGTTAATAGAGATGACGCGTAAACGTACGCGTGAGTCGCTCGGACAGCAGCTATGTGAGCCGTGCTCGACCTGTCAAGGACGCGGCTTTGTCAAAACGGCTGAGACAGTCTGCTTTGAGATATTCCGTGAAATCATGCGTTGTGCTCGTACTTATAACTCTCCCAAGAAATTTACGGTCGTTGCTCATGCTGCAGTTATTGATTTACTTCTCACTTCAGAGTCAGACACGGTGGCAGATTTAGAGTATTTACTTGGTAGAGTGATTACCTTTGATGTCGAAAATCTCTATACTCAAGAGCAATATGACATTGTTTTGGATTGATGTTTCATAGTTTTAGATTAACAGTGCATAGTTATCGATTCATATAAGCATGATTATTAAGCACAGATACGGTTGTTTACATATTACTGTTTATAAAGGGTAATATCATAAGTCGCTACAGATATTGCCCTTGCAATGACTGAAATACTATGTATAATATACACCACTGAATTATATATGCGCCGCCAATCAAACAGCGGGCGCTATGACAGCTAGAGCATCGTTTCTAGCACTATTTCATTATGCCTTTGCTGACATCCTATAATGGAAGGGTCGGCGGGGCTTTAAACTATTTTGCTTTTGGCACGCTACAAGTTCGGATAAAGAACTCATTCTGGTTAAGAACAGAAGGCCGCTTTAAGTGAATATTTAACCAAACGGCTTTTGATCATATCTTTGCAAAGCAAAGATGACAAAAGCACATATTAGGAGCTTGCTGGCATGGCTAACCAGAGAATCCGTATCCGTCTTAAGTCTTTTGATCATCGTCTGATTGATCAATCTGCACAAGAGATTGTTGATACTGCAAAGCGCACCGGTGCGCAAGTTTGTGGTCCTGTACCGTTGCCGACTCGCATTGAGCGCTTCAACGTTCTAACTTCACCACACGTAAACAAAGACGCTCGTGATCAGTACGAAATCCGTACTCATAAGCGTATGGTTGACATCGTTCAACCTACCGACAAAACTGTGGATGCGCTAATGAAGCTTGACTTGGCGGCGGGTGTTGACGTTCAAATTGCTTTGGGTTAATGCACATAAACACCCAACCCATTAATATAAGATATAAAGAGGTCTAAAATGGCGATCGGTTTAGTCGGTAAAAAATGCGGCATGACCCGTGTCTTCACTGAAGCAGGCGCATCTATCCCTGTAACAGTGGTTGAGATCAGTGCTAATCGCATTACTCAAGTAAAAAATACTGATGTAGATGGCTATCAAGCCATCCAAGTTACCACAGGTACCCGTCGTGACAGCCGCGTAGCAGCAGCTCAAAAAGGTCACTTCGCTAAAGCTGGCGTTGCCGCTGGTCGTGGTGTTTGGGAATTTCGTGCCAATGATAGCGATCTTGAAGGTCGTGAAATTGGTGGTGAGATCCTAGCTGACTTGTTCGAACAAGGTCAGATGGTTGATGTCACAGGTAACAGTAAAGGTAAAGGCTTTCAAGGCGGCGTGAAGCGTCACAACTTCAGCATGCAAGATGCCACTCATGGTAACTCAGTATCTCACCGTGCCATTGGTTCAACTGGTCAAAACCAGTCACCAGGTAAAGTCTTCAAAGGCAAAAAAATGCCAGGTCAGATGGGTAACAAACGCGTTACCGTTCAGGGCCTAGAAGTGATATCGGTTGATGTTGAAAAAGGGTTACTTGTCATCAAGGGTGCTATCAGGTGCACCGGTGGCGATGTCATCGTACGTCCGTCAGTCAAAGCCTAAGCAAGGGGATTAACGTGGATTTAAAAACAGTTACAGGGGCGGCAGTTGAGCTTTCTGATACGGCTTTCGGTCGTGAATTCAACGAAGCACTAGTGCATCAAGTCGTCACCGCATATCTTGCTGGTGCTCGTCAAGGTACACGCGCTCAAAAAACCCGTGCCGAAGTTTCTGGTGGTGGCATTAAGCCATGGCGCCAAAAAGGTACTGGTCGCGCTCGTGCAGGTTCTATTCGTAGCCCAATCTGGCGTGGGGGTGGTCGTGCATTCGCGGCTAAACCACAAGATTGGTCACAGAAAGTCAACCGTAAAATGTATCGCGGTGCTATGCAGTGTATCTTAGCCGAATTGATTCGCCAAGAGCGTTTGATTTTGGTCGAAGAACTAAGCGTTTCTGGACCTAAGACTAAAGAGTTGATTGCAAAGTTAGGTGAGTTAAATGCATCACGTGCATTAATCGTCACTAAAGAAGTTGACGAAAACTTATACTTAGCTGCTCGCAACATCCCACATGTCAATGTACTTGATACAAGTGAAGTGGATCCAGTGAGCTTGATCGCTTTTGATAAAGTGATCATGACAGTCGAAGCTGCGAAACAATTTGAGGAAGCACTAGCATGAATAACGCAAGACTTTATCAGATCCTAAGAGGACCTGTATTCTCAGAGAAATCTCAAATGCTTGGCGACTCACTTGGTGTGCAGGTATTTAAAATTGACTCTAACGCTACTAAGCTTGAAGTCAAAAAAGCGGTTGAGATGATGTTTGAAGGTGTTGAAGTTTTAAAAGTAAACACTTTGAATGTTAAAGGTAAGACAAAGCGTTTTGGTAAAAGTATCGGCCGTCGTAATGACTACAAAAAAGCCTATGTTACCTTAAAAGCTGGTCAAGATGTACAAATGGCTGATGCTGGTGAAGAGGTCGCGAATACGACTGCTTCTACTAGTGAAACAGCGAACAACGAATAAGGATTACACTCATGCCTATCGTAAAAGCAAAGCCAACATCACCAGGCCGTCGTTTTGTTGAAAAAGTGGTGCATCCACACCTTTATAAAGGTCGTCCGTTTGCAGCGCTTCTCGAATCAAAAAGTAAAACTGGTGGTCGTAACAATAATGGTCGCATAACGACTCGTCATATTGGCGGTGGTCATAAGCAGCATTATCGTATTATCGATTTCAAACGTACTAAAGACAATATCCCAGCCACGGTAGAGCGTATTGAATACGATCCTAACCGTACTGCGCACATTGCTTTACTTAAGTACGCTGATGGCGAACGTCGCTATATCATTGCTGCTAAAAAACAAGCAGTTGGCGATACAGTAATGTCAGGTGAGCTATCACCAATTCGTCCAGGTAACTGTTTACCGCTGAAAAACATCCCATTGTACTGTGATCCATAATATCGAACTTAAAATCGGTAAAGGCGCACAGATGGCTCGTTCTGCGGGTGCTAGCGTTCAGTTGTTAGGTCGTGAAGGTATTTATGCTATTCTACGTATGCGCTCTGGCGAAACTCGCCGTGTACACGTGAACTGCCGTGCCGTTATTGGTGAAGTTTCTAACACTGAAAACAACTTGAAATCACTTGGTAAAGCCGGTGCTTCACGTTGGCGTGGTGTTCGTCCTTCTGTTCGTGGTGTTGCTATGAACCCGGTTGATCACCCACATGGTGGTGGTGAAGGTCGTAATAAAGGTCGCCATCCAACCAGCCCTTGGGGTCAGAAGTCTAAAGGACTTAAAACGCGTAGTAATAAGCGTACTGACAATATGATCATCCGCCGTCGCGCCAAGAAGAAATAAAGGAAGAATTTCATGCCTCGTTCATTGAAAAAAGGTCCATTCATAGACGCGCATTTGTTTGCCAAAGTTGAGAATGCATTAGACACCAACTCACGCAAGCCAATTAAGACTTGGTCGCGCCGCTCGATGATCCTACCACAAATGGTTGGCTTAACCTTGTCTGTTCACAATGGCCGTACTCATGTACCGGTTATCGTGAGTGAACAGATGGTTGGTCATAAACTAGGTGAATTTGCCCCGACTCGTACGTATCGTGGTCATGGCATTGACAAAAAAGCTAAGAGATAAGGTGCTTACCATGGAAGTAACTGCAAAATTACGCGGTGCCGCCATATCGGCACAAAAAGTTAGACTCGTTGCCGATGAAGTTCGTGGCAAATCTATCGAGCGTGCTTTGGATATCCTAACGTATAGTAATAAAAAAGGCGCTGTATTTGTTAAGAAATGTCTTAACTCAGCCATCGCCAATGCCGAACATAACAACGGTCTAGATATTGATACCCTTAAAGTATCAACCATCTACGTTGATGAAGGCATTACGCTAAAACGTATCCTACCACGTGCTAAAGGTCGCGCTGATCGTATCAGTAAGCGCACCTGTCACATCACTATAAAGGTAGGAGAATAAGTTATGGGTCAAAAAGTACATCCAATCGGAATTCGTCTTGGTGTTGTAAAGAAGCATAACGCAAACTGGTATGCTAACCCTAAACAATACTCAGAATACCTAATCAATGACATTCAAGTTCGTGAATATCTGCGCAAAAAGCTTGATAGTGCTATGATTAGCAAAATCATGATTGAGCGTCCTACCGGTGCTGCTAAGATTACCATCGCCACTGCGCGTCCTGGTATTGTTATCGGTAAGAAAGGCGAAGACATTGAAAGACTTCAAAAAGAATTGACCAAAATTATGGGCGTACCTGCTCAGGTCAACATTGAAGAAATCACCTCGCCTGATCTTGATGCTCATTTAGTAGCGGAAGGTATCGCAAGTCAGCTTGAGCGTCGTGTTATGTTCCGCCGTGCTATGAAGCGCGCCGTACAGAACAGCATGCGTTCTGGTGCTAAAGGTATTAAAGTTGAGCTGTCTGGCCGTCTTGGCGGTGCTGAGATTGCTCGTACTGAATGGTACCGTGAAGGTCGTGTGCCATTGCATACACTACGCGCTGATATCGACTATTCGTCAGTACGTGCGGAAACTACTTACGGCACCATCGGTGTAAAAGTTTGGATCTTCCGTGGCGAAATCCTTGACGGTATGAACAGTGTATACAATCCCGTTAAAGAAGAGCAGACTCGTGCGCCAAAACGCCGTGGTCGTGGAAACGGAAACCGTCGAAACACAGACAGAGGTTAAACTATGTTACAGCCAAAACGTACCAAGTTTCGTAAAATGCACAAAGGTCGTAACACTGGCTAGCTCATCGTGGAAGCACCGTTGCATTCGGACAAATTGGTCTAAAATCGTTGACTCGTGGTCGTATGACTGCCCGTCAAATTGAAGCAGCACGTCGTACCATCACTCGTAAAATTAAGCGTGGTGGTAAGATTTGGATTCGTGTATTCCCAGACAAACCAATTACCAATAAACCACTAGAAGTACGTATGGGTAAAGGTAAAGGTCCTGTAGAATATTGGGTATGCGAAATCAAACCTGGTAAAGTGCTATATGAACTCGAAGGGGTTTCAGAAGAACTTGCTCGCGAAGCGTTTACGCTTGCTGCAGCAAAACTGCCCTTTAAAACTACCATTGTTAAGCGGACGATAATGTAATGAAGATCAGTGAATTACGTGATAAATCATTAGAAGAACTGACTCAGTTACTTGATGAAAAGCAACTTGATGCTTTCCGTATTCGTATGGCTAAAGCAACTGGTCAGTTGGGTAATACCCATGAAGTACGTGTTAATCGTCGTGCGATTGCTCAGCTTCAGACTTTGATTAACGAGAAACAACGAGGCGACTCATGAGCGATAACAATCAAACAGCTAATGCTAGCGTATTGACAGGACGAGTTGTCAGTGACAAGATGGACAAGTCCATCACAGTTTTGATTGAGCGTCTGGTTCGTCATCCTTTGTATGGCAAGCAGCTTCGTCGTTCTACAAAAATCAAAGCCCATGATGAGAATAATGTTTGCCAACAAGGCGACCTTGTCCGCATCAAAGAAACGCGTCCAATCTCTAAAACCAAGTCTTGGACTTTGGTTGAAGTGGTTGAAAAAGTAGAAAAAATCTAAGTAAATTGCATTAAAAGCCAGAAGCTGTTAAAATAGCCGCCTTTTTAAGGATGCTGATTGCGCCGAGCGTATATCACTCACATTAAGAGTAGCAGCGGTTATTATTATTAAAATGCCGACTACTCATACTGTGCTAGCGGCAGCAACTGGTTTTTATTGCTCATACGTGTGGAGTAACGCTATGATTCAGGTTGAATCGATGCTGGAAGTTGCAGATAATAGCGGTGCAAGACGAGTTCAGTGCATTAAAGTACTGGGTGGCTCTCATCGTCGTTATGCATCAGTTGGCGACATTATTAAAGTAACGGTTAAAGAAGCCATTCCTCGCGGTCGTGTTAAAAAAGGCGACGTGATGAATGCTGTAGTTGTACGTACCAAAAAAGGCGTTCGTCGTCCTGATGGTTCTGTTCTGCGTTTTGACGACAATGCTGCGGTATTGTTGAACCAAAATAAAGCACCGATTGCAACTCGTATTTTTGGACCGGTAACTCGTGAACTACGTGGTGATCAGTTTATGAAAATTGTATCACTAGCACCAGAAGTATTGTGAGGTAATCCATGTCAAAATTACGTAAAGGCGATACAGTTATCGTGATTGCTGGGAAAGACAAAGGCAAGCAAGGTACTGTACAAGCTGTAAAAAATGATCGTATTAAAGTTGAAGGCATTAATATTGTCACTAAACATCAGAAGCCAAATCAGGCAACTGGCGTTGAAGGTGGCATTCTTAAGAAAGAAGCTTTTCTACATATCTCAAATGTCGCAATATTAAATGCGCAAACCCAAAAAGCTGATCGTATTACTTATCAGTTCGGCGAAGACGGCAAGAAACAACGCGTCTATCGTTCGAGCGGTGAAGTAGTGGCGACTGCGTAAGACACTAAGGGTGTAATGGTAATGGCAAGATTAAAATCTTTATATAACGAAGAATTAAAGCAGCAAATCAAAGAAGAGCTTGGTTTGGCTAATGTGATGCAAGTACCTAAAATCACTAAAATCACACTTAACATGGGTGTAGGCGGCGCGTCTCAAGACAAGAAATTGCTTGAAGGTGCAGTAGCTGACATGACCGCTATCGCTGGTCAAAAACCTGTCGTCACCAAAGCGCGTAAATCAGTTGCTGGCTTTAAAATTCGTGAAGAATGGCCAATTGGCTGCAAAGTAACGCTACGCGGTGAGCAAATGTACGAATTTTTAGATCGTCTCATTGCCATTGCAATTCCTCGTATTCGTGATTTCCGCGGTTTTTCACCTAAAGCCTTTGACGGACGTGGTAACTACTCATTGGGTATCAAAGAACAGATCGTATTCCCAGAAGTAGATTTTGACAAGATTGATCGTATCCGCGGTATGGATGTGACAATCACCACGTCAGCTCAATCTGATGAAGAAGGTCGCGCGTTGCTTAAAGCATTCGGCTTCCCATTTAAATAAGGTAAAGACGTTATGGCAAAGAAGAGCATGATTAACCGCGAATTAAAGCGCGAAAAAATGGTTGCTAAGTACGCTGATAAGCGTATCAAGCTAAAAGAAACTATCAGTGATATGACTGCAAGTGACGAAACTCGTATGGAAGCGATGCTAGAGCTACAAGCTCTTCCACGCAATTCATCGCCAGTACGTCTACGCAATCGTTGTGCTATCACCGGTCGTCCTCACGGTTACTTCCGCAAGTTTGGCTTATCACGCAATATGCTGCGTGAGCGTGTCATGCAAGGCGATGTGCCTGGTGTTCGTAAAGCAAGCTGGTAAGGGGTAACTATATGAGTATGCAAGATACCGTTGGGGATATGCTAACCCGTATTCGTAACGCACAAATGGCTAACAAAGTATCGGTAGCAATGCCGAGCTCTAACTACGTAAATCAATTGCTGATTTGCTAGTTAGCGAAGGTTATGTGGCGAGCGCTGTTGTTACTGAAGAAGCAAACAATAAAGCAACCCTATCGATCGAATTGAAATACTTCGAAGGCCGCGCTGTCATCGAAACGATTCAACGTTTTAGCCGTCCTGGTTTACGCCAGTTCCGCGGTAAAGACGCTATCCCTACTGTTAAGCAAGGTATGGGTGTTGCTATCGTATCAACTAGCCAAGGCATCATGAGTGATCGTGCTGCACGCGCTGCTGGTATCGGTGGTGAAATCGTCGCATTTGTAGCGTAAGCTACACGACGATAAAGTCTATTTGATGATTGTTAGACTTCTATTGATTGAGTAATAATGAATTATTTCAAATTGATAGGTGTCTAACGCAGTCAACTATGCTAAACTAACACGCTTTTTAGCCTGTTAGTTTTTTCGCTAATATAAAGAAGTTAATTTTTTAAGGAATATTCCTATGTCTCGTGTGGCTAAAGCCCCAGTGACACTGCCAAACGGCGTAAGTGTTACTTTGAACGATCGGCAGGTCGAAGTGAAAGGCAAGAACGGCATTTTGTCTTTACGCCTGCATGAATTGGTCGAGCTGAAACAGGAAGATGATGCGATCATTTTCTCACCTACAGTCGATTCAAAAGAAGCTATGATGCACACTGGCACCATGCGCGCTCTTGTTAACAACTATGTTAAAGGCGTGAATGAAGGCTTTGAAAAGCGTCTTCAGTTAATTGGTGTTGGTTATCGCGCACAAGTTGCTGGTAACAAGGTAACTTTGAACGTTGGTTACTCTCATCCAGTAGAATATACGTTGCCTGAAGGTGTGTCAGCTGAAACCCCAACGCAAACTGAAATTGTTTTGAAATCAAACAATAAACAGCAGCTTGGTCAAGCAGCGGCTAATATCCGCGGTTTCCGCCCACCTGAGCCTTATAAAGGTAAAGGTATTCGTTATAGTGACGAGCATGTGATTCGCAAAGAAGCCAAGAAAAAATAAGGTGAGTTGAAATGTTTGATAAAAAAGCAGCTCGTCTGCGTCGAGCTAAGAAAACCCGCGCGCATATCCGTTTCTTAGGCGTTCATCGCTTAACGGTTACTCGCACGCCAAAACATATTTATGCCCAGATTATCTCTCCTACCGGTGGTGAAGTGATTGCTCAGGCATCTACCTTAGACGGCAGCTTGCGCTCAGGCGCGACTGGCAATGCTGATGCAGCAACGTCTGTGGGCCAAATGATCGCAGAACGCGCAAAAGCAGCTGGTATCACTAAAGTTGCCTTTGACCGTAGTGGTTTTAAATATCATGGTCGAGTTAAAGCTTTAGCAGAAGCAGCTCGCGAAAACGGATTGGAGTTTTAATCATGGCTAGAAATGATAAAAATGATAAAAATGAACAGACTGACGGTCTAGTAGAACGCTTAGTTACCGTTGATCGCGTTGCAAAAGTTGTTAAAGGTGGTCGTATTTTCTCTTTCACTGCATTGACTGTAGTGGGCGATGGCAATGGTCGTGTTGGTTTTGGTCGTGGTAAAGCACGTGAAGTGCCAGCTGCTATCCAAAAAGCACTAGAAGCTGCCAAACGTAATATGATTACTGTTGAGCTTAATGATGCAACTTTGTATCATCCGATCAAAGCACGTCATGGTGCTAGTAAAGTTTATATGCAGCCTGCATCTGAAGGTACTGGCGTAATCGCTGGTGGCGCAATGCGTGCTGTATTAGAAGTTGCTGGTGTCAAAGATGTTTTGACTAAATGTTATGGTTCTACCAATACTGCTAACGTTGTTCGCGCAACGTTTAACGGTTTACGTGATATGTCAACTCCAGAGAAGATGGCAGCAAAACGTGGTAAATCTGTAGACGAAATCTTGGGTTAACTTAGACTAGGTGAGTTACGATGAAAAAAATGAAAGTCACTCAATTTAAATCGGGTGCCCATCGCCTAAAGAGCCACAAAGCGAGCTTGAAAGGATTGGGTTTACGCCGTATTAATCATACTGTTGAAGTAGAAGATACACCTTCAACACGTGGTATGGTCAATCGCGTTAACTACATGGTAAAAGTGGAGGAAGCGTAATGGGTCTTAGATTAAATGAATTATCACCAGGTGTTGGCGCAAAGAAAACTGCCCAACGTCGTGGTCGTGGTATCGGTTCAGGTCTTGGTAAGACTGGTGGTCGTGGTGTAAAAGGTCAGAAATCTCGTTCAGGTTCTAGCATACGCTCAGGATTTGAAGGTGGTCAAATGCCTTTATATCGTCGTCTACCGAAATTTGGTTTTACCAGTAAAATGGCAATGAAGACGGCTGAAGTACGTCTTTCTGAACTGAATAAAATTGATGGCGATGTGGTTAGCCTTGAAACACTTAAAGCTGCTAACCTAATCCGTCACGACATGAAGCGTGCCCGTATTATGTTGTCAGGCGAAGTCACTAAGGCTTATACCTTTAAAGGTATCAAAGTGACTAAAGGCGCTAAGCTAGCAATCGAAGCTGCTGGTGGTAGCATCGAGGAGTAGTAACGTGTCAAAACAATCAATGTCATCGACTGGTATACCGCTCAATCCATTTGCATTCATACGCAAGTATGATGAATTGTGGACGCGTTTATTATTCTTAATCGGCGCATTGGTTGTTTATCGTTTAGGGTCACATATTCCAGTACCGGGTATCAATCCGGTCAACTTGGCTGATCTGTTTTCGCGCAACGAAAACACCATTTTGAGTATGTTTAACATGTTCTCAGGTGGTGCACTAGAGCGTATGTCCATTATGGCGCTCGGCATTATGCCGTATATTTCAGCATCGATTATTGTACAGATGATGTCTGCAGTATTGCCATCGCTTGAAGCCCTCAAAAAAGAAGGCGAAGCGGGACGACGTAAGTTGAACAAGTATACCCGTCAAGGGACACTTGCTTTAGCCCTAGTACAGTCATTAGGAATGTGTGCTGGCTTAATCAGTCAAAATCTTACCTTATCTTCTGGTCTGACCTTTTATATTCCAGCGGTTACCTCATTGGTAGCGGGCGCTATGTTCTTGATGTGGCTTGGTGAGCAGATTACAGAGCGCGGCGTAGGTAATGGTATTTCAATGCTCATTTTTGCGAGTATTGTGGCTGGTACGCCAGGTATGATTTCGCAGTCTATTGAACAGGTCAATCAAGGGCAGATGAACTTGATTGTACTGTTTATTTTTGTGCTACTAGGCATCGCGGTTACTGCTGGTATCGTTTATATTGAACGTGCTCAGCGCCGTGTTCCAGTGAACTATGCACAGAAGCAGCAACAAGGTCGCAAAATATATGCTCAGCAGCAGTCACATTTGCCGCTGAAGCTTAATATGGCAGGGGTTATCCCAGCCATTTTTGCCAGCTCGTTGTTGTTGTTTCCAGCAAGTTTAGGGCAGTGGGTGGGTCAATCAACTGATCCTACCCTTACACAAAAAATACTACAGAATATGGCATTGGTGTTGTCTCCAGGACAGCCGCTATATTTGGTTCTGTTTGGCGCGATGATTATTTTCTTCTGTTACTTCTATACGGCATTGGTATTTAGCCACGTGAAGTAGCTGAAAACCTTAAACGTAGTGGTGCGTATATCCCAGGTATTCGCCCCGGACAACAAACTCAGCGTTACCTAGATCATGTATTAAACCGACTGACCTTTATTGGCGCGATGTATATGACGGTTATTTGTTTAATGCCAATGGTCGTCCAGTCATCGTTTGGTGTGCCGTTTCAACTCGGTGGTACGTCTTTACTGATTATGGTGGTTGTGGTAATGGACTTCATTTCGCAAATCCAAGCGCATTTGATGACCCATCAATATCATGATCAGACGTTAATTCAATCGCCCACTCAACCTTAAATGAGCGGTACGATATCTCAAAGGAGCATGCTATGAAAGTTCAAGCATCAGTTAAAAAGATTTGTGGTAGCTGTAAAGTTGTGCGCCGTAAAGGCCGTGTACATATCATCTGTACAGCAGAACCTCGCCACAAGCAACGTCAAGGTTAATATTTAGTATTATAAAGTCTCAGACTTTTGTTACTATTTCAATTAATACTTGAAAAATGACGGCGGATGGGATATCATCCGCCACTTGCCGTAGTTTATGCAAAAACTTTTATAAGACCGTCAACGAATAGGCTTGTAACCAAGTCAAAGCAGCGATAATAATTATAAAAGCTTTAGTATTGACAGCAACAAATCTGAAAAATAAAGCCTTATTGATAAATAACGCTTATTTTTCTTTAATGGAGAGAAATCAATGGCTCGTATTGCCGGCGTAAACATTCCGGATAATAAGCATGCTGTTATTTCACTAACTTACATCTTTGGTGTAGGTCGTACCACTGCTCAGAAAATCTTAGAAGCAGTTGGCATTGCCCCTACTACTAAAGTTAGTCAGTTAGATGATACACAGTTAGATGCTATCCGTGCACAAGTTGCAAATTACATGACTGAAGGTGATCTTCGTCGTGAAGTGTCAATGAATATCAAGCGTTTAGTTGATCTTGGTTGTTACCGTGGCATCCGTCATCGTCGTAACCTACCAGTTAGAGGTCAGAATACTAAGAACAACGCTCGTACTCGTAAGGGTCCGACACGCCCTCTCAAAAGATAATTAACTTAGGAAGCTAAAAGATGGCTAAAGACACTCGTAGTCGCAAGAAAGTGACTCGTCGTTCAGTATCGGAGGGCATTGCCCATATCCATGCGTCTTTTAATAACACCATTGTTACGATTACCGATCGTCAAGGTAATGCACTGGCTTGGGCCACTTCAGGTGGACAAGGCTTCCGTGGTTCACGTAAATCTACACCATTTGCAGCTCAGGTTGCAGCTGAGGTCGCTGGTAAAGCGGCTCAAGAATATGGTGTTAAGAATATCGACGTTTTGGTCAAAGGACCAGGACCGGGTCGTGAGTCTGCGGTAAGAGCACTAGGTGCATTGGGTTATAAAGTTAACAGCATCTCTGATGTAACCCCAATCCCACACAATGGTTGCCGTGCGCCGAAAAAGCGCCGCGTCTAATATTAAAGACGAAGCTTTTTATCCCAAAAGCTTATAGGAGACATAACAATGGCCCGCTATATTGGACCAAAACTCAAATTATCACGTCGTGAAGGCACGGACTTAGGTCTTAAGTCTGGCGTTAAACCATACGACGTAAAAACGAAAAAAGCTGGTCGTCCACCAGGTCAACACGGTGTAAGCCGTAACAAGACCTCAGAATATGCTTTACAGCTGCGTGAAAAGCAGAAAGTTAAGCGTATCTATGGTGTATTAGAGCGTCAGTTTGCTAATTACTATAAAGAAGCTGCTCGTAAGCGCGGTGCTACTGGTGAAAACCTGTTAGCCATGCTTGAGAGCCGTCTAGATAACGTTGTTTATCGCATGGGCTTTGGCTCAACTCGCGCCGAAGCACGTCAGCTAGTCAGTCATCGTACTGTTATGGTAAAAAAAGCTGGCCGTGATGAGTTTGTTCGTGTGAACATTCCATCAATTCAGTTGCAAGATGGTGATGTCATCGCTATCCAAGAGAAGTCTCGCGAGCAATTACGTATTAAAAACGCAATTGAGCTGGCTACCCAACGTGGTATTCCAGAATGGCTAGATGTTGACCACAGCAAATTACAAGGCACGTTTAAACAAGCGCCTGATCGTATTGATCTACCTGCTGAAATCAACGAAAGCTTGATCGTTGAGCTATACTCTAAGTAATGACGTACTGCTCGATGTCGTGAAAACGGCATTGAGCAATCAACGTTAATTAAACCAGTTTAATAAATCGAGGTGACATCATGATGCTAAATGCAACTGAGTTTCTAACGCCGAATGCCATTAATGTGGATACGGTTAATGAAACGATTGCGAAAGTCACGCTCGAACCGTTAGAACGCGGCTTTGGGCATACCCTTGGTAATGCCTTACGTCGCATCTTGTTATCTTCATTACCTGGTGCTGCAGTCATTGAAGCTGAGATTGATGGTGTTGACCATGAATACTCAACGCTTGAAGGGCTACAAGAAGATGTACTTGACTTGCTTTTGAATCTAAAAGGCTTGGCTATTACGCTTCATGACCAAAATGAAGTATTTTTGACCTTGGATAAACAAGGTCCAGGCACTATTACTGCTGCAGACATCGCGTTACCGCATAATGTAGACATCGTCAATCCAGAATTGGTGTTGGGTACATTGAGTGATCGTGGTCATCTTAAGATGCGTTTGCGTGTAGTAATGGGTCGTGGATATGAGCCAGCAAACCAGCGCCGTGAAGATGGTGATACTAAAGCAATCGGACGTTTAAAGCTTGATGCAAGTTTTAGTCCTGTGCTTCGTGTTGCTTATCAGGTTGAGAACGCTCGTGTAGAGCA
This sequence comes from Psychrobacter sp. JCM 18903, assembly GCF_000586475.1. Lineage (GTDB taxonomy): Bacteria > Pseudomonadota > Gammaproteobacteria > Pseudomonadales > Moraxellaceae > Psychrobacter. The sequence continues at coordinate 32,700 of NZ_BAWJ01000013.1, read as the reverse complement.
GCGTACTGATCTTGATCGTCTTATCATTGAGCTTGAAACTAATGGCACTATAGATCCAGAAGAAGCAATTCGTAAAGCAGCCACTATTTTACAACAACAGATTTCTATCTTTGTTGACCTAGAAGCTGAAGAAGCGCCTGAGCCTGTGAAAGAGAAAGAAGAGGTTGATCCGGTGCTATTACGCCCTGTGGACGATCTTGAACTAACGGTTCGCTCAGCCAACTGCTTGAAAGCTGAAAACATTTACTATATCGGTGATTTGGTACAACGTTCAGAGACTGAACTTCTAAAAACCCCAAATCTTGGTAAGAAATCATTAACGGAAATCAAAGACGTACTAGCGTCTAAAGATTTAGAGCTCGGTATGCGCCTAGATAACTGGCCACCAGCTGACCTTCGTGTTGATGATCGCTTTTCTTATCGTAGCCGTTAAACTTTAAGGATTTTTGACTATGCGCCATCGTAAGAGTGGAGTCAAGCTGGGTCGTACCGGCAGTCATCGTAAGGCAATGTTTCAGAACATGACTAACTCATTATTTGAGCATGAACTGATCAAAACAACTTTACCAAAAGCAAAAGAGTTACGTCGCGTTGCCGAGCCATTAATCACTATGGCTAAAGAAGACAGCGTTGCTAACCGTCGTTTGGCATTTAGCCGTATGCGTAGCAAAGCTATGGTAGGTAAACTATTTGGCACGTTAGGTCCTCGTTACCAGACCCGTCCAGGTGGATATTTGCGTATCGTAAAATGTGGTTACCGTGATGGTGACAATGCGCCAATGGCATATGTAGAATTGGTTGATCGCGACTAATTTTACAATAAGTAAAAGATGTATATAAAAAAGCTCCAATTGAATTGGAGCTTTTTTTGTGTCTGATACTTGAGTCTATTACCGTAGTAGTGAATCTACATCCGCGGCACCTTGTCTGATAATTTCAGGCTGGCTACCAGTCATATCAACAATCGTAGTGAGCTTAGTGGTTTTTATACCTGCATTTATCAAACCGTCGATTTGATTGCCTAATAAATCCTCAATCTCAAAGGGATCATCTAGTATGTCATCACGGTTAGGCAGTATTAATGAACTGGTTAAGATAGGTTCATCCATGGCCTCTAAAAGCGCTTGCGCAATGGGGTTGCTAGGTACTCGAATACCGATGGTTTTTTTCTTCGCATGTGCCAATTTTTTTGGTACGTCTTTTGTGGCATTGAGGATAAAGGTGATGGGCGCAGGAGTAAGTGCTTTGAGCTGTTTAAATTGTATATTGTCCACTGCAGCATAGTTGGCAATTTCGCTTAGGTCACGGCACAGTAAGGTAAACTGGTGTTTATCATCAAGTTCACGAATTTGTTTGAGCTTATCGAGTGCATCCTTTGCCCCTAAGCGACAACCAAAAGCATAGCTGGTATCGGTAGGGTAAATGATTAATTGATCCTTACGTAACAATTCTGCCACTTGCTCAATCAGACGTGGCTGTGGATTTTCTGGATGAATATAAAATACTTGCATAGCAATTCCTTGTTTTATAATTATGGGTTTTTAAATGTGGGGTTTTTGACTAAGTAGAATATTGGTAGCGCGCATGCTTCTTTCACTAAGTTTACTAAAAAAGCATCACTGCCTTCCTAGTATAGCGCAAAGCCAGTATAAGTTTGATTGCAAGCCGTTACTATGCGTAGACAATCGTTAACGCAAAAATGCTACACCTTTACGCTGATATGCTGCTGTTACTCTAGATCAGCTATAGAGACACTGAGTAAGGCATGTAATAAAGTTTTAGCATCAGGTGGCAATATATTGGGCTTAGCGATGTATTGTTGCACTTGTCGGTAGAGTCATTTGCGAATGTACTATTGCTCGTATCAAAGTCAGCAAACAAATTATCTTGTGACACCTCAAATGATCGTTCACAAGCGAGAGTAAATAAACACTCTAACGCTTGTGGCTTAATCTCTACGCGCTCAAATGCTTGCTGCTGAGCGGCGGTACGCCCATCTGGTGCGTACCAGTAGCCAAAGTCAGGCAAACGTCTACGAGCCTCTCCAGCCACACACCAATGGCTTAGCTCATGCAATGCGCTAGCAAAAAATCCATGAGCAAATTCAATTTTTGCGGGTTCGTTATTTTGTGCCGGAAAGTACTCTGGTTCTCCTTGTCCACGAACCAATGTAACGTTTTGATGAGCGAATAAATTATTGAATAATTGGATGAGCCAATCAGTAGCCGCTTGCTCGTACTTATTAAGCGATGATGGAGTGCCATCTAAGCCTTTGATAGTAGCTAACCTTTGCCATTCATTTTTTACATCCTCTAAGCACTGATTGTTTTTAAGGTTCCACGAGTCAGTGGAAGAGGCATTCACATTACTGGTTAACGTAGTGAGACGTTGTAATAGTATTTTTGCTTCAAGTGGAGAAAGTAGGTTCGGGAAGTCAGGTTTATTATTAAACACATTCATAGGTAAAACACTGGTCAAATAAAAGATAAAAAGAAGAACTATCTTTGAATATAAATAGGAGAAATAAAGAGATGAAAATAGAGCTCATATCAAACAAATTTAACATACTAGCGCTAGCGTCGCTTAATGCTTTCCGTTAGTATGGCAGGCAATATTATACACCGTTTTGATGAATGAGGTCGCGCATGTCAAGCACTCCAGAAAGTAAACCGTCAGCAGGTTATGCTGATAATAAAAAAGTGCCTTTATCTACTAGTATGCCTGAATCTATTTCTTTGGATAAATGGGCAGATACTGGTTATGAATGGACAGGAGAGGTAGAGCCAAGCGCTTTCAAACGTCTTGCTGCTACCTTAGCCACCGAACATGAACAAGCAAATATCTCGCTTAATGCCAATCTGTATCGCCGCAATAATGTTTTACATTTGGCATTCACACTGACGGGTGAAGTTTGGTTAACCTGTCAACGTTGCCTACAGCCAGTGGCTATCGATTTGTCTGATGATTATAATATTGCGCTACTAGAAGATGAGAGCCAAGCACGTTCAATCAATGATGAACAAGACTATTTATTACTTGATGAAATTATTACTGAGCCTGCACCAGAGCTTTTATTGCCATTCAAAAAATTGGTAGAAGATGAGATATTACTGAAGACACCAATGTCGCCAAAACATGACGACTGTGAAATGACGGTAGAGCAATTTGGTGAGATTCCAGAAGAGGAAGAAAGCGAAAATCCTTTTGCTGCTTTAGCCTCGCTAAAAGGCAAGTTGTAATCTTATTAAGAGACAAGTCATATATCAATGTACTACTTAATAAATTTATGATACCTTTCATCAGCTTTCTACCAAAGAGTGAGAAGCAGGGCTTTATTAATCCGCTAAACATGCGTATAATGTCCCGTTTATTGCATTCTAGCAATCTGCTACTGGCAGATAGATGCTGATCTTGCAGACTAACTATAGATTTTAGACGTAATCAACACTTTAATACGTGGCAATCTATTTAACTAATGATGCGTAAGACTTAGGTTGTTGTGATTATATAGCCTCTGTCAGTGTCGATTAAAGCTGAATTTCAAGCTTATCCCCTTTTAAGTATAGGAGCTATATCATGGCCGTTCAAAAAAGTCGTAAAAGTCGTTCTCGTCGTGACATGCGCCGTTCACATCATCGTATGGAAATCGCTGAGATAAGCGTAGATGCTACCACTGGTGAAAAACATCGTCGTCATCACATGACTAAAGATGGTTTCTACCGTGGTCGCCAGTTGTTTAAAGTTAGTCAAGACGCTTAAATTATTGGCTATTCAATAGCTGATTGTAAAAATAATGATAGTACTGGTGACTGTCATTATTTTTACAACGCTGTTATTAGGTAATATGCTTTGAGCTGAAGAAAGCCAAGTTATTTCGCTATCATATATTATGTGGCTAGATAACTTGGCTTTTTGCTATTGGCTTTTATGGTAGGTATTTGAACAACCTTTTACCATGTGCCTTTAGAAAATATGAAAATGAACCGATATACTCTACCATTTTAATTTGAGTGGTATCTTTTACTATACGTGTTTCAGTAGCATCCGCTATGATAATAGTGTGCGTCAGTGTATAGTTTATCGATAATCCGTTTTTTTTAGACAAATACTAAAGCAACGGCTTTATATCGCCTCTAATAATATAATAAACCCCAATTGTTTTTAGGGATATTTCCAATTAAATAAGGAATATTGGTTATGGCCTCTGTACCCGATATGGTAAAAAAGCCGCCGACACGTATTGCGGTAATTTTTCCTGGTCAAGGATCGCAAGTAGTCGGGATGACTAGTGAGCTTGCTGAAATCTATCCAGAGATTCTCGATACCTTTACTGAAGCTAGCGCCGCGCTTGGTGAAGACTTATGGGCAATCTGTCAAAATGAAGAAAAACTCAATCAAACACAATATACTCAGCCAGCATTACTGACGGCCAGCATCGCCATTTGGCGTATCTTAAAACAAAAGATAACCACAGCGCCTTGTTATTTAGCGGGTCATTCTCTAGGTGAGTACAGTGCGCTTTGTGCGGCTGAAGTCATATCGCTTGCTGATGCGGTCAAATTGGTACATCAGCGCGGTCAATTGATGCAAGAAGCCGTTGTAGGTGTCGATACTGCCATGGCAGCAGTGTTAGGGCTTGAGGACAATCGAGTAGAAAACTTGTGTGAGCAAGCGACTGAACATGTCGAAGGTGCCATTGTAGGTGCAGCCAACTTTAATAGTCCAGGACAAGTGGTGATATCGGGTAATGCTGCTGGTGTGAATGCAGTTATTGATAAAGTGCAAAACACTGGCAAAAAATCTGTCCCGCTAAAGGTCAGCGTACCATCACATTGCGCGCTTATGGAGCCAGCCAGTAGTGCATTGGCTGAGATTCTGGCAGAAATAAAATTTGATCAAGCGACGATTCCTGTTATCCAAAATCGACATGCGCGTGTTGAGAGCAGTGCGGTAGGTATCAAGCAGGCATTAACAGAGCAATTAAGCCAACCAGTATTATGGTCAAAAACCATGCAAGAGCTGGCTGACAAACAAATTAATATTTTAATCGAATGCGGCAGTGGTAATGTATTGAGCAACTTGGCGAAGCGCCAAGCACAGCCAATTACGAGCTATCCTACTGACAAGCCCGCTCGTCTTGATAAATTAATGGAGGTGTTATCATGAGTCGTACGATTACTCTAGTGACAGGTGCTAGCCGTGGTATTGGTAAAGCCGTTGCCAAACGTTTCGCCAAAGAAGGACATTTTGTTATTGGTACAGCCACTACGGAAAAAGGTGCTGAGCTGATTGATGGTTATCTCCACGATAGTGGCGGTATTGGACGTGTTTTAGACGTGCGTGATACCGCACAAATTGATAAGCTGTTTGAAGAGATTGAGAGCGTCTACGGCGCAGTACAAGTCTTGGTCAATAATGCAGGTATCACCCAAGATGGTCTGCTGATGCGTATGAAAGATGACGACTGGGAAAATGTTATCGATACCAATTTGACGTCGGTATACCGTATGAGTAAACGTGCTGTGCGCGGTATGATGAAAGCACGCCGTGGTCGTATCATCAATATAACCTCTGTCGTTGCGCAAATGGGTAATGCAGGTCAGTCTAACTATGCGGCGACCAAAGCAGGCGTCGAAGGGTTCAGCCGTACGCTCGCGCGTGAAATTGGCTCACGACAAGTGACGATTAATTGCGTAGCCCCTGGTTTGATCGAAACGGATATGACGGACGAGCTTGATGAGCGCCTATTGAACTCTATGTTAGACGCTGTACCTATCAGTCGCCTTGGACAGCCAGAAGACATTGCCGCCGCCGTACATTTCTTAGCCAGCGATGAGGCCAGTTATATCACAGGCGCTGTTATTCCTGTCAATGGCGGTATGTATATGTAGGTGATAAATAAGTGTTACACAGTTATAATAAAAAACTCTGTGCACGAGTGTAAACTATAATAAAGGGTGTTATAATGACGGATACTTTTATGTCAAAGCCCTGTATTATAGCAGGGCTTTACTAGACATCAGTCAAAACGTATAACCAGCTATAAAACAAGTTACAAAGTACTCAGATAGCTGTGCATATCTGAAGATATGATTTTATATACAATGCTGTAGAGCCTAATGATAGGCCTATGGTGACTTGCCAAAATAATAGATCAAAAAGGAGAAATCTACATGAGTAATGATACCGAGCTAAGAGTTAAAGCTGCAGTAGCTGAGCAATTGGGTATGAATGTTGAAGATATCAACAATGATGCATCATTTATGGAAGACTTAGGTGCAGATTCGTTAGACCTAGTCGAATTGGTTATGTCATTTGAAAGTGACTTTGGCATTACCATTCCTGATGAAGATTCAGCAGAATTAACGACTGTTCAAAAAGCGATTGATTATGTACAAGCGCAGCTATAATTAGCTAGTGGCTTAGCGAGTTATTTTAGCCGCCTATCTGTAGAGATAGGCGGTTTTTTTATGTTCTTAATTTGCCATGGCGACAGGTAGTTATATGACTAATCAATACGTTAACATAAGCTACGCCAAATCAACATTACTCAACATACTATTACTATCTACCTCACCTATCTTTGTCTATACTCATAATGGTAAGCAGTAACAAAGTGTAGTTATATATAAAGTGTGGTTATATACGAATGTATATGCCATTAAAAAAATAATGATGAATAATAAATAACAATATTTAAAGGAGTATGTAAATGGGTATGTTCAGTTTTGCAAAAGATATCGGTGATAAAATTTTTAATCGTGATGACGCCAAACACGATGCCAAGTCAGAAACAAAAGCAGACGCTAATACGCCAGTACAGAGTAGTGAACCTTCTGCGCAATCAGTTGCCAATATTTTACTTCGTCGTATTCAGCAGCAGAATCTGAATATTAGCGATTTGAAAATCAAGTATAACGGCTCAACAGATACTGCAGAAATCAGCGGTAAAGCTAAAACACAAGCAGACCGCGAAAAAGCGATTATCGCCATTGGTAATGTACAAAACGTGGCTAAGGTAATCGATAATATTGATATCGAAGAAGATGCGCCTGAGTCAACGATGTATACAGTGAAATCTGGTGATAGCTTGTCTAAGATCGCAAAAGAGGTTTATGGTTCAGCAGATGATTATATGAAAATCTTTGAAGCCAACAAGCCGATGCTATCTAGCCTGATAAGATTTATCCTGGTCAAGTACTACGAATTCCTAAGCCATAAGCCATAATATGGTTTTGAACTATCAGAGATATGCGTGAATAAAATAAAAAATGCCTCTTACTATAATAAGAGGCATTTTTTGGCGTATAAAAATATAAGCTTAAGATTTAGAGGTTTTTTAACTTCTCGTACTGTTCAGCTATGGCCCAATTGATATGTACATCGAGCATTTCGTTATGTACGCCCAACTTTGATTGTAACTGAGTAATGGTTTCTTCATTACCATTAGCATTTCCAAGACCAATCGCGATATTACGCAAAAAGTTCACATAGCCTGTGCGTCTAAGCGGGCTGCCTTCAGTTTTTTTCATAAATTCAGCTTCTTGCCATTGCCACAGCTCAAGCAAACTGCTGCTATCAAGGTTATGCCGTGGTGCGAAATCCTCTACAGGTGTAAGATTGGCGTAGCGATTCCAAGGACAGATAAGTTGACAGTCGTCACAGCCAAAGATGCGATTACCAATCGCGCGGCGGTATTTTGTATCAATAATACCGTCGTGCTCGATAGTGAGGTAGGAGATACAAGCTGCAGCATTGAGCTTATAGGGCGCGACAATCGCTTGAGTGGGACAGATATTGATACAAGCGCTACAACTGCCGCAATGCTCTTTGACGGGTTTGTCATCAGGTAACTCTAAGCTAATAAATAGCTCACCCAATACAAAAAATGAACCCGCTTGCTTGTTGATTAATAAGGTATGCTTTCCTGTCCAGCCAAGACCAGCAGCATCGGCAATGGGTCGCTCGAAAATAGGAGCAGAGTCGCTAAAAGGCCTAAAAATAAAATCTTGCTCTGAGCCTATATTGAGGTGTTGCCACTCAGGAAGCATGGCTTCTATCTTTAGTGCCAATTGCTTCAAACGACTGCGCATCGTTTTATGATAGTCGCGTCCTCTGGCATAACGAGCAATGATACCTTGATTGGGGTAGTCATTGTCAGTGATCGTACGTGGGGTTGGTGCTTGAGTCAGGTAATCCATACGGACACTGATGATGGTTTTTGCCCCTTCTACCAGTTGGTCAGGATTTGCCCGCAGTTCATGGTTGTTATGCATAAATTGCAGTTGTCCCTCATAGCCTTTTTCGAGCCATTGTTGCAATTGTACAATCTGCTTAGCAAATAAAGGGTGATGCACCGATAAAAAACCGCAGTCGGCAAACCCTAAAGCCTGTGCTTGGTCTTTAATCCATTGTTTGACATCTGCTGTGGTGGTAAATGTTGGGCTATTATTTACCTTAATCTTTTTTTCGGACGCAGGCTTAGGTTCAGTAGAGATTTGCTTAGCTGATTTCTGCTGGGTTGAAGAGATAGGCAAGTTTACTTTAGGAAGATTATTCATGTGTGACAGTAGGCGATAGAGTGAATACCGATATAATAAGCCAGTGAGCTAAGAGCGCAAGTATAAAAGCAAATAATTTCACATTCATATTGATACATACGTTGATGTAAGCGTTTGCTAAGCTGATGCTAAATGATAGTAATCATATCTCAATAAAATAAAAATCAGCAAAAAATACTCAAGGATTAGTTATGAAAAATCAGACCAATTTATTACCTATAAAAAGTACAAAACCTATCCCGTTATATAGCAGTGAACAACTCTATGCGATGGAGCAAGCATGGTTTGTAGAGGGGCATGATAGTTTTGGGTTGATGAAACAAGCAGCCTGGCAAATGGCGCAACACATAGAACAATTATATGAACAAAAGCAATTAAATATCTCTTCATCAGCCACTACTTATGTGCCTCTTCGTCATATGCGTCAGCATCGAGTGAGCATTTGGGTTGGAAAGGGTAATAATGGTGGCGACGGTTGGCTCATTGCTTATTATTTACAGCAAATGGGTTGGCAGGTACAAGTGTTAACAGTGGGTTTTGAGAGTGATGATTTTGATACCAATGACACAACTGTATTCTCCGACGCACAAAAAGCCCTAAAAGAGGCGCTATTGGCCAATTGCCTTATCAACGCTTTGAAAATAGTGCTTGTGAGCTAGAAGAAGGAGTAGATGGTAATCTGCAAGCCGATGTTTATATTGATGCACTGTTTGGTATTGGACTGGATCGTGCGCCTACAGGTGTTTATAAAACAGCCATTAGCACTTTTAATAAGTTATCTGAACGAAATAGTACCTTGGCCATTGCGGTTGATATTCCAAGTGGTTTGGTGGCTTCGACTGGCGAAGTGTTTGAGCATGTGGCTATACAGGCTGATATAACGCTATGCTTAATTGCACGGAAATTCGGTTTGCATACCAAAGATGGTATGGATCATAGCGGCAAGGTAGTTGATATACCGCTGATACCTTATCCAATAAACGATAAAAGATTCATGCCAGTAGCAACACTGATTACTACTGCATATGGTCTAAGTCCTCGCCGTCAAAATAGCTACAAAGGGAGCTATGGTCATGTACTGATTATTGGCGGTAATCGTATCGATGGCTCACAAGGTATGGGCGGCGCTGCGATATTGTCTGCTTCGAGCTCGATGGCGGCAGGAGCGGGTAAAATTACAGTTGCTTGCCATGAGGCTTTTCATAGCGCCCTATTAACGTCGCTACCAGATGCAATGACGATTAATTTGCATGATATGGACGGAGTGCAGGAGTTAATCAAGTCAGCCACTGTGATTGCGATTGGTATGGGGCTTGGTCGTGATGAAAAAGCAAAAGTGTTGTTTATAAAGTATCTACAAACTGCGATGACAGCTAAAAAGGCAATAGTGATTGATGCTGATGGACTTTATCATTTGGCATCATTGCAATTAGAGCATCATGAATTGGTCAGTCAGCTGCGAGAATATAGCGTTAATCATCAAGTTTGTTTGACACCGCACAGTGGCGAAACTGCTAGATTACTGAATAAGAGAATCAGTGAGGTGGAAAGCGATAGACTACAAGCGATAAAACAGTGCGCTATAACTTATGGTGGTGAATGGGTGCTAAAAGGCGCAGGTTCTTTGATATTAGAGCAGGGCTTAGATGAGCACCACGTTTATGTTTGTGCTGCCGGTAATGCGGGTATGGCGACGGCTGGCATGGGTGATGTGTTATCCGGTGTCATTGCTGGTCTGCTAGCACAACAAGATTTATCATCAGGAATGCAAAGCTTGCATCAAGCGGTTGTTATACATGGATTAGCAGGGGATACGCTGGTCAATCAGAGTAATAATACGTTATTGGTTGGACAACGAGGACTACAAGCTCAGGATATGCCAGCAGCCATTCGTCATGTGATGCAGCTATTGATTAACGTCTATAATTAGCATTAAGCCTAGGTAGTTGAGCTGCCACAATACTGATCAATTGCCTGCTGTACGCGTTCACGTTTGAGCTCAATTTCTCGGCCATCTAAATATTGACGCTTGCCATTTGCATCCATCTCATAAATACGTCCGCCGACATTCAAGTTGGTCAAATTATTGCGGAGTGACTGGCAACGCTGTGCATTTGCTTGTGCTTCTTGTTCTTTAATCCGTGCTTCAAGCGCTGCAACTCTTTGTTCTTCTACGCTTTGAGTATTAGTACTTTGATTGGCATCTGTTTTGCCAGCCAATTGTCCTGCATTGCTTTGTCTGCCATCACTACGAAATTCAATCAGCTCAATGTTTTTACCATTTTGCGGCGCATGTTGGCTGTATTTGACTTCACCATGTGCACCGACAGATTTATAAACTTGAATAGCATGACTGGCATTCATCGACAGCATTAGCACATACGCAGTACTCATAAGCAGTTTGGTAGCAGTATTTATTTTAGACGCATATGCCATAGTAGCAATCCTCTCAAGGGGTAAAAAACAGATGTGTATATATGTGTCAATATAACATTTAAGTGTTGGAATGGTACTAAAAATGTACCAGCTTTCGATTCTAACAAATAATCCTTATGAATGTATATTATTTAATAACTAATAGTTAGGGATGGGCTTTAGAAGTTTTTCTTGACAATAGCTCACAAACCATCGAATATAATAGCAGTTGATTGGTCAGTGAGCGGCTTTTATGATATTGCCGTGGCACTTGAAAATGAGGACGATAGGTTACTTATCAGTGGCTTACGCAGTTTTCGTTTCTTTGTGACAATGATATTGCAAAGATAGTATCATAACGATTGTTATCGATGACTTTATGTATTGTCTCCGGACTTATCTGTCTACAATGACTAAGATAAACTTATTATTTGAAATGCGCTAAGCGTGACTCTAGCGGTTGTATTAAACATGGAAAAATATTCAGCAATTAAATCTTTTTAATAAGCCTGTCGTAAAATCTAACCATTTTACAAATTAGTATTGGTTGTGAGAGTGATTTAAATTGTGAATATCGATGCCTCTGTATAAATCAATCTGTTGTAAATGCTATTTGCTATTTATCAATAATAAGCTTCTTTTATAGATGCACGCGCATCTTGTCACTGTACATCGATAGACTCCTGCCATAAAACTGACCCTACATATATTGCTGTGTTTGAGTAGCCTGCTGTCTTATAAAACAGCGTTACTTAGAGATAGTGGGCACACATTCTTGATATGGATAAGGATTTGCAGCCATTTCTATAAGACGAACCATCTTGTGTAAATAGCATGGTTTTCTCTTATAAATGAACGCCTATTCTTGACAAAAAAAAGGTGATGACAGTGACGCAAACCACGCAAAGTCCGAATATGACGGGACATACCCAAACGGGGAATGCCGCCAAAAATTTTGAAGAAAAGCAACAACGCCTTGCTGAAGGTAGTGAGCAACCTATAATGCTATCTGGTGCTGAGATGTTGGTGCAATCACTGACTGATGAGGGCGTCAAATATATTTTTGGCTATCCAGGTGGTGCGGTTCTTCATATCTATGATGCTTTGTTTCAACAAGAAAATATCGAGCATATTTTAGTACGTCATGAGCAAGCAGCCGGTCACATGGCAGATGCTTATTCGCGAGTCACAGGGCAGACAGGTGTAGTATTAGCAACGTCAGGTCCGGGTGCTACTAATACTGTAACGGCTATCGCAACAGCGTTTATGGATTCTGTGCCGATGGTGGTCATCGCAGGTCAGGTACCTAGCAGCCTAATTGGAGAAGATGCCTTCCAAGAAACAGATATGGTCGGTGTATCACGTCCTATCGTGAAGCATAGCTTTCAAGTGCGCCACGCTAGCGAAATCCCAATGATTGTCAAAAAAGCCTTTTATATTGCTCAGTCTGGACGCCCAGGTCCTGTAGTGATTGATGTACCAAAAGATATGACCGCGCCAAGTGAAAAGTTTGCTTACGCTTATCCAGAAGAAGTGTTTATACGTTCGTATCAGCCGTCATTAAAAGGCCATAGTGGTCAGATTAAAAAAGCGGTTGAAACGCTGCTTGCTGCAAAGCGTCCGATTATTTACTCTGGTGGCGGTGTTGTTTTAGGCAATGCGCATAAAGAGCTTACTAATCTTGCGCACCGTTTAAACTTACCAGTAACCAATACCTTAATGGGCTTGGGTGCGTTCCCTGGTTCTGATAGTCAGTTCTTGGGTATGCTCGGTATGCATGGCACTTATGAAGCCAATATGACCATGCATCATGCCGACGTCATCTTGGCCGTTGGTGCACGTTTTGATGACCGTGTCACTAATAATGTCAAAAAATTCTGTCCGAATGCGACGATTATTCATATTGATATTGATCCTACCTCTATTTCAAAAACGATTAATGCCCATATTCCGATTGTAGGCGATGTCAAATCTGTCCTGACCGATATATTAGAGATTATCGGTGATGATAAAGAGTTAGATCAACCAGCATTGTTGGATTGGTGGTCACAGATTAATGAGTGGCGTAAGCGTCATGGCCTGCGTTATGACACTAGTACTGATAACGGCATTAAGCCCCAAGCGGTCGTTCAAGCTTTAGATAAAGTGACGAATAGTAACGCTATTATCACCAGTGACGTCGGTCAGCATCAGATGTTTGCAGCGCTTTATTATACCTATAATGAGCCGCGCCAATGGCTAAACTCAGGTGGTTTAGGGACGATGGGGGTTGGCTTGCCGTATGCGATGGCAGCCAAACTTGCTAACCCTGAGCGTGACGTGGTTTGTATCACGGGTGAAGGCTCTATTCAGATGAATATTCAAGAGCTCTCAACCTGCTTACAATATAATTTGCCAGTTAAAATCTTAAATCTAAATAACGCCCAATTAGGCATGGTGAAGCAATGGCAAGATATGCTGTATGAAGGTCGTCATGCCCATTCTTATATGAATTCACTACCAGACTTTGTCAAACTCGCTGAAAGCTATGGTCACGTCGGTATCAAGATTACTGATCCTGCGACCATGGAAGCGCAATTGGCGGAAGCATGGCAATAACAGATAGATTGGTATTTATTGACGTTTATGTCGATCGTAACGAGCATGTATATCCAATGCAAATCGCTGGGCAAGCGATGCGTGATATGTGGTTAACAAAAGGGGAGCGTACCTAATGCAACAACAACATCTGATTTCGGTATTGATGGAAAACGAAGCGGGTTCGTTGTCGCGAGTGGTCGGTTTGTTCTCTCAACGTGGCTACAACATTGAAACTTTGAACGTTGCGCCAACAGACGACTCGAGTATTTCTCGCTTAACATTGACCACTATTACGTCACCTGAAAAAATAGAACAAATCACCAAGCAATTGCATAAATTGATTGAAGTGGTTAAAGTGCTTAATCTATCAGATACCGTACACGTCGAACGTGAGTTGATGCTCATAAAAGTACGGGCAACGGGCGGCGTACGTGAAGAGATTAAACGCAGTGCTGATATTTTCCGTGCACAAATCGTTGATGTGAACGCCAATCTATATACCATTCAAATCGTTGGTGACAAAGCCAAACTTGATGGCTTTATTGATGTGATTGGTCGTGAACGTATTATGGAAGTGGTGCGTTCGGGTGTGATTGGTATTGCACGCGGCGAAAAAACGCTCAGTTTATAATGGGTGCTTACTGTACTATTGTAGGTCAAATTATTTATTCAAACATTAACATAGCGCTTATCTCACCTATCACTTCGATAAGGTGATTATAATTTAAGTGTTTATTTATCCATGGCAAGCCATGATTTAGGAAAAGGACTCTGTTTATGAACGTTTATTATGATAAAGATTGTGATCTATCAATCATCCAAGGCAAAAAAGTTGCCATCATTGGTTACGGTTCACAAGGCCATGCACACGCGCTTAACCTACAAGATTCAGACGTTGATGTGACCGTTGGTCTACGTGCTAACTCTGGCTCATGGAAAAAAGCGGAAAACGCAGGTCTGAAAGTAGCTGAAGTAGAAGAAGCGGTAAAAGCCGCTGATGTCATCATGATTTTGACGCCTGATGAGTTTCAAAAAGAGCTTTATAACGACGTGATTGAGCCTAACATCAAAGAGGGCGCTACCCTAGCCTTTGCTCATGGTTTTGCGATTCATTATAACCAAGTCGTTCCACGTGGTGATCTTGATGTCATTATGGTTGCACCAAAAGCACCAGGTCATACGGTACGTTCAGAGTTTGCAAAAGGCGGTGGTATTCCTGATCTTATCGCTATCTACCAAGATGCCTCAGGTCAAGCCAAACAGTTAGCACTATCTTATGCTGCTGGCGTTGGTGGTGGTCGTTCAGGTATTATCGAAACCACCTTTAAAGATGAAACTGAAACTGACCTATTTGGTGAGCAAGCGGTACTTTGCGGCGGTGCAGTAGAGCTGGTTAAAATGGGCTTTGAAACCCTAACTGAAGCTGGCTACGCCCCAGAAATGGCTTACTTTGAGTGCTTGCATGAGCTTAAGCTTATCGTAGACCTCATGTATGAAGGCGGTATCGCTGATATGAACTATTCAATCAGTAACAATGCTGAATATGGCGAATACGTAACTGGTCCTGAAGTCATCAATGAGCAATCACGTGAAGCCATGCGTAATGCCCTAAAACGCATTCAGTCTGGTGAGTACGCGAAGATGTTTATCTCTGAAGGCGCAACCAACTATCCATCAATGACGGCTCGTCGTCGTAACAATGCAGAGCATCAAATCGAAATCACTGGCGCTAAGCTACGTGGCATGATGCCTTGGATCGGTGGTAACAAAATCATCGATAAAGAAAAAAACTAATTCAGTATTAAGCTATTAAGAGATTCATCGCTGATATAGAACTAAGAGCCCATGCTATTACTTAATAGTGTGGGCTTTTTTAGTTTGCACTACTTTAGTGAATTTTAACCACAATCGCTTTGGTGTTGGTTGAAAACGACCAATCGATGCCTCATATATCTAGCCTTCATTGATTTTTTTGAATATTCTTAGTGCAACCAATTGCTGGTTAATTATCAAGACGATTGAGTTGCGCGTTCTTACTTTTTTATAGATTATAGGTTGTGTGTTGTGCAAATATCTTATCCAGACTGGCTAACGCCGCAATTCGTATATATTACTCTTAGCGCTGTGGTAGCTGTTTTAATATGGATAGAAGGGGAGATGCTCAAAAAAACCGATGGCAAATTGCCGAAGTCTAAGTTTTTTCAAATCAGCTCACTCTTGGATACTTTGTGGTTCTTTATTTCCGTTGTCATATTATATGTGATTGATTTGACGCCACTAGCCATTACGGTACCTGCTGCTTATGGCATCTATACTACCTTTGGATGGATATACGGGACGCGTTTACTAAAACGTAAAGGTATTCCTGATTCTCCTAAAGACTTGGTGATACCTGCTAAATATATCGCCTATAGTCAGTCATTTTCGCTGATATTTTTTGCGCTTTGTTTGTTAGTATTAAGTTCACCGTGGTTACCGATATCTCAATGAAGCATATGCTGACTTATCACCTATTTATTATTTGAGATAATGCTGTCATCAACTTAAATGACACCTTTACGTTAGAATGGTAGATAGTAAATGATATAAAATATCTTTCTTATCAATGTATTAGATAGTATTTTATTGGCTGTTGTGACTTTTCAAAACGGATTATCGTTATTTACAAAAATCATCAATTTAACCTGTTGCGATTATAAAAAGCTGCTATAATCAGCCTGTACTCAAAAGATTTTAGGTCGTAATTTCAAGCTATCTAACGATATTTTGATCGTATTGACTGTTGCATTTAGCAGAAAATAGTTTGGGTATATATCAATTAATCGGTGACGACATACGTCTCGCCAACAGTTAAAGAGTTAGGAAAATTTATGTCAGATAAAGTTGAAGGCACTGTAAAGTGGTTTAATGAAGCTAAAGGTTTTGGTTTTATCGCTCAAGACAATGGCGGACAAGACGTATTCGCTCACTACAGCGCTATCCAAGGTGGTGGTTTCAAAACTCTAGCCGAAGGCCAAAAAGTGTCTTTCATCTTAGGTGATGGCAAAAAAGGCCCACAAGCCGAGCAAATCGAAGCTATCTAATCTCATTTGACATCTGGTAAGCTGATTAGTCGGTAAGCTTGATGACAGTTAAGATTATCAATATGCATTGATGCCTTTGTTTGTTAAAACAATAAAAATACTGTTTCAACTCTAAAAAAAGCAACCTCTTATCAGGTTGCTTTTTTATGCCATTTTTCTCGCTATAAACGTAAAATCATCAAAAGCATACTGATATTAGCTGTCAGTCATCAGCACTGACTCAAAAAAGATCTAACAAAATAAGGTTGTTTTATGAAGTGGGAGCCATGGTTTTCAATCGATTGGCAGCAAGTGCTGGGTATTTCTCTATCTGCAATCGGTTTTTATTTAGGGTTAATGTTATTTACAAGATTGATGGGGTTGCGAAGTTTCTCCAAGCTCTCAAGCCATGATTTTGCGATGACTGTCGGTATTGGCAGTATACTCGCTTCAACGGTGCTATCAGACACACCGTCATTAATGCAAGGGCTGTTTGCTGTCGCGGTATTATTTGTGATTCAAGGGGTTATCTCATTTATCAGGCGTAAATTCAAACCGTTAAAATCTCTGATAGACAATCGAGCCATTATATTAATGGCTCATGGCGAGTATTTTAGTGGAAATTTAAAAGAGGTCAATCTTAGTACCAGTGATGTTCAACAGGTTTTACGCAAGAATGGGATCAAGTCTAAAACCGAAGTATTTGCTGTCATTATGGAAACCACAGGGGAAATGAGTGTCATCAAAAATAATGCAGTCACGCCTGACTGGTCATTATTCGATGATATACGCGACAGTGAGTTGCTGATTGGTTCTAGTAAAAACAGCAAATCGTAGATTTTGAGTTTTTGATTGTTGTTCTCGATTGATGCCAACGAGATAGATCACAACAATCCATTAAGTAACTATCGTGTTGACAGTGCTGAAAACAGGTGAAACATTGAGAATGTAGGTTAAAGAAGACTGTAAAATTGTGCACTTATAAACTATTTATTATAAAATGGTGACAAATTTATGACGCATTATTCACGGCGTTGTCTTGACCTTATGCCTGTGGTCACGCAAGATACAGGGGTCTGATAATAACGGTTGGCTTAGCTTTAGCAGATTTTATCAATGAGTAGTGTGATACTAATACCATTTTCGGTATTGTTTCTTCTCGCTTAATTAACTACTATCTGTTGACGCAGTAATAACCCTAAGTAGTATTTTGAACGACAGTTTAAAAAAATGAACCTTTGGTTCTTAACTGACAATTTTTAATTCATAACATTAATAAACGAGGAACGTATGAAAGCATTAGTAGCGGTCAAGCGTGTCATTGATTACAACGTAAAAGTTCGTGTAAAAGCTGACAACTCTGGCGTTGATTTATCAAACACTAAGATGTCAATCAACCCTTTTGATGAGATTGCAGTAGAAGAAGCGGTTCGTCTAAAAGAAGCGGGTGTGATTGATGAAATCATTGTTGCTTCAATCGGTCCAAAAGAATCACAAGAGCAAATTCGTGCAGCGTTAGCATTGGGCGCTGATCGTGGTGTTTTAGTGTTGACTGATGACAAGCCGTATCCATTACAAATTGCTAAGATCCTCAAAAATATCGCCGAGAGTGAAGGCACTGATATTATCTTATTGGGTAAGCAAGCCATTGATGATGATAACAACCAGACTGGTCAGATGCTAGCGGCATTGATGGGTATCGGTCAGGGTACGTTTGCATCAGAAGTGAAAGTAGAAGGCGATAAAGTAAACGTGACTCGTGAAATCGACGGTGGTTTACAGACGCTAGCACTTGAGCTACCAGCGGTTATTACCACTGATTTGCGTTTGAATGAGCCTCGTTATGCTAAGTTGCCTAACATCATGAAAGCGAAGAAAAAGCCACTTGACGAAAAAACGCCTGCTGATTTTGGTATTGATATGGCCTCTAAGCAAGAGATCATTAAAGTTGTGCCACCTGCTGAACGCAAAGCTGGCATCAAAGTGGTTCAGTGGATGAGTTGGTCGATAAGCTAAGAAACGAAGCAAAAGTCATTTAATGTTTCAATGATTGGATACTTCGCTACGGCATATCCTGTACAAGGCTATAGATCTGGCTGATTTATTTTATATAAAATAATAGTTGTTCAAACAGCTTTGTACACAAACAACCGCATGAATAGATGATACGAACAAAAAAGGATTAAAATCATGGCAATTTTGGTATATGCAGAACATGACAATGCCAGTCTAAAAAAGGCAACTTTGAATACCATCGCTGCTGCTAAGCAAATGGGTGATGATATCCATGTGTTGGTTGCAGGTAGTGGTGCTCAAGCTGTCGCTGACCAAGCAGCTAAAGCAGAAGGCGTGACTAAAGTATTATTAGCAGACAACGCTGCCTATGAGCATCAATTAGCGGGTAACGTCGCGCTATTGGTTGCTGATATCGCTGGTGATTACAGCCATATCCTTGCACCTGCTACTACCACTGGTAAGAACTTTATGCCACGCGTTGCCGCTTTACTTGACGTAAGCATGCTATCAGAAATCTCAGCCGTCGTAGATGCGCAAACGTTTGAGCGTCCTATCTATGCTGGTAACGCCACAGCAACTGTTAAGACCACAGAAGATAAAGTCGTCATGACAGTACGTACCACGGCTTTTGACCCAGTAGCAAGCGAAGGTGGTTCAGCTACTGTTGAGACAATCGACAACGTGCAAGAAACTGGCAAAGCAAGCTTCGTTAATGAAGAGATGGCGAAATCTGACCGTCCTGAATTGACTTCAGCAGGCATTGTGGTTTCTGGTGGTCGTGCATTGGCAAATGGTGAAAACTTCACCAAATATATCGAACCATTGGCTGATAAACTTGGCGCTGCCGTTGGCGCATCACGTGCCGCTGTTGATGCAGGATATGTACCAAACGATATGCAGGTCGGTCAAACGGGTAAAATCGTTGCACCAGACTTATATATCGCAGCGGGCATTTCAGGCGCGATTCAGCATTTAGCGGGTATGAAAGATTCTAAAGTTATTGTTGCTATCAACAATGACCCAGAAGCACCTATTGCTAGCGTTGCTGATTATTTCTTAGAAGCTGATTTATTTACAGCATTGCCTGAGCTTACTAGCAAGGTTTAAGTTTGAACAGTTAAGCGTTTAATGTCGCTTAATATATCATAAGTCATAAAGCCTTCGGTTCAATGAATCGAAGCTTTTTTGTGGAGTATTGTCAATGCTGACATGATTTCGCTGTTTCTTGTATAGCTACAGTTCATCTTGTTTTATCTGCATTTTTGAACTGCGGACATGCTCTAGTCAAATGGATAAATGTCCGCTACTATATGAATGTAAGCTATTATATTAATGTTATAGTTTAATTTGTAGAGCAAGATTATAGTGATAATTAACT
Organism: Psychrobacter sp. JCM 18903; assembly: GCF_000586475.1. Taxonomy (GTDB): domain Bacteria; phylum Pseudomonadota; class Gammaproteobacteria; order Pseudomonadales; family Moraxellaceae; genus Psychrobacter. Next base: position 12,688 of record NZ_BAWJ01000013.1, on the reverse strand, counting down.
GACTATACTCAATAATAGATGATTACATGATAGACCAATTAATTAGTACATTAAGGGATTAGGAGATGCTAATGAAGGCAGAATTAAACACGTCAGAACGCTTACCTCAGGAATGGAATGACTGGGTAGCGACTAATATAATTCGCGGTGTCCAACCAGAGACAATTATTCAAACGCTAAAGGACAATCACTTTTCAGACGCTCAAATCAAAGCCGCTCTGAGTGATGATTCCAAGGTGGCGGCAAACGACAGTAAACAATCAATTCGTAGACTGCCAAATAATTGGAAAGGATGGGTCGCTACCAATTTGCTTGAAGGCACGAGTAAAAACAGTATTGCGAAAGTATTGGCTAAGCAAGGCTTTAGTCACGCAGAGATATTGCTAGAAATAGAGACAGCCTCTAAAAGCCCTTATCTACAAGCAGGCGTTAAAGCCACCAAGCTACTAAAAAAACGAGAATGGCTTCTTAATACTTGTGACGACTTAGCCAAGTTAGATCCCGGATACAACCAACAAATTGAGGTGATTGATACGCCGCCGTTTGAGGTATTTATCAAGGATTACTATAGTAAGTATAAGCCTGTGGTGCTTAAAAAAGGTATCGATCATTGGCCAGCACTGAAGAAATGGAGCCCGCATTATTTTGCAGATACGCTAGGCGATGCGGAAATTCAGGTGCAGTTTAATCGCGAGACTGATGCGCTTTTTGAACGTCATTCCGATAAGTATCGTAAATCAATGCTGATGTCTGAATTTGTCAATATGATAGAAAATGACGGTGAAAGTAATAACTATTATATGACTGCTAATAACACACAACAAAACGTTGAAGCCATAAGACCAGCATTGGATGACATCGGTAATTTTGGTGAAGCTATCGCCAGCTTTTAGATAATGATGCAGCTTTTAGTACCTATTTTTGGATGGGACCCAAAGGTACCTTTACGCCATTGCATCATGACTTAACTAACAACATGTTGGTTCAAGTGTATGGCACTAAGAAGGTTACGTTGATTCCAGCGTGGCAAGTACCTTGGCTCTATAATGATTTGCACGTTTATAGTGAAGTAGATTTTCCTAATTTTGATTTAAAGGAACATCCATTAATGCAGCATGTGACCCCAGTTGAAGTCACTATTAAAGCTGGTGAGGCGCTATTTATTCCTATAGGGTGGTGGCATTGTGTGAATGGACTGGAGAAATCCATTAGCATTAGTTTTACTAACTTTAATGCACCAAACAACTATTCTGCAAGCTTTATGGAAGCACAAGGTTAGTTTCTATATGTAGTTGAGAAAACAAATTCTACCTAAAGCATTGACTGAATCACTATATATATATTCAGTCAATGCTTTGCATGGGCTACATACATGACAGAATATTTTAGGAATAGTTTCTTTGACGTAGTGTTTCATACAAGCATAATGAGCCTGCAATGGCGACATTCAGACTTTCTTGACCATTAGGCTGTGGTAGAGCGATAGGGGTGGCGCACTGCATCAGCTCATCACAAACGCCTTGACCTTCATGCCCCATAATCCAAGCCACAGGCGCAGATAAATCGTGATCGTAAATGATAGTATCTGTGTGTGAGCTGGTCGCTAAAAGCGGTACTCGTACTTGATCCAAAATATCTTGCGTACTCAAGCCTTCATAAATAATCAGAGCAAACTGAGCGCCCATGCCTGCTCGTAATGTCTTAGGGGACCACGCTTGTGCTGTCGCACTGGTACAGAGTATATTCTTGATGCCAACCGCTGCTGCGGTGCGTAATAGGGTGCCCACATTGCCGCTGTCTTGCACATCATTTAAAATCAAGCAGTCATTATCAATCATCGATAAATGAGGCATTGGTACTTTAATGATTGCCATGATATCGATACCAGTACCTAAGCTACGAATGCTCTCATACAGCGAATTTGATAACGTTAAAATAGGCGTATAAGTAGGCAAGCGCGTCAAAATTTGCTGAACCTCAGGATGGTTGTGCGCAGACTCTGCGAGTAGGATTTGGGCAAAGGGGTAGTCGCTACGCAGCGCAGCATCGATGAGATGGACGCCCTCAATCACCGTTTGCCCTTGCTTCTTCCGCTGCCGCGCTTGCGTTAACAAGGATTTGACAAGTTTAACGGTCGTATTTTTATCTGAGGTAATAAGCTCGGTGGGATTTGCTACCATAGTGGATCGCTTAGAAAAAAATATAAAAAAATTAAACGATCGGTATAAAGCTTATAAATGCTCTGGCTTTATACTGATTGTTATCAAAGTAAAGGCAAAGTGCTTATTTATCAGCGTAAGTTACATGCAAATTTTTAACATAATCGACTTCATTTTTGCTGCCTAGTACCACTGGGACGCGTTGGTGAATATCGGTTGGCTCTATGTCTAAAATGCGATTGACTGCATCAGTAGCAGCGCCACCCGCACGCTCAATCAATAAGCTCATTGGATTGGCTTCATACATCAAGCGTAATTTGCCCGCTTTATTGGCATATTTGGTATCGAACGGATAAGTGAAGAGACCACCGCGACATAAAATACGATGCACATCACCGACCATGGCGGCCACCCAGCGCGTATTAAAATCGCGACCACGGACACCCGTTTCGCCAGCAATTAACTCATCGATATACTGCTGCATGGGTGCGCGCCAGTAGCGGTAGTTTGAAGCATTGATGGCATATTCGCTGGTATCGGCATCGATTTGCACGTTTTCTTGTATGAGCACATAATCGTTAGTGTCAGGATCTAGGCTAAACATCACGACATGATCGGCGATAGTTAGCGCTAGTACGGTAGAGGTACCATAAAGCAAATAACCGGCGGCTAACTGTTGATTACCAGCTTGCAAGAAGTCGCTATTTTCACTGACTTGACCTTGGCGCTGGTACGGTAAAATAGAAAAGATAGTGCCAACGGCCATATTAATATCGATGTTTGATGAACCATCAAGCGGATCGAACAATACCAACAAACTGCCATCTGCATTGGCAGGGGTAGCATCGTCAAGCTCTTCTGAGGCAACGCCTGCACAATGTGTATTTTTCGCTAATGCATCTAACAATAAGTCATTGGCCAGTACGTCCAGTTTCTTTTGGTCTTCACCTTGGACGTTTTGGTTGCCAGCTTCGCCTAGAATGTCTGCTAGTGCCCCTTTTCTCAATAATTGTGATATGGTTTTACCCACGTCAGTGACAGTAGTAATAACGTCACTCAGTGCAGGATTGGGCGAATAATCATTGAGATAGTCTGTAAGGGTTGTCATAAGGCTTCCTAATAAATGCTGTTAAAATAAAGGCTACTGAAACTAAGGATTAAATAAGGGGTTGGAAAATCGGTTGGGTCGCACGTTACAGACCGAAATCTGGTAAATTTTTAAATACCTCGCACGGCATCTTTGTCCTGACCACAAAATCAGCTACACTATCATTATTATTATTTATTTATCGTTTGGCTAAGCGGATTTTTAATGATGGTTTTGACAGGTCTATGGCTACTGCCCAAGAGGATGACGATGGCTGTTTTTTACAGCGCTATGTCTCTCACTGCCACTGGGGTAAATTGTAGCAAATAAGTGCCAAAATGTCCTTGTCTCTGTGCTTATCGTCGACTATAAATCGCCAAAAAACGCATAAATAATGATTATTAAATCATATAAACCAACAATAAAGACCTGCCATTATGCCAAATTCTATCGATAGCCGCTCAACTCAGACAGTCTCGCCAACGGATTATGCCAAATTCGACCCTGATACCATTCATGAGAAACTTGATGCGTCGTTAAGTCGTCCGCAGCTTAATAGCGATGGCAGTATTCGCCATTTTTTGGGGGTGGAAGGTCTTAATAAAGCGCAGCTGCAAGCGATTATTGCCAAAGCAGAGACGTTTTTTGATGATAATGGACAGCTCATTAACCGTCCTGAGCTCGAAGGCTATACGGTAATGAATTTGTTTTTTGAGCCGTCAACGCGTACCCGTACGACCTTTGAAGTAGCCGAAAAGCGTCTAGGTGCCAATGTGCTTAATATCGATATCGAGCGCTCTAGTACCAAAAAAGGTGAAAGCTTGCGCGATACGCTGTGGAATCTACAAGCCATGACGGCAGATATTTTTGTGGTACGGCATTCAGCATCAGGTGCTGCCCATTTTATGGCAACCGAAGTAACACCAGATATTGCTATTATTAATGGCGGTGATGGCTGGCATGCGCATCCAACACAAGGGATGCTCGACATGCTCACTATTCATCGTGAAGCGCCGCGTCCATTTGAGGAGTTGTCAGTGGCTATCGTTGGCGATATCAAGCATTCGCGAGTGGCGCGCTCAGATATCAGTGCGCTACAGACCTTAGGTGTCAAAGACATCCGCGTCTGTGCGCCGCGTACCTTATTACCGAAAGGCATTGAGCGTTTTGGGGTACAAGTCTATGAAGATATGAATGAATGTGTCACGGACTGTGATGTCATTATGGGATTAAGAATACAAAACGAACGTATCGGCTCGCCACTATTGGCATCATCGAGTGAATATTATAAACACTACGGTATTACACCAGAGCGCATGGCGTTGGCTAAGCCGGATGCGTTGGTCATGCATCCAGGGCCGATGAACCGCGGTGTTGAGATTGCATCAAGCGTTGCCGATGGTGACCAGTCAGTGATTTTAAAACAGGTGAATAACGGCATCGCTATTCGTATGGCAGTACTGTCGTTAGCTATGGAAGGTCAGCGCGCTCACCAAGCTGCGAGCAAATAATCCTCTGCCTCGCTGTTTTATATTTATTTATCCCATTTTATTGATACGGTAATAACGCTCATGACAACTATGTTAAATACGGATGCACCGATACTTAACCATCTTCCTCAATCATTTAAAGACTCACTATCAAGTGCTGCGACAGATAAGTTGGCGTCACTCGAAGCTGGTCGTGAAATGTGGCTGCTGCCGCCTTTGGTTGATTTGTGCGCCCGCCTACGTGAACCAGGTCAACAACAACATGGCACTTTGGAATCAGAAGGACGCGCTGCTCGCGCCAATGGTTTTTTGCATGTGGTCATTCCGCCTGATACCAATCCTATCTTAGAGAACGGTTCATTATTAAAAGGCTTACGTGAGCGCGCGCTTGGTGATGGCGGCATATATTTGCATATTTTGGGTGCATTGACTGCTGGTTTAGAAGGCGAGCGTCCATCAAATATCGCTGGGCTTAAAAAAGGCGGTTGTATAGCCGTTTCTAATGCGCGCCGCCCTTTTCGCAATGATTTAGTATTACTGCGTACACTGGAATACGCCGCGACTTTTAATATGAAAGTATTCTTTTATCCTGATGAACCGAGTCTATCTGGTGATGGCGTGGCGCATGAAGGTTATATCGCGTCATATCATGGCTTGCAAGGGATTCCTTGGATCGCTGAAACGGTTGCCTTGTCAACGCAGTTGCTAATGGTTGAAGAAACGGGCATCGCCGCTCACTTTAGTCAATTATCCTGTAAATCTTCAATCGAATTGATGCGCTGGGCAAAAGATAAAGGTCTGCCCGTGACTTGCGATGTGGCGATGCATCAGTTGTATTTGACCGATGACAATTTAGAGGGTTTTAATGCCCAAGCCTATGTATTACCACCCCTGCGTAGTAATACCGATCAGCAAGCCATTCGCCGTGGTCTAAAAGATGGCACCATTGATGCGATATGTAGCCATCATGAACCCTTGAACAGTACCGCCAAAAAAGCCCCATTTGCTGAGAGTACACCAGGCATCTCAAATTTTGATACCTTTATGGCGCTGGCTTGTCAGCTAGTAAATGATGAGGTATTAACCTTAGAGCAACTCGTCGATAAAATCTGTCTCAATCCGGCGAAAATCGCTGGTATTAGTGAGCAATATGAAAAAATCGGCGGCGCAGTACTGGTGGATCCTAATTTGGAATGGCAAGTGACCGCCCAATCCATGCTGTCCAATGGTAAAAACACGCCATTCTTTAATCAGCAGTTGCAAGGCCGCGTTGTGGAGACTTTCTTTGGCTAATTTGCCTAGGCAGGATGATAGTCTGCAACCATCCTCGAAGGATAACGATCATCACTTGCACAACCAAACCATCAAGTCGCACGGTACTGCCAGTGAATCTATCAAAGCGGTGGCAATCTATGAGGTGATTAAAGGGATCGGTGCGCTATTAGGGGCAGGGGCTTTATGGTCATGGCATGCTGACCTTGACCATTGGCTAACGACGGCGACTGATTCTTGGCAACAGACTTTTGGACAGCTACTGGCACCGCAAGTTGACAGTGCAGTACGGATTGCCCAGCAGGCAAGTAAAAACTGGCCATTATTCTTGTTATTAATCTTTGCTTACGCCAGTCTGCGTTTCCTTGAGGCTTATGGCTTATGGCAAGATAAAACATGGGCGTATTGGTTTGGTGTGCTGGGTTATGGGGTGTTTATTCCTATTGAGCTTTACTATCTAATCGTTAGCCCATTTGATTGGTTTAAGCTTGGGATATTAGTCTCGAATCTTCTTATTGTGGTCGTGGTCTATCGTAATATGAAGCGAAAGGGTCTGATATAAAAAGGGCTTATTATAGCGCCTATCAAAAAAACTGAATGTGTATGAAAAAGCCAGCGTAAGATAGTATCTTACGCTGGCTTTTCTTTTGCTAAAACGATTGGCTTAAAACTGGTTACAAATTATGGCTTTGCTGTACTTTTATCAGTGCGAATGCTTTTGGCGACTTTGCCAATACTCAAACCTTGCACCAAGATAGAGAATATCACCACTGCATAAGTGAGCGCCAATAAGATGTCGCGTTCGGTTCCCAGCGGCAGCTGCAACACTAAGGCAACCGAAATACCACCACGTAATCCGCCCCATGTCAGCACTTTCCATGCACCAGTCGGTAAATCGAGCTGACGATGAAAGGTTTTGGTCGTCATACCTACAACGATAAAACGTGCAACTAAGGCAATGACAATCGTCAAGCCAGCGGCGATAAATAAATTACCCGAATAAGCAATCATCACTACTTCTAAACCGATGAGTACGAATAAAATAGCATTGAGAATTTCATCGATTAATTCCCAAAATAAATCAATATAATGCCGCGTTTTATCGCTCATCGCCAATGCTCGTCCGCGATTACCAACCATTAATCCCATCATCACCATGGCGAGTGGTCCTGATAAATGCCAATGGCTGGCGAGTGCATAACCACCTATCACACCAGCAAGCGTTAATAACACTTCTTCTTGATAGCTATCGATACTTTTCAGCATGTAATACAAAATCGCCCCAAGTACTAAGCCAAAAATAATGCCGCCACCGGTTCAACCGCTAAGGTATGCGCCACATAATTGGCGGTTGGGATATCACCACTGGATAAAATACCTAGCAGCAATACAAAGATGACGACGCCGATACCATCGTTAAATAAAGACTCACCCGCGATGACCGTTTCTATACTTTTTGGCGCGCCAGCCGATGCCAAAATACCCATTACGGCAATGGGGTCGGTCGGTGATATTAGAGCACCGAATAGCAAACACCAAAGAAACGGCAAACCGAAACCAAGCAGCGGCAGCATAAAATAGAGCGCCGTGGCGATAAGCATCGCAGAGACGATGGTACCGACGCAAGCAAGGATACCAATAGGCAGTTTATAACGTTTTAAATCGCTGATATTGACGTGCAGCGCTCCTGCGAACAGTAGCATAGAGAGCATGCCATCTAATAAGACTTCGGTAAAATCAAGCTGCTCTAATAAGCTTACTTCATAATCAATCAGCTGATCAAATCCCAAAAATCCCAAAAATATGGCGCCAATAGATAATAAAATGGAGATAACCATCACGCCAATCGTGGTCGGTAGACCAATAAAACGATGGTTAACGTAAGTTAATAGGGCTGTGATTGATAAGAATATCGCGCTGATTTCAAGTATGGTTAGGCTACTGGTAGGGGCCATGAAAAAATTCTCAAGTGATTTTAAAATTGTCATAAGCTTAGCGCTTACAAACACTAAATAGGTTTGATTTTAGTTATCGTTTGTCTTTTTATTTTGATTGCGTTTGTAATGCTTGGCGAATATGGGTGTTAAACGCGCTAACATAGTCAAAATACTGATGATGAGCATCGTTGCTAAGTATGAATTGTTGGGCTTGTTGGCACATCGCGCTCAAGTCATCTATCAGCTCTTGATAGCTTAGGTTTTCTTCTCCTGCGCGCTCAATCAGTTTTATCTCATGCAATAAGGTTTGCTGCTGTGCGTTATTTACGCGAGCATAACTTAGATTGACCATCGCCTGACATAGCGCTTTTAAGACCATCAAATCTGCTGCTGCATACCGACGTATCTCGCCAAGCGAGGTATTGATAAAATCAGATATTTTGGGAGTATGAGTAACTATGGCTAATATCGCCAAGCGTCGCTGTTTAACTTCGGCCTTCGATGAATCATCGTTTTGTGCTGGTGTATAAAAATGATAGGGACTGGGCGGCTGACGACGCATCATAATACTTAAGCAACTGGTCAGTGATTGTACGCAGTTGACCGCTGTTTTTGGATCATTGATACCGGGCGATAAGGCGCGTACGGCGATTTCAGTCATTTGTCCCAAGCTATAAGCAATATCGTTAGAATGAGCCAGTCGTTGTTCGATACGTATACAGCCGGCAAAACGTTGCCAAAAAAGCCCGTCAGGGGCACGCGGTACAACAGCTAAAGATGGCGTCGCTGTTTCTCGTCGATTATTTGGATGACCTGCTGGACGTTGGTAAAAGTAGCCGATGACGTTTTTGTCAGTGACATAATCACCAAGATTAATACGCATTTGCACCACGCCGCCATAGTCTTGTGTCAGTGTAATCAGTGACTCAAGGTAAAATTGTTGAACATAACCTGAGCTTGGTGGATAAATAGGCATCGCTGACCAATGATGAAACTGTTCAATATCATGATGTTCTATATCGCGTTGATGCTGGATATCGCAATGATCACGATACCAATAGTGAATATTATTAATCGCATCATTGCTGGCGTTTTGAATCACATGTGAGGCTTGAATGGCATGTACCATATGTTGTACAAAGTACACCAGCAACAGCGCACATATAATTGCCATGATAATCGCAAAAGTCACTGCAAGCTGTGGCACACCAAAAGCCACGTCATATTTATGGATGGATTTTAACACCAATAAACTATAACTAAACGTGCCAATGAACGCCCCCAATACAAATTGATTTGGCGTATCGGTCAAAAAATTGCGCAATAGCCGTGGGCCAAATTGCGAAGAGGCCATCGACAGTACCGCGATTGTAATAGAAAATGTCGTGCCTGCTACGCCTAATACTGCGCCTGCGATGGCAGTCATGATAGCGCGCGCAGCATCGTCGTCACCCGTAAAAGCAAAGGTAATCTCTCTGACGGTTTCGCGGTCAAAGTGTTGATCGATAGTGACCAATAAAGGCGCTAGCAATATCCCGACGATGACGCACGCCGTTGGGATAAACCAATAAGAGCCAATAAGCTGCTGCCATAAGTTTCTTAGTCGATCAGGCATATCGGTCAGTGTCTGTAGCGACCATAACTGGGCAAACTGCTTTAGTCTGTGCGTTATTGTCAGCAATGCAGAGTTAAACCAGCCACTTTCAGGGTGTCTATTCAATATTATATGCTCCACAAATGACCTAAAAAGCGACCCATTTTTTATTACTAAGCTACGATTTTGTTTGGCTAATAAAAACTCTTAAAAGTAAATTACCTTACCATATAAGCCACAAAGATTAAAAATTTAGTAAAAAATAAGCCCCTATCATAGGAGCTTATTTTTAGCATAATGAATTCTTTTGTTAACTGACTAGATTGTCAATCCAATTGCTTATCGCAGTGCTTACTTTTGCTAGCACTGATGGCTCTTCTTTACTGTCCATACTTAATGAACGCGTTTGCATATCATCCGTCGATACTGGCTGTTTTTGCAGACTATCTACGATTAATGGTAGGTTGTTACCAGCGGTTGCTAAGATAAAGCTTGGGTTTTTGGTTAACGTTGTCCATTTCTGATTCCAGCCACCACTACAATTGTAAGTAATTAAGCTTCCGCGATTATCTACTAAATTACCAGTACGCAAATCAAAGCATTTGTTGCCCTGTTTGATTTGGTCAGCACCGTTCATCTCCCAAACTTGCGCTGGCGAGTCCAAGCTACAAGCACCCAAAATCACCCAAGAACCTTGTTCCGTTAAACACTGATCTAATGCCATTTTGCTGTGAATTTTACCTTTAAGATCGTAAATCCATTGTTCAGAGTCGTCACCAGTACAGCCACTTGGGCCACTAATAAAGCTATTTAACTTACCACCTTCTAGAGTTTCAACTTTAAGACAGTTATTGCCATTACGGATAGTAGTCACCTTATCTAAAGGTTTATCATCTTGTAGCTCTAAATCTACAACAAACTTTTGAAATTCGGTAAGTGCTTCAGGCTCTTTTTTGATTAAATCCGTACGATAGACATTGACCCAGCGGTTTAGACGATTTAGAGTTTCTTGCTGCTTCTCATAACGCTCTAATGTTTGGAGTGCTAAAGGGCTAAGCTCATCACGATACTCTTTGTAAGAATCATATAATAACTGACCGTTGGCGTCTAAACTAATAGTCGAATTTTCTGCTTGAGCAAGAAGTTTCTGCTCTAAGATTGGCAATTCTACCTTTCTTAGTGCCGTATAGCCTGTTCTTTACCAAAGGTAACCGCGGGTTTAATCGCATCACTATATTGACGAATATCAATGGTTGAGAGCTGTACTTGTGCTTCATTGACCTTTTTACAGTACAAATCTACTTTTTTCGGGTTGTCTGCAATCGCTAAATTAACATGGAACTTATTGGCGTTACTGGTCATTCGATTAGGAGCCAACGCAATATCATTAATCGTGTTATTACTATAAGTAACGCTTAACCAGCAGCTTGCTGATTCAAGCGAGTTATTCGGTGTCGGTAACTCAAAAACGTTGCCCCAGTTACCACGTGCTTCTGGATAAATGATGCCTTTTTGCGCGACAGGGTCATAACCGCCTAAAATGGTAAATACTGGCACGCCTTGCAAACGTGGTTTTAAGTAATTACCATCGCGCTGTTGTACCAAACGTTTTTAGAACCTTGCCATACCTTAGGCTGGATGACTTCCATCTTTCTGAGATCGGCATTCCATTTCTTATAGCCAGTTGGTGAGTCAGCGTCAAATACTGCTTTATCAAATGCTGGCTGGATCTTAATTTTTGTACTATAACCCGTATAGTGAGTATAGTTTGAATAAGCGCCACTCTGTGATCCACCAGACATCGCATCGCGACCATAGCCATAGGTGGCTAAGAAAAGAGGTTTACCAGTGAGACCATCACCCTCGACCTGTCGTGGCCAGTCTAAGTTGCTGCGCATTTTGTTTCTGACGCCATTATAGCCCCAGCCACTATTGGCATGATGCTCGGCCCAAAAGAAATCGCCGTTCTGTTCACCAGGATAATGACCCAAGCCATAATGATGACCGATTTCGTGGCTGAACTCATTACCTTGAGAGTCGATTAGGGTCAACATACCATTACCGCCGCTTAAGCCATGGTTATGTTCACCATTCTTATATTTACCGCGAGCGTGATGCGCATTGACGTTCTGGGTCAATTGCGGTTGCTCTTGACTTTGCATTGACGCACTGGTGACGCCCCAATTGGCTAAATTAATGCCAACACCAAAGGTTGATTTCGCGGTGTTTTCGCGCATATCACCAGCATAAACGCCAGCATCATTTGAGTCACTGACTGAGTCATAAATAGTGCCATTGGCGACCATTACTCGTTCGAGCTTCATGTCATCATAGCTAGCAACGGTCATTTGTGCTGCTGGAATGGTTTGGAAGTAGTCTGAACCCGCTCTTTCTGGATCGCGTAGCATATAATGACCCCAAGATTGAGGTGCATCCGTTAACATGCCCAGACGGATATTGGTCAATACCAACTCACCAGGGGCGGCAAAATCTATGTTATCTTCTGACAGTTCACCGCTACGATTTTGGTTATCCACAATTCGAATTTTGAGACCACCTTGTACCTCATCCCAGTTGAGTTTGGTTGACCATGCGCGCTTACTGTAAGCAACGCGTGCGCGCTGATCAGTGTTAGTCTGATCCGTGTCTGGGATTTGAGTCGGATCGGCTAAATTGACAGTTCGTAATAAAACCCCGTCTTTGTAAATTTCAGCCGCTAATTTATTAATATCACCCATTTCAAGCGTAGGCGTCACCAATAACAGCGCCTCTTTTTCTGCCGTCAGGCGCGGCATGTTTTTTGCTTCGTTACCCTGTGGATCAACGGTATGATTCTGCCCAAACTGTATCATCGCTTGAAAATCGCCAACCAAGTCTGGACGAATAGCACGAATTTCTCCCGCTCTACCATCGTGGTCAAAAAACCCTAATAAATAAAAATCAGCAATATCCTTTCTTGGTTCTGGATATTTAATAGGCGTACTTGGTTCGAGTGGCGTAGCAGGAATGCTCGTTACCGGTGGCTTAATAGGCGTACTTGGCTCAAGTGGCGTAGCAGGAATGCTCGTTACCGGTGGCTTAATAGGCGTACTTGGCCCAATTGGTGTAGCAGGAATATTGGTTACCGGTGGCTTAATAGGCGTACTTGG
>NZ_BAWJ01000014.1 GCF_000586475.1 Psychrobacter sp. JCM 18903 | reverse complement strand
TATATTAGAGGACATCACCGCTTGGCAGAACAGGCCGCTGAGCAGTGTTTATCCTATCGTCTATTTGGACTGCATCGTCGTTAAGGTACGCCAAGACAAGCAGATCATCAACAAGGCGATCTATCTGCCTTAGGCGTGGGACTTGATGGCAAAAAAGAGCTGCTTGGTATGTGGCTATCAGAGAATGAGGGCGCTAAGTTCTGGCTAGGTGTTCTCACTGAATTACAAAACCGCGGGGTACAAGATATACTCATTGCCTGTGTCGATGGTTTAAAGGGCTTCCCCGATGCCATTAACACCGTCTACCCCAAAGCCAAGGTTCAGCTGTGTATCGTGCATATGGTGCGTTACTCAATGAAGTTCGTACCGTGGACAGATAAGAAGGCCGTAGCGGCTGATTTAAAGGCCATCTATGGCGCTGATACGCTTGAGATAGCAGAGGCCAACCTTGAGCACTTTGATGAGACTTGGGGCACAGAGTACCCACATGTCATCAAGTCTTGGCGTAATAACTGGGAGGGCTTAACGGTGTTCTTCGAGTATCCTAAAGACATCAGAAAAGTGATTTATACCACCAATGCTATTGAGTCTTTAAACAGCGTGATTCGGACAGCGGTGAATAAGCGTAAGGTGTTCCCCTCTGATCAGGCAGCATTCAAGGTGGTGTACTTAGCCACCCAGCAAGCATCCAAAAAGTGGTCGATGCCAATCCGTAACTGGACGTCTGCTCTGAATCGTTTTATGATTATGTTTGATGAGCGTATTAGTAAGCATTTAATCTAAACGGCAGTTACACAGAATTCGGGATGGTCTCACTTAATCAAATAAATAGTATAGTTAATTACTTAAGGCGCTCGTACACAACATCATCAACGTAAAATTTATCAATAGTACCATCACCCAATAACTCTTTTCTAACAGCCATAATTTGGCGTTTTTTCTTAAGATCGTCAGGCATTATTGGTTGAGCGTATTCTGAAGTATCGGTAAGCGCTTCAATGTCTACACCAGAATCCCCGTTAAGACCGTGTTCAGCTAAGACTCTAGGCTCTTCATCTTGAAGTATTGCATCGTTATTTATAACTTCTTGCACAGCGCTATCTCGGGAAGCTTCATGCATAACTACATGTATTGCTGCAAACTCTGCTACGCTTTCTCGGCTTAGCTTAGACATAGGTATACCTATAGATTGATAAATAGACTTACTGATGTGTGTACTAAGTCATTAAAGTTCAAGTTTAGCAGTGCTTAAATTTGAGATTTAGTCACCTAAGAATACCAACAGTCATACACAATCTGAATCAAACCATGAAACTTAAAACGATAGTTTAATGCCATTGTCTGACACGCCTTCAGTCTCCCTAATTCGTTAGCCGCTCCCACTACCATGCTGGCCTTTGATATGGGGAAGTAAAGATGCCACTACGCTATCCTATAAGCGAAATTGGTTATTAAAAAAACTGGAATCGACAACCAAAGTGCAAGCAGCTCAAAACTAAAGCGCTGACTTTGCAGAAATTTTAGTAGTTAACTTATAGAGTTACCCCTGTCTAAGAAATTTATCATTACTGCATGCTAAATGCGCTTGATAGTGATAGCGCCAACGATCCTGTTGATTTTGAAAAGGCAGTGACAAGCAATCATTAAACAGCCTTTTAAATCCAAGCATTACCAATGCAAATGCGAATATTTTTTAGTGAGTTTTCTGCCAAGCCGCGATCAGTGAACACTGCCTTTAATGCACTATCGGGTGCAGCTGTCGATATTGCCCGCTGAATAAATTAAACAAGCTAGAGGGAAGTTAAGAATAGCTGAAAAAGAGAAATTGAAATGAAATGAGGAGAGGTGATTGGTTTAAGTTAAATATTAAGGTTCATGAACCATTAATTTTCTTCCTAACTGTAGAGCATTGTTTTTATTAGTTAATCATTCCTATTTTATTGTGAACCTAGCTTTAGGTACGCATATGTTAAATAAGAAGTATCTGATAGTAAATTCATGGGGTTATGTTATGTATCATAAACAACTAGTTAGTTTAGTTAATAACCGTTTCAAATGTATTGCAATCATCACTATGGTAAACCTTAACTAAATCTTCTTTATCGATCATCGAAGCTTTAAAGCTAAACTGTTTGATGAGTTCGTTCTATGTGTCACCATCCTACTGGCTACATCTGCCAGAATAGCCAATCAGCACTTTATCCAATTCCTCATTCCTAATCATCATCCAACAGCAAAATTCACTATCATTCAATTGTTAGCATCTTAATCATCTGGCTCTTTGGTACGAATGCTTTTGCAATACGTTAGGCATATAAAGATATCACTACCTATGGATTATTAGCTTAGCTCAAAAATCATAACTCTTTTGATTTTCTGTTACTTCATACCAGTTCTAATAGCGCATGTATGATCTTACAATACTCTTACTTAACCTGTCTGCAAGTCTGGTTATATCTGCCTTATAGTGGCAAGTATCATGACCAACTAAGCTGTAATACTTTTTGTTTTAAGTTATCAAAAACCCACTCACTATGCGTAATATAATTCAATCTAAAGCACTGAGTTAACAACCGCCAAATTTGCACAGAACAGTACTATGCCCCTAATTTTTGTATTCTGTGCACGTACAGGAGCATGGTTTTTGTCGAAAATATGCTCAATCAAATGCTAGGCAAAGCATTCATCTTATATTAACTCCAATTATTTGACCAAAATAACCAGTAATAATAAGCTACAGCTCAATAAACGCATAGCCTACCCTTCCTTCAGTCGTTATACTATAATTATCCCCAAGTGAAGGTTGGGGATGATTACGCTATACAACCTTATATTTAAAGGGTTCTGTAAACTCATTAATGAATAACAGTGTCCATGTTAGTGTCCAATAGCTATCTACGTTTCCCAGAAGACGCTTTTCAGGACTCATAAAACGTGCGCAAAGATTGATCTAAATCTAAATCTAAGTATAGAGATAATAGATTAACACTCACAATTTACCTAGCTTATAAAGCTGACGGATGTACATCATGGCTGTCGATAATTTAAATGATATCAATAAACTTGAATGCCGAGATAAAGATTACTCGGTCAGTGTCTCAGGTATCGCGGGTTTAAGTATTCGTATTTATCCAAATGGTAAAAAGGAATACTACTTACGGTACGCTCATCCGCATATCGATGGCAAGCGCCCTAGAATAATGCTAGGTAAGGTCGAAGATATCAGTCTATATGAAGCTAAGTATAAAGCAGAAACTATACTTAGCACGGTCGCACAAGGCTCCGACCCTAAAGCCATTCATAAAAAAGAACAAGTCAATAGGTATGCTCATCTAAAGAACGCCACATTTTCTGAAATCACACAAGCGTGGCGAGATCACAAAACGTCAAGTCGTCACCATAGTAAATCTAGAAAGCGCGCGTTTAGTGACTCAACCCTTAAATTTTGGGATTTGTGTCTAGGATATATGTGCCAAGAAATTGGCGACTTAAGAATGAACGATATCACAAGCGAGATGATATTGAGTGTATGTGAGGCGATTCAAAACAATGAAAATCAAGCAACCTTCGTTGGTGCCAGCACTCGGCTTTATACTGAAAAAGTCTTCTCATTTGCTGTCGCAAGAGGATTATGCGATAGAAATGTAGCTATTGATACACGTGGCGAGCTCGCACCTGCCAGTTCAGGCAACCACTTACCAGCCATTACCAAGCCTGATCAGTTTGCCACCCTCCTGAACGATATGTCCAATTTCAAAGGGGCAAGTAAAACCACATTAGAAGCGATGAATTTACTACCGTATGTCTTTGTGCGTAGTATCGATTTGCGGTCTATGCGTTGGCAAGATATAGATTGGGATAATAAGCTATGGGAGTTTTCCCCAACAAAAGGCGAAGGTCGTGATGACATGGTATCGCACTTAGTTGTACCACTAGCCACTCAAGTAATTGAGCGCTTACGAAAAATACAAGCAATCACAGGTCACAAAGAACACGTATTTGCATCGATACGCGCCTCGAGCAATCCTTATATTAGTAAAGCAACGCTAGTGCAAATATTTCATAGGCTTGGATATAAGGATGTTCAATGCGCTCATGGATTTCGAGCATCAGCGAAAACTCTACTAATGGAACAACCTGAGCTGCGTTATTCAGATATCGTGACTGAGCTGCAATTAGGACATCGAATAAAGGATACGCATGGCGGCGCTTATAACCGATTAGATGAAATTGATACCAGAGTGCTAATGATGCAAGATTGGGCTGATTATATAGATAAGCTCAGGGGTTCAACGTAATGATTGCTTTAAGTTGTGGTTATCGCTCAACAATAATATACCTATTAGCATTCACAATGCACAATAAGCCCTTTACATAGCATCTCATTCCCAGTCATCACATAACAACCAAAACACCCTAACATTCGATTGTTGGTAGCCTATATATTGGAATTTCTGCAACCTCGCGCTTGTGTTCAACGACCAAGCCGACGGCTTCTAAGCTCCGGTATCTTATTTGCAATAGCTCACTTCGTGTACTGACAAACTCTATAGCCTCGGTTTAATTATCCAGTTTTACCAAACAGTCAGAATTAATATCAACAATCGTTTTGGCACCAGTCAAGGTCATTGCGACGCGTATTTCTTTATCTAGCAGTTCTAACAAATTGCTTACCCCTGCACCGCCATCCGCTGCTAAAGCATAAATAAAAGCGCGCCCTAGCATGCAAATATCAGCGCCCAAAGCCAACATACGCACAATATCTAAGCCATTGCGTATGCCAGAGTCAGCTAAGATTTTAATCTCTCCTTTAACCGCATCAGCAATAGGAGGCAGCGCCCGTGCACTGGATAAAACACCGTCCAGTTGTCGCCCACCATGATTGGATACGACTATGCCGTCTGCCCCAAAACGCACCGCATCTTTGGCATCTTCTGGGTCCAAAATACCTTTGATGACCATAGGTCCGTCCCAGTACTCGCGAATCCAATCTAAATCTTTCCAAGAAATAGAGGGGTCAAAGTTATTACCTAGCCAGCCTATATAGTCTTCCAATCCTGTTGTCTTGCCTAAATAAGTAGAGATATTACCCAGATCGTGCGGACGGCCATTTAGTCCTACATCCCATGCCCATTGCGGATGTGTCATAGACTGGAAGTAACGGCGCATAGCGGCATTTTTACCGCTCATACCGGAGTGCATATCTCGGTAGCGTGCCCCTGGTACTGGCATATCTACCGTAAAAACCAAGGTCGAACACCCCGCCGCTTTGGCACGCTCCAAGGCATTTTTCATAAAACCTCGGTCCTTTAATACGTAAAGCTGAAACCACATTGGACGGTTAATTTTAGGCGCTACTTCTTCAATCGGACAAACCGAAACCGTCGACATGGTAAACGGAATGCCTTTTTGATCGGCTGCCATAGCGGCCTGCACTTCTCCGCGACGTGCATACATACCTGTCAGACCCACGGGTGACAACGCGACAGGCATAGACAGAGTTTCATTAAATAACTGCGTCTCAAGACTAAGCTGTGACATATCATTCAGTACACGTTGTCTAAGGGCAATTTTTGATAAATCTTCAACATTATGTTTTAAGGTATATTCCTCATAAGCACCGCCATCTATGTAATGAAATAGAAATGGTGGCAGTCGGCGCTTGGCAGCAGCCTGTAGTCGTTTGGAGATGAAATAATCATACGCTTGCCCTTATTCTGTTAGATATCTATGTAATATTTTTGAATCTCTAATTATTTATTGATTAGTGCTAAACGATGGATGCAATTGGCTTGTTTTTGAAGCAGCAAGCTTAGCCCAAACTGCCTATTACAAACAGCACGAGCAGTTACGTTTGGTTTTCGACATTTTACCAATACCCGGATTAAAGCTATTGGTTGGGTCTAGGCTTTTATAGAAGTTTTGCAAATCAGGTTCTGCTTCGTATAAATGACCGACATTATGCTCAGCAGGATATTTGGCTCCGCGTTCGTTTAGCAACTCTAACATCATCTTTTTAACAAGCTTGGCATCACTGCCCTTCTTCAAAATATAGTCTTGATGAAACACATAACAAAAGAAATGTCCGTAATATAGCTTCATCTCTAAGTGTTTTTCAATGTCTTCAGGCAAGCTTTCAAGCCACTCTAGCTCATTACGTGGTATGGCAATATCCAGCGCTAATATCTCACCGACTTCTTTTTCATGTATGATTTCATAGCGTAATGCGGCACCGGCTGCTGCAAAACGATTTAAAAGTGCGCTTTCTGATTCTTCCTGACTACATTCAAAATAATTGCCTGTGTCCGACGCATCAAAAAACATCTTCAGAAAATTCTGTGCCTCGGCTATACCTTCATCACTCATTTTTATGATGAGGTGATGCTCGTATTGATTGCGGTACTCCATCATGCGCTTGGGCAAATGCTTTGGGAATAGCGTAGCGATAAACTGCATGACTTTGTCAGTAAAATGCTTTGGCATCCATGACCATTTATGGAACTTTGCATCCATAGCGCCTTTGATAGAAAACAATCTAGGTAAAGCATTTGTACCGAGATGCTTGATACTCAAGAACGTGTCTTTACCGTATTTAGCGGAGACATCAAATATATCACGATGCATATACTCGCCCACTTCAGGGATATTGTCGAAGCGGGATAGGATCTGTCTTCTGAGCAGTGCAAGCTCACTCACACTGTTGGTGCCTATGTAGAAAGTTTGCTCTTTTGCCGCTATTGGATAAGTGTCAAGACGTACTGCAAACACGGCAAGCTTGCCAGCGCAGCCACTGGCTTCATACAGTCTGCGCTTATCCGCATTAAAGCGACTGGGCGTGCTTGCATCAACCTCTTTTACTCTGACGATATACTCTCTGTCAGATGCAAGCTTACCCGTGTCAGGTAATTCTTTTTTATCAAAATGACCGTTTTGCAAATTCGTTAATATTTCTTCCGGCGTGTCACCCAACTCGACGTCTAGATGATTGACTAGCACCAGTTGACCGTGTTCATTTATTTGGGCAAACACAGCAAGCTCGGTATAGGCAGGGCCTCTTTTGACCAAAGCCCCACCAGAGTTATTAGATATACCACCAATAATAGACGCTCCTAATGTCGAGGAACCGATGACCGAGTGAGGCGCTCTATTGACAGCATTAAGCTGACTTTGCAACTGATGCAATGTTGCCCCAGGCAAGCTAATCACTTGCTCGTTGTCATTCACCAAATACAACTGGTTTATGGCAAGCGTATTAATCACCACAACGGGTCTATCGTAGTCATTACCGCTCGGTGTTGATCCTTCAGTCAGACCTGTCTTAGCCGCTTGCATGATAATGATGCAGTCGCCTTCAACGCACACTTCTAGGCTACGCCAAATCTCCAGCAATGTTTGCGGAAACAAAACCGCTAAGGCACTGCCGCCACCAGAGCGCCACCCCATTCTATAGTGCTCATTTTTCTCTGGATCAGCTTGTACATTACTCGCGCCTAGCAAGTTGGTCAGTTTATCTAACACCTGATCAGGACTAAGCATGCCTTTAGAAGCGTGATTTGACGAAGATATATGACGCTCCTTATCTTGTAATGGTGTGTCACTCATGATGCCAAGGGCCCTTGAAAACCAAAAATGTAAATGGCGGCCATGACGATGATGCCACAGAACAACACATAGTATATGGTGGGTAAAATAGTACGCCTAAGTGTGGCGCCCTCCATACCAAGTAAACCCACCGTTGCTGATGCAGCCACCACGTTATGTATGGCAACCATATTACCAGCTGCGGCACCAACCGCTTGCGCCGCGATGATTAGAGAAGGTGAAATATGTAAGCTCATGGCGGCTTCATATTGGAATTGACTGAACATCATATTAGATACGGTATTAGAGCCTGCGATAAATGCACCTAAAGCACCAATGGTTGCACTAATCAATGGAAAAACATTGCCAAAAGTACCTGAAAACAACTCTGCACTGGCGACTGGCATACTCGCCACATCTGATAAGTTTATGCCTGAATTAATAAAAATTCTAACCATTGGAATCGTAAAAATAAGTACAAACCCAGCCCCTAGTACAGTCTTGCCTGATTCTTTAAAGGCACTGTTTAGGGCGCTGCCTGGTTTTTTGGTTTGAAAAGCGGCGGCAATCAAAGCACTAATTAGTAACAAGCCGCCTGGTAAGTATAAAGGACTAAAACTGGCACTGATATCTGTCTCACCTAAAATCGAGGTTAGGTCTACTGCCACACTGTTAAGTAAAGACTGAAAGCCTGTAAATACTCTTGAAAACACCAGTAAAAGGGCAACCAGTAAATAAGGGAACCACGCCATAAGGGTGGACATCTTCTTATCACTCAAGGTCAGCGTAATATCTTCTTTACTGACCACTAACTTACCAAGCCATTCACTCGGCCAGTTTTTTTGCGGTTCAAAATCCCATGTGGTTTTTGGCACCAAAAACCCTCTTTTAGCAGCATTAACAACGATAGTAATACTGACCAAGCCACCGACCAGTGACGGAAACTCTGGCCCTAAAAAAACACCAGTTATCATATAAGGGATTGTAAATGCCAAGCCTGCAAAAATCGCAAACGGCCAAATCGCAAAGCCTTCCCGCCAGCTTTTGTTTTTACCAAAGAAGCGAGTGAGCATCATCACCATAAAAAGTGGCATAAACGTACCAATGACACCGTGAATAATGGCGACTTGACTGGTAATCAGTTGTAAGAATTCGCTCCACTGTACTCCTTCTTGTGCCAGTTGAGCGCTAATGGCAGCTTTATCTAACCCATCATTTACCCCTATCACAATAGGCGTACCGACCGCACCAAATGATACAGGTGTACTTTGTATCATCATTCCCATCAACACCGCACCCAGCGCCGGAAACCCTACTGCCACCAGCAAAGGCGCTGCAATAGCGGCAGCTGTACCAAAACCAGAGGCGCCCTCAAGAAAGCAACCAAAGCACCATGCAATAATAATGGCTTGCACACGTCTATCTGGCGACACATTGGTAAACCCAGCACGGATAACGGCGATTGCACCAGTATGTTTCAATGTATTCAACAAAAAAATAGCACCAAAGACTATCCACAATACCGAAACCGTAATGACCAAACCCTGAATAATAGATGATGACACTCGGTTAAGCGTCATATCCCATATAAAAATGGCAAGCGCAGCGGTAACCACTAAAATGATAGGCATTGTTTTTTTAGCTGACCATTGCAAACCTATCAGAAAAATACCACAGAGAACGATTGGCAGTAATGCCAAAAGCCCATATATTGTTTGATTCAAAATTACATCCTTTTGATTGTGTGATCTTCCTTGAACCAAGTCATCGAAGCCTTTATTTTGACGAATCTATGATGACTAAGTTGTATTAAATATTCACAAATAGGGACTGCTTATTTACTAAAGCTGTCTTGCAGAAAAAGCCGAGCACGACTTGCGACAGTTTATGTCCCAATGTTAAAAATGCCCTGAAATAGTCTACGCCTTGTTAATTCATTGATATATTGCATCAATGGACAATATTATTTTCCTTTTTTGATATAATCAGAAACACATTACTGCAATTGGAGAACAAGTGTGACCAAAGCTGACGACATGATTTTATTCGTTCAAGTTGTTGAAGAAGGGTCATTTTCTAGAGTCGCTGAAAAATTATCATTGACGAACTCAGTAGTGAGCAAGCGCATTGCGAGATTAGAAGAGAACTTAAATACACAACTGCTTTATAGAACCACTAGAAAGTTGAGCTTAACCGATGCAGGCAGGGCGCTTTATAACAAAGCTAAAATTGCTAAATCCGCCTTTCAAGAAGCTGAAAATGCTGTCACGGGTTACGGCGAAGATATGAAAGGCCATATACGTATAACCATGCCTGTGGTCTCTGCGAATTTCATATTTAGCGAATCTATTGCCGAATTTTGTAAACAACACCCTGAAGTATCAGTAGAGTTACAAATTACCAATCGATTGGTTGACTTGATAGAGGAAGGATTTGATTTGGCACTAAGGACCGCTGTGCTTGAAGATTCTTCACTCATTGCAAGGCGCCTTATAGATAGTCAGTGGATTATATGCGCGACTCCAGCCTATTTAAAGCAATATGGTACGCCTCAAACTCCTGAACAGTTACAGAATCATGAGTGCTTAGTTTATAAGTTTGATAATACGGCTAACAATACATGGCCGCTATATATGGACGGCAAAGAGCAATTAATATCTGTCTATGGTCGGTTTTATAGCAATCATCTGAGTGCAATTAAACAAGCCGCGCTTAGCGATTTAGGTATCGCTTTTTTACCACAAGTGTTGATCTATGAGGAAATACAGAAAAATACACTCACGCAGATTTTACAATGTTTTACCAGCAAGAAGCTGGGGCTATATGCGGTTTATCCTAAGGCCAGACAACCGGATCAAAAGTTAAAACTGCTCGTTGCACATTTACGAGACTCATTACATCAAAAACAGGCTTACTACTGCTAAGTAATAAGCCTGTTTTTGATGTGTATAAAAAAACTAATAAAGCGGTCTTAAAATTAAAGAAATGGTGAAGAACTTTTTATGGGCAATAAAAATGATTGATGAGCCAAATATAATTATCATATTAGCTACATTGGCAAGTTAGGCAATCAAGTCATAACACATTGCTGTTCTGAATATTAACTTGCTTGCGTATCTATTGTCGTATTATCTTCTTCATTTGCTAGCTCAGACTCAGTGTCAAACTTACGCTGAATCTCCTGATAAAAAGAATGGCCTGCGTTGGTTAATATATAAGCTTTTTTGCTAGGTACTTCAATCATAATATCTCGATGAACCAATAGTTTAATAACCACGTCTTGTAACGTCCGCTCACCTTTTGTGATGAGTTTGGACTTCTCCAATATCTCTTTAACATGAGGCATGTCTGCCATTTTCAAAAAATCGTCTTGGGTCAAGCCACCACTTTTAGCATTGGTTAATTTACTGAGTTTAAATTTATGGTGATTAATATATTGACCAATAACAAGCAACATAGTCATCGCTTTCATTGCTAGTTCAGTTTTTGTGCCATCTAGCGTGCCTGTAGCAACGATGTAAATATACTCAGGATCATTTATTGGTGCAATAACCAGATGATAACCGCTCATTTTATACTGTTTAACGTATTCATCTTTATTGTCTATTATCTCAATAAATAATGGATTAACGGTGTCATCACCTGCATTATCAAGGAGATGTTTATTGAGCATCTTTCCATTCATTAAATGGCTATATATTTCTTTGCTTAAGGTGTAATTTGCCATAATAGCGTGCTACCTGTCTATTTGAAGTAACGTTAGGATGTTTAAAGTTAAGCCTCTGCATAATCCCAAATGATATAATCAAGATAATAAACACCATCATCAATCCTATCACGATCGTTGCGGCGCTGAGACACACATGCGTCATCCAGTGCACTTAAAAAGTATTCGAGCGCATACAAAAAATCTATTATGCCCGCATTAGGCAATAACTCCTGTAGCTTCTGCCACACATAGCGTTGTACATTCTCAATCATATTATCCACTGCTATCTCATATAACGTTATACTCAATATTTGTTCGCAGCGTTCCTCTTCAATGTCAATCTCTAGTGGTAACGCACGTAAGGGATTATCCAGCTTTTGCTTCAACGGACGTCTGAGCATCATCTCATAATAATTATTAAAATGATCCAGTCCCCTACTTGGTGAATAGTTAAAACGTTTCTCGTACTTTTTTTTATGATCTTCTAAACCATCAAAGGTTGTGGCAAGCTTGAATACCTCGCTGTCCGCATTTAAGTATTTATTCTGATGGCGTCCATGCCTTAAAGGCACTAGCGATTCAACCAACACCCCAAAAGCACGCTCCATACTCAAAAAGAACTCTCTTTCTTGTGCTAAATTCACCAAATAAGCGTTTAAACGACTGGCAATGGCTCTGATGTCTTTGTAATAACAGAAGATAGCGCCAACGCGAAACTGTAGTGTTCTCGCCTTGTCTACTTCCCCTATTTCTTCAAAATAATGCTCAAGATCTTTTAAGGTTTCTGATAGATTTTTAGTCCCTTTTAATTCAAGGCTTGGGTTAATAAACTCAAGGCAAGGCGTGATGTTACGATGATATACATGCTGCGCTCTATGAAATAACTCATCTAAACCCGTCTCTAATGAGCCCATTTCACGGCTTTTATACATATCTGCAATTTCATCGACACGGTAATCTAGGACTCGCATATTTTCAGAGATATCTACTTGAATGTCGCTAAGTTTTTCATAGAAAAAAGCATAAGTCTCTTTAAAGTTAATACCCTCAATGGGCAAAGTCGTCAACTCATTTGCCAGTCGAACAACGTCTTGTCGATGCGATTCAAAAGGTTGAGAATCTAATTGTTTTTTGCGAGAAATATCCAGCCATACTAAGATGTTATAAATGTCTTTTGATAGCGTTACCATATTGGTTAAACCATCAATATTAACGAATACATTCGCCTGCAATAATGCCTCGACACTTAAGATATCTTTTAAGGCATAGTCATCATCTTGATAAATAACTTGTTCGTAAAACTTCAGATATGCTGTCATAGGAAACTGTAACGCCGTCTCGTTGGCATTAATCACATCAACGAATCTAAAAAATGAGATTTATGCTTTAATATACCTGCTAATATCGCTTCTCGATTAATGACCATGCACAACCCTCCCCTGACGGTTGATTTGGCTCGGCATAATATGGAAGATACAATCACGAGATTTGGGCTTGCCATTGAGCAAGCTTTTATCAACTCGAATGTAATTAGGGATATAGCGTAGGGTGTCTGCATGCAAGCCCGGATTGGCGCATATAATAGTAAATCCAGCATTGCTTACCTGTTCAACAATGGTCTTAATATTATCTTTGTCAATGGTGCCCACTTCATCCACAATAATAGGCATGCGTAAGCTACTGCCTTTTTGGAAAGCTTCACTAAATAGCAATGTAGCAATTAAGGCGGTAATAGTACTGGTCGTACCGCCTGATTGTGACTTTTGTTCGATTTCACCCGTCGCCTGCGTATACTCGTAGTCAATACTATCAATCAAATTACGCATTTTTAAACGTTGACTGTTTGAATGGCTAGTCTTTTCAACATAGTTGATAAGCGATTCATAAAAGCGCTCATCTAAAAGACTGGTTTGATTGGCATTGTGCTTAGCATAGGTACGTTCCAAATTGGCAAAATCAGGTGCTAAGTTAAGCTTAAGAGAGACTTGATGTAAGTTAGATATCTTATGCTCATTCAATTTTTTATTGAGGGAGCTAATCGTCGTACGTAGTAATCCAGCCGAATCTGTAATTTCTTTTAATAAGTTATCAATCACACTATTATGGGTTTTTATTTTGTCATGATAATTGCTTTTTTGAAATTCAAGCGTATCAAAGGAATTTTTATATTGCTGAATCACCTCTCCCAGACTATTGATACCTTCAATACGCTGGTGCGGATTAATACCCTCTACCAAAACCACTTCTGTAAAATCTGACACTTTGCTGACAAGCCTATTAACACGCTCACTTAGCCCGCCTATGCGATTGGCGATTGTAGATGCTGCATTTAAATTAATCTCAATATCATTACTTTCTAAATATGATGCTATCTCAGGATCGTCTTTCGCTAGATAAGGCAATCCCTGCGATTTTACACCTGCCAGCAGATTTGTAATGCTTTCGGCCTCTTTACCAAAGCTAATAATGTCATCGAACTGCTCTACGATTTGATTATACTTACTGTCTGTTGATGCTTTAGATTGCTCTTTAATGGCTCGCAGGTCTTGAGCCTCTGCCAGCGCCTTGTCTTTTTGGCTTATTTGCTGTGTTTTATCCTCTATCTGACTTTTGATCAAGGATAACCCTTCAAGTAGCGTAATATTGGCATCAAGCTCTACTATCTGCTCCTTAAGGGCTTGTTTTTTCCCCTCAGCAATCTTTTTACCTATGTCTGTATCAAACTGAGACAGTGCGCTGTTTAACTCTCCAATCTCTTGGCTCAATGTAGACGCTTCTTTGTTATCTTGTGTAATAGTTTTTTCAAACTGGGAGCGCTGTTTATCAGCATCATAAGGGTGATAAAATGTATTAGGTAAAGTGAACGATAAAAAGGACAAATGATTAGCATCATCAACCGTAAACAGCGCCGTAAAATCACTAATTTGACGTAGCGCTTCCTCCGTCAATGGGCTATTAGCAGTAATATTTAAAAAATCCTCATTAATACTGCCTAATATATGCACGCTATGGGAGGGTAACTGATTGGCAAGTAACAAGTCATGATTATCAAGTCCGTTTTGAGCGGCTTTTATTTTTGCCTCTAAGTCCTGTTTCTGCTTATTCTTTTGTTGAATTAAAATAACCATATTTTCTTTAGCTTGCATGGCTTTAAAATTTTCGTCATACCTATGACGTTGGATAGTCATTTCAGCAATAATATCTTGTTGGCTTTTATGAGCAAATTGACCTAATATTTTCTCAGCTTTGATTTTCTGTTGCTGCAGCTGTGCTACTTCCTCTTTTAATGCTTTGTGCAGTGTGCCCAATCTAGTAATCTCATTTGCAACTTGCTTTACTTCTTCTATGGCATGATTGCGTTCTCTCTCAATGTCTTCCTTTTTAGCACCAATAGCGATTTTATCTTTAGCATACTGCTGTTGCTTTAATTTAAATTCTCGTAAAAATGCCGTGTACTCTAAGACCGCATGTTTTGCATCCAGATGTAGAGCATCAAACTGCTTTTGAATAAATTCATAGTCGTCTTTATTCTCCGTTAAGCTTTTAATCTTTAAACTTTCTTCAAATAGCTGCGCGCGCTCTATCTTAAGGTCATGTACATTTTCGTTCAGCTTCTCTTTGTCTCGTCCACGCTGCATCTCGATAATAGTCGCAATAGCATTGGGCAGTTTCTTTTTCTCATCCTTACCAGCATCAAACGCTAATTCATAAATTTTGACAAAAGAGCGAATAGACGCCTCTTTTTGGTCTTTAATCGGCACCACACAAAAATGGCTGGTTTTAGACCCTCTATTACCGTACATCACATTTTGTAATTCTTGCTTGGTGGTGAGGTGTAATCCACCCAGTTTTTTCTGTACCTCTATCAGGCTTTTAATACCTAACTCATCAGCAAAGTAATTGGTCTGCTCATTCCATATGAACGGCTTTATCTCTTCATAAGGCACAGGAAGAACAAACGATGGTATTTATAATCTCCAACACGGTATAGCAGCATCGTAAATAAACCAGCGTGGTTCTTTACTTCTACGGCGATAAAAGATTCACTGATTGGAAAATAATGTTTGTAAGACTCTTCCTTGCTGTAGGGATCATTTGCTTTGTTCGTAAAGTTGAATTTGCTTTCACAATTATTAAAATTAACTTCAGGATATAAAATAAGCTTAGTCGCGGCAAGACTAGAGGTTTTGCCGCGGTTATTTTTACCAAGCAGTACTAAAGGCTCATCGATGGGTATCTCTGAGTAAGCATGACTCGCAGAGTTAACCAAAACAATCTTGTTAAGAGAGTAGTTGAGTCTAAAGTCATCATTTAAATAGTCATCAACACCCCTTTCTAAGTCATTTAAGTCATTGTCGATCAATGGACTATCTAACGATTTGTTATCGTTATGATCCATAGTAGGGGCATTTATATTGTGAGCCGTAAGCTCATTAACAGCCGAGTAATGAGTATTAAAATCAGTAGCCATACAAATATGCCTCTTGTTCTAAGATAGTATTGTGTTTTTTGATAATGCGTATGCAGGGGAGCAGTACTTGAGACATATTCTCATCAAGGTTGTATATCTTTTGCATATATTCAGGTGAACATTTATCAATAACTTGCTTAAGGCGAGATTCGATATCATTTGGAATGACAAAGTGAATCGCCATGCTTGATGGCAAGTTATTAATCAATGAGGTTGCCGTTTTAATGCCGCCCAAGTCAAGATTTAGACATAAATACAAGGTGTTATAAAGACTTAAAAATGGAAGGTGTAAGCCATTAGTAATCTCTGTCCCTGCACCAAAGATGACGTCAATGTCTTTACGCATATCCTCAGTAATTTGGCAGTGCTCGCTTAAAAACTTAAATGTTTTATCGCTATGAATAAACAGCTCTCTGTTTTCTAATATTAACGCAGACTTATTGGTTTTATATTTAGGAATTCTACCGTCGTCTTTGAATATCAGAACGTCAGGATGGTTTTGGTATTTTTGGATAAGGAGTAGTGAGCCATTCACTTTAAATGCATGGCTATTATTTTGCATTGCTCCTGAGACTCTATCTTCGCCTTGACTCTCAGCATAATGGTGTAAAAAAGCCAACTTTTCAGGGTTTATATAACTTAGGATGTAAGTATGTGCACCCTTTTTAACCGATTGTATGTCAGACTCGGCAAATCCATCAAAGGATGAAATAGACGCTATTAATTTCTGAAAAGCTCTAAGATTAATAGCTTCACCAGCGTCTATTTTTTCCAAATAGTTTTTTAAGGTTTTCGCAGCCATATATTAAATCTTTTTTAATAGTCATATTAAAAATAGGCAACCGCAGATCATGCAAGTAGTACAACGAAGGGAGTATCATACCTAACAGTTTAATGGTTCGCTGACTATACCATATCAGCACAGTCTCAGACATTAATAGAATAAAAGCGAGAAATACGACGACTTCACGAAGTAAATAAAAAATTTATGACGAATCGAGACAGACTAAAAAAGGAATTAAAAAGTGAAGCAGTATTTTGCTACTCCCTTACTCATAGACAGCGTACTAACTGAAAGGTCTTCTAAAGACCTAAAGACAAAGTTGATACCGAATAACGGCTAGGAGAATGTTAACTAACATAACTGATAGTTATTATCAATCAAGATATAGATAAATTAGATTTTTAATCGTATTTTAGGTTTTGAAAAAAAAATGTAAAAACCTTTCACGCTATTCAATAATTAGCGTAAAAGGTTTTCTGATATTATTTTTAATAATCCACAGTGTAGCTCAAGCCGTAAGTTGTACCCGAGGCAGGCAAACGATTTAAGTCGCCATAGGTTGTTTGATGATAGACCGTTAGATAATCCTTATTGAGTAAGTTGTAAACCCCATAGTTTACTCGACCTACCGGCATTTTGACTTGTCCTAATACATCAAGTGTCATATAACCTGTGACTGGCAATGCGCTAGAATCAGGGTCTTTTTGTTGATCCTTAAAGGCTTTATCATTACCGCCAATTGCCAATGCTTGTAGACGTATATTACTGCCTTCATCGAAGTTGTATTGCGCAAATGCGGTGCCTTTAAGTGGTGTCAAGCGTACGGCATCCAGCTCCAACCAATCACCCTCTTTATCATACTGGCCACGAGTATAGGTGACACTGCCACCCACTTGCCATTGATCATCAATATCATGGCTGAGCGAGCCTTCTACGCCGTAGACGCGCTCATCGGTATCGACGACTTCTACCGTATAGTCATTGGTAAAGCGTACCGTTTTATCTGATTCATTGTAAAAACCGCTCAATCGTGCAGCAGTACTGCCATGCTTACCTTGCCAGCCCAACTCGTAATTGTCGATTGCAATAGGTTGTACATTGTCTGAGTTGACGACAAAGCCTGCCCGTACATCACGTAGCGCACGCTGAATGTCAGCAGTGGTAAAGCCTTGTGAAAAATTGGCAAATACTTGGTCATTTGGGGTTAATTGATAGCTGGTACCGATATTAAATAGGGTTTTATCGTGGTCTGTATTGCCCTTTTCCACTTGACCGGCCTGATAGTCAATGCCATAAGCATTACTGACACCGTTGATGAGAGGATCATTAAAATACTCTTCGAGCAATTGCTCATAAATGGGCGTGAAAGTAGCCGTTTCTGCTTTGAGTTTTTGATAGCGCACGCCAGCACTGGTATGCCATTTATCAGTGATATCTATATCCGCATTGACAAAAGCGCCCCATTTATCGATGGTGGTATCTGGTCCACCATTGTAAGATAGTCTGTTGGTTTGAGCGCTCAAACCATTACTAGCAATAAACGTGTTTAAGTCTTGACCTTCATAGGTTTGCTCACTTTTTTCGCGTTCAAAGTCAGCACCATAGCTAAATAGCGTTTTTTTACCTGCAATTTTACTATCCGTTTGCATAGCGGCACGCAAACCCATCACCTCAATATCTGCTTCTGATTGAGTGACGAATGTTGCCGCGCCCAAAAGCTTATCTAGCGTGTCTTTGTCAGTAAGACCATTGGTAGCCCAAACTTCAGCTGCTTGGTCTGCTGCACTTTTCCCAGAAGGATAAAAACGGCCTTTTTCGTCTCGATAGTAGCCAGTCACGCTCAAATTTGAGCCTGCAATATCATCATTATTATAATTTAAGTTCACCGATGTTTTAGTGGTATAAGGCTCATTTTCTACGTCGGCACCATCAATCGCTTTTAAAGATGGTGGTAATTTTTTCGGTTTTAATAATACTTGTAAATTTTTACCATAATCTGGACCATAGTCAGTATCCTGCTCATCATTATAGTAAGTCACTGCCAAATCAAGACGTTGGCTGTCAGTGAGCTCTATACCCAAGCTACCATTAATACTTAGCGACTCGGTATCTTGTTGGTCAGTTTGATTGACGTCTGGACTGATGCGATTATCGTGCTATCGAATTTGCCGCCCTTACGATCATAATCCACATCTAGCGACCATAGACTCGCTCACCGCCATAACCCAATGTCTGCCCCACATGATAACCCAAGGAATCTGAGTCAAAATTACGACTGCTACTGACGCCGACTCTGGTTTGCCTGATAGAGCCATAACCCACCATAGATTTTGTGACGAGATTAATCAGACCACCAGCCGCGCCAGCCCCATAAATACTGGTCGCACCAGAGAGCACCTCTACCCGCTCAAGCTGCGCAGGGTCGATACTGTTTAGCTCGCGTGAAAGGCTGCGTGAGCCACTCAATGGCACACCATTCAGCAAAAACTGCACGGGACGGCCATGCATGGTCGTGCCATAGTTACTGGTTGAGCCACTACTTGCCCCCAAACTTGGAATCAGCTGAGCCAATATATCTCCAGTAGTACGATTGCCTGTCGCCTGCATTTGTAGCTCATTTTCGGTAATTACCTGTGTGACGGCGGGCATCTCACTAATTTTTTGTGCCAAAGCCGTTCCTGTCCTTGCTTTAGCAGTGACCGTAATGGTATCTAAAGTCACGTTTGGTAACTCACTTGAGGCGGCGTTGACAGCTAAGTCTTCTGAAAGCCTCGTATTTGAAGCGATGTCCATAGCACTGACATTGTTTTGTGCATATAGTTGCTGGCTGATACAAAGGGTAAGAAAGGATAGAGCAACTTGATGGTGGCGTTTCATATTCACTTCACTTAATTGGAGGATCAAAGAGTGGTAAAAGTTATATTTAGCTAATAATGCTGTGTGTACTAACTTTGTGAACAATATTGTAAATGATAATCATTTTTGTTTCTATAATTATTTACAATATTAAAAACCCTTATTGCTCCCAAAAAATACTGCTCCAGCGTCACTTAAGATTCGACATCTATTTATGATGGCCTTGGTAGAATAGAGGGTGCCAAACGTACCAGAACGCCAAATGAGATTGAACTGACTATATTGCCGTCCTCTCAAAAGGCAATATAGTCAGCGCTATTATTTCAGCGGCTTTATTAGCTTGCTTAATTTTGACAACGATTGGCGTAGCGGTCATGAGCCGAATGCTCAAGCTAAGGTGATTGCGATCTTTGGCCGGGCGGTGGAAGCGGCTGGCGACGTCGATGTACTATGGATTTAGAACAACAATTACCAGAAGTGGCTCGCCGTGGTAGTACGCTACTGCTGGTTGCAGATGGTCAGCAAATATTAGGTGTCATTAAAATTAGAGATATGGTTAAGTCTAGTATCAATTAGCATTAACCATAACGACTGTTAGCCTATAAACTTGATTATTTTTCCTCACGGTATAAGATGTTTTTTGCTTCTATTCTAAAATCTTCATGACTAATGGCAGGCTCAATGCTAGCTGTACTTAGGTTTATATGTGAGACAGACGCTTCTGGCTCACGATATAAGATATTCTGTGCTTCCTGTCTAAAATCACCATAACTAATAGCAGTCTCGGCTTGAGCATACTTAGCTTCAACATTAGCCTTAATATGATTGTTTTTAACTTCTACTAGCGGTGAGCTATCTGCTGCCGTCTCGTTGATTTGATGAGTAGCTACCGTAACAGGTACATGAACACTTACCATGGATGTTTGAGGGATTGTTGAAAAAAAACGAGCCGACACGAATATAGTCGTTAACAACAAGACGCCCACTATGGCAAACCATTTTACATGACACAGCAAACTGCCTTTTGCTAGCTTTGCTGTGTCGGTTGCTAATAGTGGCTCGTTATTAGAGTTACTGGGTAAGCCAACACTTTTATTGATATCATTTTTATTGTCTGAGATAGTCATAATCCAATACCGAGTCAATCCATGTTATGAACGGCCTATCACCGTATCCTTGATATCAGGATACGGGCTCTCAGGTATGTTGCAATGATTTTTGGTATGAGCGATAGAATTGACTGATAAGCGGCTTGAAAGCACTATTATTGTATGGCTAGTTGCTGATGAGCAATTTGAAAAATGGTAATAAAAATGAGATGAATTGCAGTCTAATAAGCAAAATAGCACAGGTTATCTCGATGTGTTAAGCAGATGTTTAACGCTGCTTGGCAAAATTCAGTCCATTTGAATTGAGAATATACCTTAGATTAAATGACTAGTTGAAATTATGAATGTGCAGCAGACCCTAATCATTGGTCTCACGATACAAGGTACTTTGAGATTCTTCTCTAAAGTCATCATAAGTGATGGCTGCCTCAGCTGCTGGCATGGTCGATGGCGCTTTAGTAGTCTCTACCCCATTAGGATTAGTGTCTGGATTCTCAGTGGGGGATTCATTTGGTTGCGACATCACTGTCGATTTGTCTACCGCACCTGTATCAGCAGAAGGTTGGTTATCATCGGTTACTACTGTTTTTCCAGTGCTAACAGCTGGTGCTGCATCTGTCGTTGTTGTTTTCGTCTCTGCACTATCAGGTGCAATCGTTTTCGTTGAGGTCGATAGAATGCCGGTGAAAATTAGTGTTGCTACGATAATAGCAATCAATAATGAGCCAAAGATCATGCCAATAATAAGCGGTTTTTTGCTACTTACTTGCTTTTCCTTTGATTTCGCTAATTGTTTAGCAATGGCACTGTCATTTACAGCGTCGTTATTATTAGATAGTTGTTCGTTTCTAACTTTTTCCGCTGCTAATCTTTCTGAATCTTGACGTTTTAAATCATCAGCATTTGCGCTGTCAGCGATATATAAAGAAGATTTATCGTTATTTGCATCAGAATCTAAAGAGTTGTCAGTATTAGCTATCGGTGCATGATTTGTCGAAAAACCCTCGTCTTTATCGTAATCAGAAAAATCCACATGAATACCTGTGCTCACGCTTTCTTGCTCTAAATTAGCAAATAATTCTAGCTCTGTGGCGCTTAATGGCTCATACGATGAAAGATGATCGGTATTCTTTAGTGGTTTTAATG
This sequence comes from Psychrobacter sp. JCM 18903, assembly GCF_000586475.1. GTDB lineage: Bacteria > Pseudomonadota > Gammaproteobacteria > Pseudomonadales > Moraxellaceae > Psychrobacter. Next base: position 83,924 of record NZ_BAWJ01000014.1, on the reverse strand, counting down.
CATTTTCTTTGAAAGTAGGGTTATCCTCATTACTATCAACATTTTCGACACGCGTGATGAAACGCTCGTAGATATTATCTTTACGCATACGCTTACGTGGCTTAGTATTAGCAATTTTGGCTAAATTTGCCTCTAACTGCGCATTAGGGCTATTTTTTTTGTCGCTCATGAAGTAATACCAAACCAGTTTTTACCGCGAAAAAGTAGATAACGGCTAGAATTAAGAATAAAGTTTTTATTGTTTGCTAAAGTGTAACACTAACGTTAACAAACAATATAGTAGCTCGCCTCGTTCGCTTCAAGCATAATTTGTCGCTTACTGCTCTTATTCGGATAAAATAATCAAAATAGCCAAAAAAAATAAGCCACAAGCAACGGTGACATCATAAACAAGTGAGCACAAAGATATGGATTTAAAACAGCTCAACGCTTTTATTGCTATCGCAAATTCACGGAGCTTTAGTGCCGCAGCGACTAAAACTGGATTGTCACAACCAAGCTTGAGTCGTCTGCTTAAACAGCTTGAAACGGATATGGGTGTGGAATTGGTCGATCGCTACCATAGACCGCTACATCTGACCGAAGCGGGTACATTCTTTTACGACAAAATCAGCGCCATATTGACAGAAATTGATACCGTCACCAGTATGACGCAGCGGCTATCGACGCCCAGCAGCATGCTAAATATTGGCTTTGTCCCATCCGTGCTTTATGGATTGCTTCCTGAAATTATTGCCATGCTGAAGCAATCCAACCCCGATATCGAAGTCAATCTCAAAGACATCAGCTCATATCAACAGATAGAGGCGCTCAAATCTGGTGAGATAGACATCGGATTTGGGCGTTTCCCGCATCAAGATCCATGGATTCAACAAATACTACTGCGTCATGAACGTTATGTCGTCGCCTTACCAAAAGCCCATCCTTTGGCGCATGTAAAGGAGCAGCGATTGATAGACTTAGCAAACAATCGACTGATTCTCTACCATCAAACCCATTTACCGATAGCGACTAGCGTAAGATCAACCAGTGCAAAGCTGGATAGTAATACAAAATCCAGACGCACAAGCGCTGAGCAATCCACACTTAGCGCGCCTATTACGGAGCCGTTGCTACACTTATTCGCACAATACGGTATTTCGCCTTTTATGACTACGACGGTGAGTGACTTGCAAGTAGCGCTAGGCTTGGTGGCGGCTGGCGAAGGCATTACCCTTGTGCCTGCTAGCCTAAAGACTGTGCGTACCGACCAAATCAGTTATCAACGTTTAGTACACGAAAACGTCACCTCCCCTATTTATCTGCATACACTCAAAGATTTCGTTCATCCCAGCATTTCTGATTTGCTGCGCGCCACCTATCAGGTATATGAGCAGCGCGGCATCACTTATCGGCAGCAAAAATTTGTGTCACAGCCTTAAATTATCAGATATTGGATGGATATTGTGTTATAAAGAACCGCTAAAAAATAATCAGCCTTAATACTTGATATTATCAACTGATTATGCTAACTAAAAAGAATGGCAATGCAAACAAATAGTAATAATAACTAGAATAATCATTCTCCTGACTGGCTTCGGTGTGCTAAAGTCGATACAAGATGAATCGTTTTATATTTAAGCAGTTTATAAAGCGCTTCTCTCATGATCATTGGCAAGCTGACACAGGTAAGTGATAATTTGCCGTTTTAACCATTTAGAGGTATTCATGACCACACAACCACTCAATAATCCACGCACCAACCCAAATGCCACTGACGATACCGCGACATCGCCACAAGAAGGCTTTAGCTGGCGCATTTTTGGTCCCGGTATTTTGATGGCAACCGCTGCTATCGGTGGCTCGCATTTGATTTCATCGACGCAGGCTGGCGCTATATATGGCTGGCAACTGGCCATTATGATTATTTTAGCCAACGTTTTTAAGTATCCATTTTTTCGCTTTGCAACCGACTACGTCTATGACACTGGCGAGAGTTTGATTGCAGGCTATGCCAAACGCTCAAAAGTATATCTGTGGGTATATTTTATACTCTCTATCCTATCAGCCGTCATTAGTACGGGCGCGGTCTCATTAATAGCAGCGGTTATCTTAGGTTTTATGCTACCCGCTTCTCTTGGGCTATCGACGATGGCACTGTCTCTAATCATCGTGGCGGTTTCTTGGTTCTTTTTAATTGCAGGTCACTATAAGCTGCTTGATGGTGTGACCAAATGGATTATGATTGCCTTGACGACTGCGACCGTCGCTGCTGTCATCATTGCTGCTGGCAAGCCAACGGTTATGGCTGCTGACTTTGTCGCGGCCTCTCCTTGGAATTTAGCAACTTTAGGTTTTATTGTGGCACTCATGGGCTGGATGCCAGCACCGCTTGAGTTTGCCGCCATTACCTCGATGTGGACATCTGCCAAAGTCAAAGCCGATCACACCACCCATCGCCAAGGTTTGTTAGATTTTAACGTCGGTTATGCCGTCTCAGCAATTTTAGCCTTATTTTTCTTGTCATTAGGTGTGTTTGTACAGTATGGCTCAGGACAAGAAATTGAGCTGGTCGGTGGCGCTTATATCAATCAGTTGATTAACATGTATACCGCAACCATCGGCGAATGGTCACGTCTATTGGTCGCTTTCGTCGCCTTTATGTGTATGTTTGGCACGACGATCACCTGTGCAGACGGTTATGGCCGTGCCAACGCTGAGTGCTGGCGTCTAATAAAAGGTGAAAGCGAAATCAACAAAAAGCAAATCGCTTTTTGGACGACCTATGCTATCGGTGGTGGGTTGATGATTATCACTTTCTTTACTGGACAATTAGGGACTATGCTTAAGTTTGCCATGATATCGGCGTTTGTCTCAGCGCCTATCTTTGGCTGGTTAAATTACTCACTGGTTAAAAACCATAAAAAACTGTCTTTTGGCATGAATGCACTCTCTATCGCGGGACTCATCTTCTTAACGGGTTTTGCGCTGTTATTTTTAGCCAATCTTGCTGGACTATTTGGCTAGGTATCGGTTTTAAAAATATCTATTTATATCATAAAAGCCCTTTTAGCTTAGCTATTAGGGCTTTTTGGTAAGCTAAAACCATGAATCGATAAAAATAAGCGCAACCGCTATTGTAAATAAATGTAAATAATGGGCTATACGTGTCTTTGCAAATTCAGCAATATGAATAATAGTTTAAGCAAACCATTACTTTATAGATAATGCTATTTACATAGTGAATAATATTAATTTTAATAAACTAGTTGTTTAAATTATTTAAATAGATATGCTCAAACAATGCTTTTCACTTACTGATTATTGAGTATAATCGAACACAATAACGATAATACTATCTCTCTATGCAAGGACACTCACATGACTTCACCTTCAGCAGGCGCACGCTTTCGCAGTGCTTTGACCCAAAAAAACGATAATAACCAGCCACTACAAATTGCAGGTGCTATCAATGCCTATACTGCAATGATGGCGACCCAAGTCGGCCATCAAGCGTTGTATCTCTCCGGTGCTGGTGTGGCAAATGCCTCATTTGGTCTTCCTGATTTGGGTATGACTAGCCTTGATAATGTACTAGAAGATGCACGACGTATCACTGACGCAGTTGATACGCCGTTATTAGTAGATATCGATACTGGTTTTGGTGGCGCGTTTAACATTGCACAAACCATCAGAAAAATGGAAAAAGCGGGCGTGGCAGCCGTACATATCGAAGATCAAGTCGCTCAAAAGCGCTGTGGTCATCGCCCAAATAAAGAAATCGTCAGTATCTCAGAAATGGTTGATCGCTTAAAAGCGGCATTGGATGCCAAAACTGACCCTGATTTTGTGGTCATGGCACGTACGGATGCGCTATCGGTCGAAGGGCTTGATGCTGCTGTAGAGCGCGCTGTTGCCTTCCAAGAAGCAGGCGCAGACATGATTTTTGCTGAAGCCTTAACGGATATCGAAATGTATCGTAAGTTCACTGACGTACTAGATATTCCAGTACTCGCCAACATGACAGAGTTTGGTCAGACCGACCTTTACACCACTGATCAACTATATAGCGTGGGTGTCGAGATGGTGTTGTACCCACTATCAGCATTCCGTGCGATGAACAAAGCGGCATTAAACGTTTATCAGCATCTATTAACTGATGGCACACAAGAAAAAGTTGTTGATACCATGCAAACCCGCATGGAGCTGTATGATTTCTTAAATTATCATGAGTTTGAGCAGACACTAGACAAATTATTTGCTAATAAGTAGTTAAGAGTTAGTTATTGGCAACACTGAAAAGATAGCTCACCTTTGAGTGTGTTATCTTTTCGAAATCCGTCTTCATTTACTTTTAGGTCATTTATGCCATTTTTTACTGCTAATACTGCTCTTAAAACGTCACTACTGAGCAGCACGCTTGCGGCGCTATTATTCATGACGGGCTGTGATAAAACACCAGAAACCGCTGATGATACGACCAATGGTGCAAGCACTGCTGAAGTTGATACTACCAAAGAGGCTACCGCACCTGCCACTCAAGATGATTTGGTCATGACGACGATTACGCTAGATACCGTCGACAGTCTATTGTTCGCACCAGTTATCAATAGTGGTGCGCTCAGTGCAGAGCAAGTCAGCTGTCTCGAATCACGCGACAAAGACTTGGGTAAAGCCGAAGTCGATAGCTTCTATAAGAGTCAGTTTACCGATGCAGAGTTACAAGAGTTGGATGACTTTTATACGTCAGAAGTAGGGAAAAAGCTGATTACGTTTGGTAATGAGCAACTGCGCGTCATGAATGGTGAAGAGATTGCAACGCCAATGGCTGACCCTACTCCAGAAGAGATGACTGAGATTCAGACATTCATGGAATCACCACTGGGTGTCAAGTACATGAAGATCAACAATGCAGAAGGCGAAGGCAGCGCAATGGAAGTCTTAAACGGCCCTATCGAAGCGGAGTTTGAGCGTTGTAATGTCGATTTAGATGGTCCACAGCTTGAACAGCCTGCGTAACGCTCAACTGGCGCTATCATCAGTCATTAACTGACAAATTTATTATTAGAAACTTAGAAACACCGTTTTTCACCCAAAAAGCTACCCACAAAAGGAATTTCATCATGGCAGCACAAAGCCCATCAACAAAAGTATTGTCAGGCGCAGGTCTACGTGGACAAGTCGCTGGCAAGACCGCTCTATCTACCGTCGGAAAATCAGGCTCTGGTCTGACGTATCGCGGTTATGACGTGTCAGAGCTGGCAGACAAATGCATCTTTGAAGAAGTGGCCTACTTGCTGCTTTATGCAACTTGCCAAACCAAACTGAGCTTGACGCTTACCAAGCCAAGCTCAAAAGCTTACGTGGTCTACCGCAGTCATTAAAAGACGTGCTTGAACGTATCCCTGCCGAGTCGCATCCAATGGATGTATTACGTACCGGTTGCTCTATGCTGGGTAACTTAGAAACCGAAATGAGTTTTGAGGAAGAAAACGACCAAGCAGATCGTATGCTTGCTGTATTTCCTTCTATTATCAACTACTGGTATCGCTTCACGCATGACAACGTGCGTATCGAAACTGAAACCGATGATGCGACCATTGGTGGTCACTTCTTGAATCTATTAAAGGGTGAGAAACCAAACGAGCTACACACAAAAGTGATGAACGTGTCTCTTATCTTGTACGCAGAGCATGAGTTCAACGCCTCGACCTTTACCGCACGTGTATGTGCTTCTACGCTATCTGATATCCATTCTTGTATCACTGGCGCAATCGGTTCACTACGCGGTCCTCTGCATGGTGGCGCTAATGAGGCGGCGATGGATATGATTGAAGGCTTTAGTTCACCTGATGAAGCCGAAGAAGAAATGATGGGTATGCTGGCGCGTAAAGATAAAATCATGGGCTTTGGTCATGCTATCTATAGCGAATCAGATCCACGTAATGTTGTGATTAAAGGCTGGGCTGAAAAACTGGCAGCAGATGTTGGTGATGAAGTGCTATACCCAGTATCAGTACGCTGTGAAGAAGTGATGTGGCGTGAGAAAAAACTGTTCTGTAATGCTGACTTTTTCCATGCCTCTGCTTATCACTTCATGGGTATCCCAACCAAGCTGTTCACACCAATCTTTGTTTGCTCACGTCTAACAGGTTGGGCAGCACACGTATTTGAGCAACGTGCTAATAACCGTATCATTCGCCCAAGTGCGGAATATACCGGTGAAGAGCTACGCCCAGTACCAGAGATGAGCGCGCGTTAATCCATATATATTTACTATCTCGGATAAGTGCTTATGCGAGATAACCAGTTTAACTGCTAGATATATTCACCATTTAGCAGTTAAACTTTTTCTTAATAATCTCACTTTCTGTTTAAGCATATTTTTTTAGCAAAGCCGATTTCTAATACCACTGACGATTTTGCTAAAAGAATGACTCTTTTTTAAATTTAAACCAGCCAACCGCCAAAGGTGACTTATGGACAACGCCCTCGTACAACCGATGAATGAACAATTCAAAAAGCCATTACCTGATACAGATTTGTATTACTTTGATACCCGCGAAGCGATTGAAAGCATTGAAGCGGGTGCCTATGACAAACTGCCGTTCTGCTCAAAAGTATTGTGTGAAAACTTGGTACGCCGTTGCCCGCCAGAAGACTTAACCGCGGCGCTTAAACAGCATATAGAAGGCAAACAAGATTTAGATTTTCCTTGGTACCCTGCCCGCGTGGTTTGTCATGATATTTTGGGTCAGACGGCGTTTGTTGATTTGGCAGGTCTACGTGATGCCATCGCTGAGCAAGGCGGTGACCCATCAAAAGTAAATCCAATTGTACCAACGCAATTAATTGTCGACCATTCACTAGCCGTTGAGCATGCAGGCTTTGAAGAAAATGCATTTGAGAAAAACCGTGCTATCGAAGAACGCCGTAATGATGACCGTTTTCACTTTATCAACTGGTGTCAGTATGCCTTTGATAACGTCAACGTTGTACCACCTGGTAACGGCATCATGCACCAAATTAACCTAGAAAAAATGTCACCTGTGGTACAAGTGGTACAAAACAAAGCCGGGGAACAAGTCGCTTTTGCTGATACCTTAGTCGGTACTGACAGTCATACACCAATGGTTGATGCTTTAGGTGTCATCTCAATCGGTGTTGGCGGGCTTGAAGCTGAAAGCGTGATGTTGGGCAATCCATCATATATGCGCCTGCCTGATTACGTCGGCGTTAAGCTAACGGGCAAACTGCAAAAAGGCATTACTGGCACCGATTTAGTACTCGCTATGACCGAGTTCTTACGTGATGCTGGCGTAGTCTCTACCTATATCGAGTTCTTTGGTGAAGGTGCACGTCAGCTGAGTGTCGGTGACCGTGCTTCTATCTCAAACATGACGCCAGAATATGGCGCAACCGCGGCGATGTTCTATATCGATGAACAAACCATCGACTATTTACGCCTAACTGGTCGTAGTGAAGCTCAAATAAAATTGGTTGAGCAGTATGCTAAGCAGACCGGTCTATGGGCTGATGGTATGGAAAATGCGGTTTATGACCGTGTACTTGAGTTTGACTTGTCCGCTGTTGTCCGTAACATGGCGGGCCCTTCACGCCCGCATGCACGTGTATCGACCACTGATTTGGTCGCCAAAGGTATCGCCCACGGTGCTGATGAAAAACTACCAGAACCCAAAGATGGTCTAATGCCAGATGGTGCGGTGATTATCGCGGCTATTACCAGCTGTACCAACACCTCAAACCCACGCAACATGGTGGCAGCAGGCCTTGTCGCCCGTAACGCCAATGCTAAAGGCTTGTTACGGAAACCTTGGGTGAAATCATCATTAGCACCAGGCTCAAAAACGGTAAAAATGTACTTAGAAGAAGCAGGACTGATGCCTGAGCTACAAGAAATTGGCTTTGACGTGGTTGGCTTTGCTTGTACCACTTGTAATGGTATGAGCGGCGCACTTGACCCAGATATCGAAAAAGAAATTATCGATAATGATCTGTTCACCACAGCTGTACTGTCTGGTAACCGTAACTTTGATGGTCGTATCCATCCGTATGCCAAGCAAGCATTTTTAGCATCACCACCATTGGTGATTGCCTATGCTATTGCCGGTAATATCCGTTTTGATATCGAAAAAGACTCATTGGGCAAAGACCAAGACGGCAATGACGTTTATCTAAAAGACATCTGGTTCGATGATGATGAAGTTGATGCCGTCGTGGCTAAAGCGGTAAAACCTGAGCAATTTAACGCTGTTTATATTCCGATGTTTGACGAAGCCAAAAAAGACACCGGCAAAGCATTAAGTCCGCTCTATAACTGGCGTGAACAGACGACTTATATCCGCCGTCCGCCGTATTGGGAAGGCAAAATGGCAGCGATGAATAAGCTAAAAGGCATGCGTCCGTTAGCGGTGCTTGGTGATAATATCACTACTGACCATTTATCACCGTCTAATGCGATTTTGGGCGATTCGGCGGCTGGCGAGTATCTTGATACTATGGCTTACCTGCCGAGGACTACAACTCGTATGCAACCCATCGCGGCGATCACTTAACCGCGCAGCGTGCGACCTTTGCCAATCCTAAGCTATTGAATGAGATGGTACGTGACGAGAAAGGTGAGGTGATCCAAGGTTCACTGGCTAGAGTAGAGCCTGAAGGTAAAGTCATGCGTATGTGGGAAGCCATTGAAACCTATATGAACCGCGAGCAACCGCTTATCATCATCGCAGGTGATGGCTATGGTCAAGGATCAAGCCGTGACTGGGCTGCTAAAGGCGTCCGTTTAGCTGGTGTAGAAGTCGTCGTCGCAGAAGATTTTGAGCGTATCCACCGTCAAAACTTGGTCGGTATGGGCGCACTACCTTTGCAATTTAAAGAAGGTGTCACGCGCAATACGCTTAATATCGATGGCAGCGAAGTATTTGATATCGAAGGCGAAGTGTCGGCTGGTGGTGAGATGACATTGGTCATTAACCGCACAGATGGTACTGTCGATAAAGCCTCAGTGAAATGCCGCTTAGATACCGCTGATGAAGTTAAAATGTATAACGCTGGCGGTATGCTACAGCGCTTTGCCAAAGAGTTTATCGATGGCACGCTAGATATCGTTTAATAGAAACGAATAAACAACAACGATAGCTGCCGTACACGTGACAAAAGCCAATGTTATATTTATATGGCATTGGCTTTTTTAGTAGTCTCACAATAGATTCTGATACTCCTTAGTCTTATTAGGCTTCTATCCATTAAATACATTGCTTATAGTACTTTATTTAAATGAATTTTATTAAAAAATAAACATTTGTTTTTCTATTTAGTATAATTGTCATTTTTTATCATAAGAAGTGGCATGAAAAACATCAATAGAATTTTTATTATTTTGATTTCTGTATTGAATCTTAGCGGTTGTAGTAGTCTCACTGATTTATCAATGGTAGACGTCTCTATTTCCATTGTCGTTATTGCTATTATTATTGGTTGTTGGGTTTCTAATGTGCGTACCGGCCGCGATATACAAGAGTCCGTTGATAGTATTATACAAATTCGACGGGAATAACTTGAAATGGCTAAGTCCGATTTGAGACCTGGCATTGATGAAGACGACCCAGTTTCGCAGTATCTCTTGGCGCTTAAATTTCATACTGGTGATGGTGTCGGTCAAGACTTAGTAGCAGCGTGTTACTGGTACAGTTTGTCCGCTGAAAGTGGATTTATTCATGCCGTGACAACTTTAGCCCTTATGTATATAAAAGGATGGGGTACCAAGCAAGATTTGACTAAAGCTGCTAAGCTTTTGTCTATTGCCTCAAAAGAAGGCGATCTGCAGGCACAGAACTTTTTAGCAGCAGCCTATTTAAACGGATGGGGTGTTCAAAAAAATGAAGAAAGAGCACGTTATTGGCTGCAACAAGCAGCTGCACAAAGCTCTGAAGAAACCAGTGAGTCTTTAAATATGTTGTCGCCGCAATCTATTGAATCATTAACAATGGTCATTCAAAACGGTGATGAATATATCGTACTAAAATAATAGGAATAAAAAAATGACCCGACCAAACCCTGCTTTCGCTCCACAACTATCTGTCCCAGCCACCTATATGCGTGGCGGCACCTCAAAAGGCACATTTTTTAAACTGTCTGATTTACCTGAGCGTTGCCAAGTTGCAGGGGCTGCGCGTGATAATTTCCTATTGCGGGTTATCGGTAGCCTGATCCTTATGGTAAGCAAATCGATGGCTTAGGCAATGGTAGCTCTAGCACCTCAAAAACAGTCATCTTATCTGAGTCTTCTAGATCAGACCACGATGTGAACTACTTGTTTGGACAGGTCAATATCGCCAAACCAATGATTGATTGGGCGGGTAACTGTGGCAATTTGACCGCAGCAGTCGGTGCCTGTGCCATTAATATGGGTCTGGTCGCAGCGCAGAAGATTGCTAACAGCATCGATAAAAACGCGGACAGCGGTATTTGCGAAGTACGTATTTGGCAAGAGAATATCAGCAAAACCATTATTGCTCATGTGCCTGTTTACATGGACGCACAAGGCAAAGTACAAGTGCAAGAAACCGGCGATTTTGAGTTAGATGGTGTCACCTTCCCTGCTGCTGAAGTTAAAATTGAATTTATTGATCCCGTTGATTCATCAAGCGACATGTTCCCGACAAATAATCTAATCGATGACTTTGATGTATCTGGCTGTGGCTTGGCTAGCGATAGTGTTAAAGCAACTTTTATTAGTGCTGGTATCCCAACCATCTTTATGAGAGCAGAAGATTTAGGCTTTACGGGTACTGAGTTGCAAGGCGATATCAATAGCGATAGCGAAACCTTGGCTAAGCTTGAAAAAATCCGTGCCAAAGGCGGCGTTGCGATGGGGCTGTTTAAAGACGTCAGTGAAGCGCAAAGCAGTCAGCATATACCCAAGATTGCATGGGTTGGCGCTGCACAAAGTTACAGCGCATCAAGTGGCAAAGCCGTTGAGGCGAATGAGATTGATCTTGTCGTACGGGCGATGAGCATGGGGCAACTACATCATGCCATGATGGGCACGGCAGCGGTTGCGATTGCCGCAGCGGCAACTACACAAGGTACATTGGTCAATGAAGCGGCAGGTGGCGGTCAATCGAAAAAGCAACTTAGTGAAGTACGTTTTGGTCATCCCTCTGGCACGTTATTAGTAGGCGGAAAAACCGAGCAAGTCGATGGTCGCTGGCAAGCCAAAAAAGTCTCGATGAGCCGCTCAGCAAGGCGTATTATGGTGGGTGAAGTTTTTGTGCCAAATGACAGTTTTTAATTAAGGATGTTTTAATGGCTTACGACTTAACGAATAGATTAGTAATCGGATTATCATCTAGCGCTTTATTTGATTTACATGAGTCAGATGAGATATTTAGAGAACAAGGTGAGCAAGAATACAGAAAATATCAACGTGAAAAACAAGATATCCCTCTTACCACGGGTGTTGCATATCCATTTATTAGAAGGTTATTAAAACTTAATCAAATATCCGATGAGCCTATAGTGGAAGTCATACTATTATCTCGCAATGATCCAGATACTGGTTTGCGAGTTATGAACTCTATTGAATATCATAAGTTATCTATTACTCGAGCTGTTTTTTTACAAGGTCAATCAGCTTATAAATATATTCCAGCTTTTGATATAGAACTGTTCTTGTCTGCCAATGAAAGTGATGTTAAACAAGCGATAGATGCTGGTTATTCAGCAGGACAAATTTTACACGGTGACATATCTGATGATCTTGATGATAGACAATTAAGAATAGCGTTCGATTTTGATGGTGTGATTATTGATGATGAGTCTGAAAGTATTTATAAAGAAAATAAAAACCTTGATGAATTTCACACCCATGAGTCTACTAAGGTAGATGTCGCTCATAATCCAGGACCTTTAAAGAATTTTATTGATCGTATTTCTCATATTCAAAAACTTGAAAATGCTTATAAGCTCAAAAACCCTAATTATGAACCAGTTTTGAGGGTTTCTATTGTCACAGCAAGAAACGCACCTTCACATAAGCGTGCAATTAATACCATGCGTGCGTGGGATATTCTCGCCAATGAAGCTTTTTTTATGGGAGGAGTTGATAAATCTAAGGTACTTGAGGTACTAAAGCCACATATATTCTTTGATGATCAAAAGCTACATTTAAAATCTGCTAGTATTTTACCTTCAGTTCATATCCCTTTTGGAATCGCTAATAAAGTAGTACATAATGAAGGCTAATTACTAATATTCATAAAAAATATATGCCAATATCTCCCCAGCCACGCCGTATGCAATTAGACAAAAAAACACCGCTCAAAAAAACTGAGCGGCGAGCGTTGTTGTGGGATATCCTCAAAAAGCTTGCCGTTTTTGCCGCGCCATATAAAGTTTTAATTATTGCCACATTGATATTAACCGTGCTGGGCTCTTTTACCGCGCAGGTTAACGCCTTTGTGCTGCGCTATGCCGTTGATACCTTGACCGAAATCGCTATCCTCGCTGAACCTTGGGAAGCTGGCGTGCGCATGCTGACCATTATCAGTGCGGTACTCTTAACCAAAGAGATACTGTCGATATTTATCTCGTTTGGGCAACGCTTCTTTGGCGAAAAGATTCGTATCAATCTATCACGTGATTTATCGCAAAAAATCATTGAGCGCATCCTCACCTATCGGATGGCATTTTATACCAGTAGCGAAAACGACAGCGGCAAGTTGCAAACCCGTATCGACTATGGCGTCAGCAGCTTAACCAGTTTGGTGCAAAACTTCTTTATTGATATGCTGCCACTGTTTGCCAGTGCGATCGTCTCACTCATCATTATGTTTTCGACCAATTTTTGGATAGGCTTGGTCGGTCTTATTATCATTCCTATTTACTTTTTCATCAGCCAAAAACAAGCACGGCGTCTACAAGGATTCCGTCGGCAGATGCGCGGCTATCGAGAAGCCAAAAGTGGCTTGGTTATCTCCTTGATCAACTCCATCAGCGTGGTGAAATCCTTTGTTCGTGAGTCGATAGAAGCGGAAAAGCACTTAACCATTCAAAAAGACATGACTGACAATCAGTTGCGTATTCGCAGTATTGGTTTTATTTATGATGCGATAAAGACCTTTATTGAGCAGATTGGCGTGGTGGTAATCATTCTGCTGACATCCTACTTTGTATTAAAAGGCCAGATGACCATCGGTATGATTTTATTCCATGTCATGCTATTCCAAAACGTCGCCGCCCCTATCCGCCAATTGCATCGTATCTATGATCAGATTAATAACGCCCTGACTTATGCCGAAGGTTTCTTTGATATATTAGAAGATGAAAGCCAAGTTGAAGATATCACGGGCAGAAGTAGTAAAAATTTAAAAGGTCATATTGAGCTGAAAAACGTCGATTTCACATATCCGAATGGCACGCAAGCGCTAAAAGATGTCAGCTTTACTATTAAACCCAATCGCATTACTGCGCTGGTGGGCTTAAGCGGCGCTGGCAAGAGCACCGTTATTAATCTATTGGTCAAGTTTTACGCGCCAGATGCTGGCAAAATATGTTTAGATGGGTATGATTTGGCCGACTGCGATACCCATGAATTGCGTCAAAATATTGGCTTGGTACTACAAAGTAATCATATTTTTTCAGGTACGATTAGCGAAAATATTCGTTATGGCGATATGAATGCCACTGATGAAGATATTATCGTCGCTGCTAAAAAAGCCTCGATTCATGAGCAAATTATTAATTTAGCAGAAGGCTATGAGAGTACAGCAAAGTCATTGTCTGGTGGTCAACAGCAACGTATCGCGCTGGCACGGATGTTTTTAAAAGATCCGCCTATTGTGTTTTTGGATGAGCCAACCGCTAGCCTCGATGCCATCGCCAGCCAACAAGTGAAGAAGAGCCTAGATCTCATCAAAAAAGATCGTACCGTGATCATGGTCTCGCATAATATTGCCCAAATTATCGATGCGGATGACTTGGTCGTGATAGAAGATGGTCGCGTGGTTGAAACCGGTACGCATGAAGCGCTATATGAGAAACACGGCAAATATTTTGAGATATTCAATGCCATGTCGGATAGCTTAAATTTGGATAAAATCAGCCAGACTCTAAATGGTTAGGAATGGTCAATGTGTGCCTAAATCGTTATAATGCCAATCTTTTACTGCCTATTTCCAGAAGCTAGCCCACTATGACTTGTGAATTTTCTATCAAAACCTTTGATGAGCTGACCTCAGTTGATCTCTATCATATTTTAAAAGCCCGATCACAAGTGTTTGTGGTTGAGCAAAACTGCGCCTATCAAGATATGGATGAGGTGGACTTTGATTGCCTCCATCTTATCGCGCATCAAAACGAGGCGTTGGTAGGCTACTGCCGTATCATTCCGCCTGAATTTAATAAATTAAAATCCAATCTATCGGTCGCTGACCCTACGATTAAGACCAATCATACTGCTATGCCTGCCATCGGTAGAGTGCTGGTCTTATCAGAGCACAGAGGTGACGGTATAGCACGGCAGATGATGATTCATGCCATTGCGCACTGCCGTAAAAAATACGGTAAAAAGCGCCCGATTATACTCTCTGCACAAGCCTACTTACTCAGCTTCTATGAGTCCTTGGGGTTTGTCCCTGAAGGCGATCATTATCTCGAAGACAACATAGAGCATGTAAAAATGGTTCTATACGTTGCCAAGAAAAACAAAGTACAAAAAGATCGTACTGAGTCTGCCTCCACAACGAACAAAGTATTAAGTTTTCTGCTGTTTATCATGGCGGCTTTATTTGTGTTAGGTCTGCTATATTTGATGATTTAAGCGTGCCGCAAGGTTTTAATTTTTAACATAATTCAGTTTGGTTGTTTCATATTGAGTATGCTACTTTTAAATGATGGCTAATTTAAAAAGATGACCGAGATAATGGGTCAAGGAAGTAGCACACTCAAGGAAGAGGAGACAACCATGTCAAATGATAATTCAGATACAACACATTCAAATAAAAATGATGCAACGGTAGAAAGCAATGTCCGTCCAGAATATGACATTGAGATTCAAAAGATTGCTGATTATGTGCTTAATTATTCGATAGATAACGACTCCCCCAATAGCGCAGATGCTTGGAATACTGCGCGTCATTGCTTGATGGATACGCTTGGCTGTGGTCTGCTTGCGCTACGTTTCCCTGAATGCACCAAGCATTTGGGACCAGATTGTGCCGATCAGCTCACACCTAATGGCGCGCGCGTTCCGGGTACAGCCCACAGACTAGATCCTATCAAGGCCGCCTTTGATATCGGCTGTATGGTGCGCTGGCTCGATTATAATGACACGTGGCTGGCTGCTGAATGGGGGCACCCTTCGGACAATTTAGGCGGTATCCTAGCAGTCGCCGATTATATCAGCCAACAAAATGTCAGTCGCAATCATCAGCATTAACCATGCGTGAGGTGCTTGAGGCTATGATTATGGCGCATGAGATTCAGGGGGTAATTGCACTCGAAAACTCATTCAACCGTGTGGGTCTTGACCATGTGTTTTTAGTTAAATTGGCCTCTACCGCTGTGGTCGCCAAGCTCTATAAATTGCCGCGTGAGCGTATTATGGCGGCAATATCCCAAGCAATCGTCGATGGTCAAGCGCTACGTACTTATCGTCATGCACCCAATGCCGGTAGCCGTAAATCTTGGGCGGCAGGCGACGCTACCAGTCGTGCGGTACGCTTGGTTGATATTACCCGTCGCGGTGAAATGGGTATCCCTGGGGCACTCTCTGCACCGCAGTGGGGGTTTTATGATGTATTGTTTAGCCATACCAATAAAGACTTAGCCTTAAACCTGCAAACGAGCGCCGTTTTACTTTCCAGCGTGAGTTTGGCAGTTACGTGATGGAAAATATTTTATTTAAGTTAAGCTTTCCTGCCGAGTTTCATGCGCAGACTGCTTGTGAGGCTGCTGTTATCTTACATCCACGCATTGATGACAGAATCGACGATATTGAAAAAATTGTCCTGACCACTCATGAATCTGCGATTAGAATTATCTCTAAAGAAGGCACATTGGCCAACCCTGCTGATCGCGATCATTGTTTGCAATATATGGTAGCGGTGCCTCTGCTCACTGGCGATTTAATGGCAGAAAATTATGAAGACGATTATCATGCACAGCACCATGTGTTAATTGATGGTCTACGCCGCAAAATGATCGTAGAAGAAGATGCGGGTTATTCAAAAGATTACCATGACCCAAGCAAGCGCTCGATTGCCAATGCTATTCAGATATTTTTTAAAGACGGTAGCAGTACCGACAAGGTTGTTGTCGAATACCCTATCGGACATAAGCGCCGCCGCAAAGAAGGTATTCCTGTATTAGAAGCCAAGTTTCGTGCCAGTTTGGCGACGCGATTTATCGACAGTCGCTGTCAGGATATTTTTGCGCTTTGTAGCGATCAAACCCGCTTAGAGCACACACCTGTACATGAGTTTATGGACTTGTTTATGGCGAATTAAGCATTTGCCTATCTAAAAACAACCCTTATCTTATAAATAAAATAGAGCGTGTCCTCATATTGACGACACGCCCTATTTTCATCTCTTGAATTGGCTTTGTGAACGTTTCAATCATTTAGAGCTACCAAGGTATGGATTCCCCTGCCCAGTCAACAAAGCTTCCTGATTGCATCGCCTTCATACGGTTAAGCACTTCTAATAAGCATTCCACACTATAGGCTGGCGAGAACAACTGACCTTCGGCCACATTACCTTGAAAAGGGCTGATAGTTGCGTATTTACCGTTCCTGGCTGCAGGACAACCACGCACACGTCTTTGAGCGAGCGACTCCATTCAATACTCAGGTTTTTCATGCCCATATTGAGTGCCGCTTTACTCATACGATAGCTATACCATCCGCCCAGTTGGTTGTCACTGATACTGCAACGCGCGCGGATATCGTTGCAAAGATTGCGGGCTTGTCATTACTACGCGCAGCTTTGGCTAATAGTGGTCTAAAATGCTTGGCAATGAGTAAGCTGGCTAAGGCATTCACTTGCATGTTTTGTAAAAAGAAATCAGTCTCAACCTGACGCAGCGCTTTTTCTGGCTGCTGCGTCGCCGTATGTAATAACCCTGCACAATTGATAATCCAATCAATATGAGTGGTTTGCTGCTGAATAACCTCGGCTGCTTGCTCGATACTTTGTTCTTCGCAGATATTCATGGATATCCAATGCAGATTGTCAGCCTCAAAATCAGGTACATTGCGATGATAAGTCGCAAAGACATGGATACCTTGTTTTCCACCATTATCAGTATTCGCATTCTCATCCTTATTGTCACTGGCAGTGCCATTTACTAATTGCTCAATCATCGCTCTACCAATGCCGCCTGTACCACCAACGATTAGATATGTTCTGTTATTCATGATGATTCCTTTTTTGGATTCCCTTTAACAGCGTTTTTTCACCCTTGTCACTATCATTTCGTTCATTATTCATTTTGGCTGATTTTTATTGTCTTTACCATGATAAAAATGCTTAATAAATGTTCATTTTTTAACATTTGGCGAAGGCGTGTCCTCATATATACGCTACAATAATCAAGAATTATCTCCTACATAAACGCCTTTATATGGATGTTATCGCATTATGCTATCACCCCAAGATCAATTGACTGAGTTGGTACGCACGCTTGAGACGCAGCAACATGTCTTTGCCACTGACCCGCTACTTATCACGGAAAAACTACAAGGTGAGGATGGCAAACCCATTCAAAAATTGCACCGCCGAGCCTCACGTATCGATAGTAACGGTGCGCTGGCACGAATATTGGGCAAAATTGATGGCCGTATTAAAGGCATCATGGTGGTCATGAGCGTGGTGTGGTGTCTCTCAGGATTTTTGGGATTATTCACCTTACTACAGACAAATGTGGTGAATTTCTTTTATGTCTTGGTTTGCTTGCTGGGTTTTCATACCATTATGCTGTTAGGTTGGCTGGTGATGAGCCTGATTAATCAAGCAAGCCGTCTTCGAATTGGTTTGCCAATTTTGTCAGTCCCAGTTATCTGATACGTGGTAAAGACGATGTTACCAAGGCGGCAGTCGATTTGTACGAGCGCCAATTACAGCATAGCGGGATGCGCTGGTATTTGGGGAGATTTAGTCATCAGTTATGGCTGGCAACGTTGACAGGCATGCTGCTGGCGATTATTTTCCTATTGATTGTGCGTCAGTATAGCTTTAGCTGGGAGTCGACTTTACTATCCGATCAAGCGCTAATTACTTTGACACAGGTACTTGGCTGGTTACCAAGTATGGTGGGATTCGATGTGCCAAATAGCAACGCTATTGTACAGAGTCGCTTGGTGACTGATGCGATGCCATTGACTGTTGCGCGGCAATGGGCAGGCTTATTGGTTGGTAGTTTGCTGATGTACGGTATTGTACCAAGAGCGATTGCTTGGGCGTTTTGTGCATTGATGTTCCGTCGTAAAAAGATGCGGTTGGACATCAAGCAGCCCTATTATCAAAAGATTTTAAACTTTTGGCAACGTCAGGTGGTAGATGTTGATGACTTTAATGAAGTGCCCGTTCCTATTGCGCCAAAAGCAGCTGTTAGCGCTGGCAAGAAGCTGGTTGCTTTGCTTGAGTATCCAGCAGAGCAGGATAACTGGTGGCAGTCGGGGCTTAATTCAGATAGCGATATTAATAGTGAGATAGAGAATTTCGGTATCGTTGATGATCGTGACGATATGGCACGTTTGAAGAGCTATTTAGGCAGTCATCCAGTGCAGGTCTTACTTGGTATTCATCATAAGGCCTTACCTGACCGTGGTACATTGCGTAAACTTGATCAAATCGCTGCTCACGCCAAAGATGGGCTCATTGTGCAGCTGCTGAGTGATTCAAGCGCTTTAGACTTAACCAAGCAGGTTGCAGACCATCAAGATGTTCGTTATCAGCAGTGGCAAACCGCACTCTCTGCCCGCAACATTGGTCTAGTGAATAATTGATTGACTAGCCAAACTGTGATTATCAGTTACTTAAGAAAGATGGTTAGTATTAATACCGAAATAGTACACAATTTGTTCTACAATAAAAGCCACTATATGTTTTGGTCATTAATAAATAGAAGACGATATTATGAATAATAATAACAAAAAAGAGAATTATGAACACAATAAGCCTGCTGGTCTCTTTGCAGATAAGACTTATGAGGCAACTTCTAATACCGCAAACAGCACTTTAAAATCAGCTGTAACTCAGTCAGTGGAAACTCAAGACAATCAACCTTTATCAACTGAACCATTAACAACAACGACAAGTATGACAAGGAAAACCATCGCCAGTGGTGAACCGCTAAAATTGGCCGTCGTTGGTCATACCAATACGGGCAAGACATCCATACTACGTACACTATTGCGTGACGTCTATTTTGGTGAAGTCAAAAACGAAGCCGCAACTACCCGTCATGTAGAGCAAGCCAAATTAACAGACAGCCAAACGGGCGAAGTGTTGGTGGTATTGTATGACACACCGGGTCTAGAAGATGCGTCAGGATTGATGGATTGGTTAGAGGACAATACCGCCAGTCGGCGTGATGGCATTGAGCGTTTGCAACAGTTTTTGGCAGCAGACATTGCCCAAGGTGGTGAGGCACTAAATAGCAATGAGGACTATAGCCAAGAGGCCAAAGTGATTCGGCAGCTGCTGGCAAGTGATATGGCCATTTATGTCGTCGATGCACGTGAGCCGGTACTCGGTAAATATAAAGACGAGTTAGCTATTTTATCTTGGGCAGCGATTCCTGTGATGCCAGTATTTAATTTCACTGACAGTCAGGATGCCAATATCGACGAGTGGCAGACCATGCTGGCGCGTCGTAATTTGCATATTTCTACACGCTTTGACTCCGTGGCTTTTGAGTTTGCAGATGAAATGCGCTTATGGCAGAATTTAGCCACCATGCTTACCCACTCTGAGATGCTTGAGCAGTTGATGCAGCGTAGGATAGAAAATTGGGCGCAGCTAAATGACGAGGCCAACATTATCATTGCTGATTTTTTAATCAATGTTGCTGCTTTTGTTCGTGAAATTAGTGAAGATGACGATCCAATGCCAGTATTACAGCAAATGCAAGAGGCGGTGAGACAGAGCGAACGTGCTATGCAACATAATTTGCTTAACTTATATAAGTTTTATGACAATGACGTAGCAGCAACGCCACTTGAGCTAAAAGCCTATCAACAAGATCCGTTTGACCCTGAACTGCTAAAAAGCTATGGCATACGCACAACATCGGGAGCTGCTGCTGGTGCGCTACTAGGATTGGGGATTGATGCGGCCGCTCTTGGTACAACCTTGGGATTGGGTGCAGCGATTGGTGGTATTGCAGGGGGTTTATTGTCTAACACCAGTAGCATTGCTGATAGGATCACAGGGGTAAAACGCTTGTATATCGATCCTGCTACGTTGACACTACTGGCCACTCGATCCATAGATTTATTGACAGCATTGCGCCATCGTGGTCATGCAGCAACTGATGCCACGCAATTGCTGTATAAAGGTGAGAAATCCAGTATTGAACAGTCGTTAGATGACGAAAGCGCCACTGTCACACCATGGCCAACACATAAATTACCCAGTGAGCTCAAGAAAGCTCGTGGTAAACCGCAATGGTCATCACTCAGTAGTGGTAAATCTGAACAAGCTCAGCTATTACGAGCAGATATGGCATGGTCGCTTTCAGTTAAATTGCAATAGTACAAGCGTGAGTAGCAATCTATTTTTAAAAAAATATTAATTATTTGGATAGAACTTATATGAAACATGAAGATGAACTTTTCGAACTAGAAGACCTTCAAGTAGAAAGTTTAAAAGCAGCTCAGATTGATAAAGAAGTATTGGTACATATATATAGGGATTACATGAGCAATCAGGTAATGCTCATGGAACAAGCACGTTACCTTGGTAATATATTACAGAATGGGAATAGCATAAATTCCGTGAAGCAGAGAATCAAAGACCCTCTTCATTTACTAACTAAAATAGTAAGAAAAAGAAAAGAAGCTCTAAAAGGGAAGGCTGATGTTAAATATTTAAATGTTAACGTAGATAATTATAAAGATATAATCAATGACTTAGTTGGGATTAGAGCTATATACCTCTTCAAGGATAACTGGGAATGGGTTAACGACTTTGTTCTAGGTAATTTTGTCGTATGTGAAGACGAATGTATAACAATCTACCATGCTAACGATGATGATCTTAGTTTATATCCAGAGCATGAGACTACGCATAAAGGATATAAATATGTATTAGACACAAAACCATCCCGCTATCGATCTACGCATTACATAATTAAAGGTATTCCACCTTATGATTTTAAATTTGAACTTCAAACTCGAACTATCTTAGATGAAGCCTGGGGTGAAATCGATCACCATATTCGTTATCCAGATTTCCAGAATAATCTAGAACTAGAAAGAAAGATGTCTATCCTTAATGGCGCTCTTAGTGGATGTGAGGAACTTACCTCGACTTATTTCACTCATTTCAATGAAATAAGAGCTAAGAATGAAGAAGACCTATTGGAAGCAGACGAGCAAGGGTTAACGCTTATGCCTAGACAACAAGCCTTAGATTTAATTTCTGATAGTGCTAAAGTAACAGACAGTACATGGGATCAAATTATATTAGATTTAGCTTTAACAAGAGAAAGAGAGAGAGTGGCAACAAGTCAGGAGATCCTTAAAAATAAAATGTACTCCGAAAAATTCAATATTCAAAAGAAAGAGATGGAGGATCTACTGCTTCGTGGTGCAATGAAGAAATTAGAAAATAAACAAGTGGCTAATAAAGAAACAGACTCATCAAAAATTTCACAAAGAGAGCTTCAAATCACTAAATACAAAAGTGCTTTGAAAGGAGTGTCTGATCAAGTACCTATGATAAATATCAAAGGTGAGGACGAGAAAGACACATAAATTATTAGCATTGTATAATCCTATATGTCTAAAATTTTTTATAGTACTGATTTTAACAACTCACTCAATGCCTCAATACCACGCACATCGGTTTGTTGCAGATATATTGGGTATAACGGATACTTGGGAAAGCTTTGCTCAATATCTTGCATTAATTGTTGTTGGCGCTCAGCTCGATGACGCCAAAACGCATCAGACTGGGTCGGTGCTATCAACTGATTAATAACGATGGCGGCTGGCATGAGCTTACTGTCTTCTAATTGCTCTATCGCCCGCTTTGTTTCAGCCAGTGGCAATACGTCAGCCGTCATAACCAATACAATGGCGGTTTGTGTTCGGTCATGCAGTAGCAACCCTGCCTGACGAAACAGCTGTTTGCGTTTCTCTAGTACGGATACTGCTTGTTCCCAGCGGTCAGTTTTTTTTGCGGTAAATGGATTGGCTAAGTCGTTTTTATTATTGTGTTGTTCATGACTGCCCAAATGATTTGCTACTGAGCGAAGTTTTGCCTGCCGCCGCTGCTGCGCTAGCAATCCATCCGTCCATGCCCCCATCATTTCAGGCAGCACTAATAAACGCAGTGTATGTCCCGTCGGTGCGGTATCAAAAATGACGTGCTCATAGCCGGCATCTGCTGCTGCAACCAAGTGCTGGCACATAGATTCGAGCATGGCGGCTTCTTGTGCGCCAGGTGCTGATTTTGATAGCCGTAGATGTTCGCGAATTTTTGGCATCATGTCTGGGTTTGCATAGGAAGTAATGGTGCGTTCAACTTGGGCAAAATGCTCATCGACGATGATATCAGGGTTTAGTTCAATAGCATCTAGACAAGAAGTTACGACTGTTTTTTGGTTTTTTAGTGGGACGTTTAACACATCGCCCAAGCTGTGTGCTGGATCGGTCGAGACAATCAGTGTCTTTTTGCCATGATTGGCATAATAGCTGGCAAGTGCGGCGGCAGTGGTGGTTTTACCGACACCGCCCTTGCCGCCGATAAATATAATCGGCTGCTTTGCCAGTTGCTCTACCAATGCGGGCAAAGGATGTAATGCCATACTTTTATCTCATTTTAATTAATTTAAAGGAAACTAGCAGCAACCTACGTGGTCAAAAGGGCATCTATCCATACCCATACGTGTATGCCACTCATGGAAGTTTTCTAAAAACAATGGCTGCAACTCTAATGTATAAAAGCTGGCCGGATTGTCGATACCCAAGCTTTCCGCAAACATGAGTAGCATGAAAAAATCTTCTTCATCACGCGCGGCGCGTGCCATTGTCTGACGATAAGGCGCATGATAAAACTCATTTAACCCTGCCGCAAATCTTTGCCACCATGGCTCAATATTTTTTATAGGTTTTGTTATATCCGTGTTTTCCATAATCACTCTTCTTTTGCGGATGCTTATTAACTATCATGCCTATATGAGACAAAAAACGCCAGCAATTGCTGCTAGCGTTTTTATCGTATTTCAGTAAGTATCTAACTAGTTATTCAACATGGCTTAGAGATTGCTTTTGCCTCTGTGTATCGACCACTCTTTTCGGAGTACCGATAGACTCTCAAACGTCACTAAAATCGTAGCTATTAAGATAATGACATCCATAATAATAAGCAGCCAATTACCATCATTGAAAAAGGTTTTTAGCTGAATCAATAACGCAAAAACCGTCATGACCAGTAAAAATGACAATGGCCCCAAGGTATACCACACAGGTCTGCCTTTACGTAACAAGATGACAGTAACAATCATCAAGGTTAATGCGGCCATTAGCTGATTCGTCGTGCCAAATAACGGCCAAATAATCATACCGCCAGCACCATCGATGCCACCAGCACCAAAGGCTAATAACAAACAGCTGCCAACGGCAAGCAATGTTGCCACCACACTTTTATTTAGAACAGGTAGTTTATAAATTTCACCAAACTCTTGGAAAATATAGCGTTGCAAACGTACTCCAGTATCCATCGTGGTGCCAGCGAACAATGCTGCCATTACCGTCAGCATCGTCTGTGATAAAACCATATCAATGCCGACACCAGCATTCAATATAGTTGCACCGCCATCAATAAAGGCACCAATAGAGCCATCGCCAAATTTTTGATAAACGGCTTGCCAGTCGCCAAGGGTTGCAAAGCCTGCTGTTGCCGCGAGTATCGCACCCAGTGCCAGCATCCCCTCACCCATGGCACCGAAGTAACCAACGAATCGCACATCCTCTTCTTTATCAATCTGCTTAGATGTCGTACCCGTTGCTACCAGACCATGAAAGCCTGAAATTGCACCACAAGCAATGGTCACAAACAATAAAGGCACCATAGATGGTGTGCCGATTGGCAATGCCGTGTTTATCGCTGGCGCGACAATATTCGGCGTCGCAATAAAGATGGCAGCGTATAACAAAATTAGACCGACAAATAACTGTAAGCCATTGATGTAATCGCGCGGCTGCAAGAGCATCCAAACCGGTAATAAAGAAGCGATTGCCGCATAAGCAAACAAGATAATAATCCAAACAGCATTGTCAGGTAAGCCTAAGAATGTCTCAGGCAATACGACAGGAACATAGGACCAAGATAGATAAGCCCATATAAAGCCGTGACCCCAATGATTGATACCCAAACCAGATTCATCTTATAGCGATAAATACACTGACCGATGATAAAGGCGACTATCAAAGCCCCCCAAACAGGTAGCACAGCGGACGGGGTTTTTATCATCATATTAGCAATAGCGACGCCAAATACCGCATTTACCATGAGTAATAATAGGAAGATAACGATCATCATCAAGCTACGTACACGTGTACCCATGACGGTACCGGCAATCGAGCCAATCGACTGACCTCGATTGCGCATACTAGCCCAAATGGCTGACATATCGTGGACACCTGCCATAAAAATCGTGCCCAATACTACCCAAATGATAGCAGGTACCCAGCCCCAAATAACCGCAATGGCAGGACCAATAATCGGCGCCGCTCCTGCGACTGAAGTAAAATGATGTCCCCATAGCACGTATTTATTGGTGGGGATATAATCCACCCCATCTTTCATAGTGTGCGCTGGCGTGGGGATACTGTTATCCAATGCCAAGATTTTAGTAGCGATAAATTTTGAGTAAAACAGATAACCGCAAAGCATCGCGGCAACAGCAAACACTAGCACGATTGCACTATTCATCTTATCTCTCCTTAGACAAGTAATAGGTAGCCTTATAAGTTCAAGCTTTTTAATTTAGAATATAAAAAATATGTTAAATTAGTCGGCGACTAGTGACTTAGCGCACCTGTCCAAAGGCTGTTTATAGAAGTACTGTGGTATCATCATCCATTAATAAGGCTTTGCATTCTATCGTTAGCACATGTCACTAGTCAGCATATGGTGAGTCTTTGACTGCAACCCATCTAGATACTAACTGATTTAACGACAAATGTAACGCTGGTTAAACATGAAAAACAACAAATAAAGGAAGCACCATGGCGCATTATTTTGGGTTTGTACCTTCAGATAAATTGAAAGCATTAATCATTGACGCTGAGCAAGTGATTGCCTCAAATGAGGAGGTCGAATACTACCCATATCGTGATGCCCTGACGCATCAAACAGCACGTGATCTAATCGACAATTTGTTGATTGGATTGGTAGATATTATTCCAAACCCTGAACGTCAAGCTCCATGCGAAAAATTGTTGGCACAGTTGAAAAAGCGACAGATACGCTGCTTAACATCTTACTCGGTAAAGAGAATAACGAAGAAGTAATGCCAAGCTTTCACTTCTTGAGAGATCGGGCGACGTTTATTGATAATGAAGGTGTAAAACGAGTGGGTTTCAAATTATCTGATGCAGATGCGCAAACCATCGAAAAAGGCTTTGCTGCTATCACACCTGAGCAAGTAGATATGAAAGCATTTAAAACAGCGCTTGAAACCATGAATGAAGAGACATTGACTCACTTTATCAGCCGCTATGCTGAAACGCTGAAACTTGGCATGATTAAACGCAAAGCTGTCCCAGTTGCCAAAGCCGCCATTGATAAAGGCATGAGTATGGCCTTAAATAAGTTGCTACCCGACCTACCGGATCGCTCTTTAAATCGTTTAGCAAACTATTACCGCCCTTTCATCGTAGAAAAGCCAGAATAAATGCCAGTATTTGATTAATTTTGTCTCAAAACACAGATGGCATTGGGCAAATTCACTAAAATTTGCTAAAATAAGCGGCACTTTTTACCGAAGGCGCACCCGATGACCCAAATCAGCAACCAAGAAATTGAAAAAACATTACGCAACTCAGAGTGCCTTATCAGTAGCATCGAAGTAGCCGCTGCTTATGAGCGCCTTGCCGCCCAGCTCAACCTACATTATGCTGGTTTAAACCCAATCGTTATGGTTGTTATGAATGGTGGACTTATTCCAGCTGGTCAACTATTGACTCATTTGACGTTCTATCATCGCATGCATTATATTCATGCATCACGCTATCGTGATAATGCAGGCACCAACGAGTTAGATTGGAAATTCAAACCTGATGTTAGTATCGAAGGTGAGCATGTATTGCTGATTGATGATATTTTTGATGAAGGTATCACGCTAAAAACAGTTGTCGAAGAATTAAGCAAAGAAAAACCTTTATCACTTGAGTGTTGTGTGTTGCTTAATAAAGAGCATGATCGTAAAGTTGAAGATTTTGATGTTGATTTTGTCGGTATCAATGTTGCAGATCGTTATGTCTATGGCTGTGGTATGGATTTCCATGGTTACTTGCGTCATCTGCCTGGCATCTATGCCATCAAAGAAGACAAAGTTTAAGTTCTACATTTGAGTTCAAAAAAAGCATCCAATTTGGATGCTTTTTTATTGCTTGGATTTTGCACTTACTGTTAATTTTGCTACTTATACAATGCCCGTATTTTTTCTGTAGGCAGTATGTTTGTACCAGTCACCACGAAGAAATAATCGAGTTGCCAATTCTGTGTCTTCTTAGCAGTATTACTGGTTGGCTTATCCCAGCTAGGATACACCCTGATAGCCGTCTTACCTTTTGTAAAATGAGACTGAAGAATATGATGTCTAAGCAAGACATTTTTTGGAAAAACAAACTGCCCAAATGTATGGTTATCTTTAAATGTGGTGATTACCAACAAGTCTGGTGACCAATCATATTGAAAAGGTTGATTAATACCTTTGGAATCTTTTTCCCAAAAGGTAACAAACTGCCCTACTTTGGTAGGTGTTTGTTTAGCTACTCTGAATCTAACTGTTTTGACAGTCAGTCTGTTCATTGATTCAAATGTACCAACAGCATATTCTAGATTTTGTGGCTCTTCTTGAGTTGAAGCAATAATCAACTGGTTGGGTTTATAAATAATTTCATTAATATGCTCTAGCACAGTATCAAAGGTATACAACTCTAGTCCTCTTTTTATATTTCTGAGCATTTATCTATTAACGCTTAGAAAACTGTAATGCCAAACCTGTATGGCGCTCAGTAGGTGTTTGAACAGCCTTTTCAAAAGCAGATTTTGTACTATATATGGTTACCTGTTTCTTAGCACGGGTCACCGCCGTATAAATAAGCTCTTTGCTTAGCAATCTAGCATGACTATTATCAAAAGTAATGGCAACGTGCTCAAACTCAGATCCTTGTGATTTATGAATGGTCATCGCATATGCGGTGGCAATCACCTCTTCATTTAGCAGATTGACAGGAATACCCTGTGTTTTATTCTCGAAAAACACTTCTAATCGACTTCTTTCATCCGATGTTTGTAAGCAAAAACCAATGTCACCATTAAATAATCCTAACTCATAGTTATTTTGTAAAACCATCACAGGACGACCATGGAACCATGTATTTTGGCCCAGTGGCAGCTTTAATTCAGTTAGGTGCCACTGAGTGAGATAGTTATTAATGTAGTGATCGCCCCATTCACCATTATGACCAGCACTGAGGATTCTAAACTCATTAAATGTCTCCATTAGTGATGTAATCGTATTTTTTACTGATTCTGGCATGGATTTTTCTATTGGATCTTTTAGGAGTTCTTTTATTTTATGCACATATTTAATATATTTTAGCGATATCTCTGAAACAATTTCTTTATTACTTAGGCTATTTATTGTCTTATTATCTTTAAACTCATTTGTTTGCAGCGTATTTACATATTGAAAACTCAAGGCTTCATCCTGCCTTAACAGCTGCCAGATGGCTTGAGTATTTACCTCTGCCTGATTAATTTGGTAGGCAAGTTTGCCAATACCTGATTCTGCGCTGAATCTGCGGCTTTCGGTTAACTCTTCATGAATGGGTTGTAACAGTGGAATACGGCACAAGTCAGCCAACACTGCTCCTGCATCTACCGCTGCTAGCTGGTTTGCATCGCCCAATAGTATCAGTCTGGCACCTGGTTTTACTGCACTTACGAGATAATTAGCCAACTCGACCCCGAGCATCGATGCCTCATCAACGATGATGATATCTTCGCCAAGTGGATTGTTAGTATCGTAGCGCGGTCTGCCCGTCCGACCAATACCTAACAAGCGATGGATGGTTTTAGCTTCTTGCAACTGTAGCTCAACATTCGCTGCGTCTAACGCTGCCTGCAGAGACTCTTGCATGCGCTGTGCAGCTTTACCCGTTGGTGCTGCTAATGCCAAGCTAGCACTGTCAGTGCTGAACCTAATACTTTTAGACGCACCTTCCCCACTCTCTGTCGCTTGTTGGAGCGCAATGACTAACTGAGCAACGGTATAGGTTTTACCTGTACCTGGGCCACCAGTGATGATGCTAAATGCATTATTATTAGCCACATTAATAGCTGCTATCTGCTGATCGTTTAAATTTTTTGGTATTGATATATTTAGAGGGGTTATCTGTTGATGCAAAATAGTATTAATGTGCTGTGCTAAGTTAAATTCTGCTTGCCAAGAACGATGTAGCCAAAAAGTTAGTGCTAGCTCTGTTTCATTATTAGTCTGATTTTCTTGAATTTTATATATGATAGGCTTATTTTTGCTTAGGCTATTTACTTTATCGTTATTATTAATGCTACTGTTAACTTCAGCAAACAAATCATGTTCGTTAACTAGGCTTATAAAAAAACTTAAGTCTGTATTTTTCAATAATTGGTATAGCGTAGCAATCATGTCAAAACGCTTGGTTATCACCTCTTTTTCATGGTTGCTAAGCGCCAATTGCATCCACAGCTGATCTCTCTTATCAAATAGCGTGTCTAGCCATACGAATAGCGACCTTTCAGTTATAGAGTCATCTTCTGATTGCGTATTTAGTTTGCTATCTATCAGCGCAAAGATTGGCATTGCTAGCATCTCTAATAACTGTTGCTGCCAAGCATATAGCGTAACTACTTCATCATTGATTTGACCTTGCAATGCTTCTTCATGCTCAGAGGACTCAATGGTTAATACGGTATGCCCCTCTTCCAAATGAGTCGCTAACATAACGAATAGAGCGGTGAATAAATTACTTTCTTCTGTTTTAGCGACTTGCTTGCTATCAGTATTAGCTTTTGCCTCTGTTGCGTTATAGGCTAAATACGTTTGCTCGCGGCGTAGCAAGATATAATCACTGATGTTGCTAGCCCAACTTTGTTGTAGCCCAATTACTGCCTTGCTCTCTTTTTTATTATTACTCATAGTATGCTTGTCTCTATGTTTAAATAGTTAATCGATATCATGTTTTTTAGCATTTAATCATTACTTATAGCCTACTAATCGGGCATACCAAACAACGCATCTAAACCTTTAATAAAATCGATTGGAATATCCCAAGTCACTAGTCCATAGCGGTCGTTGTGCATTGAGTGGCTATTATCAGCCTCTTTAACATCTTGTGATAGATCATCAGCTATTTGAGAATTGGGATCATACACACCTCGTAAAAAAACATACTCCACAGCGCCTAAATACTTATCTTCATTGTCTGCATAATCAGGTATTCTCATTGAAAGGAATCGATGTAACGCTACTTGATAAATCGCTGCTTGTAACCAGTACCCTGCTTTGGACATTGCTTGCTTAAGTGTACCTTCATTATAATCGCTTAGGCTATTTCCTAGAAAGTTGCTTTTATAATCGACAACATAATACTTGCCAGCATGTTCGTACACTAAGTCAATTTCGCCGCGCAGATAACGATACAAATGTGCTTTGTTTTGCGGAATAAGAGTGACGTGCTTGTCCATCTCATTAGGGAGATACTGTTGGAAGAGTTTACTGATATCCTGTGCTTTAAAGTTCTCTGACAACCCCATATTGAACTCTAACTCAGAAAATCGCTGACCTGCATTAAGAGAGTTTAATGCTTGATTGGAGGCCAATAGCGGCGCATGTAGTACCTCTTCAATCCAATTGATTAATGCCTCATGCTTGGTAGCATCTATTGAAGCAAGATCAAGTGAACTAGTATTGATTGAACCGTCATCGCCTTGCTCTTGCTTCTTCGCTTGCGATCGACGGCCTTGCTGCTCAGCACTGCTATATGCCAGTGGCAATTGATAGCTGCTGATGGCTCGATCAATCACCTGAGACCACTGCGCTTTATTGCTGAAATCAATTTTTTCAAATATCTCATGCAAGAACGTACCCGCATTAGCACCTTTCACAAAGGTAAAGCGGATATCATCTTCTAACTTCAGGCTTAATTCACCAAGTGCTTCCAGAGATTTTTTACTGCTGGGTGATGCTGAGTTTGACGTTAAAATTTCTGCCATATCAATGTCTATAGCATCATCAATACGCTCATCCACTATCGCCATTGCTTGTGTAGATTCATCGAGCTGACGTGCCAAAGCGGTAAAGCTGGTCTTAGCCCAACCATAAAAATAATTGGTTTTCATAACCTCTGCAAAAGGCGCATACTCAATAGTCTCTGTGGCAGGCTTATGAGCATTTGACTTGGTAACAGCGAGCTGAACATTGTCATTTACGCCTGCTGATTTAGCAGCATTGCTTACGTAGTTATTGTCATAGAACTCATTAACCTTATGCCCTCTGAGCATGCCTATCGTACCTTTAAGTCTATCTGGTAGTTCGAACTTTGGTTCTGGCGATTCAAACCAATAAAATACCGGTTTTAACTCAAACCCTGTTTTATTGTTAGGATCTCGCAGCACGACATAAAGCTGCTCACTGGCACGAGTAAATGCCACATAACCAAGCCGTCGCAGCTCATCAAAGTCTTCTTGAGTTTCGATATTGGTGTAATAGTCCTCTGTAGTCGCTGAGCCTTTTAAGGATGAGAAGCGGCGCTGGTTTCCCGTTGATTCACTATCTATCGAATGATGAACTTCTGTCGACTTTATCACTAGAGCTGAAGGCGCTTGTTGGGCATTGTACAAGTACAATCCATAGTCTTCCTTATTGCCTGACTTCCTACTGGCATCACCCATTCCCAGTACATAGACAATGGGGAACTCAAGCCCTTTTGACTTATGAATGGTCATCAGCTGTACGCCAGACTCTGTCGGTAGCGGATATTGCTTAGCCCAATCGCTATTGGGCGCGGCATCTATATTTTGTCTAAACCAAGCCAATAGTTCATGCTCACCCATACCTAAGCCATATTGCGCCAAAACATCCATTACATGACGCAAATCCATGATATGACGATCGCCTTCTGGATGAGCCGCTAGCGCTTGCCAAACGCCTTGCGGCTGTATGGGATTTTTATCTAACAAGTAATGCAATGCTGACAAGATGCCAAAATGCTGCCAACGCTGTGTACCCTCTTTTAGATAGGTAATAAAGTCTTGATAGCTCTTTTTATTATCAGTAACTTCATTGGCTGGGAGGTCTTTCGAATTAGAGTTGTGTGAATGGGCGCTTGTGGTACTGCTGCTATCAGTAACTCCTGACTCATGATCCGTCATCATGCTTTGATGTTTTTGATACTTAAGCCATATAAATGACTGGTCAACACCCGATTAATCATGTCATGACGATACGGATATAGCATGGCACTCAGCAGCGCCGCCACATCTTCTGCCATGATAGTCTCAAAGATACTGACGTCACTGGTGGTCAAAGTCGGCACATTAAGCTTAACCAACTCATCCTCAACCCGTTTTAGATCTTTTTTGGTACGTGCCAGCAAGCCGATATCACTGGGCTGAATCGGCTTGCCTTTTAAGGTCTGACCACTACTAAGCAAAGTCGCAATATGACGCGCCGTGATTTCATGCTCATCGTACTCAAGCTCTTTGTCTTTATCATAAGGCAAGTGCAATACACTCACTGGCTGAGCAGAGAGTACGTCACTCACTAAATCGCTATTTAGGTCACTGGTTAGTATGTCTGGTTCATTAAACCAAGACAGCTGATTTTCTGGTTTTGCCGCTTTAATATGCTGGTAATAAATACCTGCGCCTAATTGAGCTAACTTATTCTCACCAGTGGTTACATCAGCCATGCCGAACCAACAGTTTAGGGCATTAATCACGCCAGCATTTGAGCGTCGATTAATATCGAGCGTCCAAAGCGTGCTTTTATCAAATTGAGCTTTCATGTAGTTATAGTTGGCCACATCGCCACCACGAAACCCATAAATAGCCTGCTTGGGGTCACCAACCAATAATAAAAATTCATGGCTGGCTTTTTTAGTAGCTGACTGTTTATCATTATCAGCAACCTTGCCCTTTTTCTTTGGCAAATAGATGCTTTCAATCATAATGGCTTGCGCGCCATTGATATCTTGCGACTCATCAATCAATGCCACAGGATAATGGTGACGAATATAACGTGCCAGCTTCTCTCCTTGCCGACCCGTTAATGCTTGGTTTAAACGTACCATTTGCAGGCTAAAGGTCGTCTCACCACGCTCTTCCAAAATAATGGGTAGCCTGTCACGTACCGCCAGCACGATATGACGGTTAAGATTGGCCAAAACAGTCACTATGTATTCGTCTAGCTTTTTGCTTTCTTCGACATAGCGTTTAAAGTCACGAACGACCTGCAACTCATTAAATATCAGATTAACTCTTTCACCATCTTTCGGTTTATAGAATTGCTTACCTACGTCATCAGTTTTCTGAAAAGCTTGTATTAACTTTCCTGTATAAGTTTTTGCGTCTGATATAAATTTGTAAGCGGCTGGACCAAAATTTTTTAATGCTTGAATGATTTTCGGCCAAGAGTCTCTATTATTTTGTAGCTGTCCTTTGGGAACGTCATAATACTCGCCGTCAGGTTTAAAAAAGATATCAAGCTCATCGCTTCGCTCAATGATAGTATTTATAAGCCGCTCATAGCCCTCAAACGAAAAGTCATTTACTACAATCTCATCAATCGGTGCTGAAATAAAGTTCAGCGAGCGAGTCACATATTTTTTATGATCACTCACGGCAGTCAGCTTGCCTTGCTGATCCATAAGGGCATACAGTTTAGGCTGCTCATGATGCAAGCGGCTTTGAAACTGACGCAGCTCATCATGAATAATACTATCGGTCACCTGCTCGATACTGCTCTCTTCGATAATAGCCATGCCCTGCTGGTGACCCGTCTCGCTGCTGTACTCCGTCAACCATTTTTGCGCCAAGCTATCGAGCGTACCCACAAACAGTTTATCCAACGTGGTTAAAACCAGTGCGGTACGCTGATAGCTTCCGTCATTGGATAGCTGTACACGTGATCCAGCAAATAACCGACGAGATGCAGGTTAATGGGATCTTGCATGATGCCATCTAAGCGCACATATTTAGCCTGTGCTACCAACCAGTCTTCACGGTCTTTTTTTGCTTGTACACGCTTTGTGGCAGCAGCTTGCTTATCAGTAGCAAGGTCTTGGTTTAACTCATCAGCGCCTATCTCAGTATTTAAATCCGTACTTGATTGTTTGCCCTCTTGTTTATCCTTATCGCTTTCAGGCATCACCTGCAATATATTGGGATACAAAGCCTCCTTATTACTGATGTCAGCACTTAAACTGTTGACCCACTGCAATAATTGATAAAAATCCACCAAACGATCATGAATACGCTGACGCATCTCAGCGGCAGCGGCTCGCGTAAAGGTAGTAGCAATAATTTGCTCTGGCGCACGTCGTGCTTCAATTAGCAGGCGCAATACAATGCCTGTTAGCGTCCAAGTTTTACCAGTACCAGCAGACGCTTCAATCAGGTGCTTGCCCGTTAGGTCAACATCAACTGCTGGTATCACATCAGCCTTACGCTCACTCATAGGATCTGAGTGAGGCGCATCTGAGTGCTCATCGAATAAATGTGGCTGTGTAGAAAGTTCAATGATATTGGTTAGATCAGTCAAGTCTGTCATATGGGCGCATACTTTTAATTATTATTTATTAAAACAAGATAGCAAAAATTAATTAGAGGCTGTTCTAGATAATGGGCTAGCCATCTAAGTCAATTAACACAGTAAACATCGGCTCGTACAATGGTCGCGCCAAGGTGGTCAACGCCCTTGACAAAGCCTTAAATGCATCTTGATCACGCAGTACGTACTGCCAAATGGCATGCTGCGAGCAAGTATCGTAGACTGTGTCCGAGTGATAACTAGATCTTAACCAGTCTGAAAAGTCTGCTCGTTTTGGCCAATAACTGCCGCCTTCACTATCTTCAGATTTTGAGCACTGATCAAGGTAATTGAGTGCATATTCTGGGAGTAATGTAATAGGCACTTGACCCGTTAACTTGCCAAAAACAGCCCATTTTATCAGCTCAATCACAGCGTCTTCATAGACAATGGGGCTTAGTTTAAATGCGATTGTTTTGTCGTATTTTTTAACTTGTGAGCTCGGCTTATTAAAGCGCCAAATACTCACGCCATCATTTAGTGCCACTTGCTCAGCAGTGGTACGTCTGGCTACTTGCCAATACAAATGTGACAACCAAAACTTGAGTAAATGCCTAGGACTGGCAGAATTGGGCAATATGTTTAACCACTGCTTGGGTGATTGCTGAGCATAAGGCACGCCCGCCTGAATAACTGATATGGATGTTAATATTGGTACTGAGCCTTTTATCTTGATGGCTTTAGGCAACAAGATAAGCAGTGCGCCCATACCCATCATGTCCGTCTCATTGCTTGACTCGTTATTAACACGATTAAGCAAAACTGCCAGTTCTATCTGGACAGGATGCTCGGCGGTTGGCGTTAGTAGCTGCAAACCTGTCGTACCCTCTATCCCATCTTCATTGGGTACAATATTTTCGCCAAAACCATTAGCTATTAACTGCTCTTTAAATTCCAACATTGCTGTTGCAGTTTTTGTTGTTGATTGGGTAGCGTGGTTTGGCGAGCCACACCTGCTGGCATGATTTTTTGATACATCAGGATTGGAGTAGTGGTTTCAGCCGCTGCATTACTATTATTCTTACTCTCATCAGTAACCAACTGTTTAATCAAGTGCTCTTTGATTTGATAGGTAGTCAAACTGTTTAGAAATAATGGCTCTTGATGCGACAGTGCTTCTTCACCTTGTACACATGCACCTTTTGAGCCCGTAAGAACGCTTTGGCAGGATGGCGTACTTGGTAAGCCAACACCCCTTCAATATCTATCTCTCCGATGTTAAATACGCTATCAGATAAATCTTGGATGAGCACCTCTGTCATGCTATTGACATCGCTAGCATCAACAGCTGTATCTAGCGCCAATAGTTCGACCAATGCAGACAAGGTTTGGTTGTCTACTCGACCTAACTGACCCAAGCCTTGACCAAGCATCTTAGCGATTGCTTCGTACTGTGTCTTTGTGGGCAAGCCAACCAACTGTACCTGCTCACTAGACACTCTGCCCTTTAGTGTATCAAATACAGCTTGCCAAAGCGGCGCAGGCGGAAATTGCTTTTTTTGCGCCAATTTGGTTTTGCGCATGGCTTTACTTAAGAGAATGTCCAGCTCATCAATCATCTCAACAGGGCTGGAATCCTGAGCATTGATATTAACGTTGGCATTGTCATCAATATCAGAAGACGCTTGCTCAGAAACATTCGTACCTTCAATTTCTGTTTCAAACAGACTCTCATGAAAAGGTAGTGCAGGATGCTCAGTCACTAGCCACTGCTTAATCAATTTAGGTAAGTAACGCTTGAGGCTTTCGGTGGTGGGATCAATATTCTCAGGCAATGTCTCAAGCGAGTTCACCTGCCATTGCACCTCGCCTTGCAAAAACTGTAATAGCTCACTCACTGGGTTGGCTGGTAGATGCTCATGGGTGTCCATCAAGCTTTGACCGTTATAGAACATCCAGCAAGCACTGCGCGCGCACAGTAGTGCATCTAAAAATGCGCCATTGTCATCATCTTCACTAACTCTGTCACCGCGGCGTGCATTGGTCGCTTTCATCAAATCATAGCGGTTGTCACGATCACGCCCAGGAAACTCTGAGAGATCCATATTGAGCATAACCACCAACTCAAACGGCACGTTTCTTAATGCACCAAAGCGCCCAAAGGTAATTACCCCAGTTGGCTCCGCACTGACCTGCTGACTTTCAAGCTCCGCTTCGATACTGTCTAGCATAAAGCTCAGCTTGAGCGGCAACTGCTCCACACCTGCCAGCCTCTGCTCTACTTCTCTGTTGGCGCTATCACCACTAGCGTACTGTCTATAGTGACGATTGGCTCGCAGACTTGATTTAAAGCCATTCATCGCATTGTAGATGGCTCGCATGGTACGTGTTTGATCCACATCACCAAAGTAACGATGAATCACTTGTCTCTCAATCTGATCGAGCCAATCTTCCGCTTTCATTTTTTGTATATGATCATCGTCGTGCGACCAAACCGGTATAAATGCGGCAAAGCGCTTCAACAATCAACGCATCATTTAGGCTCACTTGTGGTAATGGCAAGGTCATTTCTGGCAACGCAGTGCTTGGCCATTCATCCTTATCTAAAGGATACAAGCAGTCGCTCAACTCAGCCTCTGGCATGACCAGACCTAGGGTCAATCTGTCTAACGCTTGCGCAAAGCTAAAGCGATAGTCGTAATCATTACTATCCAACGTTTGCTTAAGGTGCAGCTCATCAAAACCACGAATAAATCCTGCCTCTACCAACAAGTCACAGCCACGGCTCATCTGCTCATGAGTCAGTCCAAAACTTTCAAACAAAGGTGGCAACATTAGCCAGTCTAAGACTTCAGCCGCCTCAAAACGGGCGCTATGGCTGCCTAATAATTTATAAAAACCAATAATCGCTTCCCATAACTGACGAATATCGGCATCGACAACACCAGTTACCTTAGCAGGCAAAGTCAGACCATCTTGACCTCTGCCACTGACAAAGATAGAGCCAATCAGTGCATGATGACGCTCAACATCGGGTAGCAACACAACAATATCGGATATGTGGCGTTTTTTCTCACCAGATTTGATAGGTTCATTTAACCAACGGCCAATCATGATACGTAACACTTCAAGCTGGCGCTGCAAACTATGACACGAATGAATGCTTAGCTATTATCTTGAGAAGATATTGCCCAAAAACGGTCTACCTCAAAACGCTTATTCTCTAACGCTTCATCTTCATACCAAGCCGTTGCTGGCTTATCTTCATCAAAGCTTGACTCTATCTGCTTACTTACTGCTTGCGAGACTTTAGCAGCCGTTGCTTGCTGGGTCGATTGCTCATCAAGCATCAGCACATCATTCTGCAAACGCTTTAACAGACTTGGATTGTTTTGACTGTTTTGAGCGCTACTAGCATTATCAATATACTCAGTAGCAACCTCATTATTAAAACCAATGCTCAGCGTATCATCAAAATTATCTTGCCATTCCACCAGCGCATCGTCGTATTGCTCATTACCCGATAAATTAGCGAGCATGGCAAAGGTATCGCGCGACTGTTTGCCCAAACGTGATAGCAAGCTATGACCATAATCACGCAAAAACACACTCTCAGGGTTAATAATCTGTTGGCGCTGTAACCATGATTTATCAACAATATCTGCCCAAAACAGCTTCGATGGGTTGTAATGCAATAGCGTGATATTCATGTATTTTGACAAGCGCTGTAAAAAATCAAGCTCGGTCTGTGGCAACTGTTGAATGGTAAAAATGCGCAGTACTTTGGGCAACTGAGCACGCTCATTCGCCTTATTATCTTTCAAAGCCGACCAGAAGACATCTTCAAGTGCCACACGGTGTAGATGAACGTCAGCAAACAAATGCGACCACAAAAATCGTTGCGCAGCCTCTAACTCAACATAATGCTCAACCAACCATTCAGGCGTGCCGCGTGCATACTTATCAAAACGCAGTGACAATGCATCTTTCTCTGCGATCAATTCATCTACATTTAGCGGTTTGTTGTACGACCATAAATCTAGCCAATCCTCACGGTGTGTTAAGTAGCGGTTAAACACTCTTGCCAAATCGCTTGCCAGCTGCCAAATACGGGCGTCTTGTTGTGACTTGTCCTTTATAATGTCCTGTCGCACATTATCTTGATGAGCATCTGCCTGCGGTTCATCAATCAAAGACGCCAGCAATGGATGAACCGGATGTTTTTCATCTGCAACAATCGCCTCTTGGTAGTAAGTCAAATATCCAAACAATCGCCACTGCATTACCGTCGGTGACAACACCGCCACTTCAGGCACATTCAGAGTTTCCGCTTCAGGATTTTGCGCTAGTAAAAAAGCATTATGGCGGGTTAACACATCTTGCATCAGCGTCCATTGATACTGTCCCCAGAACTTAGTACGCACCAAGGTACTAATACCAGCACGACTGGCAATGGTCTTGTCCAACCAATCGCCCAATACCATTGAGGGTACAATGACAATAAAAGGCTCAAAGACAGGCTGATCCTTAAACTGATATTGCACAAGCAGTTGATCAACAAGGTTTTCGGTGCGGTGCGACTGAATAATGGTAAACATAGAGGATAGTCTGATTGAAGTTATAATATGAGTGATAGTGTGATGTAGACGGTCGTGAATGCCCGAAATGGAATAACATTTGCGTTAGCTTTCTAATACATATTGGTGGATGCTAAGGAATACCACGAAGGATACTCACCAATCTATGTTTCGCGGTCGTTACTACAATGTATTTCTGCTAGCATGGCTGTCATAAACATGATGCAAATGACAACAATAATTAACTATCATTGCATCATCAGTGATTATTTATAACAATCATAAAATAGGCTGCTGATTAGTGTGCCATCGATAGCTATCGTTTACTAGTATATGTGCCACTATTATAATATCTTACGACAGATAGTGTCGCATTGATAAGTCTCATATTTATGAATAGAGAAGTCAGTGCTGCTGTCAGATCAATTGCTGTAATTTTTATGTCCATAACCCTTTTTTAACGGAATAACTTAATACTATGCCCTTGCGTCCCATTGATGCCATTTTCGTTCATCCTAAACGACGTCTATATGTTGTATACTATCGCGGTGAATTGTGGCAATTGCCACGTATGAAAATTGACGACAGATCGTGGCAAAACAGACAGCCCTATACTGATGATAGTCGCTCGCTTTATTTGAGCATCCATCAAGCCATTAATGACCCCATACTTGCACAAAAACTGCGAACATTGAATCTGCCTGTCGCGGTGCGTGGGAGCACACTGCCACGCTTTGAAGCATGGTGGGAAGCCCATGGTTTTGAATGGCTTAAAGACAAGCTTACGATGGGCGAATCGCCATTGGCTGCACACCAAATAAAAGCCATTGACAACGATGTTACCTCCCCTTCAAACGATCAACCTGTGCTATCCAATCAAAATAGTAAAATTAGTCATAAGAATAATAGCGAGAAAAAACTTTTACCTGATTCAGAAACCGATGTTTTTGCAGATATGCTGGCGGACTTAGCAGATGAAGTGTTACACCAACAGCTTTAAAAATAATACGTCACTCACCGCATTTTATGTAAACTTGACACAAACCCATTAAGAGAAGAGCAGTAACATATGAGAGACTACAAGCTGCTACTGGCTGGACTAATTTTACTGCTGCTGATAATCTTTATTGCAATCTTTACGTGGTTATGGAGCAGTAACCGTAAAAATATAGACCCCCTACCGATCATGGCAAATGCAAATGAGCCGTCAGCCACCACTCAAGACGAGGTAAATACCCTCACCGACAGTACGCTGTATATAAAGGCTGAAGAGGATTTACAAGCACCCTTGGACGATATCATCGTTAACTTCGAATCTCGTTATCCTCATGTGCAGGTTATGCCAAGTTATGTACCTGCCAGCGACCTCTTAACATTATCAAACGCCAATCCTAGCCATGATAAACGCTCAGAATTAGGCGCTGATATAGACATGATCATCGCTAACGACAGCCTATCTGCAGACCGTCTGACACCGTTACAAGCAGAGCTAAAAGCGGCTCAAGATAAAATAAACCTAGACAAAGAAAATATCAGCAATACTGATGATAAAAAAGTAGAGACTGCTGAGACTGGTGCCATTGAAACTGACAATGCAGAGGCACGTACCCTAAATTCTTTCAGCTATGCACTGAGAGACAAGCAAGCGCTTGAAGGGATTATTTTGACAGAGAATACTGCTGCTATTAACTTCCGTAATTTTTTACTTTCGAGTACCGGACAAGATATATTAGAAAAGTACGATTATTATAATATCGAAGGTTATAAAAACAGTGTAAATGACTTGTTTAATCCAACATCACGTGCACAAGAAGCAGCAAATGCCAACACTGTGAATGTCGCTGACGCCTTGAGTAATGGCAAGTAATGATAAAATCTTTATATTTTGTTGATTGCTTTTATGAGCGATTTTTCCTACAATGTTATTCCAAAATGCGCCTATAGCTCAACAGGATAGAGCAGTTGCCTCCTAAGCGATCGATCGGGGTTCGAGTCCCTGTGGGCGCACCAACAAACATTGTCAAAAGTAATCAAAAGACCTCACAACCTACCAGTTGCGGGGTTTTTTAATGTATTAGCATATCGCATCATAACATTGCATAACTTACGATACATTTTCATACAGCATACCTGCAAAACACAAAAAAGCCTTTCAAGCTTTATACTTAATAGCTTGAAAGGCTTTTTCGATCGCATATTTTTATCTAGGTAAGCGTTTTAATATTAGGATTTGCTTACCGTTTAGAGCCGCTCTTACTCTAGGTTCAACATCGATTTTGCCACGCTTCTGCCACTTTAATGCCATCAATTCCTGCTGATAATATGCCACCTGCGTAGCCAGCACCCTCGCCTGCTGGGAATAAGCCTTTGGTGTTAATGCTTTGGAATTCTTTATTACGTTTAATACTGATTGGTGACGATGTTCTGGTTTCTACGCCAGTTAATAAGCCATCATCAGATGAAAATCCTTTGATTTTTCTATTAAACGCTGGAATGGCTTCACGTATGGCATCCACGGCAAAGTCAGGTAACGCTTTGCTTAAGTCAGTTAAGGTAATGCCGGGAGTATAAGACGGTTTTACATCGCCCAATTCTGAGTCTGGTTTTCCTTTTAAGAAATCGCCAATGGTTTGCGCTGGTGCACTGTAGTCTTTTCCGCCTAATTCAAACGCTAAGGTTTCTAGTTGTCTTTGTAATTCGATACCAGCAAGAGGATGGTTTGGGTAATCTCGCTCTGGGTCGATACCTACCACAATAGCACTGTTGGCATTACGCTCGTTCCTTGAATATTGGCTCATGCCGTTAGTGACCACACGGCCTTCTTCTGATGCGGCGGCAACCACGGTTCCGCCTGGACACATACAGAAGCTATAAACAGAACGACCATTTTTGCAATGATGAACCAGTTTATAATCCGCAGCGCCAAGTATCTCGTTCCCAGCATTGTCACCAAAGCGTGCTTGATCTATGGTTGACTGTTTATGTTCAATCCTAAAGCCAATTGAGAAAGGTTTTGCTTCAATATACACGCCTTTATCATGGATCATCTCAAAAGTGTCTCGGGCGCTATGACCAACAGCAAAAATAACATGATTGGTTTTTAAGATTTCGCCAGTATTAAGTGTCACGCCAGTTACTTTTGAGTCTGTGATATGCAAGTCGTCTACGCGAGTCGCAAAACGGACTTCCCCACCGAGTTCTATGATCTCGGCACGCATTTTTTCTACCATGGTGACTAACTTATAAGTACCTATGTGCGGTTTACTGACAAATAAAATCTCCTCTGGTGCGCCAGCTTTTACAAACTCGGTCATGACTTTACGACCATAATGATTGGGATCTTTCACTTGGCTATATAATTTACCGTCAGAGAAGGTACCTGCTCCGCCTTCACCGAATTGTACGTTAGATTCTGTGTTTAATTTACGCTGACGCCAAAAACAAAGGTGTCTTTGGTGCGTTGTCTGACTTCATTACCACGTTCAATGATAATAGGTTTAAAACCCATTTGAGCAAGGGTCAGTGCTGCTAACAAACCACAAGGTCCAAAACCAATAACAACAGGACGCTCAGTTAAATCTTTTGGCGCTTCACCTACATATTTGTAGCTGGTATCTGGCGTTGCTTTGACATGGTTGTCTGACTCAAACTGAACCAGTAAATCATTGGTCAAATCCGAGTCGGTCAGGGTGATGTCTAGCGTATAAATTAATTGAATATTTCTTTTATTACGAGCATCATAACCACGTTTAAACATCACAAATGACGCCATTTGCTCAGCAGAGATTTTAAGTTTTGTCGTTATAGCAGTCGTTAGATCTTCAGGCGCATGATTTAATGGCAATTTAATTTCAGTTAAACGTATCATTGGTTACTCATAAACTCGTGTAGAAAACAGTCTCGCATTTTACTGGTACTGATACAAATAAGCGAATAAATATTTTACTTATGCAGGGTAAATTTACGGTTTCTTCAGCATAGATCAGCACCCTATTATAAAACTAAATGTCCGACCTCACCCCAAGCTAGCTACCAAGCGTAATGGCTAACGTGCTTTAGCTAAAAAAACCTACCTTTAGTTGAGTTGACATCATTTAGTACGTTTGCTTCTTAATTTCCTTCTGTTCACACTTTCTGAACTCAAAAAAACATCGCTTCTGATGTCGTCATTTTTTATACCGCTTTAGCATTCCTTAACCAGACATAAATGGTGCATAGAAAATCATAAAAACCAATTATGGTGCAAAGAAGTGCCCTAGCTCCTGATAAAGACCGATATTGGTGCATTTGTCTCGTATTTTATATTGGCATAGATATTGAAGTATTAATCATAGTTAGGAATGGCTCGTTCACTCGGCCTACCAAGCTGCTACTTTATCTTTCTGGAGAAATATATGTCTTTATTGCCAACGCTTATCACTGCTACTCCTATTAATACAAACCATCGTATCGACTCAAAATTGACGTCACGTTTGTCTCTGCTAGCAGTAGCTGTTGTCGGCAGCTTAAGTCTTATAGGTTGTCAAAAACCTGCGGAAACCAGTGCAGAAACCAATTCTACCGCCACAAAAACGGAAACCTCTGAGACGGCTGCTACCCCTGCGGCAGATGGTGACACCATCAAAGTTGGTATCTTGCATTCTTTATCTGGAACGATGGCCATCTCTGAAACATCATTAAAAGATACTGCGCTCATGACCATTGATGAAATTAATGCCAATGGCGGTGTGTTGGGCAAGCAGCTAGAGCCAATCGTCGTAGATCCCGCTTCTGATTGGCCGTTATTCGCTGAAAAAGCACGTCAGCTGTTAACCCAAGATAAAGTTGATGTGATATTTGGAGGTTGGACATCGGTGTCACGTAAGTCCGTGCTGCCTGTCGTTGAAGAGTTAAATGGACTCATGTTTTATCCGGTGCAGTACGAGGGTCAAGAGCAGTCAGAAAACATTTTCTACACTGGTGCTGCACCGAACCAACAAGCCATTCCTGCCGTTGAATATTTAATGAGTCCGGAGGGTGGTAGTGCAGAACGCTTTGTCTTACTTGGGACAGACTATGTTTATCCTCGGACTACTAACCAGATACTGCGGGCTTTCTTAAAATCTAAAGGCGTCGCTGAAACAGATATCATGGAAGAGTACACCCCTTTCGGTTTTAGCAACTAT
The DNA here is from genome assembly GCF_000586475.1 of Psychrobacter sp. JCM 18903. Lineage (GTDB taxonomy): Bacteria > Pseudomonadota > Gammaproteobacteria > Pseudomonadales > Moraxellaceae > Psychrobacter. The sequence goes on along the minus strand of NZ_BAWJ01000014.1, from coordinate 39,925 downwards.
CAGACCATCGTTGGCAATATTAAAAGCTTCTCTACTGGTAAAAAGACGGCGGTTATCTCTACCATTAATGGGGACTCAAACGTACCCTTTTATCGTGAGCTTGCCAATCAGGGTATTAAAGCCTCTGATATCCCAGTCATGGCATTCTCAGTAGGAGAAGAAGAGCTTCGCGGTATCGATACCAGCTTATTGCAAGGGCATTTAGCGTCATGGAACTACTTTATGTCGGTTAAAAATCCTGTCAACAGCGACTTCACTAAAAAGTATAAGAAATATGCGCTGGATCATAAGCTACCCAATGCTGATAAAGTCGTGACAAATGATCCTATGGAAGCCACCTACGTGGGTATCAATATGTGGAAACAAGCAGTCGAAAAAGCTGGTACTACTAATGTCGATAAAGTGCGTATTAGTATGGGAGGTCAGACTTTTGACGCTCCATCAGGGTATACATTGAAAATGGATGAGGAAAACCATCATTTATGGAAGCCTGTCATGATCGGTCAAATCCGTGCCGATGGTCAGTTCGATGTGATCAGCAAAACGCCAAAAGTCATTCGTGCTGAGCCATGGAGTCAGTACATCCCTAAATAAGTTTATGGTCACCCAAGCCTCAGTCCATAATCCTTAGCCCCTTAATGGTATCAAAACCAGCAACCCTTTAGCTCCTCTACTGATAAAACAGTTTTCAGTGGAGGTTAAAGGAGTGTTGACTGCAAAAAAGGAACCATCATGTCACATTACTCTTCCTATTATAAAAGTGACGCGCAAGCCAATTATTCTAATAAGATTTTTATCATCGCCTTACTATCTTTAGCACTCATCCTCATCTCTATCACATCAGCTGCTCATGCTCACGAGACGCCAGTAGTACACAGCCATGGCGAGAAACTATCGACTAATACTGTGGCAGTGACATCCACTGCTGTAAGTGAAGAGACCTTACTTGCTCAAAACAAGCAGTCTCTTACTACGCCTGCTAATCTTGCGATAAGTAAAGGGGATGCTATCGAGCAGTTCGTTGCTGCTGACTTCACCAAGCGCCAAACCATGCTCAACCAGTGGCCGGGGTCAGTTGAGAGTTTGGATACTTTAGTTGAGCTGATAAAGAACGATGAGTTATATCAAGCAATGGTGGGCAAACCTACCTACTTAACAGCGAAGATGAGCTATTTACTTATCCTGCTAAGCAGCTGACCACCGAGTGGCCGAGTGACTTGGCGCAAGTGGCTTTAACCAATACGCTACGCTCAGCCTAGTGTTTGGACAAGCCAAGGTTAAGCTTGAGTCAAACGATCCTACGCAACGTATGCAGGCAGTTGCCATCTTAGCGGACAATATCGAACAGCTAGATCCAGCACTCATAAGTACTGCTGCCACTAATGAGCAAGACGACGACGTCAAAACGGCGTTGAGTACTTTACAAGCGAGGATTGATTTTAGAGATGGCGACGTTACTACCCAAATTGCCGCACTTACCGTGCTTGCTGATAGCGATAGCCCGCAAGTCTTAGTTGATGTCAAAAAAGCATTGGCGGCAGATGATATCGATCCTGTACTCAAATCCACGCTGTTAGACGCTGAAGAAAGTATTGAGCAGCGCATTACCCTCAGTACTTGGATAGGTCATCTGTTCACGGGGCTTAGTACGGCAAGTATCTTACTACTGGCGGCATTAGGCTGGCCATTACTTTTGGGCTACTGGGTGTCATCAATATGGCTCATGGTGAGCTCATTATGATTGGTGCTTACGCCACTTATATGGTGCAAAATCTCTTTCAAGCGTATTTTCCTAGTATGACTGGATGGTATCTGGTTGCTGCTATACCCGTTGCTTTCTTAGTCAGTGCCATTATAGGCATGATTATCGAACGAATCATTATTCGCCCGCTTTACGGTCGTGAGCTTGAAACCTTACTGGCAACTTTCGGTGTCAGTCTGATTCTCATGCAGTTAGTTCGGATGATATTTGGCGCGCAAAATGTCGAAGTCAGCAATGTCGACTGGTTGAGCGGTGCCTATCAAGTCTCCTCGAGCCTTGTACTTCCCTTCAACCGCATCGCTATTATCGGCTTTACCATCATTATTCTTATGCTACTGGTGTATTTACTTAACAAGACTCGTTTCGGGCTATTTGTGCGCGCTGTGACTCAAAACCGGCAAATGGCACGTGCAGTTGGTATCTCCTCTGCTCGCATCGACATGTTGGCATTCGGCTTGGTTCAGGGTTGGCCGGTCTCGCTGGCTGCGCTCTAGCACAAGTGGGCAACGTCGGACCCGACTTAGGTCAAACTTATATTATTGATGCGTTCTTAGTCGTCGTGGTTGGCGGTGTTGGGCAAGTATGGGGCGCGGTATTGGCATCTTTAGGTCTTGGTGTCAGTGGTACGGTGCTTGAGATTGGCATTGGTGCTGTGATGGCTAAGATTGTGTTACTGGTTCTTGTGATTTTGTTTATTCAAAAACGTCCACAAGGTTTATTCGCCCTCAAAGGCCGTTTTGTGGATTAAGGAGAACCTCATGCGTTTGACTCAATTATTATCTGATTCCCCACGTAATGCCATTCTGATTGGTTTGTGTTTTTAGTGCTACTGATATTGCCTTGGCTCCATTTATTACCTGAAACCTCTAGTTTTCACCTGTCTGCTTATTGGATAACTTTGATTGGTAAAATAATGGCGCTCGCCATGGTAGCACTGGCTTTAGACTTGGTCTGGGGCTATGCCGGCATTCTAAGCTTAGGTCATGGTCTTTATTTTGCGCTAGGAGGTTATGCTTTTGGTATGTATTTGACGCGTGAAACTGCTGGCACAGACTTGCCAGACTTTATGCGTTTCTTAAGTTGGACAGAGCTACCGTGGTATTGGGCAGGCACTCAACATTTCTGGTGGGCGATGGCTCTAGTGGTGCTAGTTCCCGGTCTAGTCGCTTTTATCTTTGGCTATTTTGCTTTTCGCTCAAAGATTAAAGGGGTTTATTTTTCGATTATTACTCAGGCCATGACTTACGCGGCAGCCTTATTATTCTTCCGTAACGAAACAGGCTTTGGTGGTAACAATGGTTTCACAGGTTTTACTACGCTACTAGGTTATGACATCACTGCCTCTTCAACGAGGGCTGTACTGTGTTTTACGACTGCTTTGGCGCTGCTACTGTCATATCTTGGACTACGCTATCTGATGAGCCAGCCTTATGGGCGCGTGCTCGGTGCCATTCGTGATAGTGAAAATCGCTTGCAGTATTTAGGCTATCGCACGCTTTGGTACAAGCTTTCAGCTTGGGTATTGTCTGCAATAATAGCTGGTATCGCTGGTGCTCTATATGTACCGCAAGTTGGCATCATTAATCCAGGTGAGATGAACCCCGTCAACTCTATCGAGATGGCAGTATGGGTGGCTGCTGGAGGTAGAGGTTCATTAATCGGTGCCATTGTAGGCGCTGGTACAATTAATGTGATTAAAACGTATTTTACCGTCGCCTATCCGGAGTTTTGGTTACTTATTCTAGGTGGATTATTTGTGGTGGTTACTTTATTTCTCCCTAACGGCATCATTGGCGTACTTGATCGTTTTAAAAAGGAAAAAGAATAATGTTAATAACTAATGCTGCTACTTCCCAAAAAGTTACTAACGATACGCTTGTTAAAAACAATCCTAGTATCAATAATCCAATGAAAAAATCTAAAAATACACCACACATAACGGTCGCAGAAAACATGCCTACCCGACCAGTCACTACTTTGGCTGAAGATTACGGAGATAGCGGAGGCTTAGCGCATCCTGTTCCCAAATCAGGGCCAGATATGAGACATGGTATTGCGCTGTATTTAGAAGACGTTAGCGTGTGGTTTGACTCGTTCCGCGCACTCAATGATTTATCTTTATACATTGAGGCAGGCGAGCTACGCTGCATCATCGGCCCTAATGGCGCAGGCAAAACAACTTTAATGGATGTTATTACGGGTAAAACGCGCCCCACTAAAGGCAGTGCATTTTTCGGTCAAGTACATAATTTAGCCAAACTATCTACCGAAGAAATAGCGGAAGCAGGCATTGGCCGTAAGTTTCAAAAACCTACCGTATTTGAGAAATTTACCGTACTTGATAACTTAATGCTGGCTGCGCCAAAGGACAAACGGGTATCAAAGAGCTGGTTTACTCGTATTGACACAGAAATCCAAGATACCCTTGACTCAACGCTTGATCAAATACGCCTAAAAGAGCTGATTAACAAGCCAGCAGGATTATTGTCTCATGGTCAAAAGCAGTGGCTAGAGATTGGAATGTTACTGATGCAAAGACCAAAACTTATCTTACTTGATGAACCAGTAGCAGGCATGACCGATGCCGAAACTGAACATACCGCTGAGTTATGTCTACGCCTTAAAAAGAATCACACCTTGATCGTGGTTGAGCATGACATGACCTTTATTGATGCCATAAGTGAGAAAGTAACGGTTTTGGCAAATGGCGCTATTTTGGCTGAAGGCACGTTGAGTGAAGTACAGAATAATGAGGCCGTTATTGAGACCTATTTGGGTCGGTAATAAGCTCAGGTCGATAACAAATAGTAACACTTAGAAATAGACCTAAAAAATAGAGGTGCTATATGTTAGAAATCAATGCCATAAATCAATATTACGGTGGCAGTCACATTTTACGTGATGTCACCCTCGCCGCCCCTGTAGGAGAATGTAGCGTGGTACTGGGTCGTAATGGCGTCGGTAAAACCACCTTGCTTAAATGCTTGATGGGCATCCTACCAATCAAATCAGGTGAGATTTTATTGGACGGTAAGGATATTAGTCAGATGACACCTGAGCAACGTGTGCGCGCAGGACTCGCTTATGTGCCGCAAGGACGTGATATATTTTCTACTTTGACCGTTGAAGAAAACATTCTGATTGGAATGGCGAAATTCTCAACGAAAAGCAAGTAAAGTACCCAAACACTTGTATGATATATTTCCAGTGCTGGACGAGATGAAGCATCGCCGTGGTGGCGATCTATCTGGCGGTCAGCAGCAGCAACTCGCTATTGCTCGTGCGCTTGCATCAGAGCCTCGAGTACTAGTACTTGATGAGCCGACTGAAGGTATCCAACCGTCCATTATTAAAGACATTGGTAGAGTCATTCGTAGTCTTGCTAATAAAGGCGATATGGCAATTGTTTTAGTCGAGCAGTTTTATGAGTTTGCAGAAGAGCTTGCCGATAACTATACCGTGCTTTCTAGAGGACAAGTCGTAGCTCAGGGGGCTGGATGTGACATGGCAAAAAACAATATTCAAGAGTTGGTGGCAATCTAAAAGGAAACTTTATAAAAAGACACTTTATAAAAGGGAATACAATTTTGACTTGGCAATCCTCACTACAGCTCCATTTCGACTGCGCCTCTACTGCTGCAAAAACTCGGCTGTGTCATCGTGCCCATACTGGCGCACTCATGGTGCAGCGCGCGCTGTATCCTGAGCCTGATAGTACTGATAACAGCCAAGCAGGGATTTGCCATATTTATGTGTTGTATCCTCCTGCTGGTATCGCCGATGATGACCGCTTAACATTGGAGTTTAACCTACACTCTAATAGCCATGCGGTGATTACCACCCCTGGAGCCGGAAAATGGTACGGGCAACGCAAATCGTTGCGATCCTCTAGACCCAGCGACTCATCAAAATTTAACAACGGTACTCAATCGGCAAACAGCAACACTTCTAACGACTGTTTTAATGATGTTGTCAGCGCAGAACAGCATATCGACGCCCGCCTCGATGATCACGCTGTCCTTGAATGGCTACCTCAAGAAAGCATTTATTACGATTATTCCAACTCTAATGCCAATAGCCGCTTTTATTTAGCTAAGACAGCAAGTTTATTGACTTGGGATATTGCGGTATTTGGACGTCAAGCGTATCAAGAGACGTTTGCTAATGGTCATTATGCCAACCGCTTAGAGATATGGCGTGAGAGTAATTTATTGGTCAGCGAATGCACCTCCCAGCCAGCAAATACGCGCTGGTTTACCTCACCATTAGGACTGAATAATCAACATGTGCATGGCTCTTTTTGGGCAATACCTAGCACAGAGATCATTGCACCTGAGTTACAGAATAATCCGCTCAAGCTTGGTCAGTATTTAGATGCCACTATTACCGAGATACGCCATCTCATTGATACGCAGTCACTACCTATTCACTGTACTCACAATTTTCAAGGTATTAATTGCCGTTATTTAGGGGTAGATGTGCGTGCCTGCTTTGAGGCTTTTTACCAAGTCCGCGAGCTTATCAGGTCTAAATGGTACAAGCTTGAGCCTCATCGACCGAGAATTTGGGACACCTAATACCATGTGCTCCTGCATACTCTCATCCCTGAACAATGCTGAATCAAACCAGAATGACTCTACTTAGTACATTTAACTTAGCACCTTTACTTTATGAAGATTAAAAACGGTTCATAGTCTTTAAAGCACAATAATTATTAAGGAAGCTTTATGCAATTAAATCCTACAGAGAAAGATAAACTCTTACTATTTACCGCAGGCATGGTGGCGGAACGTCGTAAAAATCGCGGTGTAAAGCTCAATTATCCTGAGTCTATCGCTTACATTAGCATGTTACTAATGGAAGGCGCGCGTGATGGCAAAACCGTGGCGCAACTAATGAGTGAAGGATCCACTTATCTCTCTGCCGATGACGTCATGGAAGGCATTGCAGAGATGATACACGATGTCCAAGTTGAAGCCACTTTCCCCGATGGCACTAAGCTGGTGACGGTACATAACCCCATCGTATAGCTTGCTTGTTGTAAAGCCGTATAAAACGATATTGAACTAGAGCCATTGCCATAAGACGATTAAGGATAATAAAAATGACGATAAAAGCAGGCGAATATAATATTAAAGCAGGCGATATGGCTTTGAATGCTGGTCGATATGTTCAAACCATAACGGTAATCAATACTGGCGACCGCCCTATTCAAATCGGTTCTCACTATCACTTCTATGAAGTCAATGCAGCACTGAGCTTTGATCGAGAGTCGACGCTTGGCTATCGACTCAATATCCTATCTGGCACTGCGGTACGTTTTGAGCCAGGACAAGCGCGCGAAGTGGAACTGGTTGCCATCTCAGGTAGACAGCACATTTATGGTTTTTCAGGCGAGGTTATGGGCGTTGTAGACCCTAAAACCTCTCAAAACACCTCGAAAAAACGCATTGACCGACGTATCTATGCCGAGCATTTTGGCCCTACCACAGGGGATAAGGTACGCTTAGCCGATACGAATTTATGGCTTGAGGTTGAGTATGATTTGACCAGTCATATTGACCACCAGCCTGATATTGATAGCGTCAGCATTGGTGAAGAGGTCAAATTTGGTGGCGGCAAGGTAATCCGCGATGGGATGGGTCAATCACAGCTGCTGGGTGAGCAAATTGCCGATACTATTATTACCAATGCTTTGATTGTGGACTACAGCGGTATCTATAAGGCAGATGTCGCTATTAAGGGCGGTCGCATTAGCGGCATTGGTAAAGCTGGCAACCCTGATATTCAGCCTAATGTGACGTTACCTATTGGCGCGGCTACCGAAATTATCGCAGGAGAAGGTAAAATTTTGACTGCTGGCGGAATCGATAGCCATATTCACTTCATTGCACCTCAGCAATGTGAAACGGCGCTAATGTCTGGTGTGACTACGATGTTAGGCGGTGGTACGGGACCTGCTGAAGGTACTCTTGCCACTACTTGTACGCCTGGTGCCTATCATATTCACAGCATGCTAAAAGCCACCGACTCTATTCCGATGAATATCGGATTCTTGGGTAAAGGCAACGTCAGTTTACCTGCTCCCATTGTTGAGCAGATTGAAGCGGGTGCTATCGGGCTTAAGCTTCATGAAGACTGGGGCTCCACGCCCAAAGCCATTGATAACTGCCTTAGCGTGGCTGAAGAATATGATGTGCAAGTGGCTATTCATACTGATACGTTAAATGAAAGCGGCTATTTAGATAGCACTCTCGGCGCGTTTAAAGACCGCTGTATTCATACCTTCCATACCGAAGGCGCTGGCGGCGGTCATGCCCCAGATATCTTAAAAGCTATTGGCGAAACCAACGTCTTACCCTCATCAACCAACCCGACGCGCCCTTTCACCATTAATACCATTGACGAGCATCTCGACATGCTCATGGTTTGTCATCACTTAAGCCCAGCCATTGCTGAAGATGTCGCTTTTGCCGAGAGTCGTATTCGTAAAGAAACCATTGCCGCCGAAGATATTTTACAAGACATGGGTGCCATCTCCATGATGAGTAGTGACTCGCAAGCGATGGGACGCGTGGGAGAAGTCATTATTCGCACGTGGCAAACGGCTGATAAAATGAAAGCCCAACGCGGTCATCTGGCTCCTGATCAATCAGCTAAAACGGAGCAGTCCTTAGAAAATATCATGCTAAATCCCACTGACTCTAATAGCAGCAATGATAATTTTCGTATCAAACGCTACCTCGCAAAATACACCATCAATCCTGCCATCACTCATGGCATTAGTGACGAAGTGGGATCCATTGAAGTAGATAAATGGGCGGATTTAATTTTATGGTCGCCTGCATTTTTTGGCGTAAAGCCTGACCTTATCATTAAAGGCGGCTTGATTGCGGCAGCGTCCATGGGCGACCTCAATGCTTCCATTTCAACCCCGCAGCCTGTGCACTATCGCAGCATGTTTGGTAGCTTCCCCAAAACAGTGGCGCAGACTTGTATCACCTTTATGTCAAGTGCTGCGATAGACAAAGGTGTTGATAGGCAATTAGGGTTAGAAAAGGTCATCAAAGCAGTACATAACATTCGCAAGGTACGCAAACAAGACATGAAATTCAACAGCTACTGTCCTAAGATGGAGGTTAACCCTGAGACTTATGAAGTGTACGCCGATGGTGAGCTGTTGACCTGTGAGCCTGCCGACTATCTACCGATGGCACAGCGCTATTTTTTATTCTAGCTGCTTTTTATTGTCGTGCTGATAATCCACCATCAGCTGTCAACCATCTACTTTAACGGACTATAAACATAATTATGAACATTTATACGCAACGTCTTGATCTATCAACTTAGCGCTGAACAACAGGCGATTATTGATAGGCAAAAACAGGCAGAAAACTTTTTATATTTAGATTTCGATACCCGTCAGCGTAGCCGTTTTAAAGCAGAAACACAGCACCACGCAATCATTGGTGTTGATTTACCACGTACGGAAACTATTAAGAATGGCAGTGTACTGGCAGACCATCAAGGCAACTTGATACAGATTATGGCCGCTAATCAAGCCTTAATCGAAGTGACTGCTGATAATGGTTTTGACCTTATGAAAGGCGCTTACCATTTAGGTAATCGTCATGTGCCATTAATGATTACAACTAAGGCCCTGTACTTTGAGCCTGATCATGTTTTAGAAGCGATGTTAAATCAACTTGGACTACATACCCAAGCCGTACAAGCGCCGTTTGAGCCAGAAACGGGTGCCTATAAAGGCAATCAAGGCGGACATTCTCACTCTCATGGTCATAGTCATCATGGTCACGACCATGACCATTCACATACCCACGGCAACTCTCATGACTAATCACGCCACACACTCACAGCAGACTACCTGTACCGCACAAGGTATAAATGATCTGAATAATACAGAAGTAACTGGACTTTTGTTCATTCTGGCGTCAAGTAACCTACCTATTGGCAGTTATACCTACTCGCAAGGCATCGAACCCGCTATTGAGGCAGGGCTGATTCATAATGAAAGCAGTAGTTTAGCGTTTATGAGTGATTATCTGGAGCTGGCATTATGTCGGTATGAGCTACCGCTACTGGCGCTTATGATTGAAGCACTTATGGTTGATGACGTTGCGCTTGCTGACGCTTTAGGTACAGATTACCATGCCAGCCGTGAAAGTAAAGAGTTTGTCTATGAGTCAAGCCAATTGGCTCTTTCTTTATCAGCATGGCTTGGTGATGTCCTTGAGCTCGACGTGCCTGACAGCTTACTTGCCCATGGATTTTTACCCCTCTTTGCCCATATCAGCTCGCACTGGCAGCTTAAGCCTGTACAAGCCTTGACCACCTACGCCTTTGGTCAAATCGAAAATATGGTGTTGGCTGCGGTCAAGACCGTACCGCTTGGGCAAATGGCAGGACAGCGCATTATTTGGCAGCTACAACAGTTATTAAGTCAGCAGATACAGGCATTGGCTGCCAACGTCAAGCAAAGATTTTTGCAAGTTCAAAATATGCCTTTAGAGGCTAACGTAAAGCTGAATCTACTTTATCAAAAGCTACATATGTCCGCTAACCTACCAAATTTAGCCATACTGTCTTGCCAGCATGAAAGGCAATACAGCCGCCTATTTCGCTCTTAATCGCTAATAAACACAACTCTCATCAAGGAACTTTATTTATGGCACTAACACCCAAAGTCGAAAACAAAAATTTAGAAACGACGCTCTCTCCGCTACGTTTAGGCATTGGTGGCCCTGTAGGCTCAGGAAAAACGGCATTGACGCTGAGACTATGTCAACGCCTGCGGGATGACATCAATATGGCAGTGGTGACCAATGATATTTATACCAAAGAAGACTCTGAATTCTTAACCCGCAATGAGGCGATGCCAGCTGAGCGCATTCGCGGTGTTGAAACCGGTGGCTGCCCGCATACTGCCATTCGTGAAGATGCCTCAATTAACTTATCTGCCATCGCCGAATTACAGCAGCAATTTGCAGGTCTTGAGCTCATTATCATCGAGTCTGGTGGTGATAATTTGGCAGCAACTTTTAGCCCTGAATTGTCCGACTTGACACTATATGTCATTGACGTGTCTGCAGGCGATAAAATTCCTCGTAAAGGCGGCCCTGGTATCATGAAATCGGACTTGCTCATTATCAATAAAACCGACCTTGCCCCTTTCGTAGGCGCGTCACTTGAGGTAATGGCACATGATGCCAAAAAAATGCGCGGTGATAAGCCTGTGGTATTCAGCAACATGAAAACAGGCGAAGGTCTTGATGACATTGTTGCTTTTATCTTAGATAAAGGCATGTTAAGTGTGGCGTAGAATGCCTTAGGTAATGGCATTAATAAGTGCTCTACAAACCGCTGATGGATCAGTGGATTATGAGTCAGTTTTTATATCGATTTGTTTATTTATTAAGGATTTATCATGACAACAGACACAGCCAAAACGATGACACGCAAAAACCTCTTCCAAAAAACCACCATAATCAGTGGCTTAGCGCTGTTATCGTTACTACCAACACTCGCGTTTGCTCACCCTGGGCATGGCTTGATGGCAGCAGATGGCTCATTTGGCCTTTCAATATTGTCTGGTATGTTGCACCCTTTAACTGGGTTCGACCATCTGATGTTAGCGCTGGGCATGGGGATGCTATTTACTCAAATGCACAGCTTTAAAAAAGGCTTTGTAGCACTGTTAATTGGTCTAGTAACAGGATTTTTACTGAGTTTAAGTGTGAGCTTGAATAGCCTGTTTATTGAATACGGTATTCTACTCTCTATCGTACTCCTGACCATGGCACTTATGAGCCGCTACTTTAATGTAGCATTGAATCAAAACCACGAGATGTCCGTCAAAACCGTGTATAAATTCTTAATCATTGGCTTTGGTGCGCTTGCTATGTTCCACGGTGCTGCTCATGCAATCGAAGTGCCTGCAAACAGTAATACCGCTGGCTTCTTTACGGGTATGATTGTGGCCATGCTAGGTCTATATACTATCGGCAAAGGATTTGCCACTTATCTAAACACTCACCTGCAAGACAGCTTGATTATTCAACGTGTTATAGCTGTTGTCGGTTTATGCGGTGTGCTGTTAGGTTAACTTTGTTAATTTATACACAGAGTTATTTAACACGGTAGTAAGTTGAAGTGTAATGCACGCAGGTGACATTATCTAAATTGCCTTGTGACATTGCCTTATGCCCCTGAGCTTATGACAGCTCTTAAAGAAACTCTTAAAGAAATAAGGCCGCGCAAGCGACCGCTTAGCTCACAGCAGGATTAGCATTCAAAAAGGTTTGGGCTATAAGAAGCTTTAGATAATAAGTATGAAATGGTCATCAGAAAAAAGGACAAATTAATGTCCTTTTTCTGGCTTTTGGTTTACTCAATGCTTACCAGCTAAAGCCCATACCCATGCCACCAGAGTTCTCATCTTTCGTGAAAGCACCACCGAGACTAAAGCTGGTATTGGGATTAATGACACGCTGATACCCCAATGAGACCGCTTGCTCGGAGCCCTGAAACCCTGCGCCCACGCCTATACGGTTCTTACCTTGTAAACCTGACGTGCTGGTTGCCATGTTTAACATCGCAGCACTCATCGCACCTTGACGATCAAAACGATCATCAATTTCCTTAAAGCGCTGTCCATTGTCTTGCAGATAATTTTGAATAGAGTCATTTAGAGCATTAAATTTAGTATCAGTATAAGTGTTCGAGGTTTCGATAGCGCTTGTTTTTGCGTCTTGTAACTGACTGACATTGACTGCGTCATTATCAGCGGTACCATTAGCAACATTGATAATCTGACGTTGGTTAAGATCCGAACCAACCGACACTGTGTTTTCACGGTTAGAGCTAGAGTCATTGCCGAGTACCACGGCGTTTTTTGCAGTAGTATTGACATTATTACCGAGCACAAAAGTATTGTCGCCAGACACGGTATTATTATTGCCCATACTATAGCTGTTATTGCCACTGACCGTACTTGGATCGCCAATCGCACCTGAATGATTTCCAGTCACTTTATTACCAGTGCCAATGCTGATAGCTTGCTCGCCGATTGCTTGAGCACCATCTCCCATTGCAATAGATTGCTTGCCCTGCGCCGCCGCATTAGCGCCTAAAGCCATTGCGTTGTCTCCACTAGCAATCGCTTCTGCAGACGTACCACCATTGATGCTTAGGTATTTATGCTGTGCAGCAATGTCCTGTTTAACGCTCAATACCTGATCATTCGTATAAATTTGTGACGATGCTAGAGTCTCGGTGGCTTTGCCATCGGTGTAGCCTTTCGATGCGGTTAAAGTTTCAGTTGCTTTGTCGTCGGTGTAACCTTTTGATGCGGTTAAAGTTTCAGTTGCTTTGTCGTCGGTGTAGCCTTTTGATGCAGTCAAAGTCTCGGTTGCTTTGCCGTCGGTATAACCTTTTGAGGCGGTTAAAGTTTCAGTCGCTTTGTCGTCGGTATATCGTTTATTTACCGCATCTGTATCATTTATTGCATCTGCCACGTTAGTGATACGTTTTTCGAAACCCTTGCTACCAACTGAAATCGTATCCCTTTCATCTGCAATGGAGAAACTACCGATGGCGGTTGCGCCTGTCGCAGTGGCTTGGCTATTACTGCCAAACACGCTGCTGTCTGTACCTGATGCGGTATTCTGATAACCAACTGTAATACTATAGTCACCCTCTGATGTATTTTCAAAACCGACGGCACTACTGTCCTCACCTGATGCTGTATTATTATAACCGACGGCACTGCTATTTACATTCGAGGCGGTGTTTTTATAGCCAATTGCACTGCTATTTATGTTCGATGCCGTGTTGTTATAACCAAATGCACTACTATAACCCTCTGATGCGATATTATTAGAGCCTACCGCACTGCTATAAATACCCGAAGACTCATTAGAAATACCTGTTGCGCTGCTATAACTGCCCTTTGCTTTATTTGCATAGCCTAGCGCAGTAGCTTCACTCAATGCTTCATTATCAATACCTAAAGCACTGCTATTGAGACCGTCTGCTGCATTATTTATTCCACAGGCTAGTGCAATTACACCTGTTGCTGTACTTCCTCCAGAGACAGGATCCGTTACGCATACCACGCCTGCCCACACTGTAGAGCCACTGATCGCTGCAATACTGAAGGCAAGCCCTTTCACAGTCAACATCTTATAGTTATTTGAGCGAGCTATCAGGGCGATAGTGCCAGTCGTGCCGCTGGTCTTACCAACGCTCTTGGTATTTTCAGACACCACCACTATACAACCTAGTGATTGACTCCAAATCTTTTTAAATACTTTATTCATAGCTCGCTCCATAAGTCCAAAAACTACTCGTTGATAAAATCAAGGCTATCTATGTCACTTACATTAACCATGCTCGTAAATGACAGCTGTCACTTATTAAAGCACAAAGCTAACATACCTGTATATTTACATTAAAGGATATTTAATCTTCAGAGCTGTCTTAGATAAGCAAAATAATCTGGGATAGTTTTATGGAGAAATAGCATTATGAGTAAGATTCGCCTACCCAAACGCTCACAGCACAGTTAGCACAACGATTGTTATATCGGTAAGAGTGAGCGCGTCCGGTAGGATTGCAAGTGCCGTTATGGCACTCGCAAGGTCTGGCAGCAGATCAACCTGATGGCGTATCTAAGGAAATTTGGCATGGCATAGAGAATGTTGAACAAGTAACCATTGAGTAGATGGACTGATTTCATAACCCAAACAATCTACCTAAATGATTCACTCACGTAAATCATCCACGACTGCCAACATAGCCACTAATGAGGCTTCCCCTAATTTCATAGAGCGCTCTGGTGACCAACCTGTATCCGCATCGGGGACATTATTGTTATCTATAAATGGCATCTCCAAGGTATTGGCAAGGCAGTCAAAACGTTCGGCAACCCAGTGAGTCGCAAGCGTCATATTCGCTGTACCCGGTGCATCAACGTCATAGCCCTCTTCCGTCTGAAAGTCAGCACTGGCAATCTTTAACACTTCTGAGAATCTATCACGTAGACGCGCGAGGCGGTCGCTATAATTTGGCGTACCCTGCGAGCCAGCAAGGAATACAAAAGGTATTTCTTCATCACCGTGTACATCATAAAATAGATCAACACCCGTTTCTTCCATTTTATTAATGACATGAAAGACTTCAGGGCTGGTTTCCAAATTTGGATTTGACCAAGCACGGTTTAGGTTAGTCCCAACTGCGTTGTACGCAGATGACCTCTCACGCTGCCATCTGGGTTCATATTGGGCACGATGTAAAAGTTAGCTTTATCTAATAATAATTTACCCGTGGCATTATCACCATCTAACAGGCTATGCAGTAGACCATCGACCAACCATTCAGCCATCGTTTCACCAGGATGTTGACGTGCCGTAATCCAAATATTGCGTTTAGGCGCATCATTATTGCTAGCGCCATCACTAATTTTGACTAAGGTTAAATCGCGATTATCAAGGGTTTCTCCCAAATGCTCTAACGTCACTAATGGATGCATTTGCACCGCTGCTAATAAATCTTGATGACGCTCATCACTGTAAGGGGCAAAAAACGCAATTTGAATGGTTTCACATTCCAACTCTGCCGTTATGGTTAACTTTCCGTCTTTATAAGAGGTGGGAAGACGAAACCAATAGTCGCGATCGTACGACGCCACCGCTTGGTAATTCTCCCACCCTGCAGGGAATGCTGCATCCCCTGCATTCAGAATATTGAGCACATATTGCTCGCCAACCTGACCTGTCAGGCGAAAATTAAACCACTGAAAAAACTCGCCACCGACGTCCGGACGAATAGCCAATTGGACATTTTTTTTATCTTCTAAATTAATAACCTCAATATTACCAGCATCGAAATTAGCAGTGATATGCATAAATTTTCCTTAATTGTTTTTTAGATATCTTAGTGAGTATCTGTAAAATACTTGAGCATAAACGATTAAAAACAAGCAGGATAGAGACGCTAACAAATCATCTTAAAAAATAGTAAAAATAATGATTAATAGTTGTAGCATCGCTGCTTTTTTTAATTAAAAGAACGTAAAAACATTCCAAGCATTATGACAGACATAGCATTAGCTAATTTTTTATATTTATCACATTGCTGAATGAATGTGTCAGATTTTGGATATTATAGCTCATAATCCCATATAGCACTGTTCATCATATATAGTACTATTCTCTATAGCTACAAAAGCCACTCAACTGGTAACCACCCTATTATCGTCAAGATAATGTTAAGCAGGGTACTTTGTCCAGGCTCCGAGACGCTCATCGATCCAGACGAGCCTTCCATTACGCTGCTCTACTCGCCAAGTAAGGCCAACCATGCCCTCGTCAAATGCTTTGTGCAGTTTCTGTGCCATCTGTTCACTGTTAATCATTAAACCCATTTCGGTATTGAGCGCAGTCGAACGGAGGTCAAAATTGAACGAGCCAATAAAAATGCGCTTTCCATCTACCGCAAAGGTTTTCGCGTGAAGACTGGCTTTTGACGATCTGAACGCTCCTAGATGTCAGCGGGTGCACCAGACGCAGCTTGGCTACGTAGCTCAAAAAGCTGACGCCACTTTCAAGCATGGCCTTGCTTTGTTATTATTTTATTAGCTAGCGAGCTGAAGCTTTTTTACGTTACCCATAAGTGCGCTAAGATTTTTCTCAAGCTTACTTTTTTCTAGCTTCATTCTAACGACAACCTTAATAATCTCATCAGCTATCTCTTTATTGCCTTCAGCCACTGCCTGCTGCAATGCTAGGCCTTCACGCATAATAGAAACCCTTAAAGGCTCGATCTTATAAATAATACGGTTGATAGATTTATGCAGATCCGACTGTCTATAGCACTCTTTTACCTTAGATGATTTATATAAGAGACTGTTTTTATCACTTTTTGCGCGGGCTAACGTCTCGATATAATCAGCCGCTATCTTGTCAGCATAATCATCTTGAATACCAATCTCTAAAATATTTTTTACTAATATGATATCGATTTTTTCTAATTCAGTCTCTTTAATGGCACTTTTTAACATTTCAAACAGTCCTTCGTAAATGTTGGGATTAGGGTTGAATTAAGTGGTTATCGCGTATAAAAAGCAAAGCCATCGGCGTCACTATAATTGGCACGTGGATTCGTTGTTTGCGCACTCTTATATTCACACTCGTATAAAAGTTACTTTAACAACCATGCCAATCAATTCGTAATAGAGGTCACTCAAGAATATTTATATATTGATACACTTATGTTCATTCTAACCTAAGAGTACAAGTGTACACAATAGGCATTCAACCCTTTTAATACAAAGGTTATGAAAAGCGGCTATCAAACTGCCATAGATTGATATTTATTTTGAGAATAGTACTGTTGAGGTCTATCAAAATGATGAGGTTAAACAACTCCCTCACTATTAGGAATAGTTTAATGACGCGTGGATTCTTGCTAGACATATCTAAAATAGATTGATGAAATATTTACAAAGAAATGAGTGAGCTACTTTTGCTAAGAAGGAAAAATCACTGGCTCATCGCCATCTTGCCAAGGTTGAAACTTGGTCATGGCTTGTATAAATAATGGATGTGCAAGCCAGTTTTTTAGCCATATTTGCAGTTTAGGATAAGGCAAACTGTAAAAAACGTCGCGATCTACATGAGCAAATTGGCGGACAAATGGCATAATGCCGATATCGGCAATGGTCACACTGTCTCCTAGCAAATAAGTATTTTTAGTAAGCAACTCTTCTAAAATCTGTAGAAATGCTTCTCCTTTTTTCCGATATTCTGTTTGGGTAATTTCAAGATGACGGTCAGCATATTTATAGCGATCTAGCCAATGCTTAAACTCCTGATCGTTTTGCTCAATTAACGTATTACCTTGATGCAAAGTCTTAGGGTTCATCAGCTCTTGTGGGTCTTGCTGTTCAAGCGCCCACTCCATTATTTCCCGACTCTCTTCAATCACAACACCATCAGCGAGCTGTAAAACGGGCACGGTGCCTTTTGGGCTAATCGCTAGCATTTTGGCAGGTTTGTTTTTTAAGGTGATCTCCCGTAGCTCTACTGGCAACTCGGCAAACAACAGGCCAAGACGCGCGCGCATGGCATAAGGACAGCGACGAAAAGAGTAAAGACAAGAAAGGGAGTAAGCAGTCATATTTTTTTTCACAGTTAAAACGAGATCAGTAGCCTTAGAGTTACTGACATCAAGAGTCATTTAGTTTCGTTACTGATCTCTATTAAGGGTTGGTAAAATTAATACTTCAAAGCATTGAACAAAGCCAGTATCATAGCGGCATTGAAAAACCCTTACCTTATTTATTATAAACAAAAGGAAGATATAGTGTCGCAGGCTCAGACAACTATCACAGAAACACCTAATCTCACAAAAGATCAGAACTCTGTATTAAAGATTCTTACGATCATGGGTTATTTAGAAGGTACGTCCTTTTTATTATTACTTTGCATCGCCATGCCGCTAAAGTACATGATGGGTATTGCAGAAGCGGTCACCTACATAGGGATGGCTCATGGCGGATTGTTCATCGCGTATATTTTAATGCTGTTGATAGCCATCACCAAAATCAAAATGCCGCTTTGGGCGATGCCAGCAGGGGTACTCGGATCCTTTTTACCCCTTGGTCCATTTATATTCGATCATTTATTAAAAAAGAGCTTGAATAAAAAAGCTTAAAGCCCCTTAAAAGTAATGTCAAATGACTTACTGAATATGACGAACATTGGTGATTTTAAGATATAGCGCTATTCAAGCGCTGGACGGTATGTATTAATGACTGATCATGATTATTCGTCAGTCATTAATTTCCCATAAAAACTATCCACTTACTGCGACTGGCACTTTACGAATCAGCCATAAAAAGTACGCCCCACCAATGATAGCCGCAATAGTACCCGCAGGCAGCTCATAAGGGAAAATGATATAACGCCCAATCCAGTCTGCTATTACCATCACCCCTGTGCCTAACAAAGCCGCTAATGGCAATTGGCGCTCAAGCCTTACCGCACCGAGTGACGTCGCCAAATGTGGCACCATTAGACCAATGAAACTCAATGGCCCAACCGCAAGCGTACTGGCAGTACTTAGCGCCGCCACCAACACCAATAACGCGAGTGTCACTGGTGTCACTGCCACCCCTAAATTACGAGCGACCCCTGTACCCAAACCAAGCACTCTTAAGGGTTTGATAAGCAATAAGCTGAGGGCAAATAAAATGAGGGCAATGCCGATAAGATACCACACGGTGCTAGGCTGAGCGCTATAAGTCGTTCCCGATAGCCAGCTAAGCATCGCTTCTAGCGTGGATCGCCAGACAGCTTGACCATGTGCATCACCCCATCCATCATCGCGGCAATACCGATACCGACCAGTAATAGATAGCCAGAACTTACCTTACGTGCCAGCCAAATAACCAGCAATAACACAGCCATCGCTCCTGATAATCCTGAGATTAATAAAGTACCAGCTCCGGCAGATAGCCCTAAGCTTGGTAGCAGTAAAAATCCTAAGATAACCCCAAGCGCCGCGCCCGAGCTCACACCCAATACTTCTGGACTTGCCATCGGATTGCGGGTGAGTGTTTGCAATAACACACCAGCGATGGCCAACATCAGACCTGTTGCCGCAGCGCTCAAACTGCGCGGTAGCCGATACTGCTGGGTGATCGCCCAATCGGTACTTAGTCCCCAGCCACTGACGTCTTGGACAAAAAAACAGGCAAGTATGATTATCATTACCACGCCAAGAGTCCAGCGCCACCATGCCACAGGTGCATGCTTGCCCGTTAGCATCGGGGTTACTGTTTCTATCCGCTCGCGGCGCTGACGCAAAATCAGCCAAATAATCAGTGGTGCACCAAGAATACCCGTCATCGCCCCTGCTGGAATTTGCATATTTAGTATGGGTTCAAGTAATAAAGCAACATTGCTAGTCAGCCATAAAAGCAACGCCCCTAAGACAAAGGCTGCAAGCAGACGTTTGCTAATAGAAGCGACTCCCAGTGCATTGACCAGACTGGCAGCGCCAAGACCGATAAAACCGATTAGACCAACTTCGCTAACCACCAAAGCGGTAACGACCGCCACAATAAGCACTACCAATGCACGAATACCGTTAATCGGCACGCCCAAGCGCTTGCTTGTGAGTCATCGAGACTCATCAAGGTTAATGGTTTTAACAAGGGTAGACAGACAACCGCCATCACGACGGCTGTTATCGCTAGCATCGTACTGGTATACCAGCTATTCTGTGCCAAAAATCCCGCCGCCCACGACAGCATACCATTACTACGTTCAGCAAAAAACAACACCAAAACATTGGCAACGGCGGCAAGTAGAATGTTTACCACCAAGCCTGCCAATATTAAAATGAGCGGATTAAAACGACTGGGTGCTGACAATACAAAGACCAGTCCCATACTAATAAGCGCGCCGACAAAGGCCACATAAAGTCCGCCATAAATCGCTAAGCTTGGCAAAAACAAGGTCACAATGAGCATGGCCAATTGTGCACCAACGCCGACGCCCAATGTGGTGTCTGACGCTAATGGGTTTTTGACCAGCTGCTGTAGCAAAATACTGACAACCCCAAGCAGACCACCTGCCAATAGCGCCACTATGCTAGTCGCCACTATATGCAGCTGCGTCGCAAGACTGATAATGTCCAATTGCGAGCTTGGAATAAACAAATCACTGATTGGGCGTGTCCACTCCTGAGCGATTAATGCCCACGTGCTCCATACTGACAATATTACAAGGATAATCATTACTGCCCAGATGCGCCATGTATCCTCAAATACCGAAGGTAGTTTCCTAGGTAATTTTGGTGCTGGATTGGGAGGTTTTTGCATAAGCTTGGAGTGTTGCTCTGATGGTGTTTTCAATGTGGGCGACTGAGACGCTGCAAGTGAAGTCATAGGTTTGACATAATCAGTAGTATTATTGGTATGAGAGTGATGAGTCTGTGCGGCAGTATTAATAGTCATGATGCTGCCCCACCTTTTAATGTCACTGTTGATAAATTATTTGCCAAGCCGACCAGTGACGACATGCCACCATAAATCCATATGGGTGGCAGCTCACCCACGCAGCGCTCGTCGCCATAGCCTAGACGCTGCCAAACCAAACTGTCTTTAATCTCAGCTCGGGTTATCGGACTTAAAGGATCGATGATTAATAGGCAGGTCTCATTATCCAATTGAGCCAAGTCGCCCATTCGAATGGGGACAAACCCCCATTGATTGCCTTTGCCCAATACATCAAGCCCTTTGCCCATCTCTTTTAGCACGGCTGAAACAAACTATTTTTGACATACATGCGCATGTTATTGGCATCAGCAAACTGTACAACGGCAAATCTCTTTACTTTTGGATAGCGCTGCTGCAGACGCTCACTTGCCAGTTTGATATCTGTCTGACTTTTTTGTAATATAGCTTTCAGCCAAGGCTGGTTCATCAATTAGCTGTCCCAACTGACGAGTCGGCTCAGTATAATCTGCCCAAGTTGCAGTATCACCTTTAGCGGCGAACATGACCGACTCAGAGGGCACATCTCCATAGAGATTGCGGGCATGCTCATAAAAAAAGTTATCGATGACCAAATCGACAGGCAATTGGGCAACCAATTCCGCATTAGGCTGATAGCGAATGCCCAAATCAATGATTGAGGTTGGCAGTTCAGGCGTACCTACCCATCTGTCCCACACCCTCACATCACCCGTAGCTATCGGGGGGTAACCCATGGCGGTCAAGGTTGCCGCATTGCCCCAATCAGGTGAGACTATATTGATGTTAGCGTTATCTGTATTGCCCACTTGAGCGTCTTTTTGTGCCGTTATTGGTTGGTGACAGGCCGTCAGCATAGTGGTCAGTGTTAAGCTTGCTATGAGCGGCAAACACTTATATTTACTGATAGTGAGATTTGAGCCAGCTTTTATACAAGGTTTTATGAAAGATTTTATGGCTATTAAAGAGAACAGAGATTTATAAAGAGCAGGAAACATGGCGGCCTATCTTTTGCGCGAATAAGAGAAAATAAATGAAAAAGATGAGGCAAATACTAGGGCATGCCTCATTTTAAAAATGGTTATAGAAATTTAACCATTTTTAGCCTACTTATTCATTTTCGTTCAGATTTATGATATGCCCTATTAGGCAACAGCGACTGGCTGCCCCGTTGTAGGATGACTAAGCAGCTGCATATCGACGTTAAAAATCTTGTGCAATACTGTCGGTTGCATGGTGCTGCCGATATCACCGTTATGGCAAATACAGCCGTTTTTTAAGGCGATAACTCGATCCGCATACTGCGCGGCCAAATTAATATCATGCAAAATAATAACCACACTCAAGCCCTGCTCATCCACCAAACGACGTATAAGCTGGATAACTTCAAGCTGATAGTGCATATCAAGCGCGGCTAATGGCTCATCAAGTAATAAATATCTGGTGTCTTGTGCCAGACACATAGCAAGCCAAACGCGAGCGCGCTCGCCACCTGAAAGCGTGGCCGTAATGCGGTCAGCGAACGCCTCTGTTTGGGTGATGCGCATGGCTTCTATTACTTTATCTTTGTCTATTTGGTTGGGCTTTTGCAGCCATTTTTGATGCGGATAACGTCCTAACATGACCAGCTCACGTACTGAAAACCCAGCGGCTTCTGGTAGTTGCTGTGGCAAATATGCCATTTGTCGCGCCAGCGCTTTGCTACTGTAATCACTGATACGGCGCTCATCCAAGCTGATACTACCGCCATTACTTATCATCTCGCCTGCCAGCGCTTTGATTAAAGTCGATTTTCCTGAACCATTATGTCCAACCAAAGCGACCAATTGGTTGCTATCAATCTCACAGCTTACATTGTCTAGTAAGGTATTACCTTGGCGACTGATGGTCAATTGGTTTGCACGTAACATATCTGTACTCATCATTAATTTAAATCGTTGTATTTATATTGGACAGCCAATAAAAACCGATTTTACTCGTAAACGATAATAAAAACAATTATCATTAACTTAAAATATTATTCTTTTTGTTCCCGCTCGCTGTTACTTGTAAGTATCTATACGACCGATTTTCTTTTATCTGTGACACGTAACCCTTAAATACAAGCGGACTGCTTTATCCCCTTTATCATTTTTGAACTCGCACAAACCATTACTCATATCAATGAAGAACACTTCAATAAGTTGAGATAAGCTGATTGGGTTTTTAGTCTCTTTTATTTCTTTAACCACCGAAGAGCTGTCAAATACCAACGTCAGTAACGGCTATCTATGCCGAAACGATGATTGTACAAGTATTATTGAAAGACACAAAAAAACGTCTGCTCACTCTCTTGAACAAACGTTTTTACTCCCCTGTACAGCACGTACTACTCAACTTAGCGAGCTGCAAATCTGGTATATCGTACTCAACACCTATCAGCTTGTCTGAAATTATTGCAAGGGTATAAATAAAAACTAGGGCTTGTTATGTTGTCTTAGAAGACACAAGCCCTAGCGTTTTAATGCAGAATTTAAAGACAAAAGTTTTTCGGGTCACTGACTCTTGAGTCTGCTGATGGTAATTCCCGTAAAACCAAACAATATCGTTAGTAGTAGCGATAAATAACAGAAGAACGCATAAGGCAGATAATCAAGCACGGGCACGCCTAATGCTTGGCTGATAAACACGCCGCACACACTCCAAGGCACTAGAGGATTGATGACCGTACCTGCATCTTCAATGGTACGAGACAGATTCTTAGGATGTAAATTCAAACGCTCAAACGTCGGACGAAAGGCAGTACCAGATAATAAAATACTCAAATACTGCTCGCCAATAAGCACGTTAATACTCAGAGCAGACATGGCAGCGGCAAATATGGCGCGTCCTGATGTGGTTAATGTGTCTTTAATCCCTGATAACAGTGCTGGCAAAATACCCAATGCTGTGAGCAAGCCACCAAGACTGAGTGCCAATATCACAATCGCTTGAGTGAAGAACATACTCTGCACACCGCCGCGCGATAGCATACCACCGACTTCACCCAGCTCTAACGATTCAGCGGTGCATAGCCTGCAAATAAATAGCCGCCTAATTGTCCAAAGCTCGGCGAGCTGTGCAAATAAGTAATAATCAATGCTGCCACAATGGTACAGATAATCGTATAAATGGCATTGACACGAAAAACCGCCAACCCAACCAGTACCACAAATGGCAATACCGCATAACCATGTACCAAGCCACTTTCAATCAACTGACCTTGCAATACGGTTACTTGACTCAAGTCAGAGCCTGCGGTCTGCCAGAGAAAAACCAAAAAATAATGACCGTGAGTATCCACGCTGGTACCGTGGTATACATCATATTGCGAATATGCTCAAACAAATCAATACCCACCACCGATGAAGCAATGGTACAGGTGTCTGATAACGGCGACATTTTATCACCGAAAAACGCCCCTGAGACCACCGCACCAGCCGCAATCGCCACGTTGGCATCAAAGGCATTACTCATACCAATAAAAGCCACACCCAATGTCGCCGCGGTGGTCAAACTACTGCCCAAGGCAATACCAATAATAGAGGTCAATACAAAGGCTGAAATGTAATAATACTCTGGTGAAATCAACTGAAAACCAAAATACATCAGCGTTGGAATAGCACCAGACATCATTAAAGCGGCGACCATCAAACCAATAAAGAAGAATAGATAGATCGCACCGATACCACGCATGACACCCGATGCCATTTGCGCTTGCATGTCATCAAAGGTCAAGCCTTTAAACAAACCAATGCCTAGCAAGACACAAATAGCGAGTATCAATGATAAATGCGGTACCCAGCCAAAACCTATCATGGTAACGCCCATAATAGCGATGACAATGGCAGAAATCATAAATGCCAGTTGAGGTGAAATTTGGGTTAATATTTTTGGAGGCATCACACATCCTTAGCTTGCCAGTCAAATCTGGCGTTAGGGTTGGCTTTGAGTCGGACAAGTTTAATGAGTTGCAATAGCGATTGCTACCCTCATTATTGATCCAGCAGACTATCGGTCTTAGCTGCCATGACAAAATCATTGCGATGCAGACCTTTAATGCTGTGTGACCACCACGTAACCGTCACCTTGCCCCACTCTACCAATATGCCAGGATGATGCCCTTCTGCTTCGGCGATGTCTGCTAATTGATTGGCAAACTCCATCGCCTTGACGAAGTTTTTGAATTTATATTGACGTTGTAATTGCTTAATGCCATCAACCTCGATCAATGACCAATCTGGAATTTGCTGTAATAGCTCTTGTGCTTCGATGTCGCTGACCGTTGGCGCGCCAATGCGGCAGGCCTCACAGCTGGCTTGTGATAATATCGTCATTATAATGTCCTTTTATGTTAACTATTCATTTTTTTAATACTGTTACGTTTAATACAGTTACGTCCATGTTGACGCTGTCATTTACGGCTACATCATTCAAATGATGCCGTGTTTCTTAACCATGCATTAGGCGTTTTTTAATGCATAACTAGGCTCAAACAATCCTAGCGACATGGCTTGTTTGACCATTCCCATGATATCGCTATTGACGATATCAAATAATGTATCCAAATCATCAATGACATAATAAATCGGCTGGATATGATCGATACGATAAGGGGTACGTAACACATCAAGCAAGTCAAACGCTCGGTGCTCTGGTTGATTTTGCGGTTGATGCTGAGGTTCTGATTGCTGCTCAGAACCAGCATTGAGTGCATAAACCGTCTCAGACGGTGAGCTTAAAATGCCACCGCCATAGATTCGGCGACTGCTCTGATTTTGTCCCACCAAGCCAAACTCGATGGTAAACCAATAGAGCCGTGCCAAAAACCACCGTTCTTCTTTAGTGGCATTAAGACCCAGCTTGCCATAAGTTTCATTGAACGTCGCAAAGGCAGGATGGGTCAAAAGCGGACAATGTCCAACGATTTCATGAAAAATATCAGGCTCTTCGATATAGTCCATATCATCAAATCGACGGATAAAAGTTGCCACCGGAAAGGATTTATTGGCAAGCAATTTAAAAAACTTACCAAAACTGATTAATGCAGGGACAGCGGCAGTTTGCCAGCCAGTCGTGGCTTGCAATACTGCATCAATATCTTGCAGCTGCGGAATACGCGTAGCGGGCAAATTCAGTTTTTTTAAACCGTCTAGATAGGCTGGGCAGGCGCGATTGGGTATTTGCTCGGCTTGACGCTCAAGTAATGCCTGCCACATACCATTTTCATCATCACTATAATGAATATGACCATGGCTATCTGGCTGATGCGACACGTAAGGTTGTTTTTTAGGCATAGAATCCTGCTTTTTATGAGCAGAATCATCGTGACTGGCATCAGTGCCTAGCGTTTTGCAAGCAACGCTGTTGGCACCGATAGCTTTATTAACAGAATTCGTATGTGGTAGGCGTTCCATGCCTGTATTCCTTTTATTGCCATTAGCGCTCTGAATTTTTGCTAGTCGTTTTCAATCATGACTGAATCATAGCTCAGTCATCGCATTGAACACATGGTATTACAGAGCGCAGTGGTTATTAGGGACAAGACAAACTCCTTTTGCCCTGCCCGTTTATTTTATGGATTTTTCCCTAAATGTAGAGGCGCTTACGGTGTTTCAGTTTCTGGCTGACCAACCGTGCCACGACGGACTTGATCGCGCTCGATGGATTCAAATAGGGCTTTGAAATTACCTTCGCCAAAGCCATCTTCGTAATCACCTTTACGCTGGATAAACTCGAAGAAAACAGGGCTACCTAAGATAGTTTCAGAGAAAATTTGTAGCAGCAGACGCGGTGTTCCGCCTTCAGTGGTGCCATCTAACAAGATACCGCGCATCTGTAGCTCAGAGACATTTTCGCCATGATTTGGTAGACGCTCACTCAGCATTTCATAGTAAGTCGCGGTTGGAGCGGTCATAAGCGGGATACCCGCTGCTTTTAATTTATCAATGCTGGCAAACAAATCATCGCTGGCTAAAGCAATGTGCTGAATACCTTCACCGTTGAAGTGCATCAAGTATTCTTCAATTTGACCGCCGCCCTGCTTTGACTCTTCGTTCAATGGAATACGGATTTTGCCATCAGGCGCTGTCATGGCTTTACTGGTCAAACCCGTATATTCACCTTTGATGTCAAAAAAGCGGATTTCGCGGAAATTAAAGATGCGCTCATAAAAGTTTGCCCAATAGGCCATACGACCACGGTAGACGTTATGGGTTAAATGGTCGATAACTTTAAAACCATGCCCAACAGGACGACGGTCTACATCAGCAAAAAATTCAAAATCGACGTCATAAATAGACTCACCATCTTTATAACGATCGATGAGATAAATCAGTGAGCCACCGATACCCTTGATAGCAGGCAGGCGCAGCTCCATCACACCAGTGGGTACGTCTACTGGCTGCGCGCCCATTTCGATGGCACGCTCATAAGCTTTTTTGGAATTCTGCACACGAAAGCCCATGCTACAAGCGCCAGCACCATGCTCTTCAACGAAATAGCTGGCTTCGCTTTTTGGTTCACGATTTAGAATAAGATTGATGTCACCTTGACGGTATAGCGCCACATCTTTTGAGCGATGGTTGGCGACATGGGCAAAGCCAAGCTGTTTGAACAATGCGTCGACCGCATCCGGTTGAGGTGAGGCGAATTCAACAAAATCAAACCCATTCAGGCTCATTGGGTTGTCAAATAAATCTGCCATTGTAATCATCCTTAATTTCAATTGGTGGTAAAAATGCGATAAAAAATGTCTTCAATCAATAATTCTTATTGACGATGTATTTATATTAGATTAGGTTTATTTATAAGACTAATTGTTTTTTATGATTTATTTATCAGGTTTACTTATGAATATCAGCATTCGCCAATTAACCGCTTTCATTCAAGTCGCTGACAATGGCAGTTTTACCCGTGCCAGCGATCAGATGCATTTGACCCAATCTGCCGTTAGCGGCTTGATTAAGGAGCTAGAGTCCAGCCTTGGCATTGTGCTGTTCGACCGTACTACCCGCCAGCTGTCTTTGTCGGTAGTAGGACGTCATTTATTGCCGCAAGCACGGCGTATCTTGAATGAGATGCAGCTGTTTGAAAATGAGGCGAGCAGCTTAACAAGCTTGGCGCAGGGTCAAGTACGGCTTGCTGTTTCGCAGTTTGCCGCCTCCTCTATGCCAGCGGTCATCGCCCAGTTTTCCAAACAACATCCCGAGATTGGCGTGTCGTTATTAGATTGTTCGGCAGAAAACTTACTCAGACATATTCAGGACATTGAAGTAGATTTGGGTGTCGGTACTGAGCTTGGTTTTATGGAGGCTGAGGACGACATCAATGCTGATTTGTTATATCAGCTGCCATTTTGTGTGGTGATGCCTGACAACCATGCGCTGGCACAAAAATATGAAATAATGTGGCAGGATTTATTAGACATTCCGCTCATCACGCTGCAAGGTCCTTTCATTGAACAAGTGACAGCCGAATTGGACGACCGTATCGCCAGTCATATTCAACAGGCGCGTTACAAGGTCAATTTTATGTCCACCGCGCTTGAGATGACCCGTCAAGGCTTCGGCATTACCTTATGTTTGCCCTATATGCCCGAAGTCATTGACTGGGTTAGCGCCAATGGTTTACAAATGAGCCGCTGGCACAACCCGTTAAAATGCGGCAGTTTTTTATCTATCAGCGTTCTTCTCGTGCGTTATCGCCTGCTACCATTGCTTTTAAAGGCTTCTTGCAGAGCTATTTTTCCAGTCATTTTAATGACTTACAGCATACTTAAGTATCGCTGATACAGACATGATCGGTGCTTAAAGAGCCTTGAAACACAATGGTCGCAATCAACTATTTTATTAATTATGCAAGATAATTGAATCTCATATTGAGTTAACCGTCAATTTGCTCTATGATTTTTGGCGGCTTGATTTATATTTCATAAGGAAACAACATGTTTGAACGTATCGACTATTACGCTGGTGATCCAATTCTAGGGCTGATGGAAAAATATACAGCAGATAACAATCCTAAAAAGGTCAATTTAGGCATTGGTATTTATTATGATGAAAATGGTGTATTGCCTGTACTTGACTGTGTAAAAACAGCCGAAGAACGCATTGCCGATCCTATTGCGCCGCGTCCATATCTACCGATGGCAGGCTTACCAGGACATCGTAAAGGCTGTCAGGAATTACTGTTCGGTAAAGACGCACAGATTTTAAAAGATGGTTTGGTCGCCACTATCGCTACGATTGGCGGTTCTGGCGCGTTAAAAGTCGGCGCTGAGTTCATCCATGAATGGTTCCCACAATCTAAATGCTATGTGAGTGATCCAACATGGGGCAACCACATTGCTATTTTTGAAGGCTCTGATGTCGAAGTGGGTAAATACCCGTACTACGACAAAGCCAACAGCAGCATCAAGTTCGATGAAATGATTGCGTTTTTTGAGACGTTGAACAAAAATGATGTGATCTTGCTGCATCCTTGTTGCCACAATCCAACAGGTCTAGATTTGACCGTGAGCAATGGGATACCGTGCTGAACGTCGTTCAAGCGCGCGAACTGATTCCATTTATGGATATTGCCTACCAAGGCTTTGGCGAAAACATGGACAGCGATGCTTATGCGATTCGTAAAGCTGTCGATATGGGCTTGCCATTGTTTGTCAGCAACTCATTCTCTAAAAACTTATCGCTATATGGTGAGCGTGTCGGCGGTCTATCAGTTGTTTGTCCAACGGTTGACGAGACAGAGCGCGTCTTCGGTCAGCTGAATGCTACCGTACGCCGTATTTACTCAAGCCCGCCATCACATGGTGGTCGTGTGGTCGATATCGTTATGAACGACGAAGCACTACATAAGCAATGGGTTGGCGAAGTTTATGCGATGCGTGACCGTATCAAAGCCATGCGTTTACAGCTAAGATCAGTGTTAGAGGCCAAAATCCCGAACCGCAACTTTGACTATATTACCCGTCAAAACGGCATGTTTAGCTTTACTGGTCTGACGCCTGAGCAAGTCGAACGCTTACAAAGCGAGTTTGGCATTTACATGGTTTCCAACTCACGTATGTGTGTGGCTGGACTGAACACCAGCAACATCGACTATGTGGCCAATGCCATGGCAGACGTCTTGAAAGACTGAGTGAGCACGCATTAAAGCGGTGCGGTAGTCAGTAATAGCGATTCATAAGAAGGTTGAGCGAGTGCTCAGCCTTTTTTATGTCCTGCGTTTTCCTATTTATTTTACCAAAGAACATCAATGTCCCTAGTATCACGTCTCTTTTAAGAAAACACTGCACAAAAACCCTTGCAATCTCCACTTTGATAAATTACATTATGCGTAAGTAGTTAATTATAACGTAATTCATTATATGCTTTAGCAAGGAGCAACCTATGTCAAAGATTGACAACACCCTCACATCCTTTATCGATATCGCCGCTGATTCTGACTTCTCCATTCATAACCTGCCTTATGGTATTTTTAGTAATGCCAAAGACGCTGCTGGTAATAACAAGCGCCGCGCTGGTGTGGCTATCGGTAAGTACGTATTGGATTTGGCTGTGCTCGAAGCAGAAGGTTTACTGAGCTTAGAGGGCGGTCCATATTTTGATCAACCAACGCTAAATGCTTTTATTGACTCAGGTCGAGACAATTGGACTCAAGCACGCTCAACCATCCAAACCCTCCTATCTAGTGCTAGCGACGCCTTGTGTGATAATCAAGACTTGCAGAAAAAAGCGCTATTTAATCAAGCAGACGTCACCATGCATCTGCCTGTTCACGTCCCAGGTTTTACCGATTTCTATTCGTCTAAAGAGCACGCTACCAACGTCGGCACTATGTTCCGTGATCCAAACAACGCCCTACTACCTAACTGGACTGAAATGCCAGTCGCTATAACGGACGCGCCAGCACCGTCATCGTCAGTGGCACTGATGTGATACGCCCCTCTGGTCAATTAAAGCCAAACGCTGACGACCGCCCTATTTTCTCAGCCTGCAAGCGTTTAGATTTTGAGCTTGAGACTGCTTTTGTAGTTGGTAAAGGTAATAGCATTGGTCAACCAATTGCAGTAGACAATGCCTCTGAGCATATTTTTGGCATGGTTTTGCTCAACGACTGGTCAGCCCGTGACATTCAAAAATGGGAATATGTGCCTTTAGGTCCATTTAATGCTAAGACCTTTGCTTCTGAAGTCTCGCCTTGGATTGTGACTATGGATGCGTTGGCACCTTTTAAAACGGCATGCCCGATTCAAGAGCCAAAACCATTGGCATATCTAAACGAAAAAGACAGCAATAATAGCTATGACATTCATCTATCAGTTGAGTTATTGCCTGAAAACTCAGATAGCGCCACTGTGGTTTGTGAGACCAACTTCAAACATATGTATTGGTCAATGGCGCAGCAGCTAACCCACCACACCATCACTGGCTGTAAAGTGGAAGTTGGCGATATGATGGCTCAGGTACGATTTCAGGACCAACGCCAGATTCTTATGGCTCAATGTTAGAGATTGCTTGGAATGCGACCAAACCTGTCACTTTAAAAGGCGGCGAGACCCGCAGTTTTATTGAAGATGGCGACACAGTAATCATGAAAGGCTATAGCGAAAAAGACGGCATTCGTGTCGGCTTTGGTGAAGTACGCGGCAAAGTACTGCCCGCGCTTAACTTTGATTTTGACAAATAGTCTAGAAAAAATGTGAGCACTATTGTTTTGAGCTGCCAAGCAACCATCGACCTATAGTCAATCGGTACTGGCAGCCTATTACTCACTGCATTCCCTATCAAAAGGAGTTTGATATGAGCTTTAAAAATTGAAAAAATCCATCATGTGGCTTATCGCTGCAAAGACGCCAAAGAAACCGTTGAATGGTATCAAAAATACCTAAACATGGATTTCATCCTTGCATTTGCTGAAGACCACGTGCCTTCGACCAAAGCCTTTGATCCTTATATGCATGTGTTTTTAGATGCTGGTAATGGCAACGTATTGGCGTTTTTTGAAGTGCCCAATCAGCCTGAAATGGGTTTTGATCCGAATACCCCAAATTGGGTGCAACACTTAGCCATGAAGGTAAAAGACCGTGATGCCTTAATGGCAGCAAAAAAGCATTTAGAAGAAAATGGTATTGATGTGGTCGGCGTGACCAATCACGGTATCTTCCATTCTATCTATTTCTTTGATCCTAACGGCCATCGTATGGAACTCACCTACGATGATATTACCTCAGAAGAAAAAGTCTCGATGATTACTGAAGCCATGAAGTATGAGATGTTAGAAGAATGGTCACTTACCAAACGCGCACCAGCTCATACCCAGTTTTTACATGCAGAGGAACTGGCTGAAGCAAGAGAAGGCGCGCCTGTCGGTGAGTGATTGACCTGTTATTGTGTTCGTTATCTCTTTTTATATGACTAATTAGGGCGTGCCATCATTTTAAGACCACTAAATGCATCAATATACTAATTGATGACACGCCCTAGGTAGCGAACAATATCTAACCATCATGAAAGGATTCAATGATGAAAATAAGACCCCCTTTAGGAATACTCTTAGCGACCTCGCTCGCGATGACTGGTTGTTCTAATAACGACCCAGCAATAAACGCTGATGTAGATACAGGCGATGTGACTACTCTAAGATTCTCACACTTTATGACTGCCAATGACAACATAAACACCGAAGCATTGCAGCCATGGGCAAAGAAAATTGAAGAAGAATCAAAAGGCCGCTTAAAGATTGAGATCTACCCTTCTGCTACTCTTAGCAAACCGGGGGCTACTTATGATGCTACCGTAAAAGGTATCGTTGATATTGGTATGCAAGCGCAAGGATATACAGCAGGGCGATTTCCTTTGACTCAAATTGTAGAGCTGCCAGGTATCACCAATACTGCACAGCAGCAGAGCTGCATACTTCATAAACTGTATGATGATGGTGTCATTAAAAATGAGTACGAAGATACTCACCTGCTAGCGCTGATAGGCACTGGACAAGGCGCTCTTCATACGGTTGATAAACCCATTCGCACGCCAGCCGATATGAAAGGTTTGCGTATTCGCCAACCTTCGGCCGTTGCTAGCCACATTATCGAGGCGACTGGTGCCGCACCCGTTGGCATGCCTGCCAGTGATACTTATACCTCGCTTCAGCGCGGTGTCATTGACGGACTCAGCTTTACTTGGCAGCCCATTCAAGCTTTTCGTCTTGATGAGCTCATCAATACACATACCAACATACCTTTTTATAATTCTACTTTTGTTATCAGTATGAACAAAGATAAATATGATAATTTGCCCGATGATCTCAAGAAAGTAATTGATGACAATTCAGGTGCCGAGATGGCAGCACGTGTCTCCAAAGTATTTGACGTCAGTAACGCCAAAGCAATGGCTGCCGCTAAAGAAAAAGGCGATATCATGATCGATATCCCTGATCCACTCAATGACCCAGACTGGAAAGGTCCATTAATGGAAGGCTCGCAGCATTACCTTGACGAAGTGAATGCCACTGGTCTAGATGCTAATAATGTATACGAAAAAGCTAAAGCAGCAAGTAGCGCCTGTCTCGTTTAAAGAAGTAAAATAATTACGCAGTGGTTTTCTACCAAAAAACAGTCGGTTTATATGGTGAAAATTATGTAGCAAAAGCACCAGCTACGCAATTTGATAACGCTGCGCTATCGCTAGAATTTGCTCAACCACGTTGTGTTGCTCACTCATGGGCAATTGCTCTGTCGTTCCAATGATAGTGATGGCGTATTCTAGTGGTAGTCCTTTGCTAGCAGTTTTGTCACTAACAGCAGATAAATTAACAGCGCCATTAGCAAACGACGGCACTATGACAGGAATGGTGATGGCATTAATCCCCATGAGCATATCACCCGTGACCGTCGCATAGCCTTGGGTACGAATCTTGGCTTGCAAATGACTGAAATTCTGCCATTTTTCTGTGATTATTGCTTCATTGTCTGTCTGCCATTCAGCTGTTACCAATGGCTGAATGACGGCATCTGGCTGATAACTGGCAAATAATTGCCCCGTCGCCGATGTCGTCAGCGGCATACGTGAACCGATACGAGTGATAATACTAATCGGGCTATCTGGTTCAACGGACTGAATAATAATAGGACCTTCGCTAAACCATTTGGCAATCTGCACACCGCAATTCAGGGTGTCTTTGATTTCATTAGCGATGTGCGTCAGCCGCTCTAAAATATTGTTTTGACTAAATCCAGAGTGCCACAATGCTGCCAATGTGTTAACCCTATCGCCTAGCCCGTAGCGACCATCATCAAGCTTACGCGCATAGTTTTTACGTATGAGGCTGACCAAATAACGGTGACACTTTGCTGGATGCATTTGCATCACTTGCGCAATATCTTTTAGCATCATCGGCTCATTATGATCGATAAGAACGTCTAACACCGACAATCCAATCTCCAGTGACTGGACGCCACTTTGACTTTTATTGGTTGTCACGGGATTTTCTAAAGGGTTTTCAGCTGCTGGCATGTTTTGCTCAATGAGTAATTTACTTGGCATATTAATCTAATATATTCATGAAAAACTGAAATGAAGAGGTAACGTCATAAGAGTTATTTAATTGTATAACATACATTTCGTATTATTAATTATAACTGCTTATCTCATTCACAACCTACCATAATAAAAGGAATTCACAATGATGACACTTTATGGCTACTTTCGCAGCAGCACCTCGTATCGTACTCGCATAGCGATGAATCTCAAAGGCTTAGACTATGACTATATTTCGGTCAATTTAGCAAAAGATGAGCAGTTAGCAGATGCGTTTAAATCACTCAACCCACAAGGATTGGTGCCTGTTTTACAGACCGATGATTTATTACTATATCAAAGCCCAGCCATTTTAGAATGGTTAGAAGAGGTTCATTCTGAAAACCCGCTATTGCCTAAAGACGCGGCTGGACGTATGCAAGTACGTGCCATTAGCGCTATGATTGGTTGTGATATTCATCCTATTAATAATCGCCGTATCTTACAATATCTACGCAATGAGCTGGCGGTAGACGAAGAAAAAGTCATGGCGTGGTGCAACCGTTGGATGAGTGAGGGCTTTGCGGCGTTAGAAAAAATACTAGCAAAAGACAAAAGCCGTGGAAAATTTTGCTACGGTGACAGCCCTACTTTTGCAGATTGCTATTTGATTCCTCAGGTCTCTTCGGCGCGACGTTTTAACGTGGATTTAAGTACCTATCCCAATATCGTCGAAATTGACACGCATTGCCGTACGCTCAAAGCATTTGCCGACGCTGATCCTAGCATGCAGCCTGATGCGCCCAAGTCTCAATAAATAATCAAACAGGGTGCTTTCAGTAAGGGTGTTTTGCTATTAAATGACTAGAGAATTTAATAACAAAACGCCCTTATAATTTCTGGACTCAGAGCTCAGACAAAGCAATCAAAGCGAATGACTGCCTGAAAACAGGCAAAGCATTGATACTCTTAAGCCAAACATAGTATTCAATATTTCATCGAATCATCACCTCTACTTTTCATCTCAATATAATATTCCATATATTCAAATTATTGGTTGTATAGCAGTCAACTGTTGGCTATTCTTGGTATAGGCGTTGTTATATCTCAAATTTAGAATTGATTTTAGATAAACATACTGTTTTATACATTAAAATAAGGTTGGATATTATGAGTTATACACCTTTATCAAATAACAAAGACGCTCTACCATCCCATGCCGCTCAAGATATTTATGATTTAGCCCTATCGGTAGAGAAGAAACAGAAACCTGTAGAAAAATTGCACCGACAGTGGTCAAAAAACTGTCAGAGTTGTCGCTATTTAGGATGGGACTGCCAAAATCGTTGGGAGGATGGCAAGGCAATCCTGTGGAAACATTAAAAGTTTATGAGACGCTAGCCAGTGCTGAAGCCTCAGTTGCTTGGATCGTTTGGAACAATCATTTGGCCTGCACATTTGGACGGTTTTTAGACGAGCCTAGCATGAAGGAAATATACAGTGACCCCTCTCATGTCTATGCGAACTCTGCACGCCCTGAAGGGATTGCTAAACAAACCGCTGAAGGATATACGGTCTCAGGTCAATGGACATTAGTATCAGGTTGTGAATTGGCAGACTGGTTTGTGCTGCGCTGCTTGGTAATATCTGAAGGCTCGCCTACGACCCTTGGACCGGGTGCAAATCTAAAGTTGTTCTTTATTCCAAAAGAAGATGTGGAAGTGATTGATACTTGGCATGTTGGTGGACTAAATGGTACAGGCAGTCATGACATCGTCATCAAAGACGCGTTTGTGCAGGAACGTTATGCGGTCGATTTTGATAGCCCTGTCGCCATCGATAATGCGTATAGCCGCCTACCAATCGGCTGTATTAATGCCGCTGGCTGTGCAGCGATGGCACTGGGTGTCTTAAAAGCAGCGACAGATGAGTTAATCCAAATTTGCCTTGAGAAAGTAACGCCCGGTAAAAGCCCAGATTTGCGTGATCGTGCAGCAGTACAAGCGACTATTGCTAAAAGCAAAACACTATTAGCGTCTAGGCGCGCACAACTACACAATAGTGTCGAGGTATTATGGAACGAAGCACAGCAACAGTATGCCTTTACCGATATACAGCTGGCTGATGTGTGGGCAGCAGCCTGTGAGGCAGCGAGAGAAGCCAGAGCCATGGTATCGGAGATTTATGCGGTCGCTGGTACGGTCTCGCTATATAAAAAACATAGAATAGAAAGAGCGCATCGAGACATTCATGCTATTTTACAACATGGTATCGTGCAGCCACATTGGATGGAGCAAGCTGGCATGGCTTATGTCGGATTGACCCCAAATGCAGCCATGTTCAGAGTATAGAATTGCTTTTATAAAAATAAATAAGCTCATAGAATGAGGCTTATTATCGCTTGGCTATTGAGCTAAAGAAAAACAAATCATTGTTAAAAATCATATAG
Organism: Psychrobacter sp. JCM 18903; assembly: GCF_000586475.1. Taxonomy (GTDB): domain Bacteria; phylum Pseudomonadota; class Gammaproteobacteria; order Pseudomonadales; family Moraxellaceae; genus Psychrobacter. The sequence continues at coordinate 3,113 of NZ_BAWJ01000014.1, read as the reverse complement.
TGACTACCAAATAGTGATTATCAAATAGTGACTACCAAATAGTGACTACCAAATAGTGACTACCAAATAGTGACTACCAAATAGTGACTACCAAATAGTGACTACCAAATAGTGACTACCAAATAGTGACTACCAAATCATCACGCTGAAAACGTCTTCATGCTCATGTCGCAAAAAAGCAAGGCATCAGATGCCTTGCTTTTTTATGACTAATTTTTATAACTAACAAATCACTTTACTTGATAGTAGCTTGATTGCTTTAATCAAAATGGAAGCCTGCACCAATCGAGCCGCCAGCGTTACCTTGGGTATCAGCGGTGCCGTTTACCTTCATGACCCAACGACCATCATTGGATAACTTCGAGAAGCCAATAGCAACTGCACTTTCCCCATTGTACGTTCCTATACCGCCACCGATTAAGGATTTACCAGCGATGTAAGCTTGCGGTAGTGAAGACATTGCCATGGCGGCTGAGATACCAGCATTTGCATCTCTTCGACTTCACCAATTTTATAACCTAGCTCATTCATGTTGTTGCCAAGTCTTTGACTAACAGCATCTAATTGACCCATATTTACAGCGTCTCTGGGTGCCATGCCATCAGCCACATCAGTGATCTTGTTGCCAGCGGCGTTGATACCGCTTGCAGTCATACTAGGACCACCGACAATGCTGACGCCATTATTATTAATTGTCGTATTGCCAGTTTTGACGCTATCGATATTAATATCACCGTTTAGATCAAACTTAATACTACTGCCTGCTGCTGTTGTGGTGATGTTATTACCACCTGTGAAGGTGAGGACACTGCCATCGCCTACTGGTTTGTTGATGGTAGCACCGCTATCAGCACCAAAATTGAGACCCGCATCTATTTTATCCTTGTTCACTTTGATATTGGTCGTATTAGTGTCGATGTTTGTTTTATTCGTGGCAATATTCGTGGTATTGGTTTGGATATTGGTAGTGTTGGCTTGGATGTTTTTATTGATAACGACTTCTCCTTGCTTAATAGAAGCAATCGCACCGTCGATACTATTTTGACCAGTACCACCAATATTACTATTGGTAAAGGTACCATCTACAGGATTGTAGACTGTCTCACCGCCAATGATACTACTGATGCCACTACCTTGTGCATAGAGCTGACCACCATTGATAGCATCTTTGCTGCCTTCAGAGACATCGCCATTCACAACGTTTGTAATCTTAGTGTCAGCAGCATTGATACCCGCTTTGGTGACACTAGGTCCACCTGTAATAGTCAGCCCATTATTATTCATAATGGTATCACCCGTCGTTACGCTATCTAAATTCAGGTCTGGATTTAAATCGAAGCTAATGTCATTGACGCCTGCCAATGGTGCAGTAGCAAGTAGGCCAGGGCTAACATTATTGTCCGCTGATCTAGATACTTTAATATTACCATCTGTACTGTTCAAATCGATGGCGCTGCCTTGTTTGATCATAGTGGCAACATCACCCTGAGCCGTTAGTCCCCAACCTTGATCAAGGGCAAACGTCGTGGCGTTCAACTGTCCGACAGTCGCCGCATCTGTATCTGCAATACCAGCAGCTACATTGGTGATTCTGTTAAAACCATTGTCAAGACCACTACTGCTCAGTCTAACCGTTCTACCGGGACCATTATCGGTAAAGGTAAAGCCATTACTATTCATAATGCTATTACCAATCTGCATGCTACCCTCATTGCCTAAATTCAACTGGTTATTCAGTTTCACCTGAACACCCGTTGCCGAGGCCATCGTCGTAATGTTGCTATCACCAGTGACGTTGATGGTATCACCTAAAGCAAACTGCTGGTCGTTGGCACTATTGCCATCACCGATTTTGATGCCTTTAGCCACGAGACTATTGGTTGCTGACAATTGGTCGAAGTTTACCGCATCCTTACCTGTGGTCGCTTCTGCAACGTTAGTAATTTTATTGCCACCATTGTTCAGACCATTGGCTGAGATGCTGACACCGCTACCAAAGTTTGCGCTGTTAAGACCAGTTAAATCTTTCGCAAGTTTCACGGTCAATGTGCTGGTACCGTCAGCAACGACGCCAATGTTGTTGCCATTTGACAAGTCACTTGCCACGGTCGCGCCACCTTTGATTGTCAGCTTGTCACCAAGCTGACGATTAACGGTAGTACCCGTGTCACCATCGAAATCAAAACCTTTATCGATGGTCGTGGTCGTGGCTTGTAGTTGACCAAAGTTTACGGCATCGCTGGCTATTGTACCGTTAGCGACATTGGTAATTTGATTGCCACCATTGTCCAGCCCACTATTACTGAGTCTGACCGTTTGATTAGTCCCACCCATAAATGTGACACCATCAGCGTTGACGACTGTAGTTCCTGTGGTCAAGCTGGTTGAGACTAAGTCGGCAGCAGTAGCAACTTTGATACCGCCATTGTCAGCGGTCAAGACAATATTGTCACCAGTAATAAAGTTGGCTGTATTATTGTCTTTATCCAAAGTCTTGACATCAGCACCATTGATTTGTGTCACTACCGTTTGCATCGCACTATCGGCTTTTACCAAGCTTGCCTTACTACCTTCGCTTAGATCAACTTGATAGTCGGTGATATTGGTATCAGGATCTTTGACACTAGTGCTAACTGTTAGTGCATTAGCATCTGCAGTAGAAACACTGGCGCCATTGGCATTGACAGTATAGACATCCTGTCCAGTATCGCTATCGGTTGAAAAGTCAACACTGGCAACATTCGTACCTTTAACTACTTTGGTTCTCGCTCCTGCGGCTGCCATTTGTACATCACCAATATTCGCCGCATTGCTTACTGTATTACCACCGCTTTTTACTCCCTTGATCTGGGTGTCGTTGGCATTGATACCAGTAGTAGAGATACTAACACCACCAAAATCTGCACTAGTGAGGCCCGTTAAAGTTGGAGACAGACCGAGAGCAATTCCATCGCCTGTTGATAAGCCAGTGGTGGTTAAATTGCTGTCTGTATCAAACTTAATTTCTTCACCCAAGGCGAAGGTTTTTTTGAGAGTGCCGCCGCTACTTGCATCATTCACGTTAAACTTGATGCCTTTAGCAATATTGTCAGTATTGGTACCAATATTGGTGG
>NZ_BAWJ01000015.1 GCF_000586475.1 Psychrobacter sp. JCM 18903 | reverse complement strand
CATAAAATCCGCCATCGTGCGGGATTTTTTATGGTTCTTTTTTTATGGCTCATGTTTTATGGTTCTTACCGTCTCATTTGATACGGTTAGCCACATTACATTTTATAGAAACCCTATCCGTTACTGAATGAATAACTGAGTGAGTGACAGAATTGCGGCTACTGGAATTCTTTTAGTGTTTGCTCATATTTGGCAATTTGCTCATCATAACCTTTAATGGTGTCATTAAACTTAGTCATAAGCGTCTCAAATTCTTTTTGTTGATTCAGTTTCATCTGCTGCATATCAATCACTTGCTGAGCTTCTATCTGCTCCCAAACCTGATGCTGAATAATCAAACGCGCTAATGCTGGGCTCTTGGCACTGAGCCTACCGGCAATTTCTGCATGCTCAAATAACTGCGGAGCCAATGTTGCGATATTAATTAACGTATCAACATCTTCTGCGCTAAGAGGCGTCGTCACAGGCTGATAAAGCGCTTCCATCGCTTGCTGGTAGCTTTCGATGATTTGATCTTCTGTTAGCATGACAGGCTTACGCGGCTCAAGGCTAATGCGCTTTAACACCGTTAAATCACGCTCGCCAACTTCCGTACTGGTATTGATATCAGCCTCAGCGGAGATATCCACTTCATCATCTGTGATTTCAGCAGATGGTGTGTTGCTATCAGCTGTATCGCTGTTATTCTCCATCACGTTATCAGTATTAGTATCGCTAGCAGTATCATCATTTATCAGCAATGAATCCTCACTATCTAAGCTATCAGCGGCTTGTAGGGATTCATACTCTGCTTGTAAACGACGCTGTAGCCTTTGTGCTTGCGCGACATATATAGGCTGAAACTGCTTTATACGGGTAGCAGCAGAATCACTTGGCCGCATAGGCTGACTGTCTTCAGTGCTCGTTTTTTCAACGCTCTGACTGTCTTCTGGCGCAGGTTGAGTCTCTGCTTGCTGCTGACAACCACTTAACAGCAATACGCCGCTGAGTGTTGCCGCAAGCAAGGTTGACGAGTGCTGTAAAAGGGTGTTGTTTTGATTGATAGAATCATCAACCACACCTTTACTCATTTTATAATTGGGCTTTTTCGGCAAAAATTTAAACATAAGGGTACGTGTCCTTGTTAAGGCAAAATAATAAAAACCAAAGTCGTCATGGCAATCCATTGCCAATGGATATCACTTCATATTGTCGTCAGACTTCACGATTAAAAATGGAATACAAGTTTCTAACGCTTGACAGTCTTGTCCACGCTGACGACGAATAAAATAATCCTGAACCATACGCGCCTGCTGTTCGATACCGTAGTTAAAGAAGGATTTGCCTGTCTTGAGTACATAATCATAGCGGCGATCAATAAGTGCACCGCGCACCACTTTTAAGCCTTGCTGTAATTGCCATACATGGGTCAATTCATGTATCAGCCAACTTTTTTTACTCAATGAAGCATCGCTAAAATCTATTATCCAATCTGCTGGGTTAAAATAAATATTGCCATTAGGACTAACGGCATAATGTTTCAACACCCACCAAGCAGTCTTGAGCTGAACCTCATCGAGATTGATACTGTCGCCAAATACTGAACGCGCCAGCGCTATCTCACCTGTAGTAAGCAAACGTGATTGCTGTTTGGCACTGCGATATAAATAGCGAGCAAACAAGCGCTGCAATATCGGCGGAGACATCATGACGGTAATACCTTATGCCTAATGAATGGATAATCACAAATGATAGGTCGTAAATCGGGCGTGATATCTGCGATCTATCAATGCTGCTGAACCGTTAATAGGGATAAAAGCATAAAAATCAAAGTATTTGGGACATAAGCTGTACACTTGATTGACTTTTATTAACGTAAATCTGCGTTAGCCTATCGTGTATGACACATATCAAGACACATACCAAATAGCATCTTTATAAATTAGCCTACTTTTACTACTCATGTCTAATATTCATTAGTGCGAAAATCATGCCAAACAGACAGATATGGTCTTTTTCCATAGCAATGATGAATGTAATCTAGGATGTAGTCATTTAGATGCAGCAATAAAAACCCATTAATCACTGTCGTCATGAACTAATTGATAGCTGTTTAAATTGATAATAGAGATTTCTATGCCGCCTAATTTTCATGCCGACACACCCCTTGCCCAGCGTATGCGCCCAACGACACTTGATGCAATCATTGGTCAAGAACATCTACTGGCAGCAGGTGCGCCCTTGCGGCGTTTGGTCGAACAAGGACATCTGCCATCGATTATTTTGCATGGTGAAGCTGGCATCGGCAAAACGACTATTGCCATGCTGTTGGCTGATGCTGTTGGCAGACCTTTTCATGCCTTGTCTGCCTTGAATACTGGGGTCAAACAGCTGCGAGAAGTGTTAGACAATAAGGACTCATTAGCATTTGAATCGCCAGTGGTTTTTATCGATGAGATACACCGCTTTAACAAGGCTCAGCAGGATGCCTTACTGGGCGCGGTCGAATCTGGTGATATTACCTTGATTGGTGCGACAACTGAAAACCCCTCCTTTAGTGTCAATAATGCGCTGCTATCACGTTGCCAAGTGTATCGTTTAGAGCCACTGACGCCTGAGCAAATCAGTGCGGTATTGCAAAGGGCAATTTCAGAAGATTCAGTGCTGAAGAATTTGACGGTTGATTTACAAGCACAGGACACTATCAGCCAACTGGCGCATGGCGATGCTAGGAAGGCGCTAAATTTATTAGAGCTGGCTATTCAAACGGCGGACACTAAGCAATCACCGCTTGTCATTAACGATGAATTGGTCGCTCGTGTTGCTCAGACCGCGCTGGTACGCTATGACAAAGATGGTGAGCAGCATTACGATATTATCTCGGCGATGATAAAGTCCGTACGTGGCTCAGACCCTGATGCTGCGCTTTATTGGATGGCGCGGATGTTAGTGGGCGGTGAGCCTGCTGATTTTATCGCGCGGCGTTTGGTCATCTTGGCCAGTGAAGATATTGGTAATGCCAACCCTAATGCTTTACTGCTTGCCGATGCAGCATTACGTAGTGTGCAGTCAATTGGTATGCCAGAAGCGCGTATTATCTTGGGGCAAGTAGTGGTTTATTTGGCGACCAGTGCCAAAAGTAACAGCACTTATAAAGCCATCAATGCGGCGATGGCATTGGCAGAAAAAGATGCCTCACCTGTGCCGCTACACCTACGTAATGGCGTAACCAAACTGATGCGTAATCAAGGCTATGGTCAAGGTTACGCCTATCCACACGATTATCCCAATCACTATTATCCGCAAAGCTATTTGCCAGACAATTTAGTTGGAACCAGCTTTTATGAATTTGCCGACAACCAGCGCGAGCAACACAGCAAACAGTTTATGGATTGGCTAAAAAGCCAAGCAGCCAGCAACGACTGATGGCTCACATGTCGATTATCCCATTGCTTACTGCGTCATTGAATACATGAATCGTCGTGACCATTAATAATACTTATCACTATATTTGACAGACTGGTCCATATAGTTTCGAGATGAAGCAGCATAGTGGGCTGAAAAGCGTTAAAATGTCCTCATATTGATATATAAGCAATGATTAGATAATGTCTACGGTGGATCAATTTGATTCCATGCACTTTGCCTAACCGCAACAGCGCTCTGTAGCATCTACTGCTACAATAGACAGACAATGCTTTATATTCCACATCACACCTATCTATAAATAATAAAATATTGAGACTTACTATGAGTTTAAATACGATTCCTGAGATTATCGAAGACATTCGTGCTGGCAAGATGGTCATCTTAATGGATGATGAAGACCGTGAAAATGAAGGTGATATCATTATGGCAGCGACCCATGTGCGCCCTGAAGATATTAACTTTATGATTACTCATGCACGTGGTTTGGTCTGCTTGACCTTGTCACAAGCACGCTGCCAACAGTTGGCGTTGCCGCTGATGTCTGATCGTAACGAGGCAAAATTTAGCACCAACTTTACGGTTTCTATCGAAGCCGCTGAAGGCGTTACCACGGGTATCTCTGCTGCTGATCGCGCTCGTACAATTCAAGCCGCGGTTTCTTCTTCGGCAAAACCTGAAGACATCGTCCAGCCTGGACATATCTTCCCAATCATGGCTCAAAATGGTGGCGTCTTGCACCGCGCTGGACATACCGAAGCTGGTTGTGATTTAGCACGCCTAGCAGGGCTTGAGCCCGCAGCAGTGATTGTCGAAATCATCAATGCTGATGGTACGATGCGCGCCGTGATGACCTTGAGATATTTGCCGAAGAGCATGGCATCAAGATGGGTACAATTGCTGACCTCATCAACTACCGCATCGCGAACGAGCAAACGGTAGAAGAAATTGAATCGCGTCCTTTTGAAACGGAATACGGCACCTTTACGCTACATGCTTCCGCGAATTTGGCGCTGATGAAACGCATTTGGCTTTGGTAAAAGGCGATGTGAGCGAAGGCGTCAGCACCGTCCGTGTCCATGGTTTTCACCCACTACGCGACTTGTTTGCTGCCAAAAATGATATGACGGGTCGTAGTGGCTGGAGCGTGCGCTCAGCACTGGAGGAAATCAGTAATTCAGATCGCGGCGTATTAGTTTGGATTGGCAGCAACCAGCCAATAGATTTAGGAGAGGCGTTAGACAAAGCGGCAGACAATGAATCGCAATCGACCATTACTCAGCAGCCGTATCGCAGCATTGGTGTTGGCGCACAGATTTTGCGTCATTTAGGCGTTCGTGATATGCGTTTATTATCATCACCCATGAAGTTTTACGCATTATCAGGCTTTGACTTGAACGTCATCGATTTCGTACATGCCCCAAAGCAAGATTAATATTTGACTGATTGATTCGATATCAGCCACATAGCAAAAGGCACGCTAACATAACGTTAGCGTGCCTTTTTTTCATTTATTTAATATTTAGTACTAAAGCTTCAGTATATGACCAACTTTCGCTTCTAATGCCAATAGCCGAGCGCGCTCTTCCTCTGTCCAAGCTAACTTACACTTTCCCTCACTATCGAGACGTACCACGACTGCCTCAGCTGTCGCGACGATAGCCGCTTGCGCGGTGCTATAGTAGCTATATTCCATCACGATACTCGTATTGCCCAAGCCCTGACAGCGCACTCCTAATAGCAAAGTATCAGGATAAGTCACTGGGCGTAAATACTGGCAACTTGATTGTGCCAATACCGTCACCATACTGCCATCAAACATACCTAGCGCCTGCAAATAGCCAATTCGCGCTGATTCAGCATAACGGTAATAAATCACATTATTTAAATGGTTAAACGCATCCATCTCGCCCCAGTGAATGGCTGATGATGAATAATGGGATAATGAGACAATTCGTCAGGATGATTATCTGCGGTATTAGAGGCTGCATGTGCTGCTTGATTCAAACTTTCCATAACGTCACTTCTCTTATTTTTATATTCATAAATCTATCAATCAACATCCACTGAACCACTAACGCTGAGATTTATCCAAAATCTGAGTGGTCAACAATGGCGTTGGTTTCGGTGCATTGGCAATCAATTTATCTAACCAATCTATGACTTCTGCGATATTTGTCGGAGAGGATCTGGTTTGTAGGTTCTTGTCGATAGAGGTTTGTTTTTTGCCTGCGGACGCAGCATTAGAAGCGTTTTCAGTATTAGTCATGGCTGCCTTTGGCGCTGACTGTTGCGGAATAGCAGACTTCGGCACCAAGGTTTGTAGTTGATTTCGTGCTTGACGCAGATAACCAACCAGCTGCTCTTGTTCGCGCATATTACTGGCTTGACTGGCTAGATTCAAGGTCATAATCACTTCGTGAATGGTCAGTTGTTTGCGCGAGAGGCTCATATTACTATCGGTGCTATTGTGCGGTGTCGCCTCGCTACTCACACGCTCATAGCTGTGCAAAAACTCTTGAATATTTTGGATGGCGAGGTTTTGTAGCTGCCAAGGACTGGGCTGAGTGCTGCTTGCCTGCAAACGTTCGATGTCTTTCATCAAGCTTTGTTTGATCACAACCGTTAGCGCTGGAGCAATCTCATTGCTACCTTGCGAAAGCTGCCAATGTAGACCACGCAACAAATCAATCGCTGCACTATCGTTATTGTCTGCCAATAATCTATCAGCGGCTTGTATCTGAATACGCAATAAATCTAACTGGTTTTGCGCTTGGCTACTGGCGGCAGATCGAGGCTCTGGCAGCGTCTGCTGACTCATCGCAAATAGACGGTCATCCATCTCATTCAGACGGCTGACGACTTGCTCGTTGCTTTGCAAACGCTCATTAACACTATGCTGGAAACGCTGCTGGCTGATGTAGAGCCACAATAGGGCGGCGATAAGCAACAAGATAACCAGCCACTGCAGGCGCAACAAAAACACATTTGCTTGTCGGCGCTGCTGAGTAGCAGAAGGTTCCTGAGATAACGATTCAGAATTGATTGACATAAGGCAGCACCGTTATTTTGGCCAAAACAGGTTTAAAGCGAATAAATAAAAAGTGAAACATAATAGATAAGGACAGATCATCGGTTGGTACATTTATACATTTAACAGGCTTTAGCATGGATAGCAGCAAGAATGGTTTCTGGCGCCAAATCTTCCACACGCCAATAACTTAACTGCTGCTCAGCGACCATATTGGCTAAACGCTCACCCAGCACCACATAAGCAAAGTCTGACAATTTATAGGGCAAAATAGCGGGGGTTTCTCTGGCTGTTTCTTGCTTTAATGCCTTTTCTGCTACAGCCCGAACGATGCTTTCCCAATGCTCAAAGGCTGTACCGCTACTGATGACAACGATTGGCTTTGGCTGACTAGCTGATGTATCTTGCACATCTTGGCGAGCTAAAAACCCTTGTAGCCATTGCTCGTATTGAGTCATTGCCTCGACTGGCATTATGCGCTCATACCAAGCAATGCTATCGATATGCACACCGCGTGCCAGCAACGTATCGACCAATAGTCGCCTACCACCCAATCCGCGCCAAACGAGCAACTTGTCACCTGCTTGCAAACGCTCAATCTCAGGCATCGCTAGCATACCTTCGTTATTAGCAATGTGAGGCTGAAGCACTTGGTAATTCGATGCCTCGATTTTGGTATTATTTAATACCGACGCGGTCGCTTCACCCACGGCAATCAAGTAGCTCGGAGCTTGCAGAGCATTAATTGCTATATCTTTTCGCTCATTATTATTATCATCGTCATCGTCATCGTTTTGAGCTTGGCGCTCATCTTCAAGCGCTTGCCAAACAGTCAGTCCTGAAGCGGCCGCCGTTGGGCTAACAATCACAAGCGCCTTATAATCGCCTGCTAGCCATTGGCGCATCAGCGTCATGTCTTGCTCAGTCGTTGGGCGCGATTGTAACGTCAACATCGGTATCTCTACCACCGTCAGCCTGCTGCTTGTAGATGATCCGTCAATGCAGCGGCACGCTCTACTGGGCGAGTATTAATGACTACTTGCGTGAGTGATGACTCATTATTTGATTGACTGTTAGCAATAAGCTGGGCGTGATTTAATGTTGATGACATAGACGTACCATGACAAAAGACTGATAGAATTGGCTTAACGATAGCCCTAGCATCAATAATACTGGGGCTATGACTAAGATAATCAAAATACTGGCCTGTTATTCAGGATGATAAATCGCGGATAAGATATCACCCGCGCCATCGGCAAGCAGTATATTGGCAACATCAATACCAAGCTGATTAGCCTGTACTTCTTGCTCGGCTTGTGTGCCGATCAACGTGACGCGTTTTTCTGCTTTTAGCAGCTCGCTGCCATCCGCTTGACCGACGCGGCCACGTAGCCATAACACATTGCCGTTGTCGTTATTGCCATTGTCACCGTTATCATCATTGTTGCTGCTCGTTTCATCCGCCATTTGTAACACGGCATAAGCGGCGATCGGCACTTGGCAGCCACCCTCTAAGTGACGGTTTAGCGCGCGCTCAGCAATGAGGCGGATACGAGCTTTATCATCATTCAGTGGTGCCAGTAATTTTAACACCTCATCATCACCTTCACGCATTCGATTGCTAAGGCGCCCTGACCAACCGCAGGCAGGCAGGCATTGATATCAAGCTCGCCGCGTATGCGCTCATCCAGCTCAATACGCTGCAAACCACTGGTTGCTAAAATAATCGCATCATACTCGCCAGCATCTAGCTTGCCCAAACGTGTACCAACGTTACCGCGTAAGGTTTTGATTTGCAGGTCTGGGCGATAGGCTTTAAGCTGACACTGACGACGCAAACTTGACGTGCCAACGACTGCCTCTTGCGGCAATTCATCAATACTATTATAGGTGTTAGACACAAAAGCATCAGTCGGTGAGGCGCGTTTGCAATAGACGCCTAGCACCAAGCCTTCAGGAAGCTGCATCGGTACGTCCTTTAATGAATGTACCGCGATGTCCGCTTGTTTGTCATATAGCGCTTGCTCAAGCTCTTTGACAAACAAACCTTTACCGCCAATTTTAGCCAAAGGTGTGTCCAAAATCTTGTCACCCTTAGTGACAATTTTTAGCAAGTTAATCGTCAATTCAGGATACAAATCTAGTAGACGAGCACGGATATGCTCAGCTTGCCATAATGCTAAAGGGCTCTGACGCGTGGCGATATTCAAGGTAGTCAAAGCAGTTTGCTGCGGATTGCTCATAAAGGGCCTCAATAAATTCGATACTGTTCACGTCAGTACTATGCAGGTCAGTATTAAACAATACTGTAAATTTTCCACAAAAAATGGGCGATATAAACCATATATAGTCAATGCTGACGCAAAAAAAATACCCCTATTTAAGCATAAATAAGGGTTTGATGATATGGGATGATTATTTCACGGTTATTTTGCTGTTATTTCACTATGCAAACCGCAGCTTACATGCTTTGAATCTTGTCACGTAATGCAGGTAAGTGACGGCGGCTAACCGCAAGTGTCTCATCAATGCCTTTAAAGCGTATTTGATATTGTCCTGCATCCAACGTTTCTAAAAAGTCCAAAAAACTAAGGTTGATGATGGCATTACGGTGCACCCGAAACAGCCGATCCTCAAATTCTTGTTCAAGCTCTTTTAGCGTCTCATCAATCAGGACAATGCCATCTTTGTGACGGACTTTGACGTACTTTTGATCGGCGGTAAAATAATAGATGTCTTTGAGCTTGATGAGCTCAACGCCTCGGTGAGTACGAGCAGCGATATGCTCACGTACTGGACGCGCTGTTGGGTCTTCGAGTTTACGAATCTCATTTAACTGCGCCGCGTTCAAATTTTTCGCTTTATCTAGTGCTTCTAGTAACTCATCTTTATTGGCAGGCTTTAATAAATAACCAATCGCATTGGCTTTTAGCGCGGCAATGGCATAATGATCATAAGCGGTGACAAATATAATGGCTGGCGGATGCTCAAGTTTGGCAAGCTCTTGCGCACAGCGCACCCCATCCATCTCAGGCATACGAATATCTAATAATATGATGTCTGGCTGCTGAGTTTTGACAGCGATAATGGCTTCTGCACCCGTGGTTGCTTGAGCAACGACTTGATGACCTGACTCCTGTACAATTCTAACCAAACGCTCACGTGCTAGTGGCTCATCATCACAAACTACGATACGCATGCAAACTCCAATCCCAGGATAAACTTAGTATTTTTTTCAATGGCCTTACCAACATATTAGCACTCATTACCAATCACTTAGCATAAAAACCTTTAATTATTTCATAAAACAATAACTGGCTATATTGACGTTGATAGCCTTGTGCATTGAGTTTTATTGCGATGCATTTATCGATAATAATTTTTATGGGGAATCATGGCTAAATATAAAGTAAAACAACCCATTAGCTATAAAGATGGTGCAATAACTATGCCATACCTATTTCTTGAGAAATAAAATACAAAATTAAGCCCAAAAAAAACGGTCATAAACTAACATCTTGCAGCGGATAGTCGATGACGGTAATAATTCGACTACTGGTAACGCTACTTTTAATATCCGCACTTTGACCGAAATAAGCCCGTAAACGTTCCGCTTGAATATAAAAGTTCATGTGCTGACGTAAATCATGGTTAATAATCATGGTTTTTTTCGGCAGCGCGACACCAATCGTAATCACAACCCGATGCTGCTGCCAAGTGACTCTAATATTGATATAAATGGTTTCAGTGGTCATCTCCACCACATTCAGCAGCATTTTTTCTAGCACGCTCTGTAAGGTCAAGGCGGTAATCACCATGTCATACATGACATCTTCGTCAGGCAATTGCAACTCACTTCAAGCTTATCCGCTAAGCGGCTAGACTCAATCGCTAGATAGTGCTCACAAAGAGCAATTTCTTCTTCAAAACTAATCTCTCGTGCCCCATTGAAACTGGCACGGAATAAGGCAGAAACGTGCTGTAATAAAGCAGAAGCTCTTGCTGGATTGGACTCTATCAGTGACACAAGGGTATTAATGGTATTAAAGAAAAAATGCGGGGCAATTCGCGCTTTGATCACATCATTTTGTGCACTCAATTTCTGCTCAAACGATTGTTTGAGCGCATTCGTCTCACGATAACGACGTAAAAAATACAGTAAGAACACCAAGGTAAAGCCACCACTAATCAATACATTAAATAATATATTTAGAATAAAAGTCTGACGATCATATTCAAACCAACCAATATTAATCATCACCAGCATGACTAAAATCATGGATATGGTAGATGCCACCATGAGTAAGGCAAGCACATACATGCTGGCTTTAGGTATACTCATGCCCTTAAAAATGGGGCGCAAATAATCAATGAGGTATAAGGAAGGAATAATACTCAAGGTGTTTTGCAGGACTCTGCTAAACAGCTGAATCAAAAAATCTGACCACGTGGCAATATCATAGCGATTTATTACCGTGACAAATAGTGACCAAAAAAAGATATAAATGAACCACTGCCAAGGCTTCATGACTTCCATGAGCTTAGGAATAAAAAACTCTAAGCGCTCCGCTAGTAAGGCAACCTCATCCTTTGCTATACTTGAGCTCTTATTCTGCTGACTTGTCTTGTACCGATATGAACGCCAATTCTTCAAAACCTAGTAGTCCCGAATCAAATGTAAACCCATCTGTCTCTGATTCTAGCACAGATGCTCCGATAACAAATAACGCTGCACAAAACAACCCTGTAAGCAGTCCTTCAAACAGCCAAGGTCAGCAGATGTGGGGCGGACGCTTCAGTGAAGCGACGGACAGCTTTGTCGCTGCCTTCACCGCCTCTGTTGGCTTTGATCAACGCTTTGCGCGTCACGATATTCAAGGCTCAATCGCCCACGCGACCATGCTGAAAGAATGTGACATTTTGACCGCTGACGAAGTAGCCACCATTATTGATGGTCTGCATCAGGTACTGCGCGAGATTGAGGCTGGCGAGTTTAACTGGTCAATCGCGCTAGAAGACGTGCACATGAATGTTGAGTCGCGCTTGACTGACATCATCGGCGCTGTTGGTAAAAAACTGCATACGGGTCGTAGCCGTAACGATCAGGTTGCCACCGATATTCGTCTTTGGCTACGCGAAGAGACTGATAATATCATTGCCTTATTAGTACGCTTGCAAAGTGGTTTACTTGATTTGGCTGAGCAGCATACTGACACTATTATGCCCGGCTTTACGCATTTACAAACGGCGCAGCCAGTGAGCTTTGGTCATCACGTCATGGCGTGGTTTGAGATGTTATATCGCGATACCGAACGTCTGGTCGATGCGCGCCGCCGTATTAATCAGATGCCACTTGGTAGTGCTGCCCTTGCTGGCACGACATTCCCAATCGATCGTACCATTACTGCTGAGTTGTTAGGTTTCGAAGGTATTTGCCAAAACTCGCTTGATGCCGTATCAGACCGTGACTTTGCGATTGAATTTACCTCAGCCGCTTCTATCTTGATGATGCATATGTCACGGATGAGCGAAGAGATTATCCTATGGATGTCAGCGCAGTTTAACTTTGTACAAATCCCTGATCGCTTTTGTACTGGCTCATCTATCATGCCGCAAAAGAAAAATCCTGATGTGCCAGAGTTGGTCCGCGGTAAAGCAGCACGTGTCTTTGGGCAGTTAATGACACTTTTAAGTCTAATGAAGAGTCAGCCACTGGCTTATAACAAAGACAACCAAGAAGACAAAGAGCCGTTGTTTGATTGCGTCGATACGCTTACCGGCTGTTTATTGGCTTTTGCTGATATGCTACCGAATATCACTCCAAATAAAGAAAACATGCGCGCCGCTACGATGAAAGGCTATGCGACTGCGACTGATCTTGCAGATTATCTGGTACGCCAAGGCGTGGCGTTCCGTGATGCGCATGAAGTGGTCGGTAATGCCGTTGCTTTGGGTATTGCCGAGGGCGTTGATTTAAGTGATTTATCATTGGCACAGCTACAGCAGTTTAGCGATGCAATCGGTGATGATGTCTTTGAATATTTAACGTTAGAAGGCTCATTAGCAGCCCGTGACCACTTAGGTGGTACAGCACCAAATCAAGTTAAGCAAGCCGTTGCTCGCGGTCGCAGCCGTTTAGAGGTATTTGCGTAAAAGCGCATTGTTGACCTGACAGCTTTTACCATAAAAAACACCCGCCCCTGCTGCGGGTGTTTTTGATACCATGATGAGGTAAAGTAAATTCAGCTAATAATATTTAAGGCGCTCATGCTGAATAAGTGCTAACTAATACCATTCACAGAAATTAGAGTAGCAAGGAAAACGAGTGAAAGTACTACGCCTTGTAGGCTAAGCGAGTTTGACACAGCTAATCTTACTTTTTGGGTTTGGTATAACTATTCTCATGAGTGATTCAATAACATATTTTTATAATAACCAAACCATAATAAGGAACGCCTTATGACTGAAACTTTTAATCCGCAAGCCAATACGGTATTTTGCCGTAAGTATCAGCAAGAATTGCCAAAAATGCCGCACCCGCCTTTTCCTAATAAAAAAGGTCAGGAGCTACAAGAAACGGTATCTGACAAAGCGTGGAAAGAATGGCTTGAACAGCAAACGATGCTGATTAACGAAAACCATCTAAGTATGTTAGATCCTGCTGCCAAAAAATTCCTCACCGAACAACGGGATAAATTTTTAGATAATGAAGATTATGAGCGTGCACAAGGTTGGACGCCGGAGAGCTAGTTGTTTTTTATTATTGCCATAAAATAAAAACGCGCTATTTAATATCGCGCGTTTTTTTGGATGTAAAATTAACGATGAACTGTTTTTTTCAGCCCTCATCACCGTTTGAGTCTACAAAATCAGCGGCTGAATTGACGGCAGGTTTAGTGGCAGACAGGGTGCTGACTTGGCGCGCCGCCATACGGTCATTGGCTTCTTGCACGGCTTTTTCGACCAGCGCATAGTCGGAATGACGCACATCTTGCCCACTAATATAGTTAATCACCAGTTCTGCAATATTTTGTGCATGATCGCCTACCCGCTCAAGCGCGCGCAATACCCACATAATATTGATAACTTTTGAAACGTGCCGTGAATCTTCCATAATATAGGTCATCAAAGCACGGATGGCTGACTGATACTCATCATTGACCATGCTATCGTTACGCATGACCTCAAACGCTTGCTCAGCATTCGATTGACTAAATGCCTCTAGCGCATTGTGCAGCATCAAACGAACCTGATTGCTGAGGTGTTGCACCTCCGCATAACCGTATGACAGTTTACCTTGTGCCGCAATTTTTTTGGCCATCTGAGCGATTTTGACAGCTTCATCACCGATGCGTTCTAAATCAACCACGCCTTTACTGATGGACATGACCAAGCGTAAATCACTGGCGGCGGGCTGGCGTTTGGCGACCAATAGCAAGATATGCTCATCCAACTCGACTTCCATTCGATTGATATCAAAGTCCATATCAATCACCTCTTGCGCCAGTGTCTCATTTTTATCGATAAGCGCATGGATCGCTTTCGCCACTTGGTTGGCCGCGCTATCACCCATGTATAAAAATAAACGGATAGCTTCATCAAGATCTTGGTCAAAACTTTTGGAGATATGCTTATCGCTTTGCATAAGAGGTATTCCCTAAAATCCATATTTTGGTAGCGCGGTGTGGCTGTTGAGTCGAACAGATTGGCTCACGATATCTTATTGAACATATCGAGCACGTCGTCCTTGCTCAGACCGCGATGTTAGCCATAACGACCCGTAATATAATCTTCTGTGGCGGTTTGGGCAGGCTTGGTAAATATCTGGTCGGTCTCGCCCATCTCAATCATATCGCCTAAGTACATATAGACGGTGTAATCTGACACGCGCGCGGCCTGTTGCATGTTATGCGTGACAATGGCAATGGTGTAATCCTGTTTTAAGTCTTCAATCAAATCTTCGATCGCACCTGTCGAGATAGGGTCAAGCGCTGATGTCGGCTCATCAAGCAGCAATACTTCAGGCTTGGTCGCGACGCTACGCGCAATACACAAGCGTTGCTGCTGACCGCCTGATAACGAAAGCCCTGATGCTTTGAGCTTGTCTTTTACTTCTGGCCATAATGCAGATTTTTTGAGTGCCCACTCTACCCGATTGTCTAGCTCAGCCTTGCTCAACTTTTCATAAAGGCGTACTCCAAAGGCGACATTGTCATAGATTGACATCGGGAACGGGGTTGGTTTCTGAAAGACCATACCGACTTGGGCGCGTAGCAAATTGACATCGACGTCTTTACCCAAGATATTGTTGCCATCAAGATTAATATTGCCTTCTGCCCGCATACCTGGATATAAATCATACATACGGTTGAAGGTACGCAACAGCGTCGACTTGCCGCAACCTGAAGGACCAATGAAAGCAGTGACTTTTTTATCAGGAATATCGATATTGATATTTTTTAGCGCTTGAAAGTCACCATAATAAAAATTCAGATCTCGAATTTGCATTTTTGCTGCAGGCATGTTTTTGGGAATATCATGAAGCGTCTGTTTGGTTAGGCTGGCAATATCTGGCTGCTCTATTTGTGCTGCCGTCGACATCGGTCTGTTTAATAAACTGTCTGTTGTTGGATTAAATTTATCTGCCGCATTGAATTTATCGACAGGCTTTTTTGTACGGATTTTACTCATGACGTCATTCATAATATGTTCCAACCCAGCTCAATGAATATAAATGGAAGTAAATGCTCGAGGTAATCTAGGACAAGCCTTAATTTACCATCAGTCTTTATTTAGCCTGACCTCTACTACCGATGAACCTTGCCAAAATGTTTAATACCAAGACAGAGGTCGTGATCAGCAACGCTGCCGCCCACGCTAAGGTATGCCAGTTATCATAAGGACTCATCGCAAACTGGTAGATGGTATTGGGCAAGTTGGCAATAGGCTGACCCATATCTGTACTGAAATATTGGTTGTTAAGCGCCGTAAATAGCAACGGTGCTGTCTCACCGGTGATTCGAGCAAATGCCAGTAACACCCCAGTGGTCAGTCCTGCTCTAGCCGCCTTAATCGTTACTTGAGTCACCATTTTCCACTTGGGTGTGCCAAGTGCGTAAGCCGCTTCACGAATGCTATTAGGAACCAGATTGAGCATATTCTCAGTGGTACGCACGACCACAGGAATAACGATTAATGCCAAGGCCAACGCGCCTGCCCAACCAGAGAAACTTTGACCTTTTACCATTAATGCATAAATAAAGAGACCAATCACAATCGAGGGTGCGGATAACAAAATATCATTTAAGAAACGCGTTACCTTGCCAAGCATACTGCCTTGAGCGAACTCGGATAAATAAATACCCGTCATGAGGCCAATAGGTGCACCGATAAACAATCCTGAAAACGCGAGCATTACTGAACCGACAATGGCGTTACGCAGCCCGCCCGCACTCATCGGTGGCGGTGTATCAGCAGTAAAAATAGGCAGCTGCACAATACCTTGAAAGCCTTCAACAAAGAGCGTCAACAATATCCAAAACAACCAAAATAGTCCAAAAACCATCGCCGACATGGCAAAGCCTAGACCTAACTTGTTGGTCAAACGGCGCTTGTTATAAAGGTTTTGATTGTAGCGGCTAGCGCTGTTTGGCTGAGTCGGTAGTGGTGCATTGATCGCATTGTTAGCAGCCATACTATTTATTTCCCATATCTTTTATCAATATCTATCAATGTTTATTGATGTCCAATAAATCCGTAAAACACCTATCGAGATTGTCAAACGACTACCGATTGCCTGCCTTGTGATCCATGCGCATGAGCATGAGTTTTGCTAGAGATAGTACAATGAAGGTGATGACAAATAAGATTAAGCCTAAATGTAATAAGGAAGCCAAATGTAGCTCACTCGACGCTTCGGCAAACTCGTTGGCTAAAGCTGAGGTAATGGTGACACCAGAGGTAAATAGACTCGGACTGATATTAAAGGCATTACCAATCAAGAAAGTCACTGCCATCGTCTCACCCAATGCCCGACCCAGTCCTAAGATCACGCCACCAACCACGCCAGCTTTGGTATATGGCAAAATGATCTTGAACATGACTTCCCACGTCTTGCGCCCATACCATATGCTGATTCTTTAAGCAGGTCTGGCACAACAGAGAAGACGTCGCGCATGGTAGCGGCGATAAATGGAATGATCATGATGGCGAGTACAAGGGATGCCGTAAACATACCCAGTCCCATTGGCGCGCCCGTAAATAGCTTGCCAATGATAGGCAATGGACCGACGTGCTCAATAAACCAAGGCTGAATGTGATCACCGAAGAAAGGCGCAAAGACAAACAATCCCCACATACCGTAAATGATAGAAGGGATACCCGCTAATAACTCAATGGCAATACCAAGTGGTTTTTTGAGGAAGGTTGGGCACATCTCGGTCAAAAATATGGCAATGCCAAAACTGATTGGTACTGCAATAAGAATAGCTATAAATGACGTTACTAGCGTGCCATAAATAGGGGCAAGAGCCCCGTACTCATTGGCGACCGTATCCCAATTATTACTGGTATAAAATCCAAGACCAAATGCCTGAATGCTCGGCCATGCTCCGATGATCAAGGAGACTAAAATGCCGCCCAACGATAAGAGTACCAATATGGCAAAAGCCTTAGTAGCATTCACAAACAATAAGTCATAGCGCTTTTGTTTAGCCAGTTGGGACCTTAAATCATTCATAAGTGTCTCAGCATTAAATAGGATCAAGTCAAAATAGTAGAAGCATTCATTCGGTTTTATCACAACAAACTTGTCATCAAATTTGCTGTGATAAAACCTCTCAAATAACTACCGGAGAATAGTTATTCGAGAGGATAACTCGAAAGGGACTAGTAAGGCACTGACAAGATATTAAAGAATATTTAGCAGAAACAGGTTACTGAGCAGGCTTATAAACAGGCTGTCCATCACTGCCTTTTACCTCGTTCCATTTTTCCTTGAATAAGGCAACCGCTGCATCAGAGAATGGTACGTAATCGAGTGCCATGGCATCATCGTCGCCTTGGGTATAAGCCCAATCAAAGAAGTTCAACACGCCAGCCACTTGCTGAGGATTCTCTGGCTGCTTATGTACCAAGATAAAGGTCGCAGCAGCGATCGGCCATGCTTGCTCAGTCTCAGAGTTGGTGATGACTTTATAAAAGCCTGCTTGCTGTGACCAGTCGATATCACCTGCCGCAGCAAATGTCTCAGCAGATGGTTGAACGACGTTGCCAGCAGCGTTTTTCAATGCAGTATGTGACATGTTATTTTGCTTAGCGTAAGCATATTCCACATAACCGATAGAGTTTTTCATACGGTTGACGTAGCTTGAAACCCCTTCGTTACCTTTACCACCTGCACCAGTCGCAGAAGTTGGCCATTTGACTGTTTTATCAACCCCGACGCTGTCTTTCCAGTCTGGTGAAACCTTGGCAAGATAATCCGTAAAGTTAAACGTTGTCCCTGAACCGTCTGAGCGGAATACTGTCGTAATAGCGGCATCAGGCAAAGTCAAATCTGGGTTCATGGCTTTGATAGCAGGGTCATTCCAATTACTGATTTTACCCAAATAGATGTCTGCCAACATTGCACCGTCTAATTTCAACGCGCCCGGCTCAATACCATCGATGTTGACGATTGGCACGACGCCACCGATAACCGTCGGAAACTGAATTAAGCCTGCTGCGTCTAGCTCTTCAGGCGTCATCGGCGCGTCAGACGCCCCAAAATCGACTGTCTTTGATTCGATTTGTTTGATACCACCAGAAGAGCCAATCGACTGGTAATTGACTTGACCACCGGTAGCAGCGTTATAGTCGTAAGACCATTTAGCATAGATAGCTGCGGGAACGATGCCCCTGCACCCGTGATATTCATAGCGATATTCTCAGCAGATTTAAAACCTGCTGCAGAAGCAGAGGTTGTCTGAGTAGTTGCTTCAGTGGTGGTGACAGCGCTACTGCTATCCGCAGCTGGCTCTGTCGTTTCAGTCGATTTATTACATGCCGTAAGCACTAATGTACAACTAACGGCCACTGCTAATAACGAATAACGCATGTAGGACTCCTAAAGTTTAACAACGATACAAAAAAGCATTGTTTGTGACATGCGTGCTATCTTGCCAAATTTTTATGACAGTTTAATGACAACCTCCAGAATCTTTCATTCGCTTTACATAATATTTAGATAAGCTATCTACAGCTCAGTAATATCAAGTGATTTCAATCACTGGTACTCTAGAGTCGTTCTCATAAAAACATCGAACCTCAAACTCAACGCCTGATATTTTCATCTAAATATCATTAGCCTCATTGCAGAACTTTGTTAGTATTGAGTTGATTTACAACACTGACAGACTCGGGGTGCGGTGTATTATTGGCTCGCTTTACTAAACTTGCTTTATTAAAGTAGTCGTCTTTATACATTCGCTGAGAGATCACCCGCCGAACCTGATGCGGTTAGTACCGACGCAGGGAAGTCTTAAGCACTTTGTTATTTATGGCAAAGGACGTGCAGAAATGCCTTTTTTATCCTCATTACTCCCTTAATGTGCCTGATGTACTATTAAGTAGTGAAGACTGATATAAAGCTGCGTCCAACGTTTGATGAGCATCATCCGCGACTATGTTTTTTGGTCGTAGGCTAATGCTCATGAGCTGAATTTGTCTGGATCACAGGTGCTACCCCCCGCAGCTACTGGCGGTGTTGCTTTTATTCAAAAACCAACACGCTAGGACAGCATATGACAACTTTATTAGCCACTTCTCCTTCTCAAAAACCTTCTAAGACAGATGCGTTAAAGACCCCTGCTCACCGCAGTGCTAGTGATGCACGCTTTGAAGAAGACGCTCGCGATTTACACCGCATACTCCCCGCCTCTCGTAAAGTCTATATCGAAGGCTCTAGATCCGATATTCAAGTACCCATGCGTGAAATCACGCTTGACCCTACTCCTGTGCAAGGCGTTTCTGAGAACGAATGGGAACAGAACCCACCCTTTTATGTATATGACACATCAGGCGTGTATACCGACCCCAACGTCGAGATTGATTTGACGAAAGGCTTGCCGAAACTGCGTGAAGGTTGGATAAATGAGCGCGGTGATACCGAGCAATTAAGCGGACTGTCTAGCTCTTACGGAATGGCACGCGCCCGCGATATCAGCACTGCCAATCTACGATTTGCTCATATCGACAAACCTCGCCGCGCCAAAGATGTCGATGGCAAAGCTGGCAACGTCACGCAGATGTACTATGCACGCCGCGGCATCATCACCCCAGAAATGGAATATATCGCCATTCGCGAAACCCAAAAGCAGCACGAATTGACCGATATGCGTCAGCATGACGGTGATAACTTTGGCGCTAATACGCCGACGGTTATTACCCCTGAGTTTGTGCGGAGTGAAGTGGCGGCTGGGCGAGCGATTATTCCAAACAATATCAATCACCCTGAATCTGAGCCGATGATTATCGGACGCAATTTCTTGGTTAAAATTAACGCCAATATTGGTAACTCAGCGCTAGGCTCTTCTATCGATGAAGAAGTGTCCAAGATGACGTGGGCCACACGTTGGGGCGCGGACAACATCATGGATTTGTCGACTGGCAATCATATTCACGAAACGCGCGAATGGCTGATTCGTAACTCGCCCGTACCAATTGGTACCGTCCCTATTTATCAAGCACTCGAAAAAGTCGATGGCGTGGCAGAAGATTTAACGTGGGAGATTTTCCGCGATACGCTCATTGAGCAAGCGGAACAAGGCGTTGATTACTTCACCATTCACGCCGGTGTACTGCTGCGGTATGTGCCGCTAACTGCTGGACGCTTAACGGGCATCGTCTCGCGTGGCGGATCTATTATGGCGCAGTGGTGCATGTTTCATAATAAAGAGAGCTTTTTATACACCCATTTTGAAGATATCTGCGAGATTATGAAGCAGTACGATGTGGCGTTTAGTCTAGGCGATGGCTTACGTCCAGGCTGTTTGCAAGATGCCAATGACGAGGCGCAATTTGGTGAGCTGCGTACCCTTGGCGAGTTGACCCAAGTGGCTTGGAAGCATGACGTACAGGTCATGATTGAAGGTCCCGGTCACGTAGCAATGAACCGTATTAAAGAAAATATGGATTTGCAGTTAGAAGTTTGTGCCGACGCACCTTTTTATACCTTAGGGCCACTAACCACTGATATCGCACCTGGTTACGACCATATTACCAGTGCGATTGGTGCGGCGATGATTGGCTGGTTTGGCACGGCAATGCTCTGCTATGTCACGCCAAAAGAGCATTTAGGTCTGCCTAATAAAAAAGATGTTAAAGACGGTATCATCACCTATAAAATCGCTGCTCATGCCGCCGACCTTGCCAAAGGACATCCGGCGCACAAGCTCGTGATAATGCGTTATCTAAAGCCCGATTTGAATTCCGCTGGGACGACCAGTTCAATCTGGCGCTCGACCCTGATACCGCCCGTGAGTTCCATGATGAAACCTTACCTAAAGACGCGCATAAGACGGCGCACTTTTGCTCGATGTGTGGCCCTAAGTTTTGCTCAATGAAAATCACTCAGAATGTGCGGGATTATGCGGCAGGGCTGGATAAAGATGCCGCTAATAAAAAATCAACTCCGAAATCGGATGATTCAATCAATGTAGGTCATGTTATTAAAGAGGTGTAGTGCTTTACTTACTGAAAACTGGCTAACTTAAAAAGCTTGAATCCATCCACTGGGTTCAAGCTTTTTAAGTACTTACTTGTGAGGGTTGTAAAAAAACCCGTTTCAAATAAGAATCGCATAACTTCATAATGATTAAATAAACAAGCAAAATCAGTGGATAGCCAAAGATAATAATAATAATAATAGTATAACCATGATACCTGCTGGCATGCTCGCCCAGTAACCAATCTATAAGATAAATCTTATAGAAAACTATCATCAATACGATAAATGGAACTATCAGAATCCCTAACCATGTGACCATCCATGCTCTTTTAAGGCTTTTCTTCCGGCTCCAATACATAAGTCCATAGTGAGCACCCCCTAACAAACATATTAAAAACAACAGAAGTATTAATGAGTCTAAGTTAATTAACCACTTTGCTAGAGGCATTGGTTGTGGTTGATAAGATATCTCAAGAACATCTTGAGGCAGATGATCAAAAAACCACTTAGAATCTGCTTTTATCATCCCACTTAAAGGTTCGCCAAGATTAGTCTTCAAATATTTCGACTCATCAGCAATCTTTAAAGTAACGGTCAAGTCACCAAAGCTTTTCCAAGTTTTGGCAGGTTTTAATGAATAGCTATAGATATATTGATTGGTCCAATCACTACGGTTTATTGTAGGATAGGCAGAGTATTTAACATTAATGACATGATTGCCTTCGCTTAAGTGTATCTCAAAGTATTTAGCGTCATTATTGAACGGCACAGCCATATCCGTTTCTGGATCATGATAAGCAGGCAATGATTTTGAATGACTTTCATAATCATAATTGATAAGTACTGGTACCGCTTGCCCATCGACTTCGACTATAAAGCTTTTGTCTGAATCATCACTTATATGATCTTCAAACACGTCAAAAACCAACGGTACTCGCTCACCTTCTTTATCGCTATAAATCTTGTAAGTAATATCATAATCAGCTTCATGAAAACCTTTTTTGATATTGATATTTATGGTTTCAGAGAGAATATCAATATCTTTGCTTGAATATACCGTGCTTGCATTGGTACCGTCGATGGTAGGTGAAGCCATATTGGCATAGCTAAACATACTGTGGCTTAGTAAAAGCAATCCTAAAATAATAAAGCGAAACACAACCTCTCCAGAAACCATAAAAACAAACACAAGTTTAATAAATATCTACTGTGAATGCCATTAAAAAAATCCCAGCAAACCTAAAGTCAGCTGGGATTCAAAATCAATTATAAAAGTATAAGGCTTTAAACCTTCGACGCCTCATAAATCTCTTCGATTGAGTTATTAATCGTTTCAGAAAATGCTTCATCACTTTGCTGCTTACTCAGCCCCTCAGTAAAGGCCCGTGAAAAACTAGCAATCATACCTGGATTTTGCTTGAGCTTAGCACAAGCATCGCCACGGCTGTAGCCGCCCGATAACGCCACAACTTTTAGCACTTTTGGATGATCAATCAGCTCTTGGTAAAAACCCGCTTCTTCTGGCAAAGTCAGTTTTAGCATCACTTGCTGCTCATCGTTTAAACGCTCAAGGTTGCGCAAAATATTAGTTTTGAGTATTATTTCACATTCATGCTTTTTGCTACTGTTGATATCTACTTCAGGCTCTACGATTGGCATCAGACCTTTTGAGAGTATCTGTTTTGCCACATCGAATTGCTGTTGCACGACCAGCTCAATGCCATCGACATTCGGCTCATAAATTACTGAGCGCATTTTGGTGCCAAATACTGGATAGTTTTTGGCTTTATCGAGTAGCAAATCTAAATTTGGCATCGGACGCATCACTTGGACGCCATTCATTTGCTCAGCCAAACCCTTATCCACTTTTAAAAACGGTACGATATTTTTATCTTCCCATAGATAATTGGCCGTCGGTTTGCCATTGACCTCACGTTCCATAGTATCTTCGAACAAAATCGCCCCAAGCACACGCTCATTATCAAAAGCCTCACAAGTCATGATACGCGCGCGCATTTCATGCACTTGGTCGAACATGGCTTCATCGTTGTCATAATCATCGCCTGTGACACCATAATTCTCTAACGCTTTTGGTGTACTGCCACCACTTTGATCAAGTGCCGCAATGAACCCTGAACCATTTTTGATACGTTGTAGTTGTTTGTTATATTGGTTTTGATATTCCATTGAGAGTGCGTCCTATTGTTATTTGTTAAGGTCAAGTGTCACAAAGTAAATCGCTTTTTATTGGCTAATATCAGCCTTACTGTTTGTAGACAACCTTATCATAGGACGCTCTTTGTGCCTATATCTGATAAGTTAACGCGTTGATAAAATAATTATCACCTATCCTATAAGCAAACTCACTAGGCTAAACGTTTATGCTAAAAACAGCACTGCCACACAGCAAATGGCTAATAATAAACCCAATACATTAATACGGTTAAGCGACTCCTTAAACACACCAACCCCTATCAAGGTTGCCACTGCAATGACACCGACATTCATACCGGTAAAGACGATGCTAGGCGACTCGGATAATAATTGATGCGCACGTACATAAGCATAAATATTGCCCATATTGAGCGCACCTAATAACAATCCTGCTGCGAGCGCATTCCCCTGCCAGCGCACCCGCGTAATCAGCAAATAAATAAACAGCAATAATCCTGCTAAGCCAAAACTGACAAATAATGTAAGAGGAAAAGCAGCGCCCTGCTTGGCAACTTGCTTGAACAAGATATCAATAATGCCATAGCCTGCCCAGACGCCAAACAACCATAGCGGTGTATGCTTCGATTGTCTGCTAATCTGACCCTGCTGTGGACGATAAATCAACGCTCCGAGTGCTAGAAAGCCCAATAACAGTCCAAATATTCGCGTGCTGGTCAGTATTTCACCAAACAATAAAAAAGCCGCGACGATAGGAATAATCAACGATAGCCGCTGAGCCGCATCGGTTGCTACCATTCCCACAGATTCAATCGCCCTTCCAAGGACAATAAACACGGCGGGAAGCAGGATACCAAGCGCGATAATAATGCCCCATGCACTGCCAAGCGTACCGAGTCCACTGACGTCTGGCTTCAATAAAAACCACGTCAGCAGAAAAGCCACCGGATAGCCTGCGACGATAGTCTGCCGTATGTCTATATTTTTCTGTCGTAACACTTTTAGCAATACTGAAACGGCGACACTACAAAGCACCGCTATCGTCAAATATATCATGAGCTATTACCTTGTTAAACTGCCGCTTTATGGGGACATTATTCGCTCATCATTCATATACTGAAGATAAAGCGCGAACCGCCAATTAGGATAAAGCCATAGAATGTAACAAAGTATTTCTTACACAGCAATCTATTTATTGGCTTTTATTCGACTGCTGACAAGTAGCTCTTTAGCCTTCAATTTACAATTAGCATGCAGGTCTGATTGGGAAGTTTGCTAAAATAGTACTCAATCCTAATAACAAAAGTAAAGATTCAAAATAACGAGTAATGTCGTTGATTTTGGCGTACTGCTATTGATGTTTTATGACTGCCTATGAATGCTCTATTTCGATTTTTTGAAACTCGCCTCCCTGCCTTTCCTGAAACCCCTATGCCGCTACCTTCACCCCGTGAGGGCATGCTAAAGTTCTTGTGGGCGTGTACCAACGGTTTACGTGGCTGGCTATTGATATTTATGATTTTGTCTGCGGGCATTGGCATCTATGAAGCGATGCTATTTGCTTGGATTGGGAATATTGTTGACTGGCTAGGCGTCTATACACCGCAGAATCTGTGGTTAGAAAAAGGCGATATGCTACTGCTCATGCTAGCCGTCATGATCATGAGTCCGCTATGGATTGCATTGTCATCATTCATCCATTTTCAGACCTTGCAAGGCGTCTTTCCTATGCAAATGCGCTGGCGCTTTCACCAGCGGATGCTTGGGCAATCGATGCAGTTTTATCAAGATGAATTCTCTGGACGTGTCTCAGCCAAAGTAATGCAAACCGCACTGGCCGTACGTGATACAGTCATGACCGTCACCGACATGTTTATGTATGTCACCGTTTATTTTATTACGTCAGGTGTCATTTTATTTAATCTGGACAGCCTATTATTAATCCCGTTTATCGTTTGGCTAGTCTTGGTTGCGCTGACCATTTGGTACTTTATTCCTAAGCTCAAACAAACTGCCATTGTGCAAGCCGATGCCCGTGCCTTGATGACTGGCCGCATTACCGATGCTTATGCCAATATCATGACCGTCAAGCTGTTTAGCCATTCACGCCGTGAGCTGAGTTATGCCAAAAATGCCATGGGGCAATTTTTAGGTACCGTCCATGCACAGATGCGCTGGGTCAGTTACTTAGAAGTATCAACATCTATCAGTGTGATTTTGGTTAGTGGCACTGCAGCTATTGGCTTATATTTATGGCAACAAGGCGCGGTCGGTGTCGGTGCGATTGCTGCCGCGACAGCCATGGCACTACGTTTGAACGGTTTGACTCGTTGGATCATGTGGCAAACTGCCAGTCTATTTGAAAGTATCGGAACCGTACAAGATGGCATGCGTACCTTATCAGCGCCGCAAAAAATCGTTGATAAGCCCAATGCACCCGCCTTGAAAGTCACCGAAGGTCGTATCGTTTTTGATCATGTTGATTTCAGTTATGAGAATGATAGCGACGCTGTCGAAGGCGATATCTTAGATACAGTGAAAACATCAGCAACGCCTACTACGAAGACTAAACTGCTCGATAACTTTTATTTGGACATTAAACCCGGCGAAAAGATAGGCTTGGTTGGGCGCTCAGGTGCCGGCAAATCTACCTTAGTTAATTTATTGTTACGCTTCTTTGATGTTGATAGCGGTAAAATCCTTATCGATGGACAAGCAATTGATGAAGTCACCCAAGAGTCTTTGCGCCAGCAGATAGGTATGGTGACGCAAGATACGTCTTTGCTACATCGGACAGTACGTGAAAATATCGCTTACGGTCGTCCTGACGCAACCGATGAAGAAATTATTACCGCTGCCAAGCAAGCGCAAGCATGGGACTTTATTAAAGACTTATATGATGATAAAGGCAATACAGGACTTGATACCCAAGTCGGTGAGCGCGGCGTCAAACTATCTGGCGGTCAACGTCAGCGTATCGCCATCTCACGTGTTATGCTGAAAAATGCGCCCATCTTACTATTGGACGAAGCGACCAGCGCCCTTGACTCTGAGATTGAATTTGCCATTACCGAAAGCCTGAATGACATTATGACAGGTAAAACGGTCATTGCGATTGCCCATCGTCTCTCTACCATTGCCGCACTTGATCGATTGGTGGTCATGGATAAAGGTCAAATTATCGAACAAGGCAGCCATGATGAATTATTAAATCTACACGGTGTTTATGCTCGCTTGTGGCACCGTCAAAGTGGTGGTTTTTTAGGTGAAGACAGCTAAGTACAACCCTTAATTTTCATTAAAAATCAGACACAAGGAGGTGTGTACATTATGAAAGCATTTGCAAAAAATATTAATATTAGTGGAAAACAAGCGCGCTACTATAACCTTAGCCAGCTTACACCATCGATACAATCAAGTACTGCCTCTCGCGTGCCAGCACACTTTTATGGTGGCAATAGTTTTACCGTTGGTACTTATAGTCCCTTATTAAGTGCGCTGGCAACTGACTTCAAAATCAGCTCGCTTGCGCTTCGTGGCTATTGGTATGACAAGCCGCAGCGCCGTCGTCTTACGCGCGAGCAGGATGCCGAGATACTTATTGAATTTTTAGAAAAAACGCAAGACAAACCCATCGTTGGTATTGGTCATTCGCAAGGAGCCACTGCCACCGCCATCGCTGCAGCCCAGCGCCCAGACCTGTTTTCACAGCTATATTTAATAGAGCCTGTGACCTTTACCAAACCACAAGCCAGACTCTATAATCTATTGCCGCGTAAGCTTCTGCTCAGTCGCGAACCGTTTAAAAGCACCCTCACCAAACTATCTACTTGGGCAAGCATCGATGATTATTATGAGAACTTACGCGCTCAACGTGCTTATAGAAGAATGAGTGATGCGCATTTGAGGGTATTTGCAGAACAAAGTTTATCCAAAGATACCAATGGCAGTTACACGCTGATATTTGCGCCTGAGCAAGAGCTCGCCAACTATTTCGGCGCGCCGCATATCGATACCGCCCTCAAGCAATTGAGCTGTCCTTATACACTTATCACTGGCAAGCCGACGTTGTTTATCAACCATAAAGTGCGACAACAATGGCAAAAATTCGTCCCTGATGACAGCATCATATCTTTGTTAGATTATGGTCATCTACTGCCGATGGAAGCACCTGAATTATGTGCTCAAGTTATCAATGAGCATTATCATAGTCATACATAAGCCGAGCCGTCTAAGTGATGACTGACCTTTTTGCGCCTACACCGACTGATAATCTGTTGCCTTACGATGGTCAGGTCAATGACTTAGGGGTAGTTATCAATGATGCTAACGCTCTGTATGAGAATTTACTAAATGAGCTACCTTGGCAGCCTGATATCGTGACGTTGTTTGGTAAAACGCATGTTACCACTCGCCAAATCGTCTGGATGGGTGACCACGATGTCAGTTATCATTACTCTGGACAGACGCGTCGAGCCATTCCATGGTCGAAGCAGATGTTGCACGTAAAACGACATATTGAGCAGCAGTTATCAAGCAGTGGTATCAACGTTGATTTTAATTCTTGCTTACTTAACCACTATCTCTGGTGCTGATGGCATGGGTTATCATGCGACGATGAAAAAGAGCTGGGCGCGCAGCCGATTATCGCTTCTTTATCGCTCGGTGCTAGGCGAAAATTTGTTTTTAAGCATAAAACCATTAGACAAGAGAATAAGCCCGTCAAAGTTGAGCTATATCTTGAGTCCGGTCAGCTTATCGTTATGCATGGTGATACGCAGGATTTTTGGAAGCACACCATTACAAAAACCAAAACTGTCGCATCAGGCGCATCAGCCTCACCTTTCGAAAAGTGCTACCGCATTAAATTAATGCAACTTAGTATAAGCTAGAGTGCGTCCTCGTTTTGAAAATGGTGATAAAAATGAGATAAACGGTAGCCAAACAAGGAAAATAGCTGATTAATATCGGGATATTAATCAGCTATTTGATGCAGTCTAGAAAGATTTAACCATTTTTAGCCCACTTAGTCGCATGCCTTCAGATTGAAGACATGCCCTAGCTCACTTTTAAAACAATCTTGCCAAAAGCAGCACCTTTTTGCAGCTCATTATGAGCCGAGACCACTTCAGACAATGGATATGTTTGCTGTATACGTAGCGTTAGCTTGCCATCAGCAACGAGCTGTAAAACTCGCGCCATATCTTCACCACTACGCTGCGCCTTATAACCTGCTACCTTTAACTGTTTCTGGCTACCCGCTTCTTTAAGTTTATCCACCCAAATCGTTGGTAACACATTGACGCGACCACCAGATTTGAGCACGCTAAGCGCTCGCACGCCTGCTTCATTACCAACCAAATCCAGTAGCACATCTGCCTGTAACTCAGGGAATTCACCATCTTTGGTATAATCAATCCAACCTGTAAGCTGATTGGTATCTATTATTTTATCAAGCTTGGCATATTTTTCTGGTGAGCAAATAACAGTCACCTTGATATTGTTTTTAGCCACTTTATCCATGAGCAGCTGAATCAACAAGTGACCCACGCCGCCTGCTGGCGCGTTTATCACCACATGCTCACCATCTTGAATATCTGCAAACTCTACAAACTGTATCGCCGTCTGTCCAATACAAGGCAGCGCACCTGCTTGCTCTAACGTGACAGAATCCGGTACTTTTGCCAGCATGTCAGCATCGACTGCTACATACTCTGCATAACAGCCACCATGAAAAGTCAGGGCAGCGACCTGTGTACCGATAGTAAATTGCTCACTACGACTATCGACACAGTGCCTGACATATCAAACCCCAAAATTGCAGGCTCATTTTTATCAAACTTGTCTTTTTGAATGGCATCAGCGCCCCAGCCTTTGCCTTGACGCGTTTTGTAATCGACAGGATTGATACCCGCGTAAGCAACTTTGACCAGTACCTGATTGTCTGTTAACACAGGAATGGCCACATCCTCTTGATAGCTCATCACTTCAGGTTCGCCAAACTCACGTATGAGTACAGCATGTTGGGTCGTTGGTAGCGGATTATGAGAAAGAGTAGACATCGTTATATATCCTTATAGGTATCTATTACTTTATTTTCGCATTCAATTTTATTTTTAGTGAATAACTTAAGCTTATCTAATAATCATTTATAAATGTGCCAATTCCGCACTGAGCGGCAGATGATCAGACAGTGTCGACCATGGTTTGCCCGTATGCACCCAGGCATTTTTCACTCTTAGATTACGCACATAAATACGATCTAAGCTCAGCACAGGAAGCTTGGCTGGGAAAGTTGGCAGCAGTTTGCCATGGCAATGTTTAAAGGCTTCGGTCATACCCAAGCTAGTAGCCAGCTTATCACAAGACATTTTTTTCCAATCATTAAAATCTCCTGCCAAAATCAGTGGTTGATCAGGTGCAATCTCATTACGAACATAGTTGGCAATGGCTTCATATTGCTTGATGCGATCACGCTCAAACAAATTTAGGTGTGCACACAGTACAACCACTGGTACATCCCATCCAACTGGTTGTACTTCGCAGTGCAAGACGCCACGCTGCTCAAGCTTATTAACGGTGATATTGACGTTATGCTTAGGATCCAATGGAAAACGGCTCAATACCGCATTGCCATGATGACCATTTTCATACTCTGAGTTTTTACCATAGCTATTTTGCAGCTGTAAATACTCACCAAACCATTCATGTTGCGATTGGTCAGGATATTCGTTGTACTGCATATTGCGCTTAAGATTCTGACCTTGCACTTCTTGGAGACATAGTACATCAGAGCCAATGATATCAAGGGCTTGGGCGATACCTTGTATTTTAACTTGGCGATTCATCGGCGACATGCCTTTATGAATGTTATAGCTGGTTAGCACAAAAGAGGTTGTGGTAGTCATAGAATTAGTCATCATACTTAAAATAAATGGAACATTGGTTATCTCGCCACACTGATTGCAAGTGACGCCTAAATACTGATTTTTGAGGAGCTGATAGCGCTGATTGCTGTAGTAATTTTTCATCAATCTTGTAGTCACCACCGTAATAACCAGTAGCATCAACTGGCTGGTCTGTCTTGGCGTTACAAATTGCAGAGTTACCACGGATGGCGAATTTTTGCTGCCCTTCGTACATGACTACTTTCATCTCATCATAACTTACGTCACCACGACAACCGAGATAATAAGGCACACTCACTTCGACAATACCGTTATTATTAATATCAGTCACTACGGCGGTGTTTTTAGCGAATTCTGCGATTACATCTAACCCATCGCAGGGTACATAATCATATATTTGCCATACTCGTAAAGCCTCTTGTTCATCTATAACATATAAATGCGTGAAGACCTCTCCTGCTGGCTCGTCAGGGCTATTGGTTGAATTGAAACGCTGTAATTGAACCAAATACTGTTCTCCTACTGTGCCAATCCAAGAACGAATAGCAACAATATCTTTGGTCTTTAGCCTCATTTTATTTTTTTTAGAGTCTATTTGATAATAGTTTTGAATAGAAGGCGGCAATTGACCCCATGATAGATGGCTCACAGATATATTATTCATATCTGTCTCTGCCATACTGAGACTGGAGCTAAAGGCTATCATTGCTGTGACGCTAAATTGCATAAGAGTATTTGGTATGTTATTTCGCATCATTTAACAACCTAAGGCAATCAAGTATAAGTTTTAGATTAAGGCTTAATATATCATCAATGTAAAAAGAGCATTGATTCTTATCGAACCAATGCTCCCATACTATACCTATCTTCTATCAATGGCGAATTCGCAAAGGATTGTCATCAATAGGCACTATCTAGCAATTAATAGCGTGTCACCAAAGCAATTGGTTGATCTTCACCCATAATATCTTGTGGCATAAATACTGCTTCGCCACCATTATGAATGACATGCTCAATGATTTCGCCAATGGCATCATCAGTAACGCCTTCTGAAGCCGCATCATCTGCGAGACTCAAAGTCTGTGCCTTTTCATCAATTTTGGCTGATTGTATATAACCACGACGGACATAAAGCGTCTCGCCTGCACCTTGGAAGGCACTGCGGTAGACTTCTTGTAGATCTGTTTGCAACATATTGGCACCGCGTGCTTTATCAATCTCACCCATGGCAGCTTGATGCAGTGATGTACGATAGCCTTCCACCGCCTCTTGCACACTATTGATAATATGCTGAGCACTACCATCTTCTAGATTGGTCGCATTTGACACTGTGGCAATGATGTTGTCTGGACGATCACAAACTTCTTTATAGTAGCCGATATTTTTAGCATCGCCAACGACAACCAAAGGCATTTTATGCTCACCCCACAGCTCTTGGACACTTTTATCAACCTGATTAAAAAACTCTTTTAGATAGCTGCTTTCATTATTAGACGAGCGATCCGATCCACCATCGCCTGTCGTATATAGACCGTTGTTTTCAATAGGAAATGGGATATTATCCATGTTTTTTTGTAAGTCATCGTCCTTATCAAACTCTCTCACCACGCGATCATTAGACGCTTCAATCAAGCGGGCATTATCACGAGTGAGCACCAAGGTGTAATAATGCACCGCGCTTGCCATATCACGCACCAAATCTCGAGTCGCAAAACGATGTGAAATCACCACACGCTCCGTGGTGTCAATCGGCATACGGATAACTTGAACATCCTCAGTACTAGCAAAAATAGCTAAGGTATCAAGATTTAAGTTGTGATTTAGCTCTTTGGTTTTATCATGAATCTTATCGAGTATGGTAGTCGCTGTGCGCTTATCGTATTCGTTGGTTAAGCGTTCTTCAGCCACTTTTAATTGGTTCTTCAGGGCAATGGGATCTTGATCATTAGCAGGATGCTCGCGATGAGTCTTAACAAAGATACTAACCGCAGGATTGGCTTTGGTTTCACGTAAACTTTTGAGAGTCGCTTTCATTTATTGCTCCTTGTTTTATTATCATTTACTTTTAACATTGTGATTTTTGCTATCAGTAGTGCAGTAGTGCTTAATCTTTTTATTCCATTGCCTTGATGCTAGCAGTCAAACCTCACTCGCTGTAGGGTTAATTTGCAAGCAAATGATAGCGCTTTGTAAGTAGAACACTCTGTATTGTTCTAAAAGCCTGACTGATCGACTTTAAATCCGTTTAATACTCACTATCTTCTCGCTTCACTTTTTATATAGTCAATAATTAGGTTGTATTTTCGTCAAACGAACCCATCTTTTATATAGCTTATCGATAAGACAGCAAAAAAAGAAAAATAACACAAAGCTAATGATGTTCTAAATGTCACG
Organism: Psychrobacter sp. JCM 18903; assembly: GCF_000586475.1. Classification (GTDB taxonomy): domain Bacteria; phylum Pseudomonadota; class Gammaproteobacteria; order Pseudomonadales; family Moraxellaceae; genus Psychrobacter. The sequence continues at coordinate 69,888 of NZ_BAWJ01000015.1, read as the reverse complement.
GCAAGCCAATCTCTTATATAAACTACGTTTACTCAATAATAATTCATTCACTACGAACAGATATCGGATACTTTTATGAAAACCCTTCCTGCAGATTTACGCCTTGTCGATTTTGACAACGTTTCGCCAAGTACCTTACAAAGCCATGTCATCAGTCTATCGATGCAGCCAATACATTTTTAGATGAGATGAGCGGAGATACTGATAGCCATAACCGTGCTGCTAATATCAGCGCTGAGCAAGCGCTGGCTGATGTGATGACTTTTGATCATATTAATCTGGCATTGGATCGCAGTTGGGGCATTTTATCGCACCTGAATAGCGTCATGAGCAATGATGACATTCGTCATGTCCATCATGAACTGCTACCCACACTATCGGCTTATGGCACACGAGTGGGACAGCATCAGCCGCTATTTAATCGTTATCAAACTATCGTCAATGACACAGCATTTTTTGCTACGCTTGAGCCTGCACGAGCGCGGGCTATTGAGCTTGCGCTACGCAGTTTTGAGCTGTCAGGTGTCGCATTACCAAAAGATGAACAAGAAAAGTTTGCGGCTATTCAAAGTCAGCTTTCTACCTTATCAGCGACCTTTTCAGATAACGTATTGGATGCCACCCAAGCTTATGCCTTACCGCTGCAGCAAGAGCAATTGGCAGGTCTAACCGAAAGTGGACTGGCGCTACTCGCAGATACTGGCGAACAGTATAAAGCGCGCGCGCTTGCCAACAGTACGCTCACGCAAGTAGAAGTCGATACGTTGCCAAATCCTTACTACGTGGCAAGCTTAAACATCCCTGTTTATCTTGCATCATGACCCATGCGGATGACCGCGAGCTGCGTGAGACCCTATACCGCGCTTATGTCACGCGTGCTTCTGAGTTTGATGCACATACCAATGCCAAAGGTGAGTCGCTAAATAACGCCGATATCATGAGTCAAATCCTGCAATTACGTGAGCAAAAAGCCAAGCTATTGGGTTTTGACAATTATGCAGAAGTCTCACTATCGACGAAAATGGCAGATAGTGTGGCAGAAGTAGAAACCTTTTTACGGAGTTTGGCCACGCAAGCAACTCCAGCGGCTAAGCAAGACTTAGCTCAGTTGCAAAAGTATGCGCAGGATTATGGTATTGATGAGTTACAGGCGTGGGACAGTGCTTATATCGCCGAAAAAGTAAAACAAAGCGAGTTCAGCTTATCGCAAGAAGAAATCCGCCCGTACTTTCCCTTACCAAAAGTAATTAGCGGATTATTTGCCATCGTTGAGCGTCTGTACGGTATCAAAGTCCAAGAGCAAAGTGAATACGTATCACGCTGGCACGACGATGTCAGCTTTTATCAGTTGTTTGATGCTGATGATAACTTGCTTGGTGGCTTTTACTTTGACTTATTTGCTCGTAGTGGCAAACGCGGCGGCGCTTGGATGAGTGGTTTTCAGTCGCGTTATAGTTATGATGAAAAAAATCATCAGCAATTGCCCGTTTGCTTTATGGTGGGTAACTTTACCCCTGCCCTCGATGGCAAATCAAGCTTATTGACGCATGATGAAGTATTGACGCTATTCCATGAGTTTGGTCACGGCCTACATCATTTATTAACCAAGTGACGGTCGGTGATGTCGCTGGTGTCAATGGCGTTGAGTGGGATGCGGTCGAGCTGCCCAGTCAGTTTATGGAAAACTGGGCATGGGATGCCGAAGGTATTGCGCTGATTAGTAGCCACGTCGAAACGGGTGCGCCATTACCAAAAGACAAACTTGCAGCGTTATTGGCGGTGAAGAATTTCCAAAGCGGCATGCAAACCCTACGTCAAATCGAATTCGCACTGTTTGACTTATTGATTCATGCGCATACGCCAGCGCTAGATTATGACGGTATATTAGCCACGCTAAATAGCGTTCGAGACGACATTGCTATCATGCAGACACCTGACTACAACCGTTTTGCCAACGGCTTTAGTCATATCTTTGCAGGCGGCTATGCGGCAGGTTATTACTCGTATAAATGGGCGGAGCTGCTATCGGCAGATGCCTTTAGCAAGTTTGAAGAAGAAGGTATTTTTAACCCTGTCACTGGTAAAGCCTTCCGTGAGACAATTTTATCCGTTGGTGGTAGCTTCCCTGCCAAGACCAACTTTGAAAACTTCCGTGGTCGCAGTGCCAGTATCGATGCGTTGTTACGTCATAGCGGTTTTGCTGATACTAAAAAAGGCCGTGCTGCTGCTAATGCCTCAACAACACATGGAATGATTTAAATGCGCTATCAATCAACGCGACCAAAGCGGCAGTTTTTATCTGGTGTTCGCTGCCCTAAGTGTCAAGTGATGGATGCGGTGGTACAAATAAACATCGTCGCCCCAGAACCTGATGAGTACATCGAATGCACATTATGTGGACATAGCGAACATCGCCCTGATCCTGATGTAATCAGTGCCAAAAACCATGCGGAAGATCAGCTTATACGTGATGCTATGGCTACTGGTACTAGCGGCACAGTAAAATTCAAGCCTTAAATATTAAGCGTCAAGTCTTAATAGCTACCAGCCTATCTAGCAATAGATAGGCTTTTTATTTTGAGTTTGCTATAGTATGGCTACTTATATTTCTAACATAAATCGACTATAGTATGAAAAGCCAAAAAATGCGTCCTCTGTCAACCAAATCACTAAAAAAAGAGCCCACTAAGTCACGCCAGAAATGGTGGTCAATTATTATATTAGCGGCATTACTAATTGGCTACTTGGTCTGGAAAAACAATTCGATAGACACTAATACTGCGCCTATCGAAAGTACACCGTCGACTACCGAACCAGATAGCGCTACCCAATTAGATGCTACTCCCTTAGGTAATAATGACAATAGTTCAAACAATAGTGGCTTAACGTCAAATACTAATGAGATAACCACAGTTAATCAAATACCTAATGCTGATGCGATCTTAAATGCGGCTTTGCCAGAAACAGATAGTCTTGCCAAAGAGGAAATAGATCGCTTAGAAGACGAGCGTAACCGCTTAGCTGAACAAGAAAAACTGGCTGCTGAACAACTGACGATGAACAAGCAATTAACTGATATGAAAGCAGAGCAAATCGCCCTACTTGAACAACAAATAGCGCAATTAGAAGCCGAGACAAACGGCGACAAACAGTAGCTAATTATTAGACTTTTATCAAGGGGCTGACAATGGCGACTTTGCAACTTACCCACGCCCCTATCTTAAATAGTAGCGCGCAGCTGCTTATTCTACCAGTCAATACTGCAGGGATTCTTTTAGACCCTGTTCTCACAAAAGCTAAAACTTTATTTGCTGATAATTATCAACGTTACTATCGCGCATGCCGCGATGGCAGTCTGAGTGTTGGCAGCTGCTTACTGCATAAACGCGTGCTTGAGCAAGCTGGTTTAAGCATCAGCAGTAATGGCAATCAGCCCAGTTATATTGCTAATCTTGTGGTATCAAATCATCCTTACCACCCCACACGGTCACAATGGTTAATTGCCGCATTGAATGATTTATCTGAGCAGCTTATCCCGCTTATCCGTTATCAAGGTATTCGTAGAATTGCCCTCCTCGCACGCCCACTTATTCATAACCACTCACGAAATGAGACAGCTAACGTGTCTAACGCAGCCAATTTAGCAAACGCAGGCTCACTTGCGTTAGACTGGCATGCTGATATCTTACCGTTACTCTTACAGCACCTACAAGACTTGCCAAAACTTCGTATCGATATTCACCTTCCTAAAGACTTTAATATAGACCAATCACTTTGATATAGGCCAGTTACTTTAATAAGATATTCTACTGCAAACAAGATTTTACACCCATAAAAAACCGCCTTAAGCACTCATGACGAGAGACTTAAAGCGGTTTTTAGATGTTGACTATATTAGATATCGATTAGCTTTGTTCGATACCTTTCATAGTCAATTTAATACGACCACGGTTATCAACGTCTTGGACGAAGACTTTAACGATCTGACCTTCTTTTAGGTAGTCAGAAACATTCTCAACGCGCTCTTCAGCGATTTGTGAGATGTGTACCAAGCCATCAGTGTTTGGCAAGACGTTAATAAACGCGCCAAAATCAACGATACGAGCAACCGTACCTTCATAAGTTTTGCCCACTTCAACTTCTGCCGTCAACGCTTCGATTCTACCGATAGCTGCTTTAGTTGCCGCTTTGTTTTCACCAAAGATACGAATCGTGCCGCCATCATCGATATCGATAACTGCGCCAGTCTCTTCGGTTAGCTGACGAATCATCGCGCCGCCTTTACCGATTACGTCACGGATTTTGTCCGGATTGATTTCGATAACCGCATAGTTTGGTGCATGAGCGTTGATTTCAGTACGGCTCTCAGGCAATACTTTATTCATCGCATCTAAGATGTGGATACGACCGGCATGGGCTTGCTTAAGCGCTTGCTCCATGATGTCAGGCGTAATACCTTCGATTTTGATGTCCATCTGCAGCGCAGTGATACCATCTTTAGAACCAGCAACTTTAAAATCCATATCGCCAAGATGATCTTCATCACCTAAGATGTCTGATAGTACAGCGAAACGCTCACCTTCTTTAACCAGACCCATGGCGATACCAGCAACTGGTGCTTTTAGTGGAACACCAGCATCCATCAATGCCAAACTTGCACCACAAACAGACGCCATAGAAGATGAACCGTTTGACTCAGTAATCTCTGATACCACACGGATGACATACGGGAAGCGTTCGCTATCCGGTAGCATCGCTTGTACACCACGGCGTGCTAAACGGCCATGACCAATTTCACGACGTTTTGGAATACCTTCGCGGCCCGTCTCACCAACTGAGAAATGTGGGAAGTTGTAATGCAGCATGAAATGGTCACGAATCGTGCCACCTAGTGAGTCAATCATGTTGACATCACGGCTGTTACCAAGCGTGGTCGTAACCAATGCTTGCGTTTCACCGCGTGTGAACAATGCTGAACCATGCGTGTATGGCAATACACCAACTTGTACGTCAAGGGCACGAACAGTCTCAAGGTCACGACCATCAATACGCGGCTTACCTGACAAGATATTATCACGAACCGTACGATATTTAAGATCGTCATAGATTTCTTTAAGCTCAGATACTGTATCAGCGTAAGTTTCTGACTCAGCATCACCAGCAAGTGCATCAATAATTGACTGCTTGATTTCATCAAGCTTAGTGTAGCGCGCTTGCTTATCAGTAATCGTATAAGCGTCAGCAACTTGCTCGCCAAACTGCTCTTTCATGCTGCTGGTAAGCGCTTGATCACGCTCAGGGGCAGTATACTGCTGCTTAGCAGTACCGATTTCTTCTGCCATTGAAGCAATGTTATCAATAACGATTTGCTGTTGCTGATGACCATATAATACCGCGCCTAGCATTTGATCTTCTGACAGCTCTGCTGCTTCAGATTCAACCATTAGTACCGCAGATTTCGTACCAGCCACAACCAAATCAAGATCACTCTCTTTAAGCTGCTCAATTGTTGGGTTCAGGATGTACTCGCCGTTGATGAAGCCAACACGGCAGCTGCGACAGGACCATTGAATGGTGCATCAGAGATGGCCAATGCTGCTGAAGCACCGATTAAGGCTGCGATATCTGCAGACTGAGTTTTATCTGATGAAACAACCGTTGCCGTAATTTGAATTTCGTTAACATAACCTTCAGGGAATAGCGGACGAATCGGGCGGTCAATCAAGCGTGAGGTTAGGGTTTCGAACTCGCTTGCACGACCTTCACGTTTGCCATAGGCACCTGGAATTTTGCCCGCTGCATACATTTTTTCTTGATAATTAACCGTTAGCGGAAAGAAGTTTTGACCTTCTTTAGCTTCTGATTTTACCACTGCTGCGACAAGTACCGTAACGCCGCCCATGTGTACTAAGATAGAGTTTGCTTGACGAGCAATACGACCTGTCTCGATCACAACCTGTTGGTTGCCATACTGAAATTCACGCTTAATGGTGTTAAACATTGTCATATAATCTTCCTAATGTTGACTGACGAAAGTAATATCAGCATTATAAAAATGCTGATATTTTTCATTAAAATTCTGTGTATGTGACTACTAGTGTATATGACTAATAATTGACAGTCTTTCTCTCAGAAATCATCTCAACCAGTGCCAATAACATTACCTAGTTATTCCATATGCCTATCGGTGCTAGACATCGTACTATTGTGTATATTTGGTCATTCAATTTTGGCTTTACTATAAATACTATCAAAAAGACCTTAAGTCAAAAGACTTCGGTGCTAAAAACCCTATAGGCTATTTTTCTGCACTTTTGAGAGTTGGATATTAGCGCAGCTAGCTATTCTATAAGCTAAGAAACGGGTATTTTATAAATAGTCAACATATATGTAGTAGATATACTATCAAACTCACAAGGCATTATTTTACAGTGATTTATAGCCATTGACCAATGAATTGCGGAACACAGCAATTATCGATAGAAAACACTTAACTCTAGGCTCTAGTATTACTGTTTTTACGAAAACTTCTATTACCTACTTTGAATTGGTCTTTATAACCAATGCTATCCAAAATCAATCTTGAAAATGAATAAGCATAAAAAACGGCGTGAAACTATTCCACACCGTTTTTAGAAAAATCTATTTTATCGATAGCAACAAGCAAGTTCCAAGCGATTCAGCAAAACTTCTAGAATAGCACCATATGATGGCTTCTTTTATCTTAGCATCCGCTCGTACTATTGTCGTTAGATTAACGACGTAGACCTAACTGGCTGATAAGCGTGGTGTAACGACCAAGATCTTTACCTTTTAGGTAATCAAGCAATTTACGACGCGTGTTAACCATACGGATAAGACCGCGACGGCTATGATGATCAGCTTTATGTGCTTTAAAATGGTTCTGCAAATCGTTGATACGAGCACTCAATAGAGCTACTTGAACTTCTGGAGAACCAGTGTCATTTTCGCCACGTTGGTATTGAGCAATGATTTGTTCGCGATCGGTATTAGTTAGCATGAATATCTCCGGCAATGCTAAAAGCTTTAAGACATTCTCGAATTTGAGTAAGATCTAAAGCAGTAGAATAGTAAATAAAATAACCTGCACGTCATTCAGGACAACCCTGCATTACTAGAGTTGACCTAGTGTACGACAAGCTAATTAGTCATAACGACCATTTAGGATAAGTTGCGATGAGAGAGCACTTAATATAACTATCCGTTTTGGACAGCCTATGAAGCACGATGTCTTATCTCAACCTAATGTAAATGTGACAGTGATTATAACAAAAAACTGCTGAACTAGCAGCAGTTTTTCATAATACTTGTAAAGTCAGATTTATTTTTTATAGTTAAATCATCCGTCAATAGGCAATAGAATTTGCTTATTTCTTGACGTCATCTTCCGTCGCGTTACCGCCTAGTTCATCATCTTCAAGCGGTGCAGCTGTGGTAACTTCTGCTAAACTATCAGGAGTAGCATGCTCGCTAGGATTGATGTCTTCTGCAAGCCTTTCAATCTCTTTTTCTTGCTCATTCATGTTATTCAATGAATTACTCATATTAGCTCCTGAATTATTATTTTTTGAAGTAGCTGTTTTATACTTTTTACATTGAGATGCAAATGTCATCAGTGATATTGAGATGATAAGCAAATATATCAGTGTCACCTTATTATGGATGACACTTTACGTACTCTACTTGTCTTCTTTAGCATTTCCTAGGTTGTCCGCAATACGATCTGCTGCGGCTTCACTATCTTCAGTATGATTGTTCTCAGTTTGGCTTTTAAGCGCTGCAGTTGCTGACTCAGAACGTTGTTGCTCAAGCTTGGTATCGTTTGGATTAGAATTTGACATAATATTTTCCTCAGTTACGGTTGTGAACGTTTAAGAAATATAAATAATTAATTATTCAGTAAATGGGTAGAAAAATTAAGATAATGCCTTATCAATAGCATCAACGAAATTGCTGATATCATCTGGATTACGTGAGGTAATCAAATTACCGTCTACCTGTACTGTTTGATCTACAAATTTTGCACCAGCGTTTTCTAAATCTATCTGCAGCGTATGATAAGCAGTGAGCGTTTTACCTTTGGCAATACCTGTATTGATAAGTGCCCAAGGAGCATGGCAAATGACAGCTAATGGCTTGCCTGCATCATTGATAGCATTGATAATACTATGAGCCTCTTCATTGCCACGAATCGTATCCGCATTGACAGTACCACCTGGTAGTACCAACGCATCATAATCAGAAATGCTTGCGTCTTTTGCAAAAATATCAGCAATAAAGGTGTCGCCTTTGTCTACATCTTGCTGCATGGCTTGCACTTCTTTTTCTTTATTTGTGGTTATAAGAAGTGTCTTGTAACCTTTATCTTTGAGTTGATTATTAACCTCTTCGTATTCTGCTTGCTCGAAGTTATTGTGTAGTAAAAAAGCGATGGTTTTCATGATATTCCTTTTCTCGTTATGAGTGATTTTCTTTTAGTTGTTTTATTATTCATACTTTATTTTTATGAGTCGTTGTTATTATTGGCTGTATAGTCTTCCTCTGACCCATCTTGTTCCTATTAAATATTCTCTTTCGAACCTAGTTTTTATTTTTGATATATGACTTTTTATCTTATTATTTTTTTATGTTCTTATTCTTAGAGTCTTAGTTCGATTTATTTTTCTATCCAGACTTCCTATCCGGTAGATCTAAAGTACAAAAAAACAGGTTCCACCATAGGTGAAACCTGCAATAAAATGTGAGGATATGTGATTAGTGTAAACTATTAGTAAGCTAAATCGTGTTTAAACGAGGGTTATACAAGAACCGTAACATTAACGCTGGATTAATTTTTTAGGCTGCAATCTACCGTTGAGACTTACGGCACCCAATCCAAGAAACTGACCTTGCTGATTTATCAAACGAATATCAACTGGAATCTCATGGATCAAGGGTTGTTGGTCATCGTTACTACTAACCATATCACTATCTAGATGTATATCGTTGTTTTCTGACACAGACGACTGATGGCTGATACTAGTTGAAATATAGTCGCGCAGACTGTCTGTCAGTTGCTCAAATACATTCAAACGTTGACCCATGTGTATACGCTCACACTGCTCATCCGTCAATACCATCTCAGCTTCTATATTAATGCAAGCATCTACTGGCATCAATTGCTCTTGCCTGTTATCAAACGCTAATACTTCCAAGTCTGACAAAGTAATCGCATCATTGATTTTAAAATCACCAACCTGCGTACGGCGTAATGCAGTCAAATGCCCCAATGTACCCATCGCTTTGGCGATGTCTTCACCGAGTACACGCACATAAGTCCCTTTAGTACAGGTCACTGTCAATTGAATTTTCTCATGATTAAGCGCTTTTAGATCAATGGCCTTGATTACAATATCTCTAGGCGCTCGTTCTACCTCAATTCCCGCACGAGCATACTCATAGAGTTTTTTGCCATCTTTTTTTAGTGCAGAATACATTGGCGGTATCTGCTGCTGAACACCTAAAAACTGCTGGGCGACTTTGTCTAAAAGTACATCATCAAATTTTGGAATGGGTGCTTGTGCAACGATTTGACCATCGGCATCACCAGTATCAGTTTGACCACCAAGTAGAATAGTTGCTTGATAAGATTTATCTGCATCTAGCTGATAATGACTAAATTTCGTCGCTTCACCCATACAAATCGGCAATAGACCGGTTGCCATTGGATCAAGTGTCCCTGTGTGCCCCGCTTTTTTACTGTCATGATTTGGCGACTTAAAAAGATACTTCACCTTCGATACGACTTGCTGAGAGGTCATACCTTGAGGCTTGTCGACTAAAATAACACCCGAGACTTTAATCTTGTTAAAGTGATTACTAGACTTTTTATCCGCTTGCGTAGATGCGATAGACATAACGACTTTTACCCTTCTACTCTTCGTTTTCTTGCTCGTCAGACTCATTTTCTTCAGTCTTAATAACTGCTTTACTGATTAAATCCATCATGTAATTACCACGAGCAGTCACTTCGTCATAATGAAAACGCAAGCGTGGTGTGGTACGTGTTTTGAGACTATGGCTCAATTCAGTACGCAAAAAGCCCGCCGCTTTATTAAGTACTTTGATACTCTCTTCATGATTGGTCTTATTCATGGAATCATTAAGCTCAGGCTCCATGATGGTGACATAGACATCAGCATATCCTAAGTCAGGACTAACTTTGACACTAGAAATAGTGACAAAACCAGTTAAACGAGGGTCATTGACTGCATCACGGATGAGAACAGCAAGCTCACGCTGAATTTGGTCGGCTAAGCGTTGTAGACGTTGGTTCATATTTTTACCTTACTTTAATATGGCTTATTTTCACTGATTGATATATTGGCTCATTAACAAATTTTAGGACTAATAGTTGGTAAAAAAGGCCTAGCAGGATGTACCTGTTAGGCCTAAGTACAGCTAGATATTAAGAAGATACTAACCTGCTCAGCTGATTAAGCATATTGCATGATTAGATATCCTGCTATCGAACTGTAACGTTAGATAGTACGTGCAAACTCTTGGATTTCAAAGACTTCGATCTTATCGCCAGCTTCGACATCATAGCCACGAACAGCCATACCACATTCCATACCAGTACGTACTTCATTAACGTCTTCTTTATAGCGACGCAATGATTGCAATTGACCGGTAAAGATAACTTGGTCATCACGCAATACGCGGATCGGTTTGTTGCGATAAATTGTACCTTCAACCACCATACAACCAGCAGCAGCACCGAACTTACTAGAACGGAATACTTCACGAACGTCTGCAACACCAAGGATTTTCTCACGATGTTCTGGCGCAAGCATACCACTCATAGCTGCTTTGACATCATCAATCAAACCATAGATAACGCTGTAATAACGGATATCCATGTTGGCGGCATCCGCTTTGCGACGTGCGGTCGCATCAGCACGAACGTTGAAACCTAACAATACCGCTTCGCTAGATTCTGCAAGTGTCACATCAGATTCAGAGATAGGACCGACGCCTGAGCTGATTACTCTGACTTTAACTTCATCAGTTGATAGCTCATTCAATGCAGAAAGCAGTGCTTCAAGCGAACCACGAACATCGGTTTTCAATACGATATTCAAGAATGACACATCGCCTTGTTCCATCTGATCAAACATGCTTTCTAAACGCATGGCATTCTGACGTTCAAGTTGACGCTCACGCTCACGGTTGCTTCTAAACTCTGCCACTTCGCGAGCTTTTTTCTCGTCGGTTAAGACTAAGAACTCGCTGCCAGCTGCTGGTGTTTCAGGTAGGCCTAAAATTTCTACAGGGATAGAAGGACCTGCTGATTGAATACGCTTACCATGTTCATCAGTCATCGCACGAACTTTACCGTAATGCTCGCCGGCCAAGACCAAGTCGCCTTGCTTCAATGTACCTTTTTTAACTAAGACGCTAACAACTGGACCGCGCCCTTTTTCAAGTCTTGATTCAATGACCACACCTTGAGCAGCGCCATCTAACGGTGCTTCTAGCTCCATTAGTTCAGCTTGTAGGCTAATAAGTTCTAACAGCTCATCAATACCATCACCAGTTTTGGCTGAGATGCGAGCCATTGGGGTATCACCGCCCCACTCTTCTGAAACAACTTCTTTAGCAGTTAATTCATTAAGGACGCGATCTGGATCAGCGCTTGGCTTATCCATTTTATTAATTGCAACGATAATTGGTGTACCAGCAGCACGGGCATGATCAATAGCTTCTGCTGTTTGCGGCATCATACCATCATCAGCGGCCACAACTAACACAACAATATCAGTCGCCTGTGCACCGCGTGAACGCATAGCACTAAAGGCGCGTGACCTGGAGTATCAAGGAAGGTAATCACACCACGATCGGTTTTAACGTGATAAGCACCGATATGCTGAGTAATACCACCTGCTTCACCAGTTGCCACTTTTGTTTCACGAATTTTATCAAGTAATGATGTCTTACCGTGATCGACGTGACCCATGATTGTGACGACTGGCGGACGAGTTTGAACGTTACTGCTACGCTCATCAACGGCGTCTTGTAGATCGTCTTCAACCTTAGTATCACTAACCAGTACTGGATTGTGACCCATCTCTTCAACGAGCAAACTTGCTGTCGCTTGATCAATCGTATCTGACTCACGAGCCATCTCACCCATTTTCATAAGCAATTTGGTGACTTCGCGCGCTTTAACTGCCATACGTTGAGCAAGATCTGCAACGGTAATTTGTTCACTAATCTCAACATCGTAAACAATTTTTTCAACAGGCTTTTCGAACTTATGCTGTGATGCTTGCGTTGAACGCAAACCGTTTTTACGGTTTTTGATCTCACGCTCATCTTGATTCTTACGACGACCACGGCCACGAGCACTAGTACTACTGGTGCCACGCTTGATTTCACGACGTTCTTTTTCAAACGATTCTTCTAAGGCATCACCAACCAAACCTTCTGCTAGTGGCTCGTCTTTACGAACTTCAGAAGCAGGCTGATCTGTATATTTTCCAGCCATTTTACGCATTTGTTCAAGCGTACGTTTCTGTGCTTCTTCAGCTTGAGCGCGGCGTGTTTCTGTTTCGATTTCACGTAAACGAGCTTCTTCTTTCTCACGCATTTCGCGCGCTTTACGCTCAACTGCCGTTTCAACTTTCGGTTTCGTCGCTGCAACTTTTTTCTTCGGTTGGTCTTTAGGTTTGACTTCGACAGTGGTTTTGCCACCTTTTTTCACAACCACTGAGGTTGAGATATCGTCGTTTTTATCATCTGACTTTTTGCTAGAGCCTAAGCTTGCACGCATTGCCGCCAAGGTTGCAGCTTGACGTTCTTCAGATTTTTTCTTAGTAGCAGCACGCTCTTCAGCATCTTTAGCAGCACGCGCTTGCGACTCAATCATCGCTTGCTCACGCGCAGCCAACTCTTCAGCCATTTTTTCTGGATCAGGCTTTTCAAATACTTTCTTTTTACGCACTTCCACATTGACGCTCTTAGATTTACCTGAAGAGCCGGTCACGCGCGCAGTGCTAGTTGTCTTAGATTTAAGACTAATACGACGCTTTTCTTGCTGACCATGACTTTGCTTTAAATACGTCACCAACTTCTCTTGCTCAAGCTCAGTGACTAGGTCACCCTCTGCACGAGCAGGCAGTCCAGCATCTACCAATTGCTGTTGTACAGCACTTGCGGTTTTGCCTACCATATCTGCCAGTTCTTTGACGGTCTTATCTGCCATTTATTATCACCTACTGTCTATTATTTGCTATATGTTCAATTCAGTTGTTGGCTACAAATGATTGGGGTAAGGCTGGTATTGGTACTGCGTTCATACCAGCACTTTATTATCGATAGCATATCACTAAAAGACAGCGATATGCAGTTACCGCTTATTCATTGAACCAAGATTCCCGAGCTTTCATGATGAGTTTTCCTGCGGTTTCAGAGTCTAAACCTTCGATATCTTCGAGATCGAAGACTGCTTGTTCTGCCAAATCATCAACGGTAATAATGTCTTTTTGTGCCATTTTATAAGCCCAATTGACTGTCATACCTTCAAGCTCTTGTAGCTCTTGACTTGGCTCTTTCATGTTCTGTTGTTTGACCAGCTCATCAGCGATGACGACTTCTTTTGCACGCTCTTGAATCATCTCAATCGCTTCATCGTCTAGACCTTCGATATCGTAAAAGGTTTCAACTGGTACGTAAGCCACTTCTTCAATACTGGTAAAACCAATATCGACCAGTGCTTGCGCTAAGTCTTTATCCACTTCTAAACGTTCATAGAATAATTCGATAAAGGCTTTCGATTCGTTTTGTTGACGCTGCTGATATTCTTCTTCTAGCATCATATTAAGCTTATAGCCCGTTAGCTCAGACGCCAAACGTACGTTTTGACCTTGTGAACCGATCGCACGCGCCAACTGATCATTGGTGCTAAAGATAATATCAGCCGTTTGCGTATCTTCATCCAAGATGATGCTACTGACGTCAGCTGGCTCTAAAGCACTGATAATGAACTGTGCTGGATCATCTGACCATACCACCACATCAATGCGTTCGCCATCAAGCTCCTGCTGTACGGCTTGGATACGTGTACCACGCATACCAATACAAGCACCAACTGGATCGATACGATGATCGTTGGTTTTCACAGCTATTTTAGCACGAGTACCCGGCAAGCGCGCGACGTTGCGGATTTCAATAATTTGTTCGGCAATTTCAGGCACTTCTTTTTGCATCAATGCTGAAAGCATTTCAGGATGAGTACGAGACAGTAGCAACTGAGCGCCGCGGTTTTCACGGTTTACATGATACAAAATGGCATTGATACGTGATTTTGCACGTAATTGCTCACGCGGCAGCATCTGATCACGTGACAAATAGCTTCGGCATTGTCACCTAGATCAATGATATAGCCATCACGAGTCTGCTTCTTGACTTCGCCATACATCATCTCGCCAACACGTGGCTCAAAAGCATCTGCTACTAAATTACGCTCAGCTTCACGAATCTTTTGGATGATGACTTGTTTGGCTTGCGTCGCAGCAATACGACCAAACTCAATCGATTCAATCTGTTCTTCTTTGACATCACCGATTGACCATTCTTCTGGATCAAGATCGCTGATGGCTAGCTGACAAGCCGGCATTTCATGGTCTTCATCTGCAACCACTGTCCAGTAACGATAAGTATCATAATCGCCCGTTGTACGGTCAATAGCAACCCGTACTGCCACTTCTGGCTGTTCGGTGTATACTTTTTTCTTAGTCGATACCACCAAAGCATCTTCTATCGCTTCAAAGATATCTTCAGGATTTAAGCCCTTTTCATTACTGACAGTTTCTACTACCGTTAAGATTTCACGACTCATGCTATACCTGTCCTATCATTTTTAATTGACTTAAATTTTATAATTTATGTATTGCTATTATATTTTCACCGTAAGCTATATAAGCTGTTTGGATATTAAAATGCTGATGGATGATTTGTTACTTCAAGTTTTCAAATCAAACCAAGCTGTACAAAAGCTTAGGCATCTTCATAAATCAAATTGGCTTTATCAATATTACTCAGTGCAATCTCAAACTGCTGACCATCGCTTGATGTCAGATTTAAGACATTTGCATCGATACTATCTAAAGTACCTGTCGCTTTGCGACGTTTTTGATCACCTTCACCAATCGCTTGTATTAAACGCAAGCTGACGGTTTGACCAACATAGGCATGCATCTGCTCATCGGAAAAGAATGCACGGTCGAAACCTGGTGAAGAGACTTCTAAGATAAACTCACCAGCAATCGGATCATGAACCTCAAGAATACCACTCACTTGATGGTTCACTGCTGCACAGTTTTCAATGGTTACTTGTTTATTTTGAGCCTGCTCTTCTGGCAATGCCTCAATATAGATGCGTAATAAAGAGCGATTGCCTTGCGGTGCAAACTCGATACCCCATAATGCCACATCGCAAGCCGCGACGGCAGGAGCAATAATATTGGTTAGTTCTGTAACTTTGGTTGAAAGCTTCATAATCTATTTATCTTTTCCTATTCACGTATCTATCGTACTTAGTAAACCGCGTAATTGTCGCTCACTCATGGAGTTTATTTATTAGTAAGAGACACAGTCATTATATTATCTTAAATCACAAACATATTATTTTATATGATATGCGCTTATATAGGGATGAGCACAAAAAACATCAAGCTCAGCCAGACAATGCTTTTATTATTCACAAAGCAGTACTATCGATAAAAGAGTGAGGAATAAAGGATAGTGTGCTTAAGAAGCAGCGCGCCGATAGCGGCAGGTGACAACCAATAACGAATAATATCGCACTCTATAGAACTAGAGCTAGAGCTTAGCATAAGTAGGATAGATACCGCGATACCACTGACCATCAGATACAAAAAAACCCACAAACATAATGGTGGCTAATCGTTACTGACAAATTTAGTGTACAAAACATCAGTATAAAAAGTGGTAGCGGGGGCTGGATTTGAACCAACGACCTTCGGGTTATGAGCGACGAGCTACCAGACTGCTCCACCCCGCATCAATCTATGGTGCGTATTATAGGGAGATTTTATATAAGTGTCAATCTTTATTTTAAATAAATTAAACTAAATTTCTTACCTATATTACTAACGCCGCACTCAATACGTTACAACTTTAAAAACTTGGTGCGATTGGGGGGACTTGAACCCCCACAGCTTGCGCCACCACCCCCTCAAGATGGCGTGTCTACCATTCCACCACAATCGCATTTTTCACTGCTCTATTATTGCTATCTAATCTATCATAATAGATGCTTAAGGTAGGCATCGATAGAATCAGACTGCTAAAACAGAAAAGCATTGTAAATCTAACGCCTCAAAATAGCAAGAGCTGCCTCAATTAAAAGGCAATGACTAAAGACAGCTAGTAAAGGCAAGTGTCTTTAAAGTACAGTTATTGAGAATTCTGTGTCAATGGACGCGGCGTTTGTGGTGCTGACACAGGTGCATCTAAACGGAACTGATCTTCAGCCTGTTTGCGCGCATGAACGGCTAGCGTCATACTGGTGATAAAAAATATCACTGTTAAGACTGCTGTCGCACGCGTTAAAAAGTTCGCTGTTCCTGCCGCACCAAAGACCGTACCTGACGAGCCAGCGCCAAAAGAAGCTCCAGCGTCTGCCCCTTTACCATGCTGTATCAAAATCAAGCCGATCATGGCAATCGCCACGATAATATGCAGGGCTAATATAAACGTAAACATGGTGGCCTCTTTTGCCGCGTAATGACGACTGATAACGGAAAATAAATCTTACGGTTAATAGGAATAGCAATTGACGGGTAATGCTGCCAAATCGATTATATAAATAAGGCGCATTGTACACGATTGCAAGGGCACTGTTAAACCTACTTTTGCCAACTGATAAAGACATTTTATAATCGAGACCGCCATGAAATGCACGTTTTATCTTTATTGACTAGTCTTTAGCTCGACTAAAGGCATTGGCAATTGCCAAAAAACTCTCTACCTTTAATGATGCGCCGCCAACCAATGCCCCATCAATCATAGGATCTGCGGCAAAGCTATCGGCATTATCCGCATTGACACTACCACCATATAACACACTCATTACCTTTAGTGATTCTGCAAAGCCTGTGATGGTTTGCTTAATATGCTGATGCGTTTGACTGACTTCGCTCACGGTTGGGACTTTGCCAGTACCAATCGCCCACACTGGCTCATAAGCAATGATCAGTCGATTAGATAGTGATGATATGAGATCTGGTTGGGTAGTAATCACTTCTTTTATTACTGATAACTGAGTGTCAATTACGTCAAGGGTTTGCTTATCATCATATTGAGCCTGAGTTTCACCAATACAAAATACCACGCCCAAACCTTGGGTGAGTGCGTGAGTCACTTTTTGCAATAACGTATCGTGAGAATCGCTATGATACTGGCGACGCTCAGAATGACCCAGTATCGTCCAAGTTGCCCCAGCGTCTGCTATTTGCTGTGCTGAGCATTCACCCGTATAAGCGCCAACACTGGCACTATGCGCACTGACGTCTTGCGCTGCACTCAATATCGAACTACCGGCTAAACGCGCACTGACAGCTGCCAGATGAATACAGCTTGGTGCCACCATCAACTGACAGCGACTATTTGACCGTTCTGTGTCGGCTTGCTCTTTAGCATCAATCATAGTCAACAAATTATTCAACAAATTATTCAACAATAAATCGACGTCGTGACTCGTTGCTGGATTTTGTTTCCAATTACCAATTACCCAAGCTTGCATACTCATCTACCTTGTTTCATCTATTCTTGCCAATTTGGCTAATATGCGCGCCAGTATAACAAATAATTCCCAAGTGCTATAGTATGCTGCCGCCAGCAGAAAAACAGACAGTCAATGCAAATATTTACTAGGGCGTGTCCTCACTCTAAAAAATAATGATAAAAATGAGATAAATTACTGTCAAACAAGGAAAGCAGCACAAATATTATCGAGATATTGATAGGCTATTTGACGATGTTTGGCAGAATTTAGCCTATTTAGAAAATAGTCTATTGAATTGAAGACACGCCCTAGACATTGTCTCAAGCTATGATTTTTTGGGTCAAGCACTCAATCGTCCATATAAAATCTTTAAACTAAAGTAATGTTTTATAGTATTGTGTCTATATATAACAGAACATTATCACCAATCTAACGACCAAGCTACTGATGACCTACACTATTAAAACGCTTTCTCTGCTAGATCTCTTGTAAGAGCATCTCTGCATTGACTGTTATTAATGATAGCCCAAAGGCTAACAATGACTTATAGCAGGTCTCTGTTAAAAATTATAATAGTAAGTGGCTCTCAGAAGTATATGGATTTCAGACAAATATATAGCATATTGGGTATTAAGGAGAAGTCGTAATGTCTATCACCACGAGCAAGTATGGTGGTTTAGCGCACCAGCTAATCAGCGAAGGTATCGTCAGCGAAGCGAATATGAAAATCGCGCAGACCGAATCGCAACAGCAACAAGTAGGACTAGTGCCCTACCTAGTCGACAATAAATTGGCAGATGCTTATCATCTTGCGCAGATGTTGTCACAAGCTTTTGGTGATCCTCTTTTCGATCTTGATGCCTTACATATTGATGTCATTCCAAAAGACTTAGTAGATGAAAAAATCGTTCGTAAATTTAATGCGTTGCCACTATTCAAACGAGGACAGCGTTTATTCGTCGCATTGAGTGATCCAACTCGTGTGGATGCAATCGACGCTATTGCTTTTAATTCACGGCTGTCTATTGAAACTATTGTCGTCGAAGAAGATAAGTTAAAAAAGCGTATTGAAAGTCTTTACGCTGATACCATGCAAAATTTTAATAGCTTCTCTGATAGCGATTTAAATATTGGCTTTGATGAAGGTGAAGAAGAGGAAAGCGAGACCAAGCTTAGTGATAGCGTCGAGGAAGCACCTGTTGTAAAATTTGTTAATAAAATGCTGGTTGATGCCATTCGTATGGGCGCCTCTGATTTGCACTTTGAACCCTATGAAAAAACCTATCGCGTTCGCTTTCGTGTCGATGGGGTGATGCAAAAAATGGCCAATCCACCTGTACAACTGGCTGGGAAAATTGCGGCCCGTTTAAAAGTCATGTCGCAGATGGATATTTCAGAGCGCCGTGTGCCACAAGATGGACGTATCAAGCTCAAGATATCTAAAGATAAAGCCATCGACTTTCGAGTAAGCTGTCTGCCTACCCTATTTGGCGAAAAACTTGTACTTCGTATTTTGGATCCTTCTTCAGCGATGTTGGGTATTGAAGCGCTCGGTTATGAACCTGATCAGAAAGATATGTTTTTAGAGGCACTGCATAAACCGCAAGGTATGTTGCTTATCACGGGACCAACTGGTTCTGGTAAGACCGTGTCGCTTTATACTGGTATTAATATTTTAAATACTGGCGCGACCAACATATCCACTGCTGAAGATCCAGTGGAGATTAACTTGGAGGGGATCAATCAAGTCAACGTCAATCCAAAAGTGGGTCTAACTTTCGCAAATGCCCTCAAATCTTTTTTACGCCAAGATCCTGATATTGTCATGGTTGGTGAGATTCGTGACCTTGAAACTGCTGAAATTGCAATTAAAGCAGCGCAAACAGGGCATATGGTGCTCTCAACCCTACATACCAACTCAGCACCTGAAACACTGACGCGGCTGCGTAACATGGGT
This sequence comes from Psychrobacter sp. JCM 18903, assembly GCF_000586475.1. Taxonomy (GTDB): domain Bacteria; phylum Pseudomonadota; class Gammaproteobacteria; order Pseudomonadales; family Moraxellaceae; genus Psychrobacter. The sequence goes on along the minus strand of NZ_BAWJ01000015.1, from coordinate 50,119 downwards.
GTGGCCTCCTTTAATATCGCGACTTCAGTGAACTTGGTTATCGCCCAGCGCCTAGCACGACGTTTGTGTAAAAACTGCAAAAAACCTATTAACATCCCTAAGCAAAGTCTGCTTGAGCTCGGCTTTACAGACGCCGATTTGGACAATCCAGACAATATCATTCACGAGCCAGTAGCTGTAATGAATGCCGTGAAGGTTATAAAGGACGAGTCGGTATCTACGAAGTCATGAAAGTCAGCCCTGATATCTCACGCATCATTATGGAAGACGGTAACGCGATAGATATTAAAGACGCTGCACTTAAAAATGGCTTCCGAGACCTGCGTCGCTCTGGCATTTTAAAAGTCTTGCAAGGCGTAACCAGTATTCAAGAAATGATGCGCGTTACTTCCGAGTAAGGATGTTTGCTTTTTTACAGGTCAAATACGCACAGAAAAAAGCACTGCTGATTGCTGAAAGGGAACGTTCAAAGCGACTAACCAACTACTTTTTAATCTTTAGCTATCTAAAAAGCAGTCTTTGTCAGTGCGATGGTGAAAAGTATAGTCGAAAGTTCAGAATCACTCTTATATGAATAATGCCATTATTTATATGAGGACTTATATGATGGGTGGTAATCGTACAGACTTTTATAAATTAGCAATAATCCCTACCAGATATACTTAAATATAAAACAGAGTTATACTGGTTTTTTACGTTAAAATAAAGTATGCCTTTTTTATGTAATTAGTCAGGCATCGTTGTACATCTTTGCAATATCTATATTAGACAATATTTTGAGGGTAGTAACATGGCAAAAGCGAAGACCGACATGCTGTTAGACTTTGTCTATGATGGGGTGAATCGACGCGGACAAAAAGTAAAAGGGGAGACCACCAGCCGTAGTTTAGAGTTAGCAAAAGCGACTTTACGCAAACAAGGTATCAGCGTCAAAGGTATTAAGAAAAAACCGAAGCCGCTTTACACTTTCAAGAAATCCATCAAACCCATGGATATTGCTATTTTTGCCCGTCAATTGGCTACTATGATGAAAGCGGGCGTGCCATTGACCCAATCCTTTGAGATTGTTGCTGACTCACTTGATAACCCCAGTATGAAAGACTTGGTATTACAAATAAAATCTGACATTGAAGCGGGTGGAACCTTTGCTTCAGCATTACGCAAGCACCCGCGTTATTTTGATGATCTGTTTTGTTCACTCGTCGATTCTGGTGAGCAGTCAGGTGCACTGGAAACCATGCTTGAACGCGTCGCGACCTATAAAGAAAAAAGTGAATTACTCAAATCTAAAATTAAAAAAGCAGTAAAATATCCTATTGCAGTCATCGTAGTCGCTATCATTGTCACCATGATTCTATTGATAAAAGTAGTTCCAGTTTTCTCAGATTTATTCGAATCTTTTGGTGCAGAGCTGCCTGCTTTTACCCAAATGGTTGTCAATATGTCTGAGTGGATGCAGGCGTGGTGGTTTATTTTAATCATCATTATCGGCGGTACTATCGTTGGCTTTTCAGAGGCGAAAAAACGCTCTAAGAAATTCCGTGACTTTTTAGACCGTGCGGTTTTAAAGGTTCCAGTATTTGGCAATATCGCTTATCAAGCGATTATTGCGCGTTTTGCTCGTACACTATCGACGACCTTTGCTGCAGGCGTGCCGCTTATTGATGCCCTCGATTCTACAGCGGGTGCAACCAATAATGTTGTATTTTATAATGCCACTCAGCAAATCAAAAATGATGTTTCTACTGGTCAACAGCTACAGTTTTCAATACGTTCTACTAATTTATTTCCAAGTATGGCTATTCAAATGGTTGGCATCGGTGAAGAGTCTGGTAGCTTAGAAGAGATGCTTGATAAAGTAGCAGTATATTATGAAAACGAAGTCGATAATGCCGTTGATGGTCTAACTAGCTTGATGGAGCCTATGATTATGGCAGTGCTCGGTGTATTAGTAGGTGGCTTGGTGATTGCCATGTATTTACCGATTTTCCAGATGGGCGCAGTAGTAGGCTAAAAGCTATTTAAAGGACAGCTTGTTCATGCAATTTATAGAGTTATTACAAGATAATATGCCTATCGCTTTAGGCATATTCGGCCTATTAGGTCTTTGTGTTGGCAGTTTTTTAAATGTGGTGATCCACCGTATTCCGCTGATGATGGTTTATAGTTGGCGACAAGAGTGCAGCCAGTTTATGTCAGAACAAGCAGACATGCCTCGCGAACACACTCTGCCCCTAACAAATATCGTAGCAGCTGACCAGCCGATTACTTTGAGTCGACCAGCCTCACGCTGCCCTCATTGCGCCCACAAAATAAAGTGGTACGAAACATACCGTTAATTAGCTGGTTAATACTACGTGGCCGTTGCTCAGAATGTAAAGCTGCGATTGGACTGCGTTATCCACTAGTCGAGCTAGCAACAGCCCTACTGTCAGTATTAGTCATTTATCAGTTTGGCGTAACTGCAGCTGGCTTGTCGGCCATGATTTTGGTATGGACGCTGGTTGCCTTAACCGGTATTGATTTTGATACCCAATTACTGCCTGATCGCTTGACCTTTCCATTAGCAGGTTTAGGATTAGCAGTGAATTCACAAGGCTGGTTTGTCTCACCTACCCAGTCAATTTGGGGCTTATTGCTAGGATTTTTGTCATTGTGGATAGTGGTTAAGATATTTTATCTAATCACTAAAAAGCATGGTATGGGGCAGGGAGATTTCAAATTATTGGCAGTATTAGGTGCTTGGCTTGGACCCATGATGTTGCCATTGATTATTTTATTGTCTTCTCTATTAGGCTCAATCGTTGGGATTATTTTGATGAAGAAACAGGGTGAAAGCAAGCCGTTTGCCTTTGGTCCTTATATCGCTATCGCTGGTATTGTTGCTTTATTATATGGCTCAGATATCGTCAACTGGTATCTCGGCATGTATACTTACTAAATTGTCCTAGAAAGTATTTCGGTCGCTCCTTTTCAAGCAGATACCAAATCTTAAAATAGACACCAAAATACTTTCTTAGCTTATAACCATCACTGTCATTATATCGAGCAGATAAGTCATTATTATGTCAAAACAAGCATCTTCACCTTATTCTCATAAGCCCCAGACCCCTCAAAAGAAAAGCAAAACCTTAGTAGTTGGCTTAACGGGTGGTATCGGTAGTGGTAAGTCCGCTGCGAGTGCTTGGTTCGCTGAGCAAGGCATTGACATTATCGATGCGGATGTAATTGCCCATGAAGTCGTCGCTAAAGGTAGCACCACTCTGCACAAAATCCAGAAAAAATTTGGTGATTGGGTTTTGAATAGTGATGGATCAATGGATCGAGTGGCAGTAAGAACGCACGTCTTTTCACATCCTGAGGCATTGATTGAGTTAGAAGCCATCACTCACCCAGCGATACGCGAAGCAGCAAAAGCACAGTTGGCAACCAGTACTTCGCCTTACGTGATATTGTCAGCGCCTTTACTTATTGAAGCAGCAGAAGCAGGGCTTGCCAATTTATGCCAACGTATCTTAGTAATGGATGCCACCGAGGATACGCAGATTGCGCGTGCCAGTCAGCGCGACGAACAAAGTATACAAAAAATCAAAGCCATCATGGTGAATCAGCTGAGCCGCGAAGAGCGTAATCGTCATGCAGATGATGTGGTGCTCAACGAAAGTGATCTTGCGGCTCTGTATGTGCAACTAGCGCCATTACACCAAGAATATCTTAAGCTTGCCCAGCAGCTAAAGTACGCTGTCGATTGACTTCATACAGCGCCATACCAGTGGCAACACTCACATTTAGACTTTGAAGGTTGCCATGCTCATTTCCTGACATCGGAATATACACCAGCTCATCACAGCTCTCCATAGTCAGGCGACGCATCCCCTCACCTTCTGAACCCATGATAATGGCTGTTTTACCAGTCAGATCAGCGGCATGAATCGGTTTGGCATCTGCATTAAGAGCCGTACCAAACACAAATACCCCGGCATTTTTGATTTGCGTGAGCGTACGTGCCAGATTGGTAACACTAATAATCGGCATCATCTCTGCTGCACCGACCGATACTTTAGCCACTGTTGGTGTCAGACTTGCCGCATGATGTTTCGGACAAACCACGGCATCCACACCCATCGCCACTGCGGTACGCAAGCAAGCACCAAAGTTATGTGCATCCGTAATTTGATCCAAGACCAATAATAAGCATTGGTCACGCCCAGCAATGGTAGCAAGCAAGCCTTCATCAGCAAAGCCTAGAGGACGCGCATTTAGCACCACACCTTGGTGCTGCGGGCTGCCACACAATTGCATGAGCTTGTCTTTTTGCGTGGGTTGGATACTGATACCATTGTCACGTGCTTGCGCCATAATCGCTTGTACATGGCTATCAGTCTCACGACCTTGCTGCACAAACAAGCTTAGCCCATCTAAAGGACGATATTCGAGTAAGGCATCAATCGCATGAATGCCATAAAAATAGGTAGGTTTTGCCATAATAGGCCTATTGATTATAAAGTGGGTATCGCGCTATATGATAAAAACTAGGCGATAAAAAGAGATGACAGTAATTGTATCAATAAATGGATATCTGCATATAAATAATATCAGCAGAAAAAGAAAAACCTTACCAATCCGATAAGGTTTTTCTTTTTTTGAGTAAAAGGCTTTTTGCTGTCATCAATCACTGAATAACAGCTTTAGCAAACTTACCCTTCTAAGTGGCAAATATATTGAACAATTTCTTCTGTCCGCAGATTAAAACCACTATTGCCTTCAACCACGAATGATTGACCAGCGCGGTAATAGCTGAATTCTTCGTCACCATTAATTTTGACCTCACACTCACCGCCCGTGATTTCGATACGCTCGGAGGTATTGGTGCTAAAATGATAATGCTCAACCAAATTATCACAAGGCAAGATAACGCCCAATGTTTTATGTCGACCATCTTCGAACATAATAGTGTGGCTTGAACAACGACCATCATAAGATACCGTCGCTTGAGCATTGACTGTTACATTAGTAAATTGCGCCGCTGTCATAGTGGCTTCCTTATCAAATAATCATTACGAAACTAAAAAATAAGTAATTGGTTAGAGTACCGCCAGAGTTGCATCGTTAACCGACACCTCTGTACTACGTACTGTATCCTTCTATACTAGATATCTGTGCGCTAAAGCTAGCCACAGGTTCTATGAAAATACTTTAGAATAATGACCGAGTGGCATACTCTTCCAACTATACGCCTATCATTTTACAAAATTATGACTCGTTATCGTATATTACACTGCACTAATCCAATCAGAAGAGTTTATCATTATGTGAGATTATGCTACCACATTATATCTATAAAGTTTGTTAAAGCGACTAGGAAAATGCTGTTTGATGCGAATCTTAAACTTACTTACTCACCTTTTTTGAGTCAGCACCTGATCACTACAATTGGGCTATTTTTATAAGTTTAATCCGCAACCATGCTTAGTATACAACCATCATTTTGACAGGCTTAATCACCTTAATGATTGATATTGTGAATATTATGATGATGACTCATAGCCAGTTTTTGACAGTTTTATGGTAATCTTCCAACAATAAAATCTATTATACATCGCTTGAAAGTTTGTATTTAAGCGCGTTTAACACCATACTATTTGCCTATAATATTTATCTCATTAACACGGTTAAATGAATAATTTCACTCCCTTATCTACCTATTTTATATATGGCTTCTTGAGATGTATATGAAGTCTATTGTCTGTCATGAGAGGCATTGATGCTAGTATCATTAACTTTACATCAGTTTGCGTTGATCGCTCAGCATGAGCTGAGTGTGGCTGAAGGCTTCAATGTCATCACGGGTGAGACCGGTGCTGGCAAATCGCTATTACTCGATGCACTGTCTTTATGTGTTGGTGAGCGCGCAGACAGTGCGATGGTCAGACACGGGGCGGCGCAAGCCGATATTTATGCGCAGTTTGATGTAGAAAACAATACCGTCATTGCTGATTGGTTTGCCAAAAATGATCGACCATTAGAAGAACCCGAAGTCCTCATTCGTCGTCAGCTCAGCAATAGCGGACGCTCAAAAGCGTGGTTAAATGGCACGCCTGTCAGCTTGGCAGAGCTCAAAAGCTTAGGTGCATTGCTGGTCAATATCCATAGTCAACATGCTCAGCAAGCGCTCCTCAAGCCGCAGTTTGTAGTGCAATGGCTCGACGAGATGGCGCAAATTACGTCGCTAGCTTTACAAACTGCCAGTAGCTATCAAGCTTACCAGCAGCTCAAACGCCGTGCTGACGATATTGCGAGCCGTGAGCTCAGCGCCAAGACCGTATTCACCTATTGCAAAGCCAACTTGCTGATATTGCGCCATTATTGGCGGTTGATTATGCAGAAGTTGAAGCAGAGCACGAAGAGCTGTCTAATATCGACGCCTCATGCAAGAGGCCAGTCATGGCTTGCATCTGCTCGACAATGACACGGATGAACCAGATGTGATGACCTTGCTTGGGCAAGCGATCAAGCTTTGTGATAACCAAATGAGTGTCAGCCAAACCTTTGAGCAAGCCTCCGAGCAACTACATTTAGCACAGCAACAAATCACAGAGGTAACAGGCTTACTGTCAGATTATGCTGAGCAACAGTTGCCTGATCCTGAGCGTTTGCAGACATTAGACAGTCTTATCAGCTTAGGACATCGCTTATCACGTAAACATAGCTTGCCAACGAGCGACTTAATCGATGAAGCAAAGGCTGGGAAGCGCAATTAGAGCAGCTAGAAAACGAGCCAAGCAGTGATGCGATGGCAGCGCAAATTGAACAGGCATGGCAAGACTATCTTGCATTCGCCACTCAGTTAAATAAAGAGCGCTCGAAAGCCGCGCCGATCGTCAGCAAACAATTAATGCAGCAACTACAACCGCTCGCGCTACCCAATGCCCGCTGCGAGTTTGTCTTTACCAAGAAGGCCGAGCCGAGCTACTATAATGCACAAGGTTGCTATGATATTGATTTATTATTTAGCGCCAACGTTGGTATGCCGATGCAGCCGCTACATAAGATTGCCTCAGGCGGTGAGCTGTCACGAATGGCACTGGTGATGCAAGTACTGCAAGCAACCAATGCCGATAATAATGCCGCCAAACCCATGCTCGTCTTTGATGAAGTCGATGTCGGTATCAGTGGCGGTACGGCGCAAGTGTCGGTGAGCTACTGCGCACGCTTGGGCAGACGCAGCAGCTACTAGCCATTACTCACCAAGCACAAGTCGCAGCGCAAGCGCATCAGCATATTTTGGTACAAAAGCATCATGACGAGCAGACCGAAAGCGAGCTATTAATACTGACTGATAGCGCGCAAGTCGACGAGCTGGCACGCATGTCTGGCGGTGTGATCATCACTGACGTCACTCGCGACCATGCGCGTAGCTTATTGACCGATGTGAAATAAAGGCTTGGTCATTCATCAACCAGTTGTGCAGCGCTGTGTCTCATCACCGCTAAATATTTGCTTTGGTTGATTTTCACCTCAGTATCGCCATATAGTGGTGTGTCATTTCTGTTATTTTACCTTCAATATTAGGGTGCGTTTGTCTCTATGTCTAAAGCCAATTTGACCCATCATTTTTTAATCGCGGCACCCGAGCTGTCAGACCCACGGTTTGAGCAGGCGCTGATTTATATTTGCCGTCATGATAAACATGGCGCACTTGGTCTGATGGTCAATCGTCCATTAGAGCAGGCACGCGTGGGTAAACTGCTAGAAGATTTAGACATTGAAGTGACGGATGCGCAAGTGATGGAAGATGTAGCATTAGAGGGTGGCCCGATGTATCCAGAGGTTGGCTTTGTGCTGCATACGGGGCAGCCTGAGTGGGCATCGTCTTTTGCAATCTCAGAAAACGTCTGCATCACGACCAGTCAAGATATCCTTAAGCGTATCGCTGCAGGTCAAGGCGTTGGTCACTATCAGCTGTGCTTGGGTCATGCCAGCTGGGGTAAAAAACAGCTCGATCAGGAACTTAATAATGGCGATTGGCTTGTCTGTCCTGCTGATCTGAATTTATTGTTTGATACGCCATTCGAAGAACGCTGGCAAATTGCCGCGGATAAGATTGGCGTTAACTTTGATTACCTTAGCAGTGATATTGGTCATGCTTAATGATTGGTTATGATGGTTAAATTATCCATTTAAATTAAAGCCGTTAAGCTAAATGAATCACGCCCAATAGAAATAGGAAGTATGCATAATGATGGTAGAGTCTGATACGAGCATTAAAATCGAAACTGCTGACACTACTGTGGCGGAACCCGCTATTAAGCTCATCTTATTTTGGCGCTCGATTACGGGGTAAAAAAGATGGGCATGGCGCTAGGTAACACCATTACCGAGACTGCGCGTGCCTTTGATATTTTAGCGATGAATAATGGTCAGCCTGATTGGGACAATCTGCTCGGTATTATTAAAGTCTGGGGCGTGGCAAAAGTGGTGGTTGGGTTGCCACTTAATATGGATGGCAGCAGCTCAATGCTGTCTAAGCGTGCGCACAAATTCGCTCGTCGTCTAGCACATAGGGTCATGGAACAGCATCTACCAGTGGTCGTGAGCCTTTGTGATGAGCGTCTAACCTCAGTGGCAGCGCGTGAGATCGCTTGGGAGAATGGTTGGATTAAGCATGAGCGCGATCCAATTGACGACATCTCTGCCTGCATTCTGATGTCGACTTATTTCGCTGATCCCAGTAGCAGTATCGCCATCGACGCTATCAAAGCCGATTAAATCAGCGATAAACCTGCTGTTAAAACACTCTTAATTAAAACACTGCCAATTCTGACATATCGCCACTCTACACGGATAAATACCTGACTATTATGACCACTGTCTCAGACCACTCCCTGCAAAACAAATCGCAACATGGTTTTGCGCCGCTTGCCATCGCCCGTATCAAAGGCGCACAGCGAGCGAATCAAATAGCGATTTATCTCATTTATGCTGCTATTCTCGCCTTTATGGTCTTTGGCACCATTGCCAGTATCAAAGCCTTTCATGACAATCAACTGCTTTATCAACTTTTCTATAACTTGCCCTATGCCTTGGTTGCGCTTACGATTCCTATTACTATTTATGATGCGCTGGTGATTTATCGTTATCGCTTAAACCAAGCGTCGATGATTGCCATGAGCATTGGCGTATCGACCATCATATTGGTTGGTGGCTTATTATTCGCTGATACCGTATGGTTGGGGCTATCCTGTTGGTTGGGTGTGGCGTTTTTATTTAAAGTGAGCTTTAAGCGCTTTTTTAATTTTCTAGAAGCAGAAAAAGACACTGAAACCGCTGAAGAAACGTAAAGCATACTTATAAATGACGCAAAAAACTTTTACCTTATACTATCGATTTAAATGACTATTATGAGCACTTCTACCATACAAACGACGATCAATCATCATTTAGATACTCAAGGGCTGATTTGCCCTGAGCCTGTCATGATGCTGCATCGAACCATCCGTAACGCTGATGCTGGCGAGGTGATTGAAATACTCGCCACCGACCCAGCCACCACTCGTGACATTCCTAATTTTTGTCGTCATTTGGGACATGAGCTTGTGCAGCAAGAAACGCTTGCTGAAAATGTAAATCTAAACGTCGATCCCGATGAAATAATGGTCGCTGGCGATGAAGATGCACCAATCAGCGCCACGCTTTATCGTTATCTGGTTAAGAAAAAAAGCGCTTAAATGCACTCAAGTGACCGCAGCAAAGCATTGATCACAGCAGAAGATTGACAGCGCAATAAACAATATAAAGATATCTTTGCATTCTAAGCAAACTATCATTCACAGAAGGTAGGCTATTACGTGTTACAAACAGAAAAGCAGTATGTACAATGGCAAGAAAACGAGATTCTACGTAATGCTCTTTGGTTGTCTGAAAGCAATCATATGCCACCTGCGCGCATTGTATTGGTCGATGATACAACGACCGCAGATGACGCTTACCGCTTGGCGTGCGAAGGCAGCTCACTGCTGTGGCGCGGTGATTTTCATAATGCACGCCAGTTGCTACAAGCGCTCGGTCGTCGCATAGATCGTACCAATGAGCGCTCCGAGCTGCGTAAAGCAAAAAAAGCGGCTAAATCTACAACAGAACCTGATTCAAGCAACTCTAAAGAAATTCCCAACCTCTTTCATCAACAGCGCCAACTCCAAGCCCAACGTTCTCGCATACTAAGCCGTTTGCTACTAGAGCTTGATGCCAGTTATGTCAGCCAACTACGCCGTGCGCCCGATGTCAGTGCAGCCTGCACAGCCGCTTTTGGCCCGTTAGATAAGGCGATGGATGAGTCTTGTGTGTTGTCGTTTCGTGACTTGCAAGGCGCACTTGGCGCAGCAGGATGGCGCGAAAAAGGCGTCCCAATAGACAGCTTAGGCTTATCAATTTTCCCGCATTATGGCGTCTTTGCACCAACCCGTCATGAGTATGTACAGCTATTGCTCGATGCACCGCTACCAGCGAGCCATGATGTCGCCTATGACATCGGTACCGGAACGGGATTGCTGGCTATTATCTTAGCGCAGCGCGGTGTTCCACAAGTGATCGCAACGGATTTGAATCCACGTGCTTTGGCCTGTGCCAATGAGAACTTTACACGCTTAGAATTACCTGCCGTACAACTGCAGCAAGCCGATTTGTATCCGACTGATGCACCACTCGCCAATCTGATTGTCTGTAATCCGCCTTGGTTACCTGCTAAGCCAAGCTCGTCTCTTGAGTACGCCGTCTATGATGCCAAGAGCGCGATGCTACGTGGCGTTCTACAAGGTGCCAAACAGCACTTAGCTAAGCACGGAGAGCTTTGGTTGATCATGTCGGACTTAGCTGAGCACCTGCAACTGCGCACCCGTGATGAGTTACTAAGCTTGTTTGCCGATGCTGGATTGGCGGTAAAATATCGTCTGGACACCCAACCTAAGCATGGTCGCAGTCAAGATGATACAGACCCGCTACATATCGCGCGCAGTGCTGAAGTTACCTCGTTATGGTGCTTAACGCTTATCTAACATTCAACCATCGAGTACTGAGTTATGAGCCGTGATCGTGCCGTGCAACAGCGCCAACCTAAGGCGCTGGCAGTAGATGACGAACCCAGTTATATGACTGAGTTTCGTCAAGCCATGCTGGCACGTGGTCTAGCGACGCGTACTCGTAATGCGTATGTCCGCGACCTGCGCTCTTGCGAGCTGACCAATCCTACTGCCCTGACACGCTGGCAGCCTGATGACGTGCTGCACTGCTTATCAACCTTGACTCAAGAAGGCAAAACACCACGTACCCAAGCACGCATGCTCTCAAGCTTGCGTCAGTTTTATCTGTGGATGATTGCCAGTAATCTGCGTGAAGACAATCCTTGCGAGCGTATCAAAAGCCCAAAGCTTGGTCGTCCATTGCCCAAAGACTTAGCAGAAGCAGATGTCGATAATCTCCTTGCCGCGCCTGATACCAGCACCGCGCTCGGACTGCGTGATAAAGCCATGTTAGAGGTGCTATATGCCTGCGGTCTGCGGGTGAGCGAGTTGATTAATCTCTCATTAGAGCAAGTGAATCTAAACTCTGGCTGGCTACAAATCACGGGGAAAGGCAATAAAACGCGATTGGTACCACTAGGCGAATATGCTAGCGATGCGTTAGAAGACTATCTAACGCATGCTCGTGGTGATTTGATTGCACATTTAAAGTCAGGAAATTGCCAAGCGGTATTTTTGACGGCGCAAGGTGGCTACATGACACGGCAGAATTTTTGGTATTTGCTTAAGAAATACGCTAAAGTTGCCAGTATCGATAAAGAGTTATCACCGCATACCCTGCGTCACGCATTTGCCACGCATCTACTGAATCATGGCGCGGACTTGCGTAGCGTGCAGTTATTACTAGGGCACAGTGATTTGTCCACCACGCAGATTTATACCCATGTGGCGACGGCCAGGTTGCAGAAATTGCATGCTGAGCATCATCCGAGAGGTTAAATTACTTTCAATCTTTCGTCATGAAGTAGACCAAAACCTATTAATCTAATTTTAATAGCACTTTTTGAAACATCAAAGTAACGAGCCAGCTTGCTAACAACATTATTAGCTATCATCTTATTTTCGGGCTGGTTATCTAAATAAATCCAGAACACACCTCTTCTTTTTAATCCTAACTCAGAATATATCTTTAAAAATGCTTTTGCTAATTGCTCACTAGGAATCAATAAACAGCTTGCTAAGTAATTCGCTTGAAACTCAAGCTTTGCAACCATAGAATTATCTAAAACCTGTATACTAGCTAAGTCATGTTCTTCAAATGAATCTTTATCCAAATATTGACTGTGTCCTAATAGGATATGCGACAATTCATGTGCAAGAGTGAATCTATCTCTTTTTTCATCTTCAATTTCTTTTTTGTATATAAAAATTTCATTACTTTTAAAATCAACTCTACCGAGTAGGCTCTTCTCATGTACAGAGGGAATAACGTCTTTATATAATTTTACGCTCTTTAATACCTCGTAAGATAGTAAGTCAGATAGACAAACAACGCCATCTAGGTACTCAATTTTTGTAAGTATTTCTTTAGCTATATTCTCCAGAGTATCTTTAGAAAAACATACTACTTGAGACTTAGAGCATTCGTCCTTTTGTCCAGTGATGTCTCTTAAATAATCCTTAAAACTACTAAACCATCTATTTTGAGAATAAAAGAACCAATTAGAATTGTAATAATTTGGTTGGTCGCTATGTACAAATATGTCCTTTGAGCTAAGAGCTTGGTTGACACCGTATTTGTCAAAGCTTCTATTTAAAACCCATTTTAAACCATCTGTATCACTTATCTTAATTAAACCAACATTCCTTTCTAATGCTATATTGTAAGCTGACTTCGCTAATCTAGAGCTAACCGCCATTATTGGTTTCAAACCATGAGTAAAACTGCCTTCACTTAGATCTCTAACATCTTGTAAAAACTTATTTATTTGATCAACGCCAACCGCTGTTTTATAATCTTTACACTCAACAAGTATTAATGATGAATAATTTGGAATATTTTTATCTCTGTATACTTCGATAGCAATATCAAATTCTATATCCCCTTTACGAAACCTTGAATAATATTTTTTCTTTTTAAAAACCTTTATATGACTCTCATGACCCATAGATAGGCTGAAACTTTTGATATCTTTCATAAGAAGTGATAACACTTTATCTTCAAATTTATTGCCTTTCTCTGTTGTATTCATAATAATCTCATAGGCTATATCTCTATCAACCAATCTTACACTACAAAATCAGTATATAGCCTAGGTTTTTGGTCTATCGAATCAATAGCATGCTGCAAACTCCCTCTTTTCTCGTTACAATACCCATCATAATGTGTACGCTGTTTTATTCCATCGCGTACCACCTTTTACTTATCTATTATCCGAGAATCTCATGAGCCATAGACCACCTGCTGACCTATTGAAAAACGCCCAACATTGGCGCGAAGACATTAATTTTCGCCAAGACGTACTGGGCAAGCCATTTGATTTTTCGACCACGTGGGGCATTTTTTCACCGCAAAAGCTCGATGACGGTAGCTTGATGCTGCTTGATTATATTGATTTTGAAGCGGATGACGACTCGATTGATTTGGGCTGTGGCTATGGCGTACTCGGTATGACGGCAGCGCGTGAATGTCCAAATGGTCTGCATACGTTGATTGATAAAGACTTTATGGCAGTCGAATATGCGCGCCGTAACTGTGAGAAAAACGGTCTGAAAAACGTCGATGTGCATTTATCAAATGGCTTCAATCACGTGGCAAAAGACAAAGACTTTAGCCTTGTGATGTCAAACTTGCCAGCCAAAGTAGGTAAAGAGCAGCATTATTTATATTTCCTCGATGCCTATGCTCGTATGCGTAAAGGTGGACGTTTTTATGTGGTGACAATCAATGGCCTACGTCAGTTTATGAAGCGCTCGTTTACCGAAGTGTTTGGCAATAGTGAAAAGATCAAACAAGGCAAAACCTATACGATTACCATGGCGACCAAAGACTAAGCTGTAAAAGCTAAAGCTTATGTATTAAAAGCTGTATAATCAAAGAAGCCCGCTAAATCGTCATGATCTAGCGGGCTTTTTTATGGCAAATGATATCTGGCTACATCTGCCGTTTGAGCAAATAGCCACCCAATATCGCACTGGCGATAATCGGTAATATCACCATTAATAACGGCGAAAATCCAGTCGCCAATGAGATAAAGCCAACCAAGTCTTGCACGTAACTAAACAGCAAGCCAAACAATAATGCCACAACGATACGCAAGCCTAAGCTATGCGTCCGCAATGAGCCAAAGACGAATGAGCAGGCGACAATCACCAATGACAAAATAGACAACGGTGACAGTAGTTTTTGCCAAAAAGCCAGCTCATGACTTAACGAGCGCGTGCCTTGTTGGCGCATAAATTGACGATGCTCATACAGCTGAGTCAATGACAAATCTTCGGCCTTACGGGTAAGCAGATATACCGACTCAGGGGCAAAGGGTAGACTTAAAGTATCTGACGGTGAGATGGCTTGGCTACTCTCAAAGCCTGATTAATCATCAGCTTGGTCATGTTGTTCAGCTGCCACTCATAGCGATATTGCTCGCTCGGTTTGCTGCTGGCAGGATTAACAGGTTCACGACCAATATACCGACCACCCTCAGCGTGAATGGCCGTTTGCAGATTGCCATTATTGTCTAAATGCCAACGTTTAACTTCGCCGATATTACCTTGCACATCAGCATAATCGATATACAAAATATCGCTACCATCTGGCTTGGCACTGCCGTCTTTTGTACTCTCAAAGCGTGGCTGCAACGTCCAATAACCGCGTACCGAGGTGACCAATGAACTGCTGTCTTCGTCGTTGATTTCTTTTGCCAATTGATTAGAGTGCGGCAGCACGAACTGATTGATAATCAATGCGAGCAACACAAAAATCAAAGCAGGCTGCAATACCCAACCGACGATACGATAAACGCTGACGCCAGCGGCACGCATCACGACCAGCTCACTTTTATTGGCAAGCAAGCCCAAGCCGACCACTGCACCTAGCAATGCGCCAGTGGGAATAAATTGCTCTAAAAAATAAGGCGAGCGATAAAAAATATACTTAATCGCCTCGCCCATCGTATAGCTATCATCTAACGAATCCAGCTCGGACAAATAAGAGAATACCAGCTGTAATGCCATAAGCCTATGACAGCTCCGACGATTGCGAGCAAAGCGTTCAGCTTGACGTAACGGCTCAGCACTTTTAGTTTGGCAGGTTTGCGAGCACGCTTAGCATGAGCGTTTTGCGAGTCAGGATTGGATGGTTTAGAAGATAAGACACTCATTAGGACTGCCCTCCTTGTGAGCCACTGCTCTGATGATCGGCAACCGTTAAAGGCGTGTTCTTCGGTTTTCGAAAGCGTAATCGATGCTGCACACGGCTGCCCCAATTCATATAAAGCGCCAATGCCATAAACTAAAATGAGCCACGCATATGCCCAGACGCTCACGCTGCCTTTGCTAACAGCATTTTTGAGTGAAATGATACCCAGTGCACAGCTGACAAACAATAAAATAGAAGGAAATAGGCGCAACCAGCGACCTTGGCGCGGACGTACTTGCGCCAGTGGTACAGCGAGCATTGGTGCAATGATCATCAACCACGGCAATGCCAAACGATAGCCAAGCTCACTTTGTGCCACACGCAGCGAGTTGCCACTATTTGCTGTACCACCCGTCGCGGCTTGCCATAATGGTCCAATCGCTTGCGTTTCGATATTATCTTCAGTGATGACTTCTTTTGAGGATTCGGTCAAGGTAATGCGGTAACGATCAAAGCCCACCTGGTTGTACTTAAGACTGCCCGCACCGACTTCATAACGCCGACCTTGGAACAAATCCAATTGCGTCACCCCGCTATCGCCCGTATCAACTTGCTCAGCACGTTTGGCGAGGGTAATGGTATCTTTGCTGATATTGGTATTATTAGTAATCGCAGTTGGCATATTTGGCATGTCTGAAATATTTAATTGCTCAGCTGTTTCGGGATCGATGGTGTTTTTAACATCGACGGCAGCCTCTTTAGCAGTATTATTTTTAGCGGCACCACCCTTTTTTTCAGGCTCAGATTGAATCAGTATCACATCTTGCAATTGTTTTTTATCATCACTCAAACTGCCCACATAGAGGTGATAATTGCCGCTACTAATAAACTGATTGGGACGAATTAAATCAAAAGCACTGGTCAATGCCTGCTGTTGCCAGACACTTTCCGATGAGCCTACGCCCCACGGTTTACCAACGATAGATAAAGCCGCTTCCCCAACGAACAATGCCAATATTAAAGGCGTCATCAAACGGGCAAGTTTACCACGCGACACCCCACTGGCATTAATCACCGCCATTTCTTGATCGACATACAGCCGCCCGAATACCAGCATGAGAGCGATAAAAAATGCTAATGGCAGGATAAGCTCTAAAAAGTAGGGCAAATTATAACCAATGATGGTAAATAACAAGCTGATATCTAAATTGCCTTCTGCGGCAATACCAAAGTAACGGATCAAACGACCGCCCAGCATCATCACCACTAAAAACCCCAAAACCAATGCGGTCGTTGAGGCAACTTGTTGAGTCATATAGCGGCGTAATATCACAATGGGCACTCTTTTAAAAAGGTTGATAGTCGCACGATTTATCGCAGCTTTATTGGCAAACACTGACAATTATGGACCGCTCTAAATACAATAGCTGATACCGATAACTGGACAATAGAAATACAAGACCGTGCTGCTCAATCAGATACTTAAACAGATACTTAAACAGCCCTAAAAGCAACGGTAAAAGATATGAAAATATCTGCGAGACGGGTTAGCGACATGCTGTAAAAATTAGCGATAAAGATAACCGCTAATCCTAGCATATTTTGCTCAAAAATGGCTGTGAAATGTGTTTGCAAACATTGCGTCCATCTTGCTATAACGCTGTATGGCTCACTAATAATAGATAAGATATGAAAAGAATAATGAGCATTTAACTCATTAGTTTGTCTTATCTAAGAAGCCTTTTTATTAAGTCTTTGCACGATATTTTTACTTGATGTCATTTGGAAACCTTTGTGTGTCATTCGTATCACTGCCCTCGCACCATTAGGATTACTTGTTAAACTGAGAAAACTAAAAATTCCTAATTAGCTCGCCCAATGGAGAATATTAATGACAAATAAACTCGGTTCTACCCCTTCTACTTTACTTGAACTTGCTGGCGGTCAATTTGATACGCTCGATTGGTCAAATTGCGCCGTGGTTTTTATTGATTATCAAAACGAATATGTCGATGGGGCGATGCCATTGGGGCAAGCTGGTACGAACGCCCTTGCAAATGCGCGACTATTGCTAGATAAAGCTCGTAAACAGAACGTCCCTATCTTTCATATCGCCCATCACGGCGCAGATAATGGCAACGTTTTTGATCCTTTATCATCTAACGTCGAGATTATCGCTGAATTACAACCAAAGGATGGTGAAACCGTCATCGTCAAAAAAAATCCCAATGCGTTTCATGATACCCAGCTGCAAGCACTTATTTCAGCTGCACAAAAACAGCAAATTATTTTTGCAGGCTTTATGAGTCATATGTGTGTTAGCTCAAGCGTGAGAGCCGCTTTTGATTTAGGCTTTGACAGTTTTGTTTGCCATGATGCTTGTGCCACTCGTGATCTGCCTGACTATAAAAAAGGGAAAATCAGCGCTGATATCATGCATGCTACCGCGATGGCAGCACTGCAAGATAGATTTGCCGCTTTAGTAGCAACCGATGAGTTAGTTAATAGCTAGTAAACGGTTCGAACCCATGACCTAAACCTTGCTCACTGCGCACTCACCTCGCAATATGCTACACTATTGCGATTGCTTGATTGGCCAAACAATCTGATAATTTAACAGGTATCAGCAATTAAAAAAATCTGCCATTTTCATAGCGCTAACGTCATAACTATAATGTCATAACCCCAATAAGGATAAATATATGAATATTAAATTAACCCAAACACTGCCAAAAACCCATACGCAAAAAATCCTCAAAAAAGAAGCCAAAAGTAAAGACGCGGCCTGCCTTGTCGTTTTGATCGATGATAAGAAAAATATCTTAGCTGAGTCAGTATTGAGCGATTATCAAACCCGTATTGAGCAATTGATTGAAGTATCACACTTTAACGGCAAAGCTTGCGAAACCGTCGCTGACTATGCGCTAGCGGGTGATAAGAAAACCACCAAAGAAAATCCAGTACAGCTATTATTAGTCGGTGTGGGTAATGTTGATAAATTGCGTCATAGCGTTCTAGAAAAAATTGCCAAGACCATTTATAAGAGCACCCAAAAACGCGTCGATTCTATCACTGTGGCGTTAGGTGATAGCTTAGAAGAAAACCAGTTTAGCCAATTTGCGCTGAGCCTACTGGCAGCAAGCTATCGTTTTGACAAGTACAAATCTGAGCAGCAAACACCTGTTTTAACGGACATCTACTTACTGGCAGAGTCGTCTTTAGAAGATTCGTTAGACTTTGCACAAGCGGTCTTTACTGGTCAAAGCTTGACCCGTGATGTCGCCAATGAGCCGGGTAATATCTGTTTCCCAGCGTATATGGCTGAGCAAGCACAGGAATTGGCAGCCACTTATCCTGACCTCTTAAAAGTAACGGTACTTGGTGAAGACGAGATGTCAGCACTGGGTATGAACTGCTTCTTATCGGTCGCGCAAGGCTCTACCAAAGAAGGTAAGTTGGTACTCATGGAGTATCGCGGCAAGTCTAACTTTAGCGTCAATACTGATGGCAATACTAGCAAAGCCACTACCAACAGCGCAAAAGTAGCTGGCGGTCTAAAAGCATTGGCCGATAAATTACCAACCAAAGCTGCTAGCAAAAAAGCCGCTAAAAATGCTGAACAGAATAGCGAAGACAATGTCCAAAGTGCACACGATGATGCCCCTATCGTGCTTGTTGGTAAGGGTGTTACCTTTGATTCAGGTGGTATCTCAATCAAACCGGGTGCGGCGATGGATGAGATGAAATTTGATATGGGCGGTTCTGCTGCGGTACTTGGTACCCTAAAAGCACTATGTGAAGCGCGTCTACCGATCAACGTCGTCGGTGCGCTAGCTTGTGCTGAAAATATGCCATCAGGAGAGGCAACGCGCCCTGGCGATATCATCATAGCAATGAACGGTAAGTCCGTTGAAATCCTAAATACCGATGCTGAAGGTCGTTTAGTATTGTGCGATACCTTATGCTATGTACAGAAGTATTATCAGCCAAAAGCCATCATCGATGTCGCAACCTTGACTGGTGCTTGTGTGGTTGCGTTGGGTCATGTACGCTCGGCAGTCTTTAGTAATGACGAAGATGTGTTGTTTGACTTAGAAAACGCCAGTAACCTATCAGGCGATCTAATCTGGCACATGCCGATGGATGACGAGTATCAAACGCAGATTGACTCCCCTATCGCTGATATTCAAAATATCGGTGGTAAAGGTGCTGGCGCTGTGACTGCTGCCTGTTTCTTATCTCGCTTTATAGAAGAAGGTCAAGCATGGGCGCATTTAGACATCGCTGGTACGGCATGGATTTCAGGTCAAGACAAAGCCGCGACTGGTCGTCCTGTGCCATTATTCATGCAATACCTAAAAAATAGTGCAAATATGGCATAATCTATTGATGAATCATCACTCAATGAAAACCACTCTATGAAAGTTAGCTTTTATGTATTAACTGAGAATAAAGCCCAAGATTTCTTGGGCTTTATTTGTCAGCTGACCCAGACGGCGCTCAATAAAAGCAGCCAGTCGTTATTGATTCTTATCGAAAAAAACGATGAATTGCTGTCGACGCTTGATGAAGCCTTTGGGCACAAGACGATACGAGCTTTATACCGCATCAACGCCTTTTAGATTCTAATCCTGAAGGCGCCGATATTGACGGTGTTCATACTGATATTAATAATCAATTATTAGCACCAGTGTTGCTTGCCAGCTATATGCCAGCCGATTTTAAAGGTATCGTACTCAATACTACGATACGTCCCGTTAATAACTTTATAAATGCTACCAGCAATACATTGCCAACTCGTATTTTAGAGCTTATCAAACCTGATACGGTCAGCACTGAGGCAGGACGCGCTAAATATAAGCATTACCAGCAATTAGGGTATGAGCTTACCCATTTCAAAGTTTAGTCTTCTATTACAAAATCAAACGCCAGTCATGGCGTTTTTTTGTGCTTAAATTTTGACTTTTAAAATTCTTAGAGGCTTATAAGTACGTTATTGCTACTGCCTTATAAAATCTGTCAGTAGGCGCTTATCACAAAAAATGCTAACATCCTTCGGTCGTTAAGCTAACGATTGTTAAGCTAATATTTATTTCCAAATGGACTAAAGGGGTAAAAATGCATTCATTAATAGCGATGTACCAACGAATCGGATTGGTAACGCTGATTGTTATCGGTTTAGTACTAGGTACTTTGATAGGATGCTGGCGCCAAGTGTGGGTATTGCCTTAGGGATTTTGGGGACCCTGTTCGTAGGTGCCCTAAAAGCCGTTGCCCCTATATTGGTGTTTTTCTTAGTGATGGCTGCTATCTGTCAACATCGTAGCGGTAATAAGGTCTATGTAAAACCGGTGCTGTTTTTATATCTGATAGGCACTTTTATAGCCGCTTTGGTCGCTGTTGGTGCCAGCTTTTTATTCCCAACCGAATTGACGTTAGTGAATGCGACCATCGAGCAAGTACCGCCAGCAAACTTAAAAGAAGTATTGAATAATTTATTACTCAGTCTCGTCGCCAATCCAGTTGCTGCCCTAGCCAATGCTAATTATATCGGTATATTAGCTTGGGCCGTTATCATCGGCATTGCGCTACGACAAGCTGGCGAGACGACTCGCAGCACTGTCAATGACATTGCAGATGCCATCTCAAAAGTAGTCAAATGGGTCATCGCGCTAGCACCTTTTGGTATCTTGGGATTAGTCGCCAATACCGTCGCTGATACTGGCTTTGCTGCGCTATTGGGCTATGCACGAATTTTGCTAGTATTGATAGGCTGCATGTTGTTTATTGCTTTGGTGACGAACCCTCTCCTCGTATACTTAAAAACGGGTAAAAACCCTTATCCACTGGTATTCACCTGCTTACGTGAATCTGGTATTACTGCGTTTTTTACCCGTAGCTCTGCTGCCAACATTCCTATCAATATGAACCTTGCCAGCAAATTAGGGTTGCATGAGAATACTTATTCAGTCACCCTGCCATTAGGCGCCACTATTAATATGGCAGGTGCCGCTATTACTATTAATGTGTTAACCCTTGCAGCCGCGAATACACTCGGTATTGAAGTGACCTTTGGCTCAGCATTACTGCTAAGTATAGTCGCTACAATCAGTGCTGGCGGTACCTCTGGCGTCGCTGGTGGCTCATTACTACTCATTCCTTTGGCAGCCAGTTTATTCAATATTCCTGATGATATTGCGCTACAAGTGGTGGCTATTGGCTTTATTATTAGTGTGCTGCAAGACTCCGCAGAGACCGCATTGAACTCATCAACAGACGTCTTGTTTACTGCCGCTGCTGATCCAAAATATGCACGCTAATGTTGGATCTGTTAAAGACGACCATAACAAACCAATCATCTTAAATTGATAGGTATAAAAATAAAAAAGGGCTTAACTGCCCTTTTTTTGGTTATACTTTACCCATTTTTATTCTGTTTTACGAATCTTACCTGTATACGAGTATGAGACTAGTAAAGCAAAAAAACATAAAATGGCTTGATCTCTTTTATTATTCATTAGATTGTAGGGGTAAGGATGTATTCATTTTTTGCGATGTATAAGCGCATTGGTCTAGTACCACTTATTATTATCGGTTTGATAGTGGGAGTATTGATAGGTTGGTTGGCACCAGATATCGGTATTGCCTTAGGATTGTTGGGTACCTTATTTGTAGGAGCACTAAAAGCCGTTGCACCGATACTGGTATTTGTGTTGGTCATGGCGGCCATTAGCCAACATCGCAGCGGTAATGAGGTTTACGTCAAGCCTGTGCTTATCATGTATATGTTTGGCACTTTTTTAGCCGCACTGACTGCTGTTGGCGCGAGCTTTTTATTCCCGACAGAACTGGTATTGGTCAACGCCACAATTGAGCAAGTCCCACCAGCCAACCTCAAAGAAGTACTGACCAATCTACTACTAAACCTGGTTGCCAATCCTGTTAATGCCATCGCTGAAGCCAACTATATTGGTATTTTAGCGTGGGCAATTATCATCGGTTTCGCACTGCGCCAAGCCAGTGATACCACACGCACTGTGGTCGGTGATTTTTCTGACGCCATCTCCCAAGTGGTGAAGTGGGTCATTGCCCTAGCACCTTTTGGTATATTGGGTTTGGTCGCCAACACCGTCGCTGAGACAGGCTTTGCGGCTTTGGCAGGTTATGCGCGTATCTTGATGGTACTGGTTGGTTGTATGCTATTCATCGCTTTGATTGCTAACCCTATTATTGTACTGATCAAAACGGGCAAAAACCCTTATCCGCTAGTATTCAAGTGCTTGCGTGAGTCAGGGATTACCGCATTCTTTACGCGTAGCTCGGCTGCCAACATTCCGGTCAATATGAACCTTGCTCGCAAACTGGGTCTACACGAAGATACTTATTCGGTGACGATTCCACTGGGTGCGACCATTAATATGGCCGGCGCGGCGATTACGATTAACGTCTTAACGCTTGCAGCCGCGCATACACTCGGTATTGAAGTGACCTTTGCCTCAGCACTGCTACTCAGTTTGGTTGCAACCATTAGTGCCTGCGGTGCCTCTGGTGTCGCTGGTGGTTCATTACTCTTAATTCCATTGGCAGCAAGCTTATTTAGCATTCCAAATGATATCGCCATGCAAGTGGTAGCGATTGGCTTTATTATTGGTGTGATACAGGATTCGGCAGAAACGGCGTTGAACTCTTCAACGGATGTACTGTTTACCGCAGCAGCTGATCCAAAATATGCGCGTTAAACGCTAAATATATTATTTGCAAAAAAAGGGTCTCATTTTAGAGACCCTTTTTTGTGCTGATTTTTTATGTACTGAATAAAGGGGAAATAAATTATTTTAAATGATCGATTTCGATTTCAATCACTGGTGTCTGCATGTCTAATTGGCGTCTAAATTGGCGTAATTGTTCGAGCTCATCCAATAGCTCAAGTATCAAGCCAATCGCAGGAACACTGGCTTCAAAGTCGCGGCTAAGGCGCGAGGCACGGCGCACTGTCGTCAGCTGATAACCAGTGAACTGCTCACGTTCTGGTACATCATATTCGATGATGTCCTCTTCAATCAATTCGATGACCCATTGGCGCTCTTGGCCACAGGCAGATACCAGCTCATCCAAGCTCATGATAATGTCGGTAAATTCAGGCGAGTGTTTCATAGCTATTATCCTCGTTTGCTCTTTATTTCATCGTTATCGTATGGTCTTCATCTCTATTACAGTGTTTCAATGTGAGTAATTTTTAGCGGCCATTAACGACTAATATTGATATCGGCAAAGGCTTGTTTTAGTTGCTCATAAGCTTGGGTCGCAGCCTCAGTGCTGATATCAGGGTTCACGATGTTTAAGGTTAGATACAAATCACCCGCTTGCTTAGCAGGGATACCTTTACCTTTTAGGCGTAAATTGCTACCAGACTTGCTGTTCTTAGGCACAGTCACAGCAAGCGTACCAGCTGGCGTACTGACGTTGATTTTTTCACCCAACGCCGCTTCCCATGGCGCTATATTGACGGTTTGATAAACATCAGCGCCTTCGATACGGATATTGTCTGCATGACGGATTTTTACTTTTAAAAATAAATCGCCGTTTTTACCGCCACCAATACCAGCGGCACCTTGCCCTGCTAAGCGAATTTGCTTGCCATCAGTGATGCCTTTAGGGATTTTAATTTTCAGCGTTTTGTTGTCATACTCGACACTGCCATTCGGTTGACGAATAGGGACATTCAACTTAATGCTGTAGTCGTCGCCATTATAAACGGACGCCAAATCAACCGTAATCTCTGCATGTTGATCTTGACCTTTGCTATCTTGCGAGCCAAAACCACCACGCTGCGATTGGCCTCCCGCTGAACCACGTGCACCGCGACCAAATGCCGAAAAGATGTCATCGAAGCGGAAGCCACCATCGCCATAAGCTTCGCCTTCACCAAACTGATCTTTGATATCTTCCCAACGATAGCCGCCTTGCCCGCCACTTGCAGATTGACCACCAAAACCACCACTTTGACCAGCAAAGGGATTGTCTAGCATGGCGTCATATTCGGCACGCTTTTCTTTATCTCTAATGGTTTCGTAAGCATTATTAATCTCAGCAATCTTATTGTCTGCATCTGGATCATCGCTCACATCAGGGTGATATTGACGGACAAGCTTACGGTATCTTTTTTTAATATCTGCAGCTGACGCGTCTTTTTTGACCCCTAAAATGTCATAGTAATTTTTCTCTGCCATGTTTTTGTCCTCAACATAAAAGCATGTTAATGATACTGGTATGCCCATTTTAAACGATATGGTACGGAAATTTATTCAACTGCGACATAACAGGTGGTAACGATAGTCTATCTAATAATGATAGTAATATAAAAATTCAATACCGTTATACAAATATTACCAGTAATAGTGCCGAACAACAGCAGTGTTTAAGTTGTTTGAGGCACTTAATACATTATGATTCGCCTTTGTCACTGCATTGGCATATTTCTCTATGATTCTGACATTATTATTCTTTGATAGCCACAGACGTCATATCAATTTAACACTCGCCCTAATGAAAAAATAGAGAGTCAAGCCAAAAATACCATTAACAATGTAAATCATTATTTAAAACAATTACATACAGATCACTGGTATTTAATAGCTAGCGTGCATAAATGAGCATTTTGACCTTGGTAGTTCTTTTACAGAACCGTAAGAATATGACAAAGTATGTGTTGTAAAATGAATATATTATTTATACTCATAGGGAGTATGAATAACATAGGCAAGTGTATCTGTCTATTTTATAAATTGCTTAAAGGTATTAAATGTCTTATTTAATCAAGTCTTTGGTTATCACATTATCACTATTGCTGAGTACCACCGTTTTTGCTGGAAACACCAGTTATTACGGTAGTCAATTCCACGGTAAACGCACTGCTAGTGGTAGTATCTTCAACATGAACTCTTTGACCGCTGCGCATCGCACGTTGCCGTTTGGTACGAAGGTACAAGTGACCAACAAGAAGACAAAGCAGAGTGTAATCGTAAAAATCACCGATAGAGGCCCTTTCATTCGGGGTCGTATTTTGGATTTATCGAAAGCCGCTGCTGGTCAAATAAACTGTCAGTTATGTACGACCACAATGGAAATACTGTCTTATGGTGATGGTAAATACCGTAAGGAATAACGTAATAAAAAAGGGAGAGCCAGCGCTCTCCCTTTTTTGTGACTGTCTTTATCAAGTAAAAATAGCTTAAAAAACAATCAAAACCTGCTATTTACTATAGTGAACAGCTCTCTACTCAAAACCCGCTTCCATTTCTTCTAATGTCGTCATCAAAAGCAATAGTTTTTCTTCATTGTCACTGTGCTGCTGCTGCAATGCCGTTTGCTCGTTAAGTAATAACAGCAAATCAGACTTGCGACCTTCTTCATACAAATCCGTATCAGCCAGTTTTTCTTCAAGCGTCACAAGCTGTCCATCAATTTTAGCCAATGCCTTTTCTATTTCTTCTATCTCACGGCGAATAGGCGCGGTGAGTTTGCGTTGTTCAGCCGCCAATTTGCGCTGCGCATCTTTACTAAGCGTAGGCGTCGTCGCTTTACTTTTTGATGAATTATCAGGTGCTTTATTACTCACTTGACCATTATCTGTTTCACGTGAAACGAATTTCTTACTCTCTTTTTTACTTTTCTTCTTACTGGTACTTTTATCTGATGAGTTCTCTTGCTTACGCTTTTCTGCCAGCCACTTACCGTAGTCGCTGATGTCACCATCGAATTCCTCGATTTGACCATCATGTACCAAAAACAGCTCATCACAGACGTTGGCAATCAACTCACGATCATGCGAAACCAGTACCACTGCCCCCTCAAATCCTTGCAAGGCGATGGTCAACGCTTGGCGCATTTGTAAGTCCAAATGGTTGGTTGGCTCATCGAGTACCAGAACGTTCGGACGTTGCCAAACGATCAAAGCTAACGTTAAGCGCGCACGCTCGCCACCAGAGAATAGCTCACTCGGCGTATCGATACGCTCACCGCGGAAGTCAAAACTGCCTAAAAATGAGCGTAGCATCGCATCAGAGGTTTTACCGGCTAGACGACGCAACATCTCTATCGGCGTGGCTTGGCATCCAAGATATCCATTTGATGCTGGTTAAAATAGCCTAATTTTAAGGTATCCGAAACACGATACGTCCCTGTTAATACGCCAAGCTCGCCGACCAGTGCTTTAATCAGTGTCGACTTACCTGCGCCATTCATACCTAGCAAGCCAAGACGCGTATCCGGCGTTACTTGCACATTGGCATTATATAGAAGTGGCGTATCGCTATAGCCAATATCCGCTTTGGTCAGCTCAATCAGTGGTGAGCTCATATTTGCTGGCTCATAAAAGCGGAAAGAGAACGGGTTGTCCGCCATCATCGGTGACAGCTCAGCCATGCGCTCAAGCTGCTTGATACGGCTTTGTGCTTGCTTAGCTTTACTGGCTTTGGCACGGAAACGACGAATAAAGTCATCCAAATGTGCTTTGGTCGCTTCTTGTTTTTCAAACGCTTGCTGCTGCTGTGCCATACGCTCATGACGGGTGCGAATAAACTGCTGATAATTACCGGTATAAAGAGTGATTTTTTGTTGTTCAACATGCAAGATATGACCGACCGTAGCATCCAAAAAAGCTTGGTCATGCGAGATGACGATGACCAGACCAGTATAGGCATTGATCCAAGTCTCAAGCCACAAAATCGCATCCAAATCCAAATGGTTGGTCGGCTCATCGAGTAACATTAAGTCTGCACGGCTCATCAAGGTTTTGGCAAGGTTTAGACGCATGCGCCAACCACCCGAAAACCCTTCTACGGGTAATTCATGCTGGCTGGTATTAAAACCAAGACCTGCCATAATTTGTGCCGCTTTAGTCGGCGTACGATAGCCATCAATTTCATCAAATTGCTGATGCAATACCCCGATCTGCTCATCACTGACGCTACTCAAATCATTCAAAGAAGCATTAATCTCATACCACTGCTCATCACCGCTCAATACATAATCGATTGCAGACTGCGTCGTAGCGCCGACTTCCTGAGCCATGTGTGCCACATGCCAGCTATCAGGAATACTGACTTCACCTCTATCAAGCGTGACCTCGGTATCTCCTCTGCCCATTCGCGTCAACAATAAGGCAAATAAGTAGATTTGCCGGTGCCGTTGTTGCCCGTCAAGCCAACTTTGTGGCCCGGATGTAGCTGGAAGCTTGCCCCTGCAAACAACTCACGACCATCACGGCGAACACCAACGTCTTTAAATTCGATCATATAATCTCTTCAACTCAACAGTAATATAAAATATAAGGCAATAAAAAACACACATCTGGCATGTTAACTGGCGGCTATTATTTCAAACGCTTGCCCCATAGGCAAACGATTAAATAACTATTTCAAAACCAAGTGTTTATTCGCACAAAAAGTCTTTCTCTTAGCATGAGTTTATGGGGATAATAACCACTAGTATCAATCAGCCACCTTCAGCCAGTAGCGTCACTCTTGACAAACGAATCAATACCCCCATTATGATATACTGCGATGAAATAAGTGCCCGTTATCAACCAAATCGTTGTAATGACACAGATATCATATTTATAATGCGCCATTAGTCATACCAATAGCAGCGCCATAATAACAGCACCCAATTGAATCAAACGCCGTGCGTATCTTTATTTGCAACTATTTCATTGCAAACCCTAACTGGACGACCGCATTTGATCCTAGCAACTGAGGTAGATATGAACGAATCAGCCAACCAATTTAATCCAAGCGCCAGCCAGCCAGTAGACCCAACTGTTTTAAGCTTAACCGATAGCGCTGCACAAAAGGTGCGCCGTCTACGTGAAGAAGAAGGCGACAGCGATCTGATGTTGCGTGTCTATGTGACGGGCGGCGGCTGCTCAGGTTTTTCTTACGGCTTTAACTTCGCCAATGAGCTCAATGAAGACGATGCCAATTTTGATAATGACGATGTGACCTTGGTCGTCGATTCACTAAGCTATCAGTACTTACAAGGCTCTACCGTTGACTATACTGAGGGGTTAGAGGGCGCACGCTTTATCGTCACCAATCCAAATGCCACCACCACGTGTGGCTGTGGCTCATCCTTCTCTATTTAAGTTGGCGAGACGCATGACTTTTGATCAAGATACCTTCCTCGTTAGTCAACGCTATCATAAACCGCTTAACGTCGTACTTTTGAAGCATCTATCTCGTAGGTAGATGCTTCTTGTTTTATGCGTTTTTTAGAAAACAGTAACGCGCTGTGCATAAAATTTTTTATGGAAATACCTATTAAAATCAAGATGAATGAGCGCCTGTAAAGCTTATCGTATTTGTAATTGTCCGTGGTTTTCAGGGCAGCTTTGAGCTAAACTGACGGCATTCTTAATCCAATATTTACCTTCATTATGGTCAAACGCCAGTCGTGTTTTGAGCCGCCATAATAAATAACAATAGATGACTATTATGAGTAATTTTGCGAGTAGCTTTGTGAATTTTGACATTCCTAATTGGTTTGATAGCAAGCATTTAACGGGCATGCTCCGCGGTATCGAAAAAGAAGGTCTGCGCGTAAGACCCGATGGCTACTTGGCTCAGACGCCGCATCCAGCCAAACTTGGCTCAAAGCTCACCCATCCGTTTATCACAACTGATTATTCAGAAAGCCTACTTGAGCTAATTACTGACCCCAAAACCTCACCAAAAGAGACGCTAAACATGCTGCGTCAGTTGCATGTATTGGTCTATCAAGCCATGCCTGAAGGTGAGCTGATGTGGCCGCTGTCTATGCCTTGTATGCTGTCATCGAATGATGAAGACATCCCACTGGCTGATTATGGCAGCTCTAATACGGGTAAGCTCAAGACGCTATACCGTAGCGGGCTTGGTATTCGCTATGGTCGCCGCATGCAAACAATTGCAGGTTTGCATTATAACTTGTCTTTTGGCGACGGGTTATTTGAAGTTTGGCAAGCTGAAATACCTGCTGCACAAGCGCAAACCCTGACAGAATTTAAAAACGAAAAGTACTTAGGCTCATCCGTAACTTTAAGCGTTTGACCAGTTTGGTACTGTATTTACTGGGTGCTAGCCTAGCGTTTGTCCTTGTTTCTTAGCTGGTCGTGAGCATGATTTAGAGCTACTGAACGACTCAACTTATTATAAGCCTGCTGCCACTAGCCTACGTATGGGCAAGCTCGGTTATACCAATAGTGTGCAAGAACAGCTCGATATTCGTTATAACTATCTGCCAGAGTATGTCGATGGACTGCGCCGTGCGATTCAGACTCCGCACGAAAGCTTTGCCAAGCTTGGCTTAGATGATGCCGATGGCAACCCTATCCAAATCAACAATCATATTTTACAAATAGAAAATGAATACTATAGCCCTATTCGTCCCAAACAAATCGCGATGAGTGGCGAGACACCGACCGAAGCATTAGAGCGCCGCGGTATCGCCTATGTTGAGTTCCGTGCAATCGATCTAGACCCTTATAGCGATGTCGGTATTCGTCTGTCTAGCGCCTGTTTCTTAGAGGTTATGGCGCTGTACTGTCTGCTGAGCGACTCACCTGATCTATTACCTGAGGAAGAAGAGACCCTAGCCATCAATCTTGAGCGCGTGGTAAACGAAGGTCGACGCGAAGGCTTACACATTATAAACAACGGCGAAGAGCAACTGCTTGAGAGCTGGATGCTGGTGCATTTAGAACGTATGCAACCACTTGCCGCGCTACTTGATGCGCATTATGGCGGCAACGATTACCGTGCAGCAGTCGCGTTAATGCAAGGCAAAGCAGGGCACTCAGAATCGACTATTTCAGCACAAGTAAACTCTGATAGTCAGCGTTTAGGCAGCTTATGGCAGCTTGGCTTTACCTTGGCGCAGCAGCATCGTGAGTCTTTATTACAGCAAACGCTTAGCCCAAACACCCAAGCCAAATATGAAGTGTTGGCAGAAAAATCAATATTACAGCAAGCTGAGATTGAAAAAGCCGAAACTGAAGATTTTATGGGATTTTTACAGCAATATCGCTAAGTTTTGATTGCTGAGCTTTGATTGCTAAGCTTTGAATACTAAATTCTGACCGCCACTTAACGTGTATAGATGACTACTTTATAAGAGTAACTGCCCGATGCTAAAGCTGACCACTTACCGCAATTTGCAAATATTTTTGGTGATAATAGCCGTAATAGGTATGAGTTTTGCGCTGTTTTTTTTACAGCGCTATATGGGATTTTCGCCTTGCCCATTGTGTATTTTTCAGCGTATTGGCCTCATAATCATGGGCAGTTTTGCTTTGATAGCCGCATTATTCAACCCTAAATCTAAGGCAGTTAGACTGGTATTATGGCTTGGTAGCTTAGCAGGTATCGGCTGGGCGACTGCCGTGGCTGGACGTCATGTTTGGCTACAACATCTACCTGCCGATCAAGTACCTTCTTGTGGCCCAGGGCTGGATTATTGGTTAGATACGCTACCCATTTTGCAAGTATTTAAAGAAGTTTTTGCAGGTTCTGGCGAATGTGCCTCTGTTGAGTGGACATTTATGGGACTGAGCATTCCTGAACAATCTTTGATTCTATTTAGTCTGCTATTGGTGGTACACGGGTTAATATTATGGCGTATTTTACGACCTGTTGCCCCTAGCCGCCTTGCTTGATAGCGAATTAGCCCCTACGTTGCTTTTTGCTATATCCTTTGTTTTTGCTAGATCCATTTTTCCAAACTAACAGGCGTGTTTATTACTAAACGTCTGTTCTTTAATGAGCCACTATTAAATATATCCGATAATTTTGGTTCGTCATATCTATCAATGTTAAACCATTATTCTTAGCTCATGGCTAAACCTATCATAACAAAAAGGCCACAGAGATATCTTTAACCTTTGATATCTTGACACAGTTTATTTGCTTTTTGATGGGTAAAATAGCGTTTTAAATATCCATCACTGTTGACTGATTGGCGATAGGCTACCGATAGCTTCTTCTCGCCGCCTAGCCTCAGATGGCACTTGTAGTCTCGTAGTCTTCTACTCTAATTTAAACATTTATAACTCCTATTATCTTTCCTTTTTGACAACGTATTGAGTTGTCGATAGTGTCGATAATCATTTGGAATGACTATTAAAAAACTGTTTTTTGGTGTGACCATGATATATTTTTTGCCTACTTGTTCTAACACGCTAACTATTCTCAAACGTGGTGGTCGTTGTTTGCTAGCGCTGCCCCTCTGTGTGCTGCTCATCGGCTGTGATAGTACCTCGTCTAGCGGCGATAAAGGTATGACGACTAAGGTCGCCCCTATCGATCATGTAGAAGAGAACAGCGCACAAGCTAGCGCAGAGAACTTGTCAGAGACCAATCTATTAAATGCGGGTAGTGAGCTAGATAAAGTGTCAGAAGGACAATCGCTGATTGCGGCTGCCCAATCGAGTAACGGTGCAAATTCCCATCAATCGCTGACACGCTCAGAGCCGCGTAATGGCACGTTACAAGCCACGTTAATGGGCGATTATGGTGGCATGGTACCCTGTAAATCTTGTGATAGCACTGATATTACATTGAATTTGTTCGCTGATGGTTCAGTGCTAAAAACCAGTATAGATAACAACCCCGAAATGCCGAATGCACCCTGTTTGAGCCTGGTGTTTATCGTCAAGACAATGATATGATTACGATTGTCTATGAAGACAAAAACATTGAAGCGTATCATATTCAAGACAATCATCTTATCTTAATGGATGAACATAAAAAACCTAACAATGACTATACCTTGTCGCGCAAATAATAAAATAGCGGCATAAATATTTAGAGGCTCTAAATTTTAGAAGCTCTGAATATAGTGATGCTCAATGAGCAAAACCATCCTTTTAATAACGCCTACTTGTTGGGCGTTTTTTATTGGTCATCATGCGGTGTTTACTTTACAATAAGTGCTTATTTTCGACGCTGCTATTTGGCGATCCTATGCTGTTTTTGTGACAGAATATAGGGTTGAAGCAATATAAAGTAGAGGTAAGGCAAGCGGGCGTCAATAGTACGTTTGGTACATGAAGCACGGTTAACGCCGTCACCATTTATAATATTTTAATTATAGCCAAGACTGATAATCATTAGGTTGAGCATATCCTAGAATAAACCACGGTTAATATCGGTAACTTTTGGGATAATGCTCCATTTTTATTCTTTTAATTTAAGCTCGTACGGAACGTCTATGCATATTCATATTCTTGGTATTTGTGGTACTTTTATGGGCTCACTGGCATTGCTAGCGCGCGAGCTTGGACATACGGTCACGGGCTCAGATGCCAACGTTTATCCGCCGATGTCCACCCAACTGGAAAACGCGGGCGTGACTATTGAGCAAGGCTATCTGGTAGAGCATTTACAACCAGCACCAGATTTAGTCGTCGTTGGTAATGCCATGAAGCGCGGTATGGATGTCATCGAATATATGCTGGACACAGGTCTACGCTATACCTCAGGACCACAGTTTTTATCTGAGCAGGTATTACAATCGCGTCATGTGATAGCCGTTGCCGGTACTCACGGTAAAACCACGACGACGACTATGCTCGCTTGGATATTGCACTATGCGGGTATCGACACTGGGTTTTTAATCGGCGGTGTGCCACTGGTTGATACCACTGATGAGCATTTACAGCACGTCTTCGCTCACAGCAGTTATTTGGGTGCGGATAAAATTGATAATGACGATTCGGTAAATACTGGCTATTTCGTTATCGAAGCAGATGAATATGATTCTGCATTTTTTGATAAGCGTTCAAAGTTCGTGCACTACCGTCCGCGTACGGCTATTTTAAATAACCTAGAATTTGATCATGCGGATATTTTTGCGGATCTTGAGGCTATTCAGACCCAATTCCATCATATGGTGCGCATGATTCCAAGTACGGGCAAAATCATTATGCCTACAGCGACTGCCAGCTTAGAGGAGACGTTAGCGAAAGGGGTTTGGACACCCGTTTGGCGGACAGCCGTACTGGATTCAGCAGCAAACGCTACTAATGTAGAAGATGAGGATTTAGACAATAACAGCGAATGGCAGGCTGAACTTATCAGCGAAGATGGTGGTCAATTTGCGGTTAGTTTTGCGGCTGATGTTGCTGATGAAGAAGCCACAGGCGTCGTCGACTGGTCGATGAGCGGCATGCATAATGTGAATAACGCCTTGGTTGCTGTCGCAGCAGCTTATAACATCGGCGTCAGTGTTAAAACTGCGTGCGCGGCGTTATCAGCATTTGCTGGCATTAAGCGTCGGATGGAGCTGATTGGCGATGTCAATGATATCTTAGTCTTTGATGATTTTGCCCATCACCCTACAGCCATTACTA
The DNA here is from genome assembly GCF_000586475.1 of Psychrobacter sp. JCM 18903. Lineage (GTDB taxonomy): Bacteria > Pseudomonadota > Gammaproteobacteria > Pseudomonadales > Moraxellaceae > Psychrobacter. The sequence continues at coordinate 16,362 of NZ_BAWJ01000015.1, read as the reverse complement.
CTACTTTAGACGGTGCCAAGAAGAAACTGGCGGACAGACGCATTTGGGCGATTATTGAACCACGTAGTAACACCATGAAAATGGGCATTCATCAAGACAGCTTGGCTGAGTCTGCTGCTCTCGCCGATCATACCTTATGGTACGAGCCGACAGGACTGGAGTGGGGTCTAAAAGAAGTCATTGAAAATGCCAATAGCGCAAATCCTAACATGGGCAACCAACAGGTGCTCTCTAGTATCGATGCTATCATCGAGCATATCGACATGCACGCAAAAGCGGGTGACGCCATTGTGATTATGTCGAATGGCGGTTTTGAAGGTATTCATCAACGTTTACTAACTGCGCTACGTAATAAAGCCACTTAATAAAGCTACGCAACAAACAATCTAGCTGGTCTAGTTCTGGTGTCAAATAAGAGCGTTGCTTATTATAAATGAGCAACGTTTTTTTATGATCAACTTTTTCTGATTACTTGCGATTACTATAGAGAGTATCAGTATTAGGGAGCGTCGATATCCAAAAATGCTTTAATATATAAACGGCGTTTTCGACTTCACTACCTTTGTAACCTTTCATTTACCTATTCTACCTGCATATTAGCAAATCTAGGATTTTCCTCACATAGCTCATACACTGGTAACATTTCGCGCTTACCTTTACGTCTATACAGTGCTTACAATGGGCTTATCAAAATTGATTAACTATTATAAATGATAATAAATTAGGAGAATAATATGAGCTTTATTTGGATGATTATTGTAGGTCTGGTTGCAGGTTTATTGGCAAGAGCTATCAAGCCAGGCAGTGACCCGATGGGCTGGATAATGACCATTGTATTGGGTATCGTCGGTGCTTTATTAGGTGGATTCTTAGCTAGTCTTATCGGTATCAATGCTGATGGCGGATTTACTGGTTTGATATTCTCAGTAATCGGTGCGATCATCCTGTTATTTATCTATGAGATGATTATGAGCAAACGTGGCGTATAACTTTGCACTTTTGCTCAGATGTTTTGGTTGCACAAAGTAACTTTAATGACTCAGAAGTGACTTGATTTACTAAACTCAATTTACTAAAAAGCAACTCTACTTATGCAAGTCAGATTACATCTAATCTAGCTTATATAAATTAAAAAGCCTTGCGAATTGCAGGGCCTTTTTATGCCTATAATAAAAGCGACCTCCTTGATTTTTTACGATGATAAAAAGCAATAATTGTGCGAAAGTATTGATAAGCATTACTTTTGTCCCCATTTATCCTATAATATCAACCCTATTTTATCCCTATCATTGAGGTGAGCGTTATGGCTTTACTCCCTATTTTAAATTACCCAGACCCGCGCCTGCGCACTATTGCTACGCCTGTTAAGGAAGTGACTGCTGAAATCAAAACCTTAATCGCTGATATGATTGAGACGATGTATGAGGCACAAGGTATCGGTTTGGCGGCAAGCAAGTGGATCGCCATATTCAGCTCATCGTTATGGATCTGTCTGAAGATAAAAATAGCCCTAGAGTTTTTATCAATCCCAAGGTGACACCATTGGTAGAAGAGAAACAGCCCTATGAAGAAGGTTGTTTGTCCGTACCTGAAGTCTATGACAGTGTCGAGCGCCCGAACAAAGTGCGTATTGAAGCCTTAGATGAGAATGGTCAAAAAATCGATGAAGAAGTCGAAGGCTTACTCGCGGTATGCATCCAACATGAAATGGATCATTTAAATGGGGTCATATTCGTCGATTATTTATCACGTCTCAAGCAAACTCGTGCTCGCGATAAAGTGCGTAAAATCGTTAAAATACGCGAAAAACAAGGCGAACAAATGGCGGATAAACAGCCGCAGCCCAGCCATTCTTAGTCCATTCATCATCTAAGCTATTTTTACGTCATTTAATCAGCATGGACGCAAGGTTTCATTACCTGTGAGATGCGTAATGACACTAATGTGAGATGACAATGACGTGATGCGAGCATTTACTCTTTAACACCTACTGTCTTTATTAAAGGTTTCCTACCATGACCATGATCAAAATTGACCAATATTTTGACCCTGCCGGCTGGCAGAAATTCACTCAAGCTGCTGAAGGTCGCGAGACGCCATTTTTGGTCGTGGACCTTAGCCGTATCAAAACCCAATATCATGAAATGGTTGGGTTTTTTCCCAATGCAAAAATCCATTATGCAATGAAGGCCAGTCCTGCTGTTGAAGTGATTAACTTGCTTGCTGATCTTGGTTCAAACTTTGATTGTGCCTCCATCTATGAGCTTGATCGCGTATTAGACTGCGGCGTTGAGCATCGCGTATCTCTTATGGCAATACCATTAAAAAAGCGGAGCATGTCAAATATGCCTTTGAAAAAGGTATTGACTTGTATGCGACTGACTCAGAAGCCGATTTAAAAAATATTGCCAAGCACGCTCCTGGTTCAAAAATCTTTGTGCGTATCTTAGTACAAGGGTCTGAGACCGCTGAATGGCCATTGTCTCGTAAGTTTGGTTGTCATCCCAATATGGCGATTGAGCTGTTGATTCAAGCTCGTGATTTGGGTCTAGTGCCTTATGGCATCTCATTCCACGTCGGTAGTCAGCAAAAAGACGTTGCCGCTTGGGATGATGCGCTAGCCAAGGTCAAATACATGTTTGACTGGATGAAAAACGAAGAAGATATTAAGCTACAAATGATCAATTTGGGTGGCGGCTTTCCAGCCAACTATATCAGTGAAGTGAACCCTATAAAAGTCTACGCTGAAGAGATCGCTCGTTATTTGACAGACGACTATAGTGAAGAGGACATGCCTGAGATTATCCTTGAGCCAGGTCGTTCATTGGTTGGTGGATCGGGCGTATTGGTCAGTGACGTGGTGCTTATCTCACGTAAGTCACACACAGATTTAACACGTTGGGTGTATACCGATGTGGGCTTATTCCAAGGCTTAATCGAGACTTTGGGTGAAGCCATCAAGTATCCGGTTTATACGCCTAAGATGGAAACGTCAACCAGCAAAGGCACTGTGTACTGGCAGGTCCTACTTGTGATTCGACCGATATCATGTATGAAGAAGCGGGCTATCAATTGCCAGAAGAGCTGGAGATTGGTGATAAAATCTTTTGGTTGACCACGGGTGCGTATACTAACTCGTATTCATCTATTGAGTTTAATGGTTTTCCACCGTTAGAAGTGATCTACGTTGACTAATCTGCAATAAATTATTATCGATAAAAAGCGCGCTCATGACGGGCGCGTTTTCCATTGACAGTAGGTCTCTTGTAAAAGTACCCTTTTATTGAGTCCAGTAACGGAGCATCTATGACTTACCATGTCCCTGACAAAAGGCATTATTATCGAAAAATTTTATGCCAATAGAATCTACAACCTCCTGATAGCTATTTACGATATTAAATGTAGGTAAAGCTTTCTCTAAGACCTCTTTTGAAGGTGAGAATAAGTATCCATGAGATACGGCTTCTAACATACTAAAATCATTAAACGCATCGCCTATTGCCATACTATTTCCCAATGATAAAGGATATTTTCCTATAATCTCATGTTTACCATGCTGGCGACTGTATAGCACTTTATTAATATAACCTGCACTATCGACCTGTAAACGATGACAATATACAATGTCCATTGGAACTTCGATTTGCTGCAAGAATCCTTCAAGTAATTCATGAAAGCAGTCTGACACAATCTTAATCTCAAAACCTTTCATCTTTAATGCATGCAGAAACTCTTTTGCTCCTTCAATTGGATTGAGTGCCCGATAATACTTTGTATTTTTGGCAGAGTAATCTGATGCTTTTCTAGAACAGCTATGCGATATAGCATCAGTTTTTGATAATCCTCTACTTCCCTTGTTGTTATGCTTAGCTCAGATATATCTAGGCGCTTAGCTAAAAACTTCCATATTTCTGAGACTAAGACACCTTCCATATCAATAAAGGCTACTTTATTCATTTTGACTCTCCTTAGTTTAAGTTTGTAAAGAGCAAAAACACACCTAACAAACCTAATATGAAACCAATCACTCGATTGATCGCTACTTGTTTATTTAACATTTTTTCTCTTAAAGTACGCTGAGAGAACAATAAAGCCACTAGAGCAAACCATATGAAATGAGCTACAGACATGAACAGCCCGTAACCGATTAAAATAGATTTTGGGGTGATAGCGCTAACTATTTGCGTATAGGTGCTAATAACAAACAAGGTAGTCTTAGGATTCAGGGCGTTCGTAAAGAAACCATATCGTAACGCTTGTGCAGAACTAATGCAGGTAGAAGAACCCACGTCCTTTACAGGTTTTTGTCTAAATGTTTTATAACCAATATAAATGAGATAAAACGCACCAAGATATTTTATGATAGTCAAAAAATTGGGCGCAAACTCCATGACAATGGCAACGGCTAACAAGGTATAAGCGACATGGACTAATACTCCTAACGCTATACCGATAGAAGTTAATACACCAATAGAGCGCCCATATAAGTAGCTATTCTTGGTTACGATAGCGAAATCAGCGCCTGGACTGATGACAGCAAGAATAGTAATCATAATAACGGCTAAAAATTCCGTCATTTGTCTATCTCTTTAAAAGTAACAACTAGTACATCTCTTAAAACTACTTTGTTATTCCTATAATCTTGTAGCTTTTGGAATAATTTACTATCAATAAAAACATATCCTACATCTTCTAAGATGGATACAAACTTATCAATATTATTAAATTTATTTAGCTCTATACTTCTATTAGCTATATTTCCTGTGTTTTTCACACTTACCTCATGTAGTTATTCAATTTAGTTGTATCTTCCTATATTTTTCAGTAAACTAAAATTGAGTTATTTACATGAGTATTTATGAGTTTTTGGCATGATAGAAAAGATATCCTTAAATTCGCTAAAGTTTTTTTATTACGTTGCACAGCATGGTAGCGTGACGTTAGCATCTCAAAAATTATTTGTGACACAGAGCGCAGTAAGCAAACAGATTAAAAATCTAGAAGATGCTTTAGGTCTTATTCTATTTGATAGAGTGAACAAGAAGCTCGTACTTACATCCAATGGCAGCTTACTTTTCGCCTGTTGCCAGCAGATTTTTGCAAAATTAGACGATTGCCTTGTCGATTTGAAGAATCAACAATATGAAAAGAAACAATTGGTACTATCCTGCGAACCTACCATTTCTATGAAATGTTGATACCGCGTTTGGCTGAATTTAACTCACTAAACTATGGCTTTGAAATTTTGTTACTGACGGGTGGTGGAATCGTAGACTTTCAAGGAAAATCTATCGATATTGCCTTGCGCAGAAATGATTTTGAATGGGACAAGAATATATTTCATGAAAAAATTATTGAAGAATACATAGTTGCTGTTCGCAACACTAGAACGGATCAGACCAATAAACTTTTACTTACTTCTTCTCGACCACATTTATGGCAACACATAAATAAGTCTAAGTTGGTGAGTAGTGACATTTTATCGTACGAACACATGGTGTTAGAACATTTCTATTTGTGTATTGAGGGATGTTTAGCTGGTTTAGGAACAGCTATTGTTTCAATATTTATGGTGGAAAAGGAAATCTCACATCAATTTTTAGAATTGGTACATCCTCCCGTAGCGGACAGTTCTTCTTATCATTTATTGTCCTACTACCCTTTTTACGAAGATGAAAGGAAGGTTATATTTAAAAACTGGTTGAAAATAGAGATGACACGCAGTAAAGAACAATTTATGAAAAATTTGCAAGATAAGTCGTAAAGTATGTCGGCTATCTGCCCTCTAAAAACAATGCTAACATTCTCCAGTTACGGTCACATAGACGAGTACATCAGAGATGAGTAATAAAAAACGCGCCCATCATGAGCGCGTTTTTTATTACCATTAGTTTTGTTCAGATATTCAACGCTATCTAGTCATTCAAACCCAACACGTCCTGCATATTATATTGCCCGACCTCTTGTTTGATAACCCAAGTCGCGGCACGTACGGCACCCGCGGCAAAAGTCATACGCGCGCGGGCACGATGGGTAATTTCAACCACCTCACCATCGGCAATAAACATCACGGTATGATCGCCAATGATTTCACCGCCGCGAATAGCATGAATACCAATAGTACCTGCTTTGCGTTCGCCCGTTTGTCCTTCGCGGCCATAAACAGCGACGTCTTTTAGATTCTGTCCACGAGCTTCTGCCACGCTTCTGCCATCATATATGCTGTGCCTGATGGCGCATCGATTTTATGCTTATGGTGTGCTTCGATGACTTCTACATCGGCATCCTCGCCAAATGCCTTCGCGGCCATGCTGAGCAACTTTAATGACAGATTAACGCCTGTTGAATAGTTACCAGCATAGACAATCGCAATTTTCTCGCTGGCTTTTGCCAATACTTGCTCTTGCTGCTCATTGAATCCTGTCGTCCCAATAACCATCGCGACATTGTTTACCGCGCAAATCTGCATATTTTGTTCAGTGGCATCAGGCAAGCTAAAGTCAATGAGTACATCGATGTCATTAATGACAACTTTTAAATCATCGACAATCTGTACCTCTAAGCGACCGATAGCGGCGACTTCGCCAGCATCTGCACCAACAAGGCTTGAACCTTGACGTTCTATCGCGGCATTTAATATCGTTTGCGAGTTGTCTTGTACTGCCTCTATTAGCATACGCCCCATACGACCACCAGCACCAATAACCCCGACTTTGATGGCTTGTTTATTTGTATTTTCTTGCGCTGTTATCTGTTGGCTCATATTTTTATCCTAAAAGCTCTATATTAATAAGAAAGGTTTTAAATGTTATGATGCTAAGTTTAGCAAATATCACCACCTGAATGGTTTTTTATAGCGTCAATAAAAACCCCCAGTGTTTCACATGAAACACTGGGGGTTTTGTATCTAGTTATTTAACCAAACGAGTTATTGAAACAACTCAATTAATCAAATAAGTCGCCAATCTTTTTAAAGAATGACTTCTTATGTGGCGACTGCTGATGCTTGCTATCACCGTCAAGCGTATCTTGGAACTGGCGCAACAGGTCTTTTTGCTCGCGAGTTAAGTTCACTGGGGTTTCGATAACCACACGGCAAATCAAATCACCTTTCATGGTGGTGCGTACTGGCGTCACGCCTTTGCCGCGCACACGTAGCAACTTACACTTTGCGTGCCTTCGGCAACCTTGATTTTTACTTTACCATCTAAGGTTGGAATTTCGACCTCTTTACCCAGCGCTGCATCGGTGATGCTCACAGGTACGTCCATATATAAATCAGCCCCTTGACGGGTAAAGACGTTGTGCGGTTTTACGCGTACTTCAACATATAAATCGCCGTTTTGGACGCCCGCGCCGCCTGCTTCACCTTCGCCTGCTAGACGGACGCGATCACCATCATCAACACCCGCTGGGATAGACACTTCTAGCGTACGTGATTTGTCTTTAACGCCATTACCGTGACAGTCAGAGCACGGATTTTTGATTTGTTTACCAGTGCCGCCACAATGTGGGCAAGCCTGCTGCACGGCAAAAAATCCTTGCTGCATACGCACTTGACCTTGTCCATGACAGGTCTGACAAGTTACGATATCAGAGGCATTTTTTGCCCCTTTACCATCGCACGTGTCGCATGGCGCAGGCGCTGTGAAACTGATTTCTTTTTTACAGCCACGTACCGCTTCTTCTAAAGTCAGCTCGATCACATAACGCAAATCTGAGCCACGGCGCGAACGTCCACCGCCGCCACCACGCTGCTGACCGAAGATATCGCCAAAGTTGCCGAAAATATCACCGAAAATATCTTGGAAGTTGCCACCACCTGCACCGCCAAAGCCGCCGCCACCCATACCATTTTCGAAGGCTGAATGACCCATGCGATCGTAAGCAGAGCGCTTCTCTTCGCTGCTTAGTACTTCGTAAGCCATGGATGCTTCTTTGAATTTATCCTCAGCATCTGGATCATCAGAGTTACGGTCAGGGTGATATTTCATAGCCAGCTTGCGGTAAGCTCGCTTAATTTCTTTGCTTTCAGCGATCTTGCTCACACCTAATACTTCATAAAAATCGCGCTTACTCATGGGCTCTCCTATCGTCTTTACAGTCCACCGGACAGTCGATTCAGTAGTTCTAGTCAACCACCACCTTAATACGACTCACTATGGCACTCAAAGGTTTCACATGAAACATCATAAATAGTGAGAGAAAAGAGGTGATACTGCTATGAATCTTACAAGCGAATACGGCGGGATGCTGCTTAGCCAAATCAATTATTAAAAGTTTGCGCTATTTATGGAGATGCTATGGTGATTTATCAAGCGCTTAGGCAGGGAAAGTATCCACTATAGTGCGCTTGACCATACAAAAAGGTTTTATTAAGGAATGAACAAAGGTTTTCATACCTTAAAAAGGCTCAGCCATGCTAATATTTATCGCTATATTTTTGGGGTTTTAGATTTATACTCACCAGTATTAAATCTGACCATCATTACGTTTTTGTTTTGCGATAAGGGTTTGATTTTTATGAAAAAGCTGATTATTTTATTAATCGTCATTGCCGTCGCTGTCTATGCAGGCTCGCCCTATTACAGCGCCTATCAGCTTAAAAATGCCTACGATGCCAAAGACGGCGCGACCATCGCCGCAGCGATCGACTATGAGCAAGTGCGACCTAGTATCCAAAACCAACTCACCAGTCAGTTTACGGCGACTATGAGCAATTATCCATTGGTCGCTGAGCTGGGCGGCGAAGCATTAACCCAAGCCGCCAATAGCTTTATCACGCAGGCGGTAGATGGTGCTATAACACCGCAAAATATCGAAAAAGTCATCAATACCCAAGGTCAGGCCAATACCGCAACCAAAGAGCTGGCCGCCGCATGGGCAATCGCTAGTAATCAAGTCGATCTCAAAAATTTGATTCAAAATCTTATCATCCAGCGCGGTGATGTGGATGCAGTGGTCAAAAGCCAAATGCAGCAAATCATGGAGAAACAAGCCGCTGAACTGGAGCAACAGGTAGCGCAAGGGTCTGACAGTGACAAGCCCAAATTAAGCTATTGCGGTATTAATTGCTTCACTATTAGCGGTCAGGTAAAAGGTTATCCGCTCACCATCGAGATGCAGCGTAACGGCTTAATTGATTGGAAAATCGTTGATATCGTGTTGCCACAATAGACTTGATATCCTTAACGGTTATAGGTAATAAAAACCGCCACATAGATTACTTATGTGGCGGTTTTTTATTAATATTAAGGAATGTCATCTCTTAATACATTTTTTATTCATAACTTTATTAAACATCTATGCGAGATTAAACATCTGTGTGAGCTACTGCACACTCAAAAATTCTAAAAACTCAGGACTCTCAAAGCTCGCTTGAAACAGCACGCCATCTTCACGGTAGATAGCAGGCGTTGCCATCACCGCAAGCCCTGCTGATTTTTCACGATTGAGCGTCACATGATCGACTTTACAACTTGCTGGTGCAGGTGTCATTTCACCCTGCAACATTGCTTTATCAAAAGCGTTGCGGCGGCTGTCCTCGTCACCTTGGCACCAAATCCCACGCATTTGCTCAGGGGACTGCTCGTATATCGGATAACCAATGGTTTTGACCGTCACACCTTTGGCATTAAGTATCGGTAGCTGCTGATGCAAGCGGCGGCAGTAAGGACAGTTGACATCATTGGCCACATAAATAACCGCTCTCTCAGAGCCGGTCGCTGGATAATTAATCAGCTGGCTTTCATCTAAAGTTGCAAACACAGACTGATTTTTACGCTTTTCAAACTCCTCATCGAGCCCAATAAACTGACCATTTTCAATCACTGATATCTCGCCATCAGTAATATATTGTGCATCATCCGATAGTAAAAAAGGCACGCCTTCTAATGTCGCACCCCAAATCACGCCTGGCACTGCGGTATAAAAGAACGGCGTCTTAGTGCTCATATTTTTCAGCGCATCCATATTTGCCAATATATCAGCTTTAACACTCGCACTGACAGGTTTGCCTGCCTGCGCACTGGTGCTACGCGCTGGCGTCTTGGTGACTGCACGCTTGCTTGGATTCTTTTGTAGATCGCCTTGAATGACATATTTGCCATCTTCAGTGATATGCAAAGGCAACTGCCCCGCCAAATTGACTTGATACATATTGGGTAAGTTTGACGGCACAATAGAGCTAATTTGTGTTTTGATCCCTGCCTGAGTGAGCAATTGGCGCAAGCGACTGTCAACAGACTTGCTAACAGTGCCAGCGGCTTTTGTATTTTGAGTACTCTGGCTCGCTTTTTGGTTAGTAGCCGTAGTATCACTAGACTGGGCACAAGCGGTGGTTGCCAATAACATGGCGCCAATTAAACTGGCAGATTTTAATAGAGATGATTTCACAGAGACAGTCCTATCTGGTTTCAACAAAAACAGCTTTTAATAACAGCGAGCTTCAGTAACAACGATTTTTAATAACCTTTAATTTTAACAACACTCAATCTTAAGAATAGCCGTTTCTAACAATATCGGTTTCTAACAATAGCTACTTTTAATAAAGATAACGATATTATGTAAAAAAATAGATTAAAAAAAGATAGGCAGACTTTAGCACAAGGAATACTTTTGCAAAGGTTTAACGGCTCAATTTTGCAAAACTGCTACTGAGCTTTAAGAGATAGGCAACACAGTGTGCACGCGAGACATAACAGGGTAAAAGTGATAGATAAGAACTATAGTTAAAAACTATGGTTAAAACTACGGTCAAAAAAAGCAGCACACGTGAAGTGGCTGCTGATGGTAAAGATGTGCTTGCGAGTTCATTTCAAGATGAAAAACTTAGAACTTAGCGACTTCTTCAGGTGTTAAAAAGCGACTGTCGCCTTTCTCTAATCCTTCCAAAGTAATATGACCGACACTAGCGCGATGAAGCTCAACCACTCGATTGCCAAAGTAACCCATCATCCGTTTTACTTGATGATATTTACCTTGCTCAAGCGTCAAACGCGCATGGGTCTCATCAATAAATTCTAGAACCGCAGGTTTTGTTTCTTCATGATCGCCTTCTAAAAGAATGCCTTCAGCGACTTCTTTGACGGCATTGGCTTGCGCCGCTTCATCCATCGCATCTGCTAAAGTCAGCTCATAAATTTTGGCATGTTCATGCTTAGGGCTGGTGACACGGTGCAACCACTTACCGTCATCACTCATCAATAATGCGCCGGTCGTATCAACATCGAGACGCCCTGCAATGCGCAAACTACCAAGCTCTGGCACCGCAATCAGTTCAGTGACAATTGGATGCTCTTTCACTTTCAGTGTACATTCAAAGCCTTCAGGCTTATGTAATAGAATATAACGACTGCCCGCAGCGACCGATAATGCTCGCCTGCCCAAATCACATCATCATTGACGACATCGACATGGACACCGGGGTCTTTAATGACTTGATCATTTACCGTCACTTCACCAGCGTGCAGAATTTTTTTAGATTCTTTACGCGATAGCTCAGTGGCTTTACTCAAAAATTTATCTAGACGCATATATTGCCTACCATTCGTTTTGGGATACACACTCGCAGTCAGCAGCCTAGCATGTAAGACATCAAGCCTAAGCGCTTGCACGTCGGTTGCTGGCTATCTTCACTGCTTAGAAGTGGTACTATAATGAAAAATATAGAGACACTGCACCCAATATGGACGACAGTGAAAGTTAGACAAGTTTACCATATCCAACCTAGACCTGATGAAATATGAGCTATCAAACGCTAAAACAAGCAGTCACTGCGCGCTTAGAAATTAAAAAATCCGAGTTTATTGCTTACGCTTATCCAGTCACTTCGCGTGAACAGGCAATGTTTCACGTGGAACAACTACGCGAGCAATATGCCGATGCGCGTCACCACTGCTGGGCGTATATCATTGGTGACCCCAATAACACCACCAGTGCTGGTTTTGATGATGATGGCGAGCCAAATGGTACGGCAGGTCGCCCGATATTAAATGTGTTGCAGCATAAAGCGATCGGTAACGTCATTATCATCGTGGTGCGTTATTTTGGTGGTATTAAACTGGGCGCTGGCGGTCTAACCCGTGCCTATGCAGGCGCAGCGCAAGCAGTCGTCGATGAGATGGATTTAAGCCGTTATGTTCCAATGGTACAAGTGCAGATATTGGCAGAGTTTGCGACCGAAGCACAATGCCGCTATGTGGTCGACAGTTTAAATGGCAGTGTCGATGATGTCGCTTATAGTAAACAAGTGACATTGGCCGTCACGATTGCTGAGGCAGATATCGACCATTTAAAAGAACGTCTGGCGATGGATGGGCGCGTATTAGATGCATCGAAAAAGTGAATGAGTAATCATGCGTTCACCGAGCATTCACTAAATCTTATTGGTTTTGATAACTGCCATGGGTATGATAAGGCACTGATTGTTAAAGATGATTTTAACGCCCATTAAATAAGATACCTTTATGCCAACCTCAAATTCGCTAACTTCAAAACCGAGCCAACCCTTCTCTCCAGCGCCTTTTAAGCCGCCCTTTTGGCTGACCAATCCGCACCTGCAAAGTATCCTTCCTAAGTTTTTTGCGCCCAAAACGCCTACTTATCGCCGTGTGGTCGAAAAAGACTCGTTGGATGAAAGTGATATTGCTTATGACTTTTATGATGCGCATCCTATCGCCACCGTAGAAAATGGCGAGTGTGAACAAACGCCATTAATCGTCCTGTTTCATGGAATGGAAGGCAGTAGCGACAGCCATTATGCACGTGCTTTGACGCATCAGATGCACGCTCAGGCTGGCACTGTGTGGTGGCGCACTTCCGCAGTTGTGGCGGCATTCCTGCTAATGGTCGGGTTTTTTATAATGCGGGCGATACAGATGAAGTACATCACGCGCTGCAAAACCTAAGTCAACAATACGCCAATATTTATGCGGTTGGGGTGTCACTGGGTGGTAACGCGTTGGCGAAATACATGGGCGAATATGGTGATAAAGCAATCTGCCAAGGCGCTGTGGTCCTCTCCGCTCCCGTCGATATGTCATCGGCGGCGCTTAGTATGCACAGCTTTTTGAGCCATCGAATTTACACCCCTTATTTGCTCAACCCGATTATCAAAAAAGCCTTAGCCAATGACATCAGCAAAGAGGAGATCGACTCGATCAAAGCGGTCAATCGCATCAGTGACTTTGACGATATCTTTACCGCGCCGCGTCACGGCTACCGCTCTAATAACCACTACTATCAACCTCATCAGCCCTGCCTTATTTAATAAAAGTAACGAAACCATTGTTACTTATTAGTGCCAAAGACGACCCCTTCCTTGGTTTTACCGCCACGCCAAATGATGTGTCTGACAGTGTCACTATTGTAGACACTGAACACGGCGGGCATGTGGGCTTCATTCGTTATCGCGCTGATAAAGACAAATCACCGCATCTTTATAAAAAATCAAGATTTGATATCAACTGGATACCTGAAACTGTGAGCGCTTATTTTAACCATATCGGCGTAGAATCTAATACAACTAAATAACTTATAATCCAAAAATACTTTGAGACTGCTTTATGTATCCATTTATCCGTTATGCCAGCACCATGCTCATGCCGCGCTACAAGTGAAAAAAGGCAATACTTTAACATTTAAAGACACCAGTGAGATTAGCTTTCGCTGTCGTTTGACGGACATTGATAATTTCTTAGAGATGAATAATGGTCGCGTGCTCACCCTTTTTGATATGGGGCGTACAGACTTTGCGGTACGTAGCGGACTTGGTAGCCAACTGCTCAAGCAGCGTTGGGGTTTGGTCGTTGCTGGTAGCACCATTCAATATCGCAAGCGGATTCGCGCCTTTGATAAAGTCACCATGAAAACGCATATCGTCGGCTTTGATGAGCGCTGGATATATATTGAGCAATCGATGTGGGTAAAGGGTAAGCCTTGCTCCTCTGCTCTACTGCGGACGGGCGTGACTGAAAAAGGTAAGGTGATAGAAACAGCACGTGTACTAGCCTCATTGGGGCAAGCAGATTGGCAGTTGCCACCGAGTGGCTATGTGGCAGAATGGATCGTCAGTGATGCTGATCGTCCGTGGCCACCGCAAAGTTAGAACTTATTATTTAGCTTTATTCATAAGTCACAAACACCTATTCACAATCAGTTAACCTTATAACTACTATTTCCTAACAATACATTATATAAATACATATATTAAATGTTAGGATAGTAGTGAGCATCATACTCAGCTCAACTAAATACTATCTAATTAAAACAGTCTTATAAGGAGAATAATATGGCTAACACGACGGATTATGTCGGTACATTATTTGATAATAGTGAATCAAATCCAAGCAAAATCACCTTAGCATTTACTATGGCAGGTGTCGCACTTAAAAAAGGTCATTCTGCCTCAGTGATATTGATGGTAGATGCCGTACATTTGGCATTGCCGGATGCATTAAATGGCGTCAATATTGGCGCGCCATTTGAACCTGCTGGCGAATTGCTAGAAGCTTTATCGAGAAAGGCGGTCAAGTATTGGTCTGCGGTGCCTGCATGAAACACAATGGTTTGGAAGAAGCAGACATCGACAAACGCTTTGAGGTGATTAGCGGTGATGATGTGGTTGAGCTGCTGATGAACGCGAAAGGATCGTTGCAGTTGAATTAATAGCAAACGTTAAAAAAATAAAGTTATAAAAATGGGTCAGTTTTCTCAGTCATCTTTTTGGTGGCTTGGATGATTGGCTCATTTTTTTGTGTACAATAAATAAGTGCTTGAATTGTTTATATCATGGGCAGTTCGAAGACAGTTATGCGATCACTGTTATCCTCATTTTGTCTTTATTTGGTTGTCACTGATTTGAACTCTATACCGCTCCTCCTAAATGAGTAAGGATATTTATGAAATTTCGATATGCACGACACACCAATAATTTGGACACCCTTATTGATTTTTATCAAAACATTATTGGACTAGAAAAGCTTGGCGGCTTCAAAGACCATAATGGTTACGATGGTGTTTTTTTAGGATTTCCCAATCAAGAGTGGCATATGGAGTTTACCTATTCCGCTAGTAAAGCAAACCATCATCCTGACAAGGACGATTTGATCGTATTTTACTTAGATAGCGAAGAGGAAATCCAAACCATTATAGACAGAGCGAAACAGGCAGATATACTACCGATCACCTCACAAAATCCTTATTGGAATGAAAACGGCATTGAGTTAACTGATCCAGACGGATTCGGCGTCATACTAACGATAAAGCAGGTTGATTGAGAGACTAGAGGCTTTTTCTCTTTTCAGCATCGTAATGCTCTATTAAAATACATTCAGGTAGTATTAGGCCTTTCGAAACTAAATCTTGGTAAGCGAACTCAATGTACTGTGTAATTGAGTTACATGTTCACATATCATTCAAATCAGTTAAAACACAGTATGAATATGTATTATTAGCAAAAATTCTTACTCTGAATATATCAGGGTAAGAATTTCGATCTCTATGCAGCGTATGTATATAGTCTGATATTTTCATGGTTCGATATTCATACTAAATGAGATCTGCAAAATCTATATCGTTTTTCTCTGATTTTTCAATGAAAGACTCTGTTTTTTCTATTTCCTTAAATAGATATTTTTTGTACAAATTAGCTAATCTAAGTACTTCTTCATATGTTGTGTCAACAAATTCTTTTGGTAACTCATTTAACAATAAAAGTTCCCAGTGAATTCCACCGTCTATCGCTTTTTCCTGAGACAAATTTTCTTTGTTGATATTTTTGATGGCTTCAGCTATTACTGAATGTAGCTTGTGTAAATAATTTATCTTGAAAGAAGCTAACTTACTGTAACCATTACCGACTTCTCCCCCTACGATCTTGTATTCATCATCTACTCTAATTTTTGAAAATGAACTTCTTAAGAATGATAAATATAAACTCTTACTACTTGAAAAATCTAATAAATCCCTAATTTGAAGAAGTAGCGGCAAATGATATAATTTATTGAACTCCAATTCATCCATTTCTTCCAGTAATGAAAGGAAATTATCTGTTTCAAACAAAAAATGATTTCTTTTAAATCTGCTTAATATTTTTTTATATACTATTTCTTTACTTTCTAAAGTCATTTGTTTAACAAATAATGAAGCGAAATATTCTTGTAGAGATCTATGTGCAAAAGAATAGAGCCCATTATCTTCAGTCCATAGCGCAACTGCTGAGCTTAAATCTTTTAGTATTTTCTGATTTTCAAATTTTATTTCACTCTTACTCTTAATTATCTTGAATTTTTCAAATATAAAATCAGAATCCCAACTAAATTTGCTTTCAAAATACGACAAATAACAAAACAGTTGTAACAC
>NZ_BAWJ01000016.1 GCF_000586475.1 Psychrobacter sp. JCM 18903 | reverse complement strand
GTCTGATTAATAGATGTTATTCAGCAATATCAATCCACACCCAGCCGTTCTCTAGCCATTCGCTCAAATCATCTGCATCAACATCGGTGACATCTTGACTATTTAGGTGTTCGCCATTAGCCAAACGCACCAATACCGCTACTGCGGTCTCGTCAAGCCCGTCAATGCGCTGACCATTGGCATATAGCACAATGCCATCATTAGTCTGGCTATAGAGCAAACGATTGCTATAATCCGCTTGCAAGGTAGCACCTTCTGCTAGAGCTTGCATGAGCTCATCGGTATCTAGTGTATCCTCTGGCATCAGCGCATCATACTGACGCTTGCTGACGACTTCTGAAACTGCTTGACGAATGATATCATCACCACGCTCAGACTGTAGCATTTGTAATAGCTGATCTTTGATCGCATTGATGCTGCTCGCTTGCAATTCACCTGACGCTTGCAGCGCTTGTGGCAATAGCATGGGGATAAATAAATCGCTGTCGTTGGTGGCAATATCAGCTAAGCTGTCGATGATTTGCATCAAGTTAGGACGACGGCAGCCAAATGAAAAGGTTAAGCAATCGTCTTGTGCCACACCAAAATGCGAAAGCTTCGGTGGTACGTAAAGCACGTCACCCTCTTCTAATATCTCATCAAAAATAATCTCACCCATGTCATCAAAGAGGCGAATCGGCTCATCGGCGACGAACTCGGTATTTTTATCACAGAATTTGCCCAGTTGCCAACGTCTAGTGCCGTAGCCTTGCGCAAGAAACACATCATAATCGTCATAGTGTTTGCCGACTGAGCCACCTTTTGGCGCATAAGAAACCATGATGTCATCACGTTGCCATTGTGGAATAAAGTCAAAGGTTTGCCACAATTGACCAAGCTCAGGTGACCACTGTTCCATATTCTGTACCAATACCGTCCATTGCTCAGGTAAGTTATCGAAATCAGTTTCAGTCAATGGGCTTTTCTTGAGTTGCCACTGCGCCTGACCTTCTTTTTTACTTGCTGCTTGAGTTAGTAAGCGCACCGAGGCGTCTTCTTCTAGGGCTAGACCAAGCATGTCGTCAGGTTCAAACATGCCAATTAGCTGTGGTAAGCCTTGTTTAATTAAGAGTGGCTTTTTTTGCCAGTATTCGCTTAAAAATTGCTCAGGCGTAATAGAGTCGGGTAAACAAAGCGGTATAGAAGTCATGGGTAGATCCGTGTGTTTAAGTAGAAAGGATATCAAGGTCAACAGAATATAAAACTAGAACAGTGCTTTATAGCTGACGTGTATTGGTTTATGATTAGCGTCTAGCTGATGGTCAAAATATAGCCATCAGTGCCTCTCATTATCCGTAGGAAATTTATGAAAAAATTACAATTTATCGTCATCATCGCCAGTATATTTATGCTGCAAGCTTGTGTGCATAAAATCGTCACTGTACCTGTAAAAGTCGCCTACAAAACCACTAAAGGCGTCGTCAAAGGTACTGTTGCTGTTACCAAAGCGATCATACCGGGTGATAGTAGTGATAAAAAAGATAAAGAGGATAAAGAATAAAACCTCACCCATTAACTATGTATTTAAAAAATCATAGTGTTTAGAGTAAGGTTTTCTAAAAAGATATAAATGAATGCTCGTTTATATCTTTTTTACATTTTATAAAGATAAGATTGTTACCAGTTAAATCTTAGCAATCCACTCTTTAATCGTGCGCGCTTGCTCCGCCGCATTACCGATATAAGTGGCTGGCGTCATCTCACGTAGGCGCGCTTTATCCGCATCGCTCACCGCAGATAGCTCATCACTTTCAACGAATGTCAGCATGGCTTCGCGAGTCATGGCGTTACCACGAGTCAGCGCTTTAAGCTTCTCATATGGGTTTTCAACACGGTAGCGGCGCATGACGGTTTGAATCGGCTCTGCCAATACTTCTTGTGCATTATCCAAATCATCGTTTAAGCGCTGCGCATTCAATTCAAGTTTGCTCACGCCTTTTAAGCAAGCATCAAATGCAATCATACTTTGCGCCAGACCAACACCGATATTACGAAGTACGGTAGAGTCTGATAAATCGCGCTGCATACGCGAAATTGGCAGTTTTTCACCCAAATGAGCAAGCATCGCATTAGCAACGCCCAAGTTACCTTCAGAGTTTTCAAAATCAATCGGGTTCACTTTATGCGGCATAGTAGAAGAACCAACTTCGCCATCTTTTAGGCGCTGCTTAAAATAGCCTAAGCTAATGTATTGCCAAATATCACGATTAAAATCGATTAAGATGGTGTTAAAGCGTTTGACTGCATCAAATAGCTCAGCGATATAATCATGCGGCTCAATTTGCGTGGTATAAGGGTTAAAAGTCAGCTCAAGACTTTCATCAATGAAGCGTTCTGCATGAGTCTGCCAATCAACGTCAGGATATGAGGCGTAATGAGCGTTATAGTTACCAACCGCGCCATTGATTTTACCTAATAGATCTACTTGACCGACTTGTTTGATTTGACGGGCTAGGCGATAAGCGACGTTTGCCATTTCTTTGCCTAGCGTTGTTGGGCTAGCGGTTTGACCATGGGTGCGTGATAACATGGGTTGATCAGCATGAGCAGTCGCCAAATCAACGATGCTATCAGTCAATTGCTGCATTTTCGCAACCACAATCTCGCGGCTGTCTTTTAGCATTAACGCATAAGACAAGTTGTTGATATCTTCACTGGTACACGCAAAATGAATGAATTCTAATGAATCCTCAAGCGCTGCCTGACCACGGAACTTGTCTTTGATGAAGTACTCGACTGCTTTTACATCATGATTGGTCGTCGCTTCGATGTCTTTGATGGCTTGGGCATCTGCTTCACTAAAGTTGTCAACGATACTGTTTAAAAAGGCATTGGTATCGGTATCAAATGCTGCCAATTCACCAATCGCGTTGTTATCTGCCAATGACTGTAACCAGCGAATCTCGACAGTGACGCGGGCTTTAATGAGACCAAATTCTGATAAATAAGGACGCAAGCTGTCAGCTTTAGAGGCGTAACGACCATCGATTGGGGAGAGTGCGGTAAGTAAGTTCATAATAATGCCTTTAAATTAAAAAAGTAAAAGTGATGAAAACTGTGAAATCACACAAATGAACACATCATATAAGACTGTGGTCAAAAAAATACGGGTAGTGTAGCAAATGTAGCCGTTGATAAAACCAAAATATGCATATAACGCTATTATTAAGGGGTATCGGGTGTATTAGAGTGTGTGGTGCCATACTTAGTATTAAAGTAAAAACTACGTTTTGTCCTTGGATCTAAAATTGAGGTTACCGCTTTGACAGTACCGTTATTGCCGATAGCGACACTGTCTGCGGCATATTCGCTTGCTTGGTGGATTGGATTCGCAAGTTTTGACGTCACTATCGCGCCATTCACATTTTTTTCTTGCAAAACATCTTGTAGAACAAAGTGATTGATACTAAGGTTGGCTCGATTGGTCGCAGTAATTTTGTAGGCAATACATTGTCCTGGAGTTACTTCAGATAAGGCGGCTTTACTATAGGCAAGCTTGTTTTCTAGATTTGGTAACAATGAGGAGATTTTGCAATCGTTAAGTGCTTGTTCTTTTTCAAGGACTAAAGCTGAGTTTTTATCAATCACTCTGCCAAAGTTATTATTTTCATAGTTATACTTGTTAGTAGTCAAGGAAATAACCGTTTTTTCATTAGTAGTACGAATGGGATAAGTGCTACCACTATTTTCTTCAATCAGGCAGACAGTACTTTTGCCAGTTAGAGAAGCGATAGGTATTTTAATCTCATATTTACCGACAATATTAGTAGGAATATTGATAGTTTCAAGAGGCGCATTAGTTGTACAGTCAACCAGCTTGACTGTGCTACCTGCAATACCACTTTCAGCAGAGTCAAAAGTACCATTGAAGAAGTTGGTATTGTTATATATACCGCTGTCTATCGTAGCGTTATCTTTTTTGACATTGATGTCGCTATCGTTTATACCGCCATTATCATTGAATACAGTGCCTGAAAAGACGTAATTAAACGGTTCACTTTCTACCCCAAAGCTGATCCATTCGTTATAGGTTTCACCGACTACGTTACGCGCAATGCCGATATTACCATTCATAATGCCTTCATAAGTCAAAGTCACGGCGTTCGCATTTCTTACCGCGACAACGTAATTGCTTTGACTATTTTCAATGCCATAACTGACATAAGTACCACCATTGGAAATAGCGGTATTAGGTGATAGTGCAGAATACGTGCTGCCATTATTGATACTTTTAATAATATTTTCAAAAGTTGGCGTCGGTGGTAAAACCCCGTTATTTGAATTGAGGCTTACTTGTTTATTCGTATTCAAGGTAGGTGTATATGGGTTTTGGCTACCAGTAACACCCGCTAGATTAGTAATATTATAATAATATAAACCACTACCATTCACATTTGAGCTATCGGTACGCAGCTGCGGGTTGAACACAGCATTTTGTGAATTCAGCTGGGTACTATTGACTTTGCTGCCCATAAAGTAGTCGCCCATTGCATTATAGTAATAGGGGACATCTGGGTTGTTTTTGATAGTGGCTTGCGCAGGTATACTAATTTGACTATTTTGGGTAAAATTTAATGTTTGACGTGCAATTTCTGAGTTACCACCCATTGAATAGCTGGCTTGACCAATCTTTATGGTATGTATAGAGGCGTTATCATTAGGCGTAATAGTAAAAGTGTACTTGAACTTATCTCTATCAACACTAGTATTAGAATCATTCCTGATCTCAATACCATTGGTGCGCGTACCACTAGATGGTGTTATCTCAGCATTACTGTTATAACCAATATTTTCATTGCGAACCAAAGTAAAACGACCAGTAGCACCAGAACCTGCTGCGATATAGGTGCCAGAAGCACTACCAGTCGAAGCATTAGAGCTGGTAACCGTAATACTACCCATCTCTGCTGGTGCTGACTGTGCACTAAATGACGCAGTAATGAAAGTAAGCGTAAGACCTCGCTTCAGCCATATCGAACAAGAAAATGAGATATTCAGCAAGGCAAAAAGGCGAGCGGTCATTCAGTATCCTAAAAAAAGACAAATCATTGTATTAATTGATGTTAACTGAGATGTCAAATCCCGCAAGGCGCGTCAATAGAGGCAATGACACCGCCGCCCAAACAAACCTCATCGATATAAAATACTGCTGATTGACCGGGCGTCACTGCCCGTTGCGGCGCATCAAATATCACTCGTACTTCTAAACCTTTATCATCAAGAGCAAACACTCGGCACGCTTGGTCTGGCTGACGGTAGCGCGATTTTGCCATACAACGTAAGCCGTCTTCGCTAAATATATCTGCAGCCGGTAAACCATCGACCCAATCGAGCTTATAAGCTTGCAGCTCATTACTCAGCATCATGGGATGCTCATGACCTTGTCCAACGATCAAACGGTTATTGTCCAAGTCTTTTGCCAATACAAACCAAGGCTCTTCTGGGCGATCTTTGACACCGCCGATACCAATACCACCACGCTGACCTAACGTATAATACATTAAACCATCGTGTTGACCGATAATGTGACCATCATCCGTGACGATATCGCCTTTTTGAGCGGGCAAGTACTGTTGTAAAAAGTCTTTAAAGCGGCGTTCACCAATAAAGCAAATACCCGTTGAATCTTTTTTATTGGCGGTAATAAGATCATGTTCTTCAGCGATTTGACGAACCACTGGCTTTTCAAGCTCACCGACTGGGAACAGCGTCTTAGCGATTTTATCGCCGCCAACCGCATGTAAAAAGTAACTTTGGTCTTTATTGTTATCAAGCCCGCGTAATAGCTGCGCAACCTCAGTGCCATTAGCATTCGTATAGTTCATACTACGGCGCGTGTAGTGACCGGTGGCGATATAATCTGCACCCAGCGTCAAAGCATAGTCTAAAAACGCTTTAAACTTGATTTCTTTGTTGCACAAAATATCTGGATTGGGCGTACGACCTGCTTTGTATTCTGCTAAAAAATGCTCAAAAACCCGATCCCAATATTCCATGGCAAAATTGGCCGTATGTAGCTTCATACCGATTTTGTCACATACCGCTTGTGCGTCCGCTAAATCATCCATTGCCGTACAGTATTCGGTGCCGTCATCTTCTTCCCAGTTCTTCATAAACAGACCTTCGACTTTAAAGCCTGCTTGTTGAAGTAAAACGGCTGATACAGAAGAATCAACGCCACCTGACATACCGACAATCACGTGCTTGGCGCTAGGATTTTCGATATCGGCAAGTGTTAATGGACGATGAGGCGTAAAAGACTCAGAAACGGCTATGCTTGAGGTATCTTGTATGGCTGACATAAAGCGGCTCAACTATTTGTACGTTCTCCAAAATAGATATTGACGCCAAAAATTATGCCATTGCTACAATAGGTAGTCTCAGCAGAACGACGTCAGCTTATCTTTTGGATCTGGTATTATGATAAAATAAACGTCATATTATACCAGTTAATTGAAACTGGTGGCGACCGATGGTGTCTAGGCATTAGTAAAATCGCTTTAGAAATTTAGATAGTGGTTTTGAATTATTTTAATCACGTTTCACTCATCTTGGAATAATAATGATAAAAATTGGTCAAGGTATCGACGTTCACGCTTTTCACAATAATGGTCAGCAGCAGCAATATGTGGTGCTAGCAGGTGTGCCTATTGAACACACGCACAGCTTGCTGGCACACTCTGATGGAGATGTGGTGCTGCATGCGCTTGCTGATGCACTGCTTGGCGCATTGGCGCTTGGCGATATCGGTCAGCATTTTCCTGATACAGATGCCGCCCATGCAGGGTTGGATTCGCGGGTGCTGCTACGTTATGTCTACAGTAAAGTGCAAGAGGCTGGTTATAGTCTAGGCAACGCTGATATCACTGTGATGTGTGAGCGTCCAAAGCTGGCACCGCACAGTCAAGCTATGCGTGATAATATTGCCAGTGATTTGCAGACGGCGGTTAATAATATCAGCGTTAAAGCCACCACCACTGAAAAGTTAGGCTTTACCGGTCGGCAAGAGGGCATTATGGCCAATGCCGTGGTATTATTAGTCCCTAATGTTGTCGAATCTAGATAGCTTGGATCGGGTGTCATCGCTGCTTGAGCACTCCGAGTCATATTGACTTGGTCAGTTGCGCGCAGATTTTATATATATAGTCTATAGAGTTGTACTTGTAATACCGTGGCGCTTGCCCCATGTATCAGCCATCTCTTTTCTCAATCATTTTGTAATATCAATCACTGTTTTCAATGAACCGCTTTATCAATAGGAGCTTTTATGAGTGAGCAAACCCCAAATACTGCTGCAAACGACGTTGAACAATTGATCCGTGATCAAATCCGTGACAATAAAGTTATTATTTACATGAAAGGAACGCCGCAATTTCCGCAGTGTGGTTTTTCTGCTAAATCGATTGAAGTGCTTACTCAAATCGGTCGCCCATTTGCGTTTGTAAATATTTTAGAAAACCCAGAAATCCGTGCTACTTTGCCAAAAGTCGCCAATTGGCCGACTTTTCCACAGTTGTGGATTGACGGCGAATTGATGGGCGGATCAGACATTATTTTGCAAATGTATCAATCAGGCGAGCTTAAGCCATTGGTTGAAGCAAACAGCCCTGCTGCTTAATACTTGATAGTATGCTTTGGATGTCTTTGATATTCAAATAAACTTGATAAGATAAAGCACAGTAAACCCAAATGGTCAGTTAATGGCTATTTGGGTTTTTTAGTGTCTTTACGCTTTAGTGTTTTTAGGCTTCGTTGTTTTTATCGAATTTACCCCCATATAGTGTGCAAGATATCAGCGATATAAATAATAATTATCATACGAGTGAGAGAGCTTTATGAATAGTCAAGCAACGGAACAGCCGGACGTGCAAAAAGAAGCTGCTGAGCAAGCGGTAATCGAAAAACGCCGTGAGCATTTAAAAAATGAATCCACGCGTATCATTGAAATTGCTGGCAATGAGCCACATTCAGCGCTGAAATGTATTCATCAGCTTAGCGTGGCAGGCGGCGCAACAGAAGCCACTTATATTGCGATTGAGCAGCGTATCGTTGCGGATCAAGATTCTGCGGGCGCTTATCATTTGGCATTATTGGCACAGAATACGCCAGATTTACCCATCGATGCGCGTCAACTTATCGAGATGGTCGTTAATAAAGGCGATAACCAGCAGCGTTTGGCATTGCTAAAAAACTTGCTGCTACCGCCAGTGGACACGATTAAAGAGCAAATTTTGGCCAGTAATGATGGCGATGCTATTGGCTTGATGAATGCTTATTTACAGATCAATCCAGAAGGTTATGGCAGTCAGCATATGCTGAGCAGTGGTCAATCAGATCAAATCGTACCGCTGAGCCTGGTAATTAGGCGCTAATTATTAAGTTACTAGTTACTAAGTTTAACAATGATGCTTAACACTTAATGTAAATAGTTTCTACTGCGGCGTTTTTTAAGCATCAAAAAATTGTTATAATGATGGGTTAGCAATTCAATATCTAGCGGCTTTTCCAAGTCGTTAACTTTTTAAATCCGACTGACGTTTATTTGCTGATGACCATGCTATTTAGCCATAAAATTCTGGTAATGATAGTTTTTGGCTAAAAGCAGCGTTATGAGTCAAGTGAGGCGTATATGCAATACCCAAAAAATTACGACGTGGTAGTGATCGGTGGTGGTCATGCTGGCACAGAAGCTGCTTTGGCAGCCGCACGTATGGGCGCGCAGACCTTGCTGTTGACACATAATATTGAGACGCTCGGGCAGATGAGCTGTAACCCTGCAATTGGTGGTATCGGCAAATCCCATCTGGTGCGTGAGATTGATGCACTTGGTGGGGCGATGGCGCTAGCGACGGACAAATCGGGTATCCAGTTTCGCGTGTTAAACAGCCGTAAAGGCGCGGCGGTTCGTGCCACACGTGCGCAAGCGGATCGGATTCTTTATAAGGCCTCTATTCGCCATACCTTAGAGAACCAGCCAAACCTAGATCTATTTCAGCAAGCTGCTGATGATATCTTGGTCGAGAATGGCCGTGCAACGGCAGTGGTCACCTCAACAGGTATTATTTTTAAGACTGAAACCGTGGTACTGACCTCAGGGACTTTCTTGGGCGGTGTGATTCATATCGGTTTAGAGAACTCAAATGGCGGCCGCGCAGGAGATCAGCCATCTATCAAGTTGGCCGATCGTTTGCGTGAGCTTAAGCTGCCAGTTGGTCGTTTAAAGACAGGCACGCCGGCACGTATCGATGCGCGTAGCGTTGACTTTAGTGTGATGACCGTACAGCCCGGCGACACGCCGCTACCTGTTATGAGTTATATGGGTGATGTGTCTATGCATCCAGAGCAGGTCAATTGCTATATCACGCACACCAATGCGCGTACTCATGACATCATCCGTGAGAACTTAGACCGTTCGCCGATGTTCTCTGGCAAAATCGAAGGCGTGGGTCCACGTTATTGCCCATCTATCGAAGATAAGATTCACCGTTTTGCGGATAAAGACAGCCATCAGATATTTATCGAGCCAGAAGGTTTGACCACGCATGAGCTATATCCAAATGGTATCTCAACCAGTTTGCCATTTGATGTGCAGTTAGAGTTTATTCATAGTATGAAAGGCTTAGAGAATGCGCACATTACCCGTCCAGGCTATGCCATTGAGTATGATTATTTTGATCCGCAAAATCTAAAGCCAACGCTAGAGACCAAATCTATCGATCGCTTATATTTTGCTGGTCAGATTAACGGTACGACTGGCTACGAAGAGGCTGGCGTACAGGGTTTGCTAGCAGGTACTAATGCGGCATTGGTTACGACTAATAATAGTGAGTTTGAAACGTGGACACCGCGCCGTGATGAAGCCTATCTTGGCGTGCTCGTTGATGATTTGATTACCCATGGTACGACTGAGCCATATCGTATGTTTACGAGCCGCGCAGAATATCGTCTACTATTACGTGAAGACAATGCAGATCAACGCCTAACTGAGACGGGTCGCAAGCTTGGTCTAGTAGATGATGTGCGCTGGCAGGCTTATCAAGAAAAAATGGAAGCCATTGCCACAGAGACCTCACGTCTTAAAGATATGTGGGCAACCCCTGCCAATACGTTGGGCAAAAAAGTCACAGAGCAAACGGGCGAGGTGCTGTCAAAAGAATCGACTGCTTTTGATTTGCTCAAGCGTCCGCAGATTCATTTTGCTGATATCGCTGCCATCACTGATTCGCAAGTAGATGCCAAGTGGGTGAGCAGATAGAAATCTCTGTGAAGTACGCAGGCTATATTGACCGTCAGCAAGAAGACATTGATCAGATGAAGCGCCTAGAAAATACAGCGTTGCCACTGGACTTTGATTATAGCGTAGTATCAGGCTTATCAAATGAGATTGTACAGAAATTGACGCAAATACGTCCTGCGACGCTCGCCCAAGCGGGACGCGTGAGCGGTGTGACGCCTGCTGCCATTCAATTATTAGCTATGACGGTGAAAAAACAGAAAAAAGCAAAAGCCGCGTTAGATTCATAATAGTAGTATAAGTACTATAACAAAAGCATAACGGTATATCGTTATGGGCTTTTGTTTATTAAAAATACAGCCGCTGTTAAAAGAAAATAGAGCAGGCGCTTGTCTTACTTGCTATTTTGTCTCTATACTAGGCTAGAAAACTTAATGATTACTTGTTAATTTATCTCGCTGATGTCCATATCATGATGGGCTTGTCAACGAACTGAGCCTATTTATGATTGATGCTATTGTCTTTGCTATTACCATTGTCTTGCCCAACCTTGCCTTAATGTGGTTGGGTTTTTTTATGCAGAGACGCGGTGAGGCGAGCCAGACTTTTATTGATCAAGCATCGAGCTTTGTCTTTAATTATTGTTTACCCTGTTTGCTTTTTTTTAGCGTCGTTGATAGTGATGTCGATTACAGCAAACAAATCACGCTGATAGTGGCTGGTATTCTGGTGACATTCATCTTGTTTATAGGTGCAGAAATTTACGCCAAATATTTTGTGAGCAAACCGGCTGATCAAGGGGTGTTTGTACAAGGAATATTTCGGAGTAATATGGCTATTATTGGACTGGCAACGGTTGCTAATGCCTACGGAGAACGTGGCTTAAGCATCGGCGCTGTCTATATGGGTGTGGTGACGATACTGTTTAATATCTTAGCGGTTATCACTCTCAGCCGTGTGTCCAAAAGTGTGGATGATACTTGGCTCAGTCGCAGTACCATGATTCTCAAAAAACTATTTACCAACCCACTGATTATCGCACTGGTAGCAGCATTTGCTTATAAGGCGTCACCGCTGCCGCCTATTACAGGTGTGATTCATACGACTGGTGATTTACTGGCCGCAGTGGCATTGCCTTAGCATTGATTTGCGCCGGTGCCAGTATTGATTTGAAGTCGATGTTGCACCCTTCAGGGCTGTCCATGCAGGCGAGTATCGGACGTATTGTTGTTGCTCCATTGATTGCCATCGCTATTGGATTGGGATTTGGTCTATCAGGTGTGCATATGGGTGTGTTGTTTTTGATGGCAGCTTCACCAACAGCCGCCGCCAGCTATGTAATGGCAAAAGCCATGGGTGGCAATGATGTGTTAGCTGCTAATATTTTGGCTTTTACCACCGTGGTAGGTATGTTTGGAATGGCTATTGGTGCGGCAATATTACGCGGGTTAGGATTAATGTAGTAGCTGTTTTGGTGTGATAAAACATGTTCTAATAATAAATCTATAAATAGGAGTACTCAAATTGCAATTACTAAACAAAGCAATCGTGACCGAACATCTCAATATGCAATCTGCCATTGGGGCGATAGAAGCATTGTTACATCAACAGGCAGCGCACCCCAACTGGATCAAAGCGCCTGAACGTTTGGTCATTGAAACTTTTAGTGAAGATGACACTCATCGCTCAGGTTCGCATTTATCAATGCCTGCGACGATTTATGATGGTAAGAACGAGTATACCGCCGTAAAATTGGTCACCATTTGTCCTGATAATCCGAGCCGAAATTTACCAACCACAACGGCGATTATTACCGTGTCAAACAATGATACTGGTGAGATATTGGCAATTATGGATGGGATTTATATTACTCAAGTGCGTACGGCGGCATTGTCAGGCATTGCGACCAAATATATGGCAAGCGCTGACTGTCAAAGTGTGGCGGTGGTCGGTTGTGGTGGCATGGCTTATGAGCAATTACATGCGGTAATGACAGTACGTCCTGAGATTAAAAAAGTATATTTATGGAATAGAAGCAGGGAAGGCGCTGAGATTTTCAAAGTGAAATTTACTCGTGATTATCCGCAATGGGACGTTACTATAACGGTTTGCGAAAATATCAATGATGCTATCCGTGATGCAGATGTTATCAATGTCGCAACCCGCGCAACAGAAGGTTTGTTTGATCTCAACCATATTAAATCTAATGTACACATCAACGCAGTAGGTGCCTATCAGCCTTCAATGAAAGAGATAAGCAATGATGTCATTGCAAACAGTCGCATGGTCGTTGTCGATGATTTGGTTGGCAGTCGTCATGAAGCGGGCGATTTAATCCAAGCTCACGATAGTGTCGATTGCGCATGGACATGGGACGACCTCAGTGGTGACTTACAAGCGCTAGTCACAGGGGCGCTACAAGAAAAAACCGCTAAATCTAATCATGGTGTTACGTTATTTAAATCGGTTGGTGCAGCCAGTTTTGATGCAGCAGTCGCTCTATATGTCGCACAACAAGCCGCACAAAAAAATCTTGGCTCGTCAATTGAATGGTAATGCCATTTATAGTGACCGTACGTAAAGATTGCTGTATTTTTCTTATGTAGCAAGCCAAAAAAGCCCTCTTTCTAAATAAGAAAAGAGAGCTTTTTACATTGCTTTAAACGTTCAACTAATACGCCCCTAGCATATTTTTAGAGCGGTTATTAATTTGGATTGTCTTTATTACGTTTGTCTTCGCGCCGCTGCTTACGTTTTGGACTGGTGCGGTAGGTCAAATAACCACCGACAGCCATCACCGCCAGAAAAGCCACAATGTACATAAATATTGATGAACCGATAAGCAGTGAGGCACCGATAAGCAGTGAGGCACCGATAATAGGAGTTGCATCCATGTCAAACATCCAGCTAAGGTTTATCAATAATTATGCAAGTGTCTGATTTCATTGTAAAGTAAATAAATTTAACTCAGGTGTAAGTTCCAGTGAACGCATGCGCGCTGCCTGATCGTAAACGTTAGCCGTCACAATCAGCTCGTCTGGCTCATGCTGAGCAAGGAATGCCGCCAGTTTCGGTTTGACAGTTTCCACAGAACCGATGAATGACACTGATAATGCGCTATCCACCATCATTTTTTCAGCAGGGCTCCAGATACTGTCCATATCATGAGTAGGTTTCGGCATTTGACCTGTTTCACCACGGCGCAAGCGTACGAAACTTTGCTGCGCAGAGGTAAAATGATACTGTGCAGTAGCATCGTCATCGGCGAGTAATAAATTGGCTGCCAGCATGACATAAGGCTTATCTAAATAGCTGATGGTCTGAACTGTTCACGATAAGCTGTAATCGCTTGCCCAAGCATTTGCGGTGCAAAGTGTGAGGCAAACACATAAGGAAGTCCTAGATGCGCCGCTAACGTAGCCCCAAAAAGAGAAGAGCCTAATATCCAGATAGGAACGTTTGATTTTGCCCCAGGAAATGCCTGTACTGGGCTATTATCTGTACCGTTCCCTAAAAAGTACATCAATTCTTGGACGTCTTGCGGAAAGCGATCAGCATCTTGCATCTGACGGCGTAGTGCCTGAAAGGTTGCGCCATCAGTACCCGGCGCACGACCCAGCCTAAATCTATGCGATCACCATATAATGCCTGCAAAGTGCCAAATTGCTCAGCGATGACGAGCGGTGCATGGTTCGGAAGCATCACACCACCAGCACCAATACGTATATGCTTGGTTTGGCTGCCGATATGCGCTAGTAGTACTGACGTCGCTGCGCTGGCGATGCCCGGCATATTGTGATGCTCTGCCATCCAATAACGGTTTAAGCCGACTTTTTCTGCTTGCTGTGCTGTCTCAACCGTTTGGGCAATGCCTTCAGCGATGGTTTTACCTTCAGGCACGGGTGCTAGATCTAAAAAGGATAAGGGAATAGCGTTACTCATAAATCACCTGTTTTTATGATGCCGTCTTTCAGCGACATGGTTATATGGTTATATTGGTATTTGATTCTAGTTATAAAAGAGACTAGCGACAGCAAGGATAAACCAGCACCTCAAGAATCTAGTGCTAATTCAATATTGCTGTAACTAGTCGTTCAATAGTTCATATAATGGGGCGGTTCTATTGAATATAAAGGTTATAAGTTAAGACGATAACAAATCTTAATAATGGGGTAGCGTTATAAGAATCACATGCGCGGCAGTCGATTTTGAGTAGAAATGAGAATAGAAAATGACATCATTATCTGTTGATAACGATGCCATTGACGTTTAGTGAAAATATGAATAAATGGTTCTTTACTGGCTAAATTGTTTTTGACACAGTTCCATAAATGCCCGACCATACTGACGAATTTCCGCATCATCACGTACCGCCATCCAACTGGTGAAGCGCCCAAAGTGATCTACAGGTATCGCAGTTAAATTTTGATAGTGACTCGGTTCAAACGCCATCTCTGCAATAATGCCGATACCCAAGCCCAGTCCTACATAAGTACTGATTACATCAGCATCGAGTGCTGCTAGTACGATATCTGGCTCCAATCCTGCTTCTTCAAAAGTTTTGTCAATCGCACCGCGCCCCGTAAAGCCACCGTGGTAGGTCACAATCGGATAGCTGGCGAGGGTCGCAAATCCACAGACTCGTAATTGGCCAGTTCGTGATCGCTTGGCACAATGACGCGATGCGTCCAGTCATAATAGCGATAGCAGCGTAAATAATTGTTATGAAGTAAAGACTCGGTTGCAATGCCAATGTCTGCCTGCCCGCGAATGACCATCTGCGCGATGGTCTCTGGATCCGCTTGTTGTAGTATCAGGTTGACTTTGGGGAAACGCTCTTTAAACTCTTTGACGACTTGCGGCAATACATATCGCGCTTGCGTGTGAGTGGTGGCAATCGTCAGCGTGCCAATATTCGGATTATTAAAATCAAGACTAAGATTTTCAATCGTACGGATCTCGGCGAAGATAGATTCGATATGCGGCATTAGTGCTGTGCCCATGGTCGTAAGACCCGTTAGGCGTTTGCCTTGACGGACGAATACTTCCGTTTTGAGCTGATTTTCAAGTGCCGCAATATGTTTTGATAGGCTAGATTGGCTGGTGTGCAGTACGGTCGCCGCCTGACTTAAGTTATAGCCATTAATCACCGTATGCCATACTGTCTCCAACTGCTTAAGTTGAATCTGTAAATGCCGCTGATTGACCACTACGTCGATTGCCATAACTAAATCCTATTGTATAAATATACAAACCCTGTCTGTATACAAAAGTGAAAATGTACAAATATGCAGTAAGCAGGTAGTGTAAAACAAAGTGTTTATTCTTGTATATACTTAATGGTTATCTATTTATATTTATTTGGAATATAGAATAAGTCGTTTGTCCTTTGCTAGAAGTAAACCATTACAATAAAAAAGCCCTCGATTAAAGAGGGCTTTTTTAAGATAAAGGCGTATCTATTTCAGTGGGTTTTAGCGAAAGCGATCCGCATTCATCACTTTATTCCAAGCCTTTACAAAGTCATGAACGAATTTTTCTAGGTTATCGTCTTGTGCGTAAAGCTCAGCGTAAGCGCGTAGTATGGAGTTTGAGCCAAACACTAGGTCTACGCGGCTGGCTTGCCATTTTACAGTGCCAGTAGCACGCTCACGTACTTCATAGAGGGCAGGGGCGCCATTATCGTCTGTCTTAACGGGATGCCAAGAATAGCTCATGTCCGTCAAGTTCACAAAGAAGTCATTGCTAAGTGTCCCAGCACACCCAGTAAAGACCCCTTGTTGGCTCTGAGCGTAGTTGGTATCCAAGACACGCATACCACCGATTAAAACGACCATTTCAGGTGCAGTCAAGCCCATCAGCTGAGTACGATCTAATAGCATCTCTTCAGGTGATATGGCATAGCTGCCTTTGATCCAATTACGGTAGCCATCATGTCGTGGCTCTAAATCAGAGAAGCTTTCTGTGTCAGTCATCTCATCGCTCGCATCGCCACGACCCGCATCGAATGGCACTTCAATTTGAACACCT
Organism: Psychrobacter sp. JCM 18903; assembly: GCF_000586475.1. Classification (GTDB taxonomy): domain Bacteria; phylum Pseudomonadota; class Gammaproteobacteria; order Pseudomonadales; family Moraxellaceae; genus Psychrobacter. The sequence continues at coordinate 62,309 of NZ_BAWJ01000016.1, read as the reverse complement.
GCATTAGCTGCTGCTTTTTCAATGGCGGTGTTACCAGCGAGTACCACTAAATCCGCGATGCTGACGTCTTTATCAAAGTTCGTCTGGATGGCAGTGAGCGCCTCAAGTACGCGAGCCAATTGCTCAGGCTCATTACCTAGCCAGTCTTTTTGCGGGGCTAAACGAATGCGTGCACCATTGGCGCCGCCGCGATAGTCTGAGGCGCGGAATGTACGAGCGCTATCCCAAGCGGTAATAATAAATTCGCGATGGTCGATACCACTGCCTAGTATCTGTGCTTTTAAGATCGCAATATCATCAGCGCTCAGATTAACATTGCCTTGTGGAATTGGATCCTGCCAAGTGAAGTCCTCGCTTGGCACATCCGCCCCTAAATAGCGAGATTTTGGCCCCAAATCACGATGGGTAAGCTTAAACCAAGCTTTTGCAAATACTTCATCGAAATATTCTGGATTTTGATGAAAGTTCTCTGAAATTTTACGATAAGCAGGGTCTTTAATCATTGCCATATCAGCATCGGTCATGATTGGGTTGCGGCGTACACTTGGATCATGTGCATCTAAAGGGCGATCCTCTTCCTTGATATCGATAGGTTCCCATTGCCAAGCACCAGCAGGACTCTTAGTCAGTGCCCACTCATGATTTAGCAATAACTCGAAATATTCATAATCCCATTGGTTGGATGCGTGGTCCATGCGCCCTCGATACCACTTGAGACGGTGTCGCCAGCATTACCTGTACCTTTAGGATTGCGCCAACCTAGACCTTGCTCTTTGATGTCAGCCGCTTCTGGCTCATCTTCTAATAAGGTGGCATCACCATTACCATGACATTTACCAACCGTGTGACCACCAGCCGTCAAGGCGACCGTTTCTTCATCATTCATTGACATACGACCAAAAGTGGTGCGGATGTCTTGTGCTGTTTTGATTGGATCAGGGTTGCCATCGACACCTTCAGGGTTGACATAAATCAAGCCCATCTGTACCGCTGCTAAAGGGTTTTCTAGTGATTCACGCTGATTATCATCTTCATAACGATTTTTGGTAGCCGCCAGCCATTCACGCTCAGAACCCCAATAGATATCTTTTTCTGGATGCCAAATATCGGTACGTCCACCAGCGAAACCTAACGTCTTAAAGCCCATAGATTCATAAGCCATATTACCCGCTAGTATCATCAAATCTGCCCAAGAAAGTTTGTTACCATACTTTTTCTTGATTGGCCATAATAGACGACGTGCTTTGTCCAAGTTGACATTGTCCGGCCAACTGTTTAATGGTGCAAAGCGTTGATTACCAGTGTTAGAACCACCGCGGCCGTCGGAGCGTCGATAAGTACCGGCAGAATGCCAAGCCATACGAATCATCAACCCACCATAATGACCCCAATCTGCTGGCCACCATGCTTGTGACTCAGTTATTAGATTTTTTAAATCTTGCTTGACGGCTTCTAAATCTAATTGCTTAAAGGCTGCTGCATAATCAAAGTCAGGATCCATTGGATTGGTTTTGTGATCCTGCTGATGCAAGATATCTAAATTTAAGCTATTCGGCCACCAGTCGGTTGCTGCCGAGGCGTTCGTAGTATGTGCTTGGTGCATGACAGGACAGCCACCCATGCTTGGACGTTGTGGCTCGTGCGAAGTATCTACATTTTCACTATGAATGGTTGGTCCATGACCATCTCCTTTATTATAAGTGGTGTTACTTGCAGCATCTGATGTTGAGTTTGAGTTAGTCATCATGTGGCTCCTAGGCAGTAATCAGATCAATGGCAATCGAGGGTATTATTTACTATTGTTTGCAAAAATTATCTGTTATCTCTAGCATATAGAATAATGATTGATTTAGGGAAGCAATTTATACAAACACATTGTTTTATAAAATAAATGGTATATCTAATAAAATTATGTTTTTTAAATATATAAAAGTAAGAATGTAGCAAGAAGTTCTGGTTATTAAAGCATTAATTATTAATGACTTATCAGGATGATGATGGGCTAATCACAAAAGAAAGGGGTTTGTATAAAATGGTTATGATGCAAAATGCGAGATTTTCCTTGTTTTTATACCCATTCTTAATATGAAAGCAAACCCTAGTCTATAAGCTAGGTTTTATTAACCAGTAGAAAGAAAGGTTAATGCAAAAATATCGTTAGAATGTCTAGTCAAGGTCAGCGTTCTCAAGTACCATAATTCAATTTTGTTGTAATGGCTGTATTTGTGCAACGTTAAGCAATTTTTATCGATCCCGTTTATCAGTGCTATTTATCAATGTCAGTTACCGATAGATGATGCTAATGATTGATAAAATTGTGCGCGGTTGTGTTCTTTTTCTTAAGTGCTAGTGAGCGATTATGTCTGCTGTCAAATCTGTGCCACCCAATCAACCAGCTGTCAAAAAATCATGGTCTGATGCATTGAAATCTTTTTCAGATATTCGTGTGATGATTATGTTATTTCTTGGATTTTCAGCAGGTGTACCTATTCTGTTGGTTTTTTCAAGTCTATCATTATGGCTTAGTGAAGCGGGTTTAGAAACCGGTGTGATAACAATGTTTGGTTGGGCAGGTCTTGGTTATTCGTTTAAGTTTATTTGGGCGCCGTTGATTGATTCAATGCCACTTCCTTTCTTAACTAAATGGCTAGGTAGGCGTCGGGCATGGATGTTTATGTCACAACTGATGATACTGGTTGCTATTTTTACGATGGCTAGTGTTAACCCTGTTGCTGAAAACGTCCTTTGGGTTATGGCGCTTGGTGCTGTTTTGCTTGGTTTTTCATCAGCTACTCAGGATATCGTTGTTGATTCTTATCGTATTGAGTTGGCAGGGTTTGAATTGCAACCTACGTTGTCTTCAGTATATGTCGCTGGTTATCGTATTGGCATGATTGTCGCAGGCGCAGGCGCACTTTATTTAGCAAGTTATTTTGGCTCTTCTGAAGAGCTTTATAATTATGAAGCATGGCGCAATACTTACTATACGATGATGGGTGTCATGTCAGTCGGTTTATTAACGACGTTTGCTATTTATGAGCCAGCAGCACAGTCATTAGAAATATATAAACAAAAAAGAAATTTAAAAATATTTTCCATATACGCGGCTTTTCTCCTTATCCCTGGTGTGATTTATGGATTGCCAGTATTCGTCAGCACCTTTGCAACCAGAGTATTGAGTAGGCCTTTAACGTTAATACCTATTGAGTACTTGCCAGCGATTAATATGTATTTCTTGATGGTAATGGCATGCGCACCTTTCTTACTGATATTTTTTATTTTAAATCAACCCAAAATAGTGAACAAAATTGACTCAGTTGTACAGTCTCGTGATGACAATATTAGAATATTATTCTTATTTATCTTGTCAGTTTTTGCGTTTATAGGTGCTTTTGTATTTATAGGTAAAATATTCCAAGCTCCTGATGACAGTGTTTTTCTAAAGTTTTTGATAGAAGTAGTGAGATTGTTGGGTAGTGTGGCTGTGGCTATGGTTGTGGGATATGCGCTTATATCAGTCGGGCTGGCAAAAAAAGAAGTGGCAAAAAGATTGTGGGTAGAGCCTATTGCTGATTTTTTCCGTCGCTATGGTAAGCAGGCAATACTGTTGCTATTGTTGATAGGTTTTTATCGTGTGTCAGATATTGTCGCAGGCAATCTATCAAACGTTTTCTACGCTAAGATGGGTTTTACTAAAATTCAGATTGCTGACGCGGTCAAATTTCTGGGATTGTTTATGACGATCGCAGGTGGATTTTTAGGTGGCCTTGTTGCTCAAAAAATGAAGATGATGCATGTCATGTTGATTGGTGCTATAGCATCGAGTACAACCAATCTTCTATTTATTCTATTGACCTATCATCCTGGTGATATGAATTATATGTACCTAGCCGTGGTTGTCGATAATTTGGCAGCAGGTTTTGCGACTGCTGTTTTTATTGCATTTTTATCAGCGCTTACTTCAGTTAAGTTTACCGCTGTACAGTACGCTATATTTTCATCACTCATGACCTTGTTTCCAAAAGTATTGGGTGGGTATTCAGGTGGCATTTCAGACAACATTGGATTTGCCAACTTTTTCTTAATCACATTCTTGATTGGGATACCTGTCTTGATACTTATTTATTTGGTAGACAAGCATGTGGTTATTGGTAGCAATGACGATCCAGTTGAACTTTCTACCAAACTTGAGTAATCAATTTTAATAGGTGATGAACTATATATGACAGCATCAAGTATTCGTCAAATAAAGCAGCACATTCAGCAATTGACGAATGAGACTGCAAATAGCAAGCTACCGTCATTTTGGCTAACAGATTGGCTGTTGTATGTCGTTGATAAGCCTGCGATAGCGCTAATCACAGATGAAGGTTACCAGCTAACAGACAGCGAGCTTTCGGAGTTCAATGCAGGTGTAACCAAGATGCAGCAAGGAATGCCACTTGCGTATTTGACTGGTCAGCAAGAGTTCTGGTCGTTAAAATTTAGGGTCAATGAGCATACGTTGATTCCGCGACCTGATACTGAGATACTGATTGAGCAAGTATTAACTTGGATAAAATCTCAGCCAAACAGTGTCAGCAGCCCAAAACGGTTACTGGATTTAGGGACAGGTTCAGGCTGTATTGCGATTAGTCTCGCTCACGAGTTAAATACGCAGCGTTCAGACAGTAAGGCAGAAAGCTGGCAAGTCGTTGCGGTGGATATGTCGCCAGCAGCGCTCAAGATTGCTCAGCACAATGCAGCTATCAATGATGTTGCTGATATTGAGTTTATACAAAGCAGTTGGTATGACGAGCTGCCCAGTCATGGCGAGCTATTATTTGATGTGATTGTGTCTAACCCTCCTTATATCGATGAGGAAGATGAGCATTTGGCACGCCTTGTAGCCGAACCTATTAGTGCCTTAAGTGCCCCCAATCATGGGCTTGCCGATATAGAGCATATCGTAGGACAGGCACCGAAATACTTGCGTGTCGGTGGGCTACTGGCTATCGAACATGGTTTTGACCAAGGTGATGCCGTTCGCAAGTTGTTTGTAGACAGTGACTTTGAATCTGTGCGTACAGTACAAGATTATGGTGGTAATGATCGTGTTACGCTGGGTCAAATTAAGTCATCAGATTTTTGTTAGTAGACTTCTTTAATAATAGGTTATTGGTAATAAATATGGCGCACACATCAGATGAAGGGCAGTTGTTGGATGAAGAGTTGCTGCGTTATGCAAGGCAGATATTATTAGATGGTTGGGATATTGACGCTCAACTACGCTTAAAATCAGCTCGTGTGGTCATGATAGGGGCAGGCGGGCTTGGTTGTCCTGCTTCTGAGACGCTGGTGCGTGCAGGACTTGGGCACATTCATCTGATAGATGATGACGTCATTGAAGCCAGCAACTTGCAGCGCCAAACGTTGTTTTTACCTGAGGATATCGGTAAACCTAAGGCGCTAACAGCGGCGCACATGTTAGAGCGTATTAATCCTTTAATTACCGCGAGCGGTACAGTTGCAAGATTGAGTGAAGACAATGCTTATGAATTGCTCGATATGGCGACAGGCAAGCCTGATTTGCTTTTAGACTGCACCGACAATTTTGCTACGCGTGATGTCATCAATCGTATTAGCGTGCACTATAAAATCCCGCTATTATCTGCCTCAGCGATTGCGATGCAAGGTCAGTTGGCGCTGTTTGAGCCGCAACTAAACACTGGTTGTTATCACTGCGTGTTTGGTTCGGTAGTACTTGATGCAGCGGCTGATGAGCGTACGTGTGCCAACTCAGGTGTGCTAGCGAGTACCACTGCTATCATGGGTAATTTGCAAGCGAATGCTGCCCTGCAGTATTTGGGATTAACCAAAAATCCACTGACAAATAAGCTATTAATATGGGATGGTAGCCAGATGCAGCAACGGCTGATGGCTATCGCCAAGATGCCGCGTGTCCTGTCTGTAGTAGTCACTAGTTATTGTTTATTAGTGGCTGTGTAACTTGTCATTACTTGTAATCACCTATTCTCAAAACCCTTTCTTATGACCATAGTTGTTTTTTATGAAAATTCATCGTCCGCATTTATTAAAGCATACCTTCAATGTCATGAACCGTGTTCGCCAAACAGCCAGCGTGGCAGGTTTATCTGCGCTGAGAGTGGCAAAAGGTGAAAAGCCTGATGCCACATTATTAAAAGAAACGTTTGAGCAGTTGGGCACGACTTATATCAAGATTGGTCAGTTTATCGCCAGTACGCCGTCACTGTTTCCACGCGAATATGTGAAAGCTTTTCAGAGCTGTTTGGATCAAACCACGCCACTGTCCTATGCTTATATCGAGCAGGTATTGAAAGAAGAGTTAGCGGTTGATGGTATGACGCTCGCTGATAAGTTCGCCCATATCGACTCAAAGCCACTAGCGTCAGCCTCTATTGCTCAAGTGCATGCGGCACGGTTGCATAATGGCGATGAAGTCGTATTAAAGGTGCAAAAGCCTGACGTCGAGACCATTATGCAAACGGATTTGGGCGTATTGCATGGGGTGACTAAGTTACTTGAGATTCTGATGCCTTCGATGAAGTTTGCCAGTATTGCACCGATTATCGATGAGATTCGCCTGCGCATGCTTGCCGAGACGGACTTTATCGCTGAGGCACAAAACATCCGCGATTTTCAGCAGTTCTTAGCCATATCAGGTAATACACGCGTGGTAGCACCCAAAGTATATGAAGAGCTGACGACCAAGCGTGTACTAACCATGAGCCGCTTGTACGGCGTATCTATGGTAGATGAGTCGCTCATGCGTCAGTATTGTGCTGATCCTGCGCAAGTCATGGCGGATACCTTGAATACGTGGTTTGCCAGTCTCATGCTGTGCAACAGTTTCCATGCTGACTTGCATGCGGGCAATTTGATGCTATTAACTGATGGTCGTATTGGCTTCTTGGATTTTGGTATTGTCGGTAAACTAAAAGCTGAAAGCTGGCGTGCGTGCATGGGTATGATGCAAGCCATGCAGGACAGTGACTATCAAGCGATGGCGCGCCATATGATTGATATGGAAATGACCCATGGTGGCAATAAAGTCGATGTAGTGGCATTGGGTAATGATTTGCAGCGTATGATGAAGACTATTATGGCGGAGGACAAATCCTTTACCAGTGGTGTGCCTTTTAATAGTAAAGAACAAGCCGATGAGCTAAATAAGATGATGCTTGAGATTGTAGAAGTCGGTAAGCGCCATGGCATACATTTCCCACGTGACTTTGCTTTATTGACCAAGCAGATGCTATATTTTGATCGCTTTATGCGTACGCTGGCACCTGATATGGATATGTTTAGTGATCAACGCGTACAAATGCTAGGACACACAGAAACAGATGTGACCATGCCGCCAACAGTAAACGTATCGTAGTTTTCGCTTGTATGTTTGATTATTAATCTGCCGCTGCTCTTGAATGCTCTAACACAAAGGATTGTGTGCTAATTGCCGCAAAAATGGCTCTGTCATGATGACTGCTCTCAAAAGCCGTGCTTTTCCTCATATTACTAATGAAGCTGCCATTGCCTGTATCGGTATGTACTGCATGGCAGTCGTCATGGGCTATGGACGCTTCCTCTTTACTGCCACCTTGCCCGATATTATGGTGCAACTGTCGATTTCAACGACGATAGCAGGCTGGCTTGCCTCTATCAATTACATCGGTTATTTTATCGGTGCCCTCATCGCCATGTTTGTGCCTCAGCGCTCGACGTGGCAAGCGCTGACACTGTGGGCAATGATAAGTGTCGTCACAACGATGCTACTTGTCGTACCTGATATGTCATTAACTCTATGGTATCTCATTCGTCTAATCGCAGGTATTGCAAGCGGGGTAGCGATGATTTTAAGCTCATCGTTTGTTATTCAAAGCTTAAGTCCTGAACGCCGCTCTGTACTGTCGGCAGTACACTATGCAGGTATTGGCGTCGGTATCAGTGCCTCTGCCATACTGACGTGGTGGTTGTTAATATTAGGCTATCATTTTGATGTCATTTGGTTGGTAGCAGGCTTTACAAGTTTACCTCTGGTATGGCTACTCTATGTCGTAAAACCAAGACAAGCACAGGGTTCCGTCTCGCTGCAGACTGATCCTAAACAGCACGTGTCAGTGCATCAAACCTATTTGAGCTTTAAGCGTGCTTTGTATGAGGCCATTGCTGGTCATCGTAAGGCTATTGCTTTGCTGTCAGCGAGCTATGTACTGGCAGGCTTTGGTTATATTACCTCTGCGACTTTTTTGCCAGTCATGGCAGCACAGCGCCTCACGACGCAGACGTATGCTGGATTGCTCATTTGGCTAGTCGTTGGTGTGTTTGCGATGTTATCAAATCCACTGTGGGGCGCACTTGCCAAGCGAATGGGTGAAATCAAAACGTTAATAGGCTTAACGATATTACAAGCATTTGGGATGTGCCTGCCATATGGTTCGACGGCGCTATTGGTTTGTACGGCAATGCTGCTATTTTAGGTTTGACCTTTGTGGGTATGGTATCGATGACGCTCACTTTGATTAAAAATATCAATCCTGCTTACTCAAATTTGCTGATAGGATTGGCAACTTTGGCTTATGCATTGGGTCAGTTTTTGGGACCATTGGTGACGGTAGCATTGGCAGGGCAGGACGACAATTTCAATGCAGGGTTACTCGTTGCCGCCGCTGGATTGATGATTGGATTGGTGCTGTTACTATTGTTTCGTCGACAGCCACCGACTACCATTTAAACCACACTACGATTAAATATTTCTCGCAACTCAAAACTGGTATGCACTTGAGCGACACCTTCGATACGATTGAGCCTATGTAATAAAAACTCCTCATAATGTGCCATATCGCGTACCCTTACCTTGATAAGGTAGTCTTCCGTACGACCCGTGACAATGCTACAGCTAATGACTTCATCAAAGCTCTGAATCTTACGCTCAAATTGCTCAAAGCGTTCAGCCGTATGGCGGTCCATACTAATCGCGATAAAGACGGCGAGCGGGTAGCCAAGTTTTTGCGCATCCGTTTTGGTGTGATAACCTATGATAATACCAGCATCTTCTAAGCGTTTAATACGGCGTGCACAAGGCGTGGCTGACAGGTTGACGCGTTCGGCAAGCTCGGTGATACTCATACGTGCCTGAGTTTGCAATACGCGCAAGAGCTGTCGATCGATCTCATCAATATCGGCTAAATGTGGACTATCAAGATGACTGTTCGGCATGATCTGTTGCTTTGTTAGTGGATTCATCTAATTATACTAAGTAAATTGTATTTTTTCACTAAAATAGCGCGATATATTATAGAAGAAAGCTGATTTCTATTGCATAAACTCTGATATTATTATGGTATAAACATTGGTTATCTCGTATGATAAACATTGATCTAATCACCAGCCGTCCAGCTAAAACATAAATTCCCATATCATCTAAGGATTGATTATGTCTGACCAAGCCAAACGCACTGTAGCCTCAACGACTGCAAAGATTACACCCAAAAATGCTGCTTTTGATTATAAAAAGTATCGTCCATTTGCTTTTGCGCCATCGCTGTCAGATCGTACTTGGCCGAGCAAAACGATTGAAAAGTCACCAATTTGGGCAAGTGTGGATCTGCGTGATGGCAACCAAGCACTGATTGATCCGATGACAATCGAACAAAAAATGCGTTTTTTTAAAACGTTGGTTGAGGTTGGTTTTAAAGAGATTGAAATTGGCTTTCCATCAGCGGCGCAGGTTGAATTTGATTTTGCTCGTAAACTTATCGAAGAAAATCACGTCCCAGACGATGTGACTTTGCAGGTATTGGTGCAGGCTCGTGAGCATTTGATCGCCCGTACGTTTGAGTCATTGAAAGGCGTGAAGCGTGCGATTGTCCATGTTTATAATTCAACGTGCCGTGTACAACGTGAAAAGGTCTACGGTAAAGACAAAGCTGAAATTAAAGAAATTGCCATCACTGGTGCCAAGCTATTACAGCAGTATGCGGCACAGTATCCTGAGACGGAATGGGTGTTCCAATATTCACCTGAGAGCTTTAGTCAAACAGAAACTGAATATGCTGTAGAAGTCTGTGATGCGGTCTGTGATGTGTGGCAACCACAACAAGGGCAGGAAGTGATTTTAAACTTGCCAGCGACGGTTGAAGCGTCTATGCCCAATGTTTTTGCCGACCAAGTCGAGTATTTCTGCCGTCATCTTGCCCAGCGTGAGCATGTCGTTATTAGCTTGCATACACATAATGACCGTGGCTGTGCGGTTGCAGCAGCAGAGCTTGGGGTATTAGCGGGCGCCGATCGTATCGAAGGTACGCTATTGGGTAACGGTGAGCGCACGGGTAATATGGATATCATGGTCATGGCGATGAACTTGTTTAGTCAAGGTATCGATCCAGAGCTTGATTTTAGTAACATGAGCGAAATTGTACAAGTGGTCAGCGAATGTAACAATTTGCCCTTACATCCGCGTCATCCATACGTCGGCGAATTGGTCTTTACCGCCTTTAGCGGCTCACATCAGGATGCCATCAAAAAATCTCTCGATTATAACGAAAAGCATCAAAACGAGACGGATAACGTTTGGGATGTGGCTTACTTGCCAATTGATCCGGCGCATATCGGTCGCAGCTATCAAGATGTGGTACGTATCAATAGCCAGTCTGGTAAAGGCGGTGTGGCTTATATCTTGCAGCGCAACTATGGCTTTAATTTGCCGCGCTGGATGCAAATTGACTTCAGCGGCGTGGTACAGAAGCAAGCTGAATCAGCTGCTCGTGAATTGCAGAATGATGAAATCTTACAAACTTTTGAAGACACGTATCTACAGCAAGGCAGTTTTGAGTTGTTAGATTATACGGTCAATAATAAAGGCGGTGAAGTCTACTTTACTGGTCAAGTACAAATGAATGGGGACATTATTAATATTGATGGCACTGGTAATGGTCCATTATCATCGTTTATTGACGGACTTGCCCAGCACACTGGTAAATCTATCCATGTCATCAACTACGCTGAGCATGCCATCAATCCGCAGCACAATAGCGGTGATGGCATCGATGATGATACCAATAATGACAACAAAACCAATGCCAATGCCGCTGCTTACATTCAGTTGAATGTTGATGGTGAAGTTTATTCTGGCATTGGCACTTGTAGCAGTACTGTATCAGCGATGCTTAAAGGCGCTTTATCAGCGTTTGCTCAAGCGGTTAATACTGCCACTGCTTAATGTTTTTATGATCGTTTTAATAACTTGTCGCTATAACGCTGTCGCTTCTTGTCTTTGGCAAGTAAAGCGATGGCGTTATTTTTTGCATGAAAAAAGACAGTCTATATGCAGAAAGTAGATATTTATGACTATCGCCTATCTTGCAGTTGGCTAAAGCATCACGACTGATAGCATAATGTTACTTGTGTTTTTGATGTCTAAGACTTACGCTAATGTACATAACTCATATTATTATATTATTATAAACAAAAGGTTAATTATGGAACCTATCTCACTTGCTTCATTTTCATTGGCTGCTATTTTGGCGTCATTGCCAGTGAATGGCGAAGTGGTCACTAAACCGACTATTACCACTCATATCAGCCCAGCTATCGCAGGACAATGGGAAATCGACTTAGACAGTAGTATCACGATGACCAAAGAAGCCAAAGCCAGACAAGCTGTAGCAAAAGAGCTGAAACAGACAAAAAGTGATGAGCCAAAAGTGACTGCTGACACAGAAGGCGGTGTACTTGTGCAAAGTGAAAAGCGCGTCCTTAATATTAAGCCAAATACTAACAACCAGTTAAAGGTCTCTGCCAAAAAAGCAAATCAGTGCCGCGAGCTATATAATTTTGCGGCCGATAATGAGATGTGGGCAGTGAGTGGCAAAGAGTGGACATATGGTCGTTACCTAATCACGCACCGCGAAGAAGGGCTGCCCATTATTGCGCTAAAAACAGTCTATGACAACAATGAAGTAGATTGTTCAGGTAACCAAATCGACCAAACTGACGAAGCGTTGATTGCGTTTTTAAACCACGATGGCAACCAAATGCAGTGGTGTGCGGATCCTGATGGTAATGAATGCTTTATGAATTTTAATAGAGTGTTGCCATAGCACTTTATCGTTAATCATAAGACTTAAAACCATTTTTTTCTACAATAGAAACATAAAAAACCGCTATCTAAATAGGTAGCGGTTTTTTTGTGTTTAACAATAAATCAAAGCAGGTTATACATCCGCCTTCTTTTTATTGCCAGTTAGAAGCTCTCTTTCAAGGTAATGAATATTTTGTGCTTCGTGAATAAAATTGTCATCTGCCAAAATGACATCACGATGCAGCGGGATATTGGTTTTAATACCCTCAATCACCAATTCATCGAGTGCATGCAGCGTTTTAGAGACGGCTTGCTGGCGCGTTTGACCATGGCAAATAAGCTTGCCAATCAATGAGTCATAATAGCTTGGAATCTCATAGCCCGGGTAGAGATGCGAGTCAAAGCGTACACCAGCACCACTGGGGGCAAATAACTGAGTGACTGTACCAGGACAAGGCATAAAGGTGGCTGGATCTTCAGCATTGATACGACATTCAATGGCATGACCTTGAATCTCAATCTCGCTTTGACGATAAGACAAACCGTAGCCTGCTGCGATTTTTAGCTGCTCGACGACCACGTCGATGCCAGTAATCATCTCAGTTACCGGATGCTCAACTTGCACACGAGTATTCATCTCAATAAAAAAGTATTCATTATTTTCAAATAAAAACTCAAAAGTACCGGCACCGCGATATTTCACCAACTCACATGCTTTGACGCAAGCGTCCAAGATAGGCTGACGTACATCGTCAGGGATATCAGGCGCAGGGGCTTCCTCTAATACTTTTTGGTGACGACGTTGCAATGAACAATCTCGATCGTATAAGTGAATGGCATTACCGTTACCATCGCCAAGCACTTGTATCTCTACGTGGCGCGGATTTTGTAGGTAGCGTTCCATATACACGGTATCATCACCAAACCACAGCTCAGCTTCTTGCTTAGCAGCCTGTACTTGCCCAATGACTTCTTCGAAGCGCTCAACCACACGCATACCGCGACCGCCGCCGCCAGAAGCGGCTTTAATCAATAACGGAAAGCCGATATGGCGTGCTTGCTCTTCAGCATTATGCAACGTTACCGCGCCCACTGAACCAGGGACGGTCGGTACGCCAGCTTTTTTCATCGCATTAATGGCAGAGACTTTATTGCCCATTAATCGAATATGATCAGCATTAGGACCAACGAAAGTGAGACCTGCTTCTTCGACGCGTTCAGCGAATTCAGCATTTTCAGCCAAAAAACCATAACCCGGATGGATAGCGTCGGCACCAGTGATTTCAGCTGCGGTTAAAATAGTATTGATATCAAGATAGCTTTGATTGGCATTGGGTTTGCCAATACAGATTGCCTCATCAACAAAGCGCAGGTGCATCAAGTTTGCATCAGCTGTGGAGTAGATACCGACGGTCTCTATGCCAAGGGCTTTGCAGGCTCGAACGATACGTAGGGCAATCTCACCTCTATTGGCGATGAGCAGTTTTTTTATCATGGGGTCATCCTTGTCGAAGCGGCGGTCATTGATAGAGTCGTTATTTTAGGCACCATTAAATCGAGCTACGATAAAGATAAAATAACTCAAGCTAAAATGCCAAATGATAACGAAATCTCTATCATAATGAGGTAAAGGTTGGTAAATAGTGTCGTTAAGCTCTATAGCGTATGACGGGTTGACCAAACTGTACCACTTCGGAGTTATCGACTAAGATTTCGTCAACGACACCACTTTGCGTTGCCTCAAGAGGATTCATAATTTTCATGGCTTCGATGATGCCAATGTGTCACCAGCTTGCACCTTTTGTCCGACCTTTACGAATGGCGGATCATTAGGGCTAGGGGCTGAGTAATAAACACCAACCATCGGCGATGTCTCAACGCTACCCGCTTTTACCGCTGGCTTTGCTTCAGCAGTGATAGGGGTAATGCCAGCAGCAGGTGCGGCCATCATGGTCGGTGCAGGCGCATCATAGTGACGAGTTAAGCTGATGTGCTCATCATCTGAGCTGATTTCTAAATTAACCAGTTCACTTTCTTCCATGAGGGCGATTAGGGTGCGTATTTTTTCAATATCCATAGTTTTAATTTTGCCTTCTACTAATTTCAAGAAATAGTGTAACTAAATATTGTGTAGGTAATTGCTAATGATACCTATATTCATGGCAATGAGCAATCGATGTACAGTTGTTAACTGAGTTTTTTTACATATTATGACGTAAGCATTTCTTACGAGTAAGAAATGCTTAATGATTTATCATAGTCTATGTGACCATGTAGCGCTAGTCATGGTTAGTAGATACTGCATTTACATCAGTATCGCTGATGCATTAACCCCACATCGTCGTCAGACGCTTTTGTTGGTAGCGCAGGCGTAGGGTGAGTAGAATAGACGATAAGAATAAACCCGTGATTAATGCCATCCAAAACCCTTGTGCGCCTATATCGGTGAAGCGCACCAAATAAACACCGAGTGGTAATGCCACCAGCCAGTAACAAAACAACGTGACCCACATTGGGATCGTGGTGTCTTGCATGCCGCGCAATATACCAGCGACGTTGACTTGCCAGCCATCGAACAGCTGATAACCAAGGGCAAAAATAAGTAAATGCATAGATTGCGTGATAACGGCTGGGTTATCAGAGAATGCGGCTGCCAATTGTGGCCTAAATAGCCAAATACCAAGCATACACGTGAGAGCAATCAATACTGTCCAGATAAGACCAGTGGCTTGCACTTGACGTAACGCCATGAGGTTTTTTTCGCCAAAACGATTGGATACCATGATTGTCAGTGCCATAGCGACCGATATCGGAATCATAAACAGCTGGGAAGTCACTGCTAATGCCACTGATGCGATGCGGTTGCTAGCTCACCTAATGGACTGATAACAAGAGCGCCCAAGCTGAACAAACTGGCTTCAAAAAAGATAGAGATACCAATCGGAATACCAAGTTTAAGGAGCTTTTTAATCTGTTCACGATTAGGACTGGCAAAGGCATAAAAGAAGCGCGTGCTGGCAAACTGCTGTCGCTTAGTGAAGCTGGTATAAGCCGCCAGTAATAAAACATTTATCCATAACACAATAGCCGTTGCGACCCCGCAGCCTGCGCCGCCCATTTCGGGCATGCCAAACAGACCGTGGATAAATATATAGTTAAGGGGAATATCGGCAAGTAGCCCGATAATACTAATCACTGTCACCGGCTCAGGTCGCCCAAGTGCTTCGCAATAACTGCGTAGTACCGCATAGACAGCCAGTGCGGGAAAACCAAACGACACGCCATGCAAATACTGCGTTGCTATCGGTTGGATGTTTTCAGGCACACCCATGACCCCAAGTACATTGGGTGCTAAATTAACGATGATAAAGCCCATAATACCAATGACACTGGCGTCCATAAAGACTGCTGCGTGATATGTGGCACTTGATGGTGCTTATTTTGACCGATCGCCTCACCAATAAGAGGGGTGGTGGCGATTAAAATACCAGTGGCTAATAAAAACAGCGGCAGCCAAATACCAGAGCCAACGGCGACGGCAGCCAAATCAAGCGCGGAGACTTGACCTGCATGATAGCATCGACCACACCAAGTGCTGCTTGGCAAAACTGAGTAATTAAAATAGGAAGCGCGAGCACGCCTAAGCGTAAGCTGTAGCTTTTAAAATCTCTAAAAGATAATGGGAAAACCATAGTGAGCAACTTTTTATTCTTTGCGGTAATTATGATAGATGAGCAAATATTGCCATCAACAAAACAATAGCGAGACAGTCATACCCTGACCAAAAACTTGAGCGGAAAAGCAAATGAGAATGAGGACATGCTCTAAGCAAGTTTAACCAAGCCAATCTAGTTTTTTGGCTGGATGTAAAAGGGGGAGTCGTGCCGACGATAATACTCCGATAAATAATATGAGCAAGCCTATATAGACAGAGTATGCAAAAAAAAGTCAGGCACAAAAATAAAAATAACCCGTCAATCCAAGCAGTGGATTGACAGGTCATAAATAAATAGAATGGTAAAGAAGCCACGCTATGATGTCAACGCTTTAAAAGCGTTGTATCGATCTTAAAAACTGACTGTGAAAGGTAATCGATTCAATAGAGCGTGCACTGGACGATAACCGTTCTAATTTATAGGCACATCAGCAGGCATTTATAGCGACTCAGGCAAATCTTGCACCACTGCTTGATAGCCAATCAAGGTATTATTGGCATCAAATGCTTGCACGACAATCACGTAATTGGTGAACATGACTGGAATAACAGGAGCAAACTGCGTTTCAAGATTACTTAATATCACGTTCTGCACATAGCCGTTGGCACCAGACTCGGCTTTATTGACATCAATTTGGCTGACCAGTAAATGCTTGGTATTGGCAGGATTTTGCCAAGTGACGGTCTTTTGACTGCCATTACCGATGACATCAAGAGTCATTTTGCCCAGACTATAATCAAGTGGGTACGTCTTAAAATTAGAGCGATCGCTGATGGTGTAGGTGACGTTGCAATTTTTTTCGCTACTGGTTAGTTTTTTACCGCCGATGCCATCCTGATACTCAAAGCTACCTCTCCAAGGTGATCCTGCTTCTTTTTCCTCAAAGCTCCCCGCAAAGGTGGTTAATAAGTTCGGTGTTTCTACGCCCAAATCATTGATATACTTAATGTCTAAAAACGCTAACGTATCGAGACTGCCTGTTATTTTACCCGCGATATAGTTGTCAACCTTAATGGCTGAGTTGATGCCAGAGTGTTATTTTCTTGGCAGGCTTGCTGCTGATAACTAACGCTACCATCTACGCTGCCAGCGCCATCTTTGCTGATGTCAAAGTAAACGGCACCGATATCGATATCGTCGCTGTCACCATCGTCAATCTCAATAAAGTGTCCGACATATAAACCGCCGCGACCGCCTTCTGGGGTTATTTTATCCAAGAAATTATCGAGCGATTCTTCTGGTAAAAATACCGACTCCAGAATCTCGGCCATGGATTTTTCATCATCGCTCAGCTTATCTTCGACTTCTTTATACTTCTCTTTGACCTTGTCTTCCACACGATCATATTCATTGTTCACCTGATCTTCTATTCGGTCATATTCCTCTTTGACCTTGTCCCCGTCACTGCCACAGGCGCTAAGGGTAAGACTGAACATGCTGACAGTTAATACAGATAATAGCAGTTTGGGTGCGCTCATAAGCGGGTCCTGATAATGGGGATAAAGGTGTGATAAAGAAAATCGAGAAATGAATTGTTGAGCATAAATGGCAAATATAGCAAATTTTTTGCAGACAGCGCATCAATAAGTGTTCGTTGATAACACTAAAAACCTTACTCAATCGTTACTATCTAACCACTGGTTGCTCAGATAGTAGATTAAGTGTTTCTGCATATCCATAATGGCGTACCAGTGTTTGGCGTCTAGTGGAATCACGGTAAGTTGCTCACAGCCTTTTCTCATTAATAGTGAATCCTCAAGTGCGGGTAAAAATTTAAGGGCTGATAGTGGTAGAATATCAATAAATACTTGCTCAAAAGTGACGTCTACCATATACCAGCGTGGCTCATCTTCGGTGGCAATAGGATCGTAATGACGGTGCTCAGGATGGAACTGGCAAGGGTCAGGGTAGCCTGCTTTGCTTACCGTCATGATGCCAGCGACGCCAGACGGCTTAGCGCTAGAGTGATAAAAGAATACCTTGTCGCCGACCTGCATCTCGTCACGCATGAAGTTACGAGCACGGTAATTGCGCACACCATCCAACTGTCGGTCTCTAGGCGTTGCAAATCATCAATACCAAAAAACTGGGGGTTGGATTTCATCAACCAATAAGCCATATCTTTATCCTATTTATCATTATCAGCCATTCATTATTTGCAATATCACTGTATGCAATGTCATTTAATACAATATCATTTAATACAATGTCACTTTATGCCATCATTCTTCACTATTTTGCCTATAAAAGTACAGGGTTAACATGAATGTTTGTGATTGGTTTTGTTATTGATCGGCTTTTCTTTAAGATAGCCTTTTTTTTAATCACATTAGCCGTTATCCTAGCGCTACTTTCTGCTAGTGACAGCAGTCATCCATTTATGTAACCTTTTTTATAGATACCTTCGTTTATGTCAAATATTACACCTGCTCATTTTTCTGATAATCTCAGCGCTTTTAATAATACTGCGAGTGGGATACAGGTAAGCGCCATTCCACTGGCGCTTTATATTCATATCCCGTGGTGTGTCAAAAAATGCCCTTATTGTGATTTTAATTCGCATGAGCTGCCGATGGATATGCAGCTATCTATGTATGACGAATATGTGGATGCGCTGCTGTCAGATGCCGCCATGCAGCAGTCGTTAACCCAAGCGCGTGAAATCAGTTCGATTTTTATCGGTGGTGGTACGCCTTCACTGCTACCCATTGCGCAATACCAGCGATTGTTTACTGGCTTACGCAACATTTTTAAGTTTGCTGATGGCATTGAAGTGACGATGGAAGCCAATCCGGGCACGCTTGAGCATGCGCCTTTTTCCCAATATTTAGAGGTGGGTATCAATCGTTTGTCGATAGGTGTACAAAGTTTTGCTGCTGATAAGCTCAAAACCCTTGGTCGCATACATGACCCTGCACAAGCATTGTCAGCGATTCGTGCAGCTTGCGCAGCTGGGTTTGAGCGAGTCAATGTCGATTTGATGCATGGGCTACCGCAGCAAACGATGAATGAGGCGCTGAACGATATCCAGATGGCGCATGATGCTGGGGCGACGCATATCTCTTGGTATCAATTAACGATTGAGCCCAATACCGTATTTTACCGTAGCCAGCCGATTTTACCAGATGAGGATAACTTGGCAGATATTGAGCAGGCAGGTCAAGCGTTGTTGCAGCAGTTGGGCTACCGCAATTACGAAGTATCCGCGTGGGCAGGCGCGTCAGATGAGGCATGCTGTCACAATGTTAATTACTGGCAATTTGGTGACTACCTAGCGATTGGTGCGGGCGCGCATGGCAAAGTAACGATTGCTCATGAAGCATCAGCATTGACAGAGAATGGCTTAAAGAATGACTTGCTAGCAGACTCTGGTATTTATCGTTTTAGTAAGTCACGACTGCCTAAAGATTATGTGGATTATCAAGATAACACTGACTCTTCTGTTAAACGAAATTCACCAAAAATGGTGGGTTGGCAGGAAATTGACAGTGATGAATTGGTCAGTGAGTTTATGCTGAATGCGCTACGTCTACATGATGGCGTCGCTTGGTCTATGTTTACTGCAAGGACAGGCTGAGTTACGATGATATTGCTGTACAAGTGGCGCAATTGATTACTCAGGGATTGCTAGTAGACAATACCGAGCGGCTACAGCCAACGCTATTGGGTCAACGTTATCTCAATCAGATATTGCGAGCTTTCTTATAATTAGAGATATTTACTGTTCTTTAATGTCAGTCTTTACTATCGAAAAATAAAGTCATAAAAAAGGCTTATCACATAAATGATAAGCCTTTCAAATACGCAAAAAAATCAATACTTAGATTTTATTTTGTACGTCTTGTGCGCCGCCAGTAACAGCTTCGCCAGCGCTTGATACGTCTTGGCCCAAACCTTTAAAAGTGTTGCAACCAGTTAGAACAAACATAGCAGTTAAAGATGCGATGATTAATTTTTTCATAATAGAATCCTCAAAAATGGGTCGTTATAAATAATAACAGTGATGCTAAGCATTAGGCTTGAGCCTCACTGAGGGGTTATTGGATAAGATAATAATTGATAAATACTATTGATAAATACTATCTCGATATCCGTTAGAGACATCATAGTGAAAGTTAAAAACTGTGCAAAGTATCAAAATGTAATTATTGGCAGTAAACTGTAACTTTTAATTACCTTTTGCTCAGAAATTCAAATAACCATCATTTTAGTAGAGTCTGTCCACGTTATCTCGGATCGACGATAACACGCAGATTTGACGACTTAAGGAGTCGATATGACCACCCATATTGTGTTGGTAGCGCCAAAAATGCCTAGTAACACGGGCAATATTATCCGCTTATGTGCCAACACGGGCGCGCAGCTACACTTGGTCAGGCCATTAGGGTTTGAGCTTGATGATAAAAAGCTACGGCGTGCAGGTTTAGATTATCATGAATACGCGCACCTACAAGTACATGATGATTGGGCAGCAGCAAAACTGGCGCTACAGGCAGCGGATTGTCATATTGTCACAGCATTGACCACCAAACTGAGCAAGCCTTTTTATGACTATGACTTTGGTGGGCAACAGATGGCTGCCGAATCTGATCGTGCTTTGATGCCTGAGCAGATACCTAATGTCGCCTTAGTATTTGGCTCTGAAACAGCAGGTTTGGCAGATGATATTCGTGAAGATATCGGCGCTGATCACTGGCTGCGATTGCCTATGCTGGCTGATTCACGCAGTTTAAACTTATCGAATAGTGTGGCGATATGTCTGTATGAGGTCTGGCGTCAGCAAGGCTTCACTGGTGATGAAGGTCGTAGTATAGGGTATGAGACGTTGACAGTGTACGACCCAAAATAGCCATGCATTTTTTACTGATTGCAGGCGATGATCCAACATTTAGGTATTCATCGCCATTCATAACCCCTTATCAATCATATATGCCATATATCTTATAAACAGTTGGGTGGTTTGGGCAGACCGGCAAGGCGATTGACATGGCGGGCAACCAAGCCAGTGTTGAATAACTGCTGTAGTTTCTGATTGCTGATATCATGCTCTGGCAAGGTTTTCTGTAACCATTTAATCAGTGGGCGCGTGGCTGGTGCGTGATTAAACTGAGTAAAAAATGCCCGTACCTGTTGTAAAATTTGTAAATGCTCAGTTTCTAGATGCACCTCTAGAGTGTCGGCCAATTGCTGAGCGATATCAGGGGTCCAGATATTATGGTCACATAAATGACCGTCTTGATCCAATTCAACGTTGATTGCCGCTGTTATATCGTGATTAATCGTATTATCGTTATTCATAGGGCGATGGTCACTACTTTATCAAGCCCCGCATTATTAGCATTGGTATTACTAAAATTGGTACTCTGAGTTAGATTGACCCATTCTTCATCGGTTAACAGCCCACTCAACTTGGTCTCTAGATTGAGCTTCGCACTGGTATTGGTACTCAGCTGCGCCACATCATCGGCTAAGGCATAAATATTTGCGATGCCTTGTATTTCACTGTCACTCAAATAGCATCAAGCCAACTGATAAAAGCCACGGTGCTACCGAGCAAGAGAATACTGTCACCGGTGCGCCATGTCCGTGACATCTCATCGACACTGCGCCTGAGCGTATCCATTGTGCTGTGTATTTGATATAAAGTTGCCATAACAGTGTCCGATTCGTTGCTAGATTTAGGATAAGGCGTGTCCTCATTCTCATCTTTATTTTTAAAATGAGGACACGCCCTAGTATTTAAAGTATTACAAATAAAATTGCGAGGTTAAAAGCGTAGTATTTGCTCAAAATCTGAAGCGTTCACCACTTCAGGTATCAATGTCAATTGTGAAGCCAAATCAATAGGCAGCATACCTGTGACCCACCCGCTAAAGACATCGTCAGGTAGCCAAGCGG
This sequence comes from Psychrobacter sp. JCM 18903, assembly GCF_000586475.1. Lineage (GTDB taxonomy): Bacteria > Pseudomonadota > Gammaproteobacteria > Pseudomonadales > Moraxellaceae > Psychrobacter. The sequence goes on along the minus strand of NZ_BAWJ01000016.1, from coordinate 40,595 downwards.
CTGGCATGTCATATAGCTCAAGCGACTGAATCATGCCATGCAAACGCGACGCAGGCTGCATCAACAAGCCAAAAACAGGCGCATCCAAATACAGCTGTACTTCATGACCAAAGGTCGCTAGCGTTAATGCAAGCGCACAGCCTTCATAACTCGCCATTTCAGTCGGCGTGAGCAGCTGAATTAATAATTTCATGGTTAATTCCTAATTTAATTGGTCGCTGACAACTATTATCATAAAATATAATTTGTCTACACGGCAAGTCATCAAAACTGCATCAAACGACAGTCGCCTTGCATCATCATCGCAAGCTCACTCAGTCCGACCAGTGAAAAGCCGGTGGCAAGGTTGTCACCATTAAGTTGATGGCGTTTGCTGTTATCCGTGTCGCTAATGCCGCGACTGAGTGCAGTACTGACACAGACAGGCAGCGCTAACTGGAACTGCTCAGCGAGCGTTTGCCACTCTTTGGTCAAATTAATTTGATCCGCCGACTGCAGCGTAAACCATTGGCCGTATGCGCCGCATCGCCATAAAAAAACACGTTTAAGGTGACATTATCATTGGTATCTTTATTATTGGCGGCATTTTTGAGATAAGCGCGTGCATAACGTAGCGCTAAATGGGCAAGTGGGTGGCTAGGATCAGCAGTAATCAGAAGCAATGGGGTCATGGTTGTCATAAGAGCTCTTTTCAATCATCTGCGCTAAAGTTGTTTATGCTACCATAAAGCGCTCAAAAGCAAATAGGGTCACTGTCATTAAACGTAGTTTTATATTAAATACTGACATATTGCGTATCATTAGTTGATGCTGTGACTGCTTCGTAAGAAAAAACGATAAACTTATGCGCTAAGTTCACGTAGTCTTATCACTCTATGCAAGGAGTTATGTCCGCTATGCCTTCACGTGCGACCCATGGTACAGATTGTCAGTATACAGCCGAACAGCTGCAAATATTGCAGACGGCAAGCGAGTTCGCTTATCAGATTTGGGAGAGTCGAACGGTTTCATGCCAAACGTTTTTACGTAGCTACCCGTTAGATCAAACCTTAACTCGGCAGCAAATCGATGATTTGATTCAAGATTATACGTTAGATGATAATTACCAACTTGCTGATGAAGTGAAGGTGATGAGTGGCCTGCGTCATCTACGTACACTGCTGATGATGCGCTGGATTTGGCAAGATGCCTTACAACTGATAGCACTTGAGCAATTGACCGACGAGCTGTCTGAGTTTGCAGACGGCTGTATCTCATTTGCCAAAGATTATACCTACCAGCATTTGATTAAACAGTACGGCGAACCGACTTTTATCAATGCTAAAGGTAACGTGCAAATTGATGACATGGCGATTATGGCGATGGGTAAGCTTGGCGCTCATGAGCTGAACCTATCGAGTGATATCGATCTTATCTTTGTTCATCAGGCTCGCGGTGTAACCAGCGGTGATAAATCAAAAGGCACGCGCAGCATAGATAATAAGCGGTTTATGACAAGGCTTGGTCAAGGTATTATTAAATTACTGGATCAAAAGACGGCTGATGGCTTTGTCTTTCGGGTCGATATGCGTCTGCGCCCTTGGGGTGACGGTAGTGATTTGGCCATTCATTTATCCGCATTGCAGAAGTACTTCTCTCAGCATGGACGTGCATGGGAGCGTTTTGCATGGCTAAAAGCGCGAGTAGTAGGGCAGCTAGAACAGCCGTTTTATGATGAGATACAAGCGCTCATCAAGCCCTTTGTTTTCCGTTATTACGTGGATTATAGTGCTTTTTCAGCGCTCAGGGAGATGAAATCGCTTATTCAAAACCAAGTCGCTCAGCGGGAGGATTTGGATAACATCAAGCTGGGTGCTGGTGGTATCAGAGACATTGAGTTTATTGTGCAGGCCTTTCAGTTGATTTATGGTGGCAGGCATCCTCAATTACAGGTGAAATCTTGTTTACAAGCAATGCAGGTATTACATAAGCTTGAGTATCTAGAGAGGACTACTTATCAAGAGCTCCAAGCCGCGTATCGTTTTTTACGTCGGCTTGAACACGCCATTCAAGCGATTAATGATCAACAGACTCAGCGCCTGCCACATGATCGCAGTGGCAGCATAACTTGGCAGTTACCCTTGGGTTTGACGATTGGAACGCACTGTTAGATACCCTTAACCACCACCGAGACAACGTCAATGTTCCCTTTGAGCGTATGGTGACCGAACGTCAGGTACCGGATCATGAAGACACAGATCTTGAGCCCGAACATCTTGATGAACAGATTGCACGATTGAATGATGTGCTAACGGCAGAAAACCGAGTGCTATTACAAGATTTTTGGCAATCAAAGATGGTTGCTAACTTAAGTGATGAGGCTCGCGAGCGGTTGGATGACGCTTATCCTGTGATTATCCATGCGTTACTCGCTCATCAAGAGCAGCAGCAATTGGCCAATACCGCTTTGCCGCGTCTCATTACATTGCTCGAAGCGATTTGTCGTCGCTCTATCTATTTGGTGATGATTGCAGAAAATCCCAATGCAACGATTGAGCTGATACCCATGCTGTCGGCCAGTCCTTGGATTGCCAAAGAGTTGGCACATTACCCTGTGCTCTTAGATACTTTTTTACAGCAGCGCTATCGCCACTTGCCGGACAAGCCAGAGTTGCGCGATATTTTGCGTCAACAGCTATTGCGCGTAGAGCCTAATGACGAAGAAGAGCTGCTCAGCGTATTAAGACTATTTAAGAAGAACCAAGTGTTGGCGGTTGCCGCCAGTGATGTATTGGCTGAGCGTCCGATTATGAAGGTGTCGGATTCTCTTACGTATATTGCAGCGGTGGTACTAGAAGCCGCATTAGAACGGGCTTTTGCAGAAATTGTCAAACGCTACGGCTATCCTATTGGTCAAGATGGCGATCCAGTGACCGAGGCGGACTGCGGTTTTGCCATCATTGGTTATGGCAAGCTTGGCGGGCTAGAGCTGTCTTATTCTTCAGATTTGGATCTGGTGTTTTTGCATAAGATAAAAGAGCAGGGCATGACCACGGGTGAAAAATCAGTCAGCGGTATGAAGTTTGCTGCCCGTTTGGTACAAAAGCTGATGAACTATCTCAACACCCAAACTCGAGATGGCCGCGCTTATGAGATTGATATGCGTCTGCGTCCTTCAGGTAATGCTGGCATGATGGTGGTGTCTTATCATGCTTTTGAAACCTATCAGCTAGAAAAGGCATGGTCGTGGGAGCATCAAGCTTGGTACGGGCGCGAGCGATTTGCGGTGACAAACGAGTGACGGCACGCTTTTGTGATATTCGCCGAGACGTATTATCATTACCGCGCACGATAGAGCAGGTGCGTACAGAGGTCACCAGTATGCGTATTAAGATGCAAAAACATCTGGGCACCAGTCAATGGCAACAACAAGCAGGTAAGTTTCATCTTAAACAAGATGCAGGCGGGATCATCGACATTGAGTTCTTAGCGCAATTTGCAGTATTGGCTTATTCGCATGAGCATCCAAGCCTGACCAAATGGAGCGACAACGTTCGTATTTTCGAAGAAGTGGCATCACTGGGTATTTGGGAGGAGCAAGTCTGCCAAGATTTAACGGATGCCTACCTCAGAATTCGTGCTGCTACTCATCAATTGGCACTATCAGAGCAATCGCTATTGGTTGATGAGTCACTGTGGAAAGAAACACGAGCATTAGTACAAGCGCAATGGCAACATTTGATGGGTGTTAATTTGTCCGATGGCGATTCGCCCAATTCTTAAGAAGGTTTTTGCTTATAAATAATAGCCTGTGATACTCAAACTAAAAGATTTCATTTGCTAGCACCGCCAGTGATATAATCGGCGACACATTACGATAAAGCTGTCAGTTGTTGGTTATTTCTTAGTAAGGATAACACTATATTTTAGCAATAAAATTTGACGCTGCGGTGTTATCATATGATGTTGATAAATACGATTAAACAAAACCTCTAGTCGAAGCATTTATACGTGCGTCGACTATACCTAAAAAAATAGCCGTTAGTGCTAACATAAGGATTATAAAATGAATATGGCAACACAAGATGGTAAGCTTTGGATGAATGGCACAATGATTGAACAGCCAGATGCCAAAGTCCATGTGCTCACACATAGCTTGCATTATGGCATGGCGGTGTTTGAAGGCGTGCGCGCGTATCAGACGGCTGACAATCGCACCGCTATTTTTCGTCTGAAAGAACACACAGAGCGTCTGTTAGGCTCTGCAAAAATCTTTCAAATGAATGTACCGTTTGATGCAGCGACTCTGGAGCAGGCGCACAAAGATGTGGTCAAGCAAAACAACTTGGCAGAAGCCTATATTCGTCCGCTCATTTGGGTCGGTGCAGAAAAGCTTGGTTTATCGTCACGTGATAATAGTATCAATGCGATGGTTGCTGCTTGGCATTGGGGCGCTTATCTGGGTGAAGAGGGTATCAAGAACGGCATCCGTGTAAAAACCTCTTCATTTACTCATCATATGACCAATGTGACCATGTGTAAGGCAAAAGCCTCGAGCAACTATCCAGTGTCCATCATGGCAAACCAAGAAGTCACTCGTAATGGTTATGACGAAGCTATCTTGATGGATCCGCAGGGTTACGTTTGCCAAGGTGCAGGCGAAAACTTATTCTTAGTAAAAGATGGTGTATTGCATACACCAGATTTAGCGGGCGGTGCACTTGACGGAATCACGCGTCGTACTATCATTCAATTTGCCGATGATCTAGGCATCAAAGTCGTTGAACGCCGTATCACTCGTGATGAGTTTTATTTGGCGGATGAGATATTCATGACGGGTACGGCGGCTGAAGTCACACCTATTCGTGAATATGATGACCGTACTATCGGCAATGGTGGACGTGGACCTTTGACTGAGCAGCTACAAACCTTGTACTTTGATGTAGTACATGGTCGCAATGAGCAATATATGGATTGGTTAAATTTTATTGATTAATATTTAGAATTATGTTGTATGAGATAAAAAAGCTAAGACTGTTTTAAGTCTTAGCTTTTTTGTTGAGTGGTATTAATCGGTATTCTAAAGTAAAGTTCATACACTATAACTATACGCTCGCACATAATTTATGGATGCGGTATCATAACGTCGCTTAGTTTCAAGCTATATCTAGCTATGGTGTCCATCTACAAACACGGCTGCTTAGCATATCGATTCTTAAAGCAGGTGCGTTCAAATTGAGAGCGTCACAAAACATTATTTTTAGCTAAGTCTGGATTTACTTTGAATAGATTAATGGAGAAGCCGTTGAGAGTCTTACATTTTGTCACTGGTGGCTTTTCAGGAGCCACGAAAGTTGCTATTGATTTGGTTGAGGCACACAATCAAATAGAATCGACTGAAAACCTGTTAGTACTGCGTCGCAAAAAAACGACCGTACCAGAAAAGCTTGCTGAACTTGAAGGTAAAGATATCGATTACAAGGTTGTCACAGGTACTAACCATCTTGCGACCCTTCACGAATTAAAAAAACTATGTGCGCAATGGCGACCTGATATATTGGTTGCGCATGGGTTTCCTGAGCATTTACTGGGAAGACGGGCAGGGCTATTGGCACAAGTACCTTGCTTGGTACAAGTGGAACACAACTCTAAAGAGCGCTATACACCTTGGAAGATATACCAAACGCGTAAACTAAGTAAATCAACTGCTAGAATTGTGGCTGTCTCTGAAGGCGTAGCCAAGTCTTATCTGAGCAGGGTCTTCACGCACCCATTCAAGCCATCCCAAATGGTATTGATACCACTCGATTTGGCGGTGTGAATCTTGCACCTGTTAATGAAAGGTCGCATGATCTGATTATGGTGGGAAGATATGCTAAAAGTAAGGATCACGTTACTTTAATTGAAGCACTGAATCATTTAAAGCAAAAAGGCATCAATCCCACTCTTACCTTAGTTGGTAGTGGGCGCAAGCGTTACCAAAGAGAAGTACATGATTTGGTTGCTCGCTATGAGCTGCATGAACAAGTGACCTTTATAGAGTACAGTAGCGAAGTTGAAAAGCTATTGCTACAACATAAAGTATTTATCATGTCGAGCCGTTTTGAAGGGCTGAACCTAGCGGTGCTAGAAGCGATGGCAAGTGGCTGTGTCGTTATGGGAAGTACTGCAATGGGAGTAAAGGAGTTGATTGAAGACAACAAGGATGGCTTCTTGTTCCCAGTCGGGGCAGCAACAGAGCTGGCGAATATCATCGCGACTGTACTATCTAATCCATCAAACTACCAAGCACTAGCAACGGCAGCTAGAGAGAAAGTTTTAGTTCATTATGATAAAAAACAGGTCACTCAAGCGTATTATCAATTATTTCAGAATTTATTAACAAGCTGTTAATTATAAAGTTTTTAATGTGAGTGTTGTATGAATAAAGAAGATCTAACAATTGGTATTTTAATACCTGTTTATAATGTAGCGGATTATGTAGAAGAGTGTATAGAATCAATACTCACTCAAATCGATACTAGAGCATCTATTTTAATAATGAACGATGCTTCGACAGATAATAGTGCAGCTATTATCAAGCGTTTTGAAAATTACCCTCAAGTGCAAATCTTCGATGCGCCTTATAATAGAGGTTTGTCAGACACACGCAATGCGCTTTTCGATATGGGCCAAACAGAGTATATCTGGTTTATTGACTCTGATGATGTTATGTACGAAGGTGCTTATAAATCTGTCATGTCTCAAATAGAAAAATTGAACTCGGATGTGCTATGTGCCGATTATGTATCATTACGAGGAAAAAAAGAGGTAAATAAAAAAGGGTTTATAGGCACGTCTAATAAAAATTATATCAATAAGAGAAATAGCTTCTTAGATAATATTATTGAAAATAATAGTAATCATGTTTGGAATAAGGTTTTTAGAAGACAGATAATACAAGACATAAGGTTTAAAGAAGGATTGAATTTTGAAGATATTTTGTATATGACTGATATCTCATTAAAGAGTTTTCAATATAGCTATTTAAAACAGCCTGTAATAAAGTATCGTGAGCGTGAAGGGTCTATTTTAAAGAATATCGACAAAAAATACGTAGATGATTATTTATATGCTTTCACTTATCGCGTTGAAAACTATCAGAGAGATAGTGAAAAAGATGGCTATCATTATTTGCTGTATAAAGTATATAAACGTTATATAGGGCTGTTAAATAAAATCGCTAAAAACCATCAGGAAGATTTGTTAAAAGACACCTATGCTCAATACAATAAGTACTTCTCAGAGCTTTATCTTGTTGCTAATAAAGAGCTGCGAATACATCAAAGAATAACTCTGAATATTAAACGTTCCAAATTAGACAAAATTCTGAAAGGTATGTAGACCATGCAAAAGATCTTTAACGTTATCCGTAATAAGCCCTTTAAGGTTTTCTATAATGGCCTAGTGCCTAGAAATGTAAGGAAGCGCTGGAATTATCAGTATGATGATAAAATTAAGCAAGAAAAAGTAGCCTCTTACTGGAGGATGGTTTTTGATCAATACGCTGACAAAAAAATAGAAAAGTATGATACTCCACCAATCAAAAAAGAACTGGTAGGCAAAAAAATTATTTGGCAATATTGGGGACAGGGATTAGAAAATTTACCGGAAATGGTGGAAATATGTTTTTCTTCAGTAGACAGTCATGCTCACGATTATCAGGTTATCAGAATTACTGATGAAAACATAAATGAATATATAAAGCTTCCAGAGTTTGTTGATGAAAAACGTAAAAATGGAGTTTTTAGACCAGTATTCTTTTCTGATTTGCTGCGTGTTGCATTGTTGTCAATCTATGGTGGGGTTTGGCTAGATGCTTCCGTTTTATTAACAGATAGGCTACCCAAGGAATATGCAAACTGTAATTTTTTTATGTATAGCCGTGATCCTAACTCTCTTAATAAAAATTGGGGTACAAATGATACACATTTTTACTTTAATTGGAGAGATGAATTTAAAGTAAAACATCTTAGTAGTATTATGTTTTCTAAGCCAAACTCAATGATTACAAAGACCTTGGTTGACTTGCTGCTTTATTATTGGGAAAATGAAAGTAAAATTGAGTATTACTTTTTCTTTCAAGTAATGATTAATGAATTAAAGGAGTCAAAAATTATAGATTTTGAATTTCCTGTTATTGATGATACTTTTCCACATTTATTACAATCTGAGATAAAAAAGCAATTTAATGAAGACGAATACAAAAAAATAGTTTCACAAGCTAGTATTCATAAGTTGACTATTCATGAGGCTTTCAAGGAAGAGTATTTCGAAAAACAAACCTATTATGGCTATCTAAAAAATAGATATATATATAAATAAAGGGGCTGTAGTAGATAAGGATTAAATATCACACCATTTTCTCAGCGTTTTAAGCTGAGTAGACGGTGATCCATAGTTGAATCTAAACTCGCACTCTTTTAAAAATAAATGGAAGTTCTTCTTATCGATCCCATTATATTTTCTGAGTGTTCTTTTAGACTGATTCCAAAAGTTCTCAATGCCATTGATGTGATTGTTTTTACCGCAAGTAAACTCTTTAGAGTGATTGACTCTGAAATGTTTAAACTCGCTCACATCTAACGCATTGTAACTTCGATAACTATCAGTATAAACAAAGCTGTCAGGCTTGATTTTACGTTTGATGACAGGCATTAGAGTCGTCTGTTTGGTGTCTGCTACGACAATGGTATAAACCTTACCATTTCGTTTTAGAATACCAAATACAGCTGTCTTACCAGCAGCCCCGCGACCTCTTTTGCCTTTACGTACGCCGCCAAAGTAACTTTCATCTAATTTGACTTACACCTAAAAGAGCTCATCAGCTTCTAATGAGAGATGGTAATCTATCACAAGTCTTATTTTATGATAAAAAAGTGCCGCAGTGTTAGGTTGAATGTCGAGCAAATCTGCGGCTGTTCTTGCAGTCACTTCAGCCGTGAAAACTCTAAGAGCCTTCGCTGTACTTTTTTACTTAGTTTACAACGGGTTATCTTCATAAAAGTAGTCTAGCATAGTGCTTATCTACTACAGCCTCTAAATAAATTAAGCATGAAATTTTTGCATGGTTCCAAACCAATTTTGCTCACCATTGCTATTTCTACCAAGATAGTGAAATTTAAATAGATTGGGTTGCTTAAGATGACACATTAAATAAACACCTTGATCATCGTCCACAATGTTTTTTTGAAATAATTCTTCTTGACAATTTTTTACAACATTAAAGAACTCTCTCCAAATATTTTGATTAGCTACTGTTACGCCACCTATGATAACTGCTCTATTATTTAAAATAGCAGATAAAACTTTGTTTTTTGTATGAGGGAAGTTGGGATTGTTAAAAAATAAAAAAAACTTGTCTTTTGTTAATGTGAAAAAATGAACATGTAAGTCATCAAAAGGGTAGTACCAATTATTAATACCTAGCAGAGTAGTATTATCTCTACAATATCCGAAGTCTACCCAAGCAACCAGATCATTAGACAAGTTAAAATCTTCAATAGCTTTGTTTACAAAGTAAGTTTTTAGATTAGTTACTAGGACATACTTTTCAGACCAATACTCAGGGTTGAGCTTGTGTTTATCGGGTATTTTACTCTTGAAATTATTGCTGTTAATTATCGATTTAATTTCATCTAGTAAGTTTCTAAACTTTTTTTCTAAATCAATAATGATGATCTTGGTTGGTTTGTTACCTCTTAATTTTCTGATATAAGGCTTCATTTCCTCAAAGGTAAATACAACCATTTCATTATCGAGTTTTGCTAAGTTCTCAAAATATGATAGGTATGTTTGATTATCCCTAAGTAGATGAGAAGGGTGTCCTTTTTCAGTGGACCAATCACCTCTACCAATATCAAAATAGGCAGTAACAATTGTGATTGACTTTTCAGTTGTTGATATTGAATTATCCATTACTACCGCCAATAATCTTTTAGCCAAGGGCTTGGCTTAACATGACGATACCACTTGCCGCCGCTACCATTGATGGCATCTGGCGGATTAATCTCACCATGAAAGATGACAATCTTTGCGCCATCCGGCAGAGTAGGTGCACGCACAAAGTTAAAGGGAATAGGGGCGATGCATTGGTACTTGAAGCTGACACACCATGTTTTATCCCAATACTCTAAATGATGATGCTCACGTAAATAGTTAGACAGATAAGCCTGCTCATGGCGCACTTGGGTACGAATGGTGGCAAAGTTACGCTCAAAGTTTGCGAGCAAATCAGGGTAGGTGTTCATGCCAATATTGAAACGATAAACAGAGCTATTACCAATCATTCGCCACGGTTTTTTCCAATCACGGATAATCACCACGCTGTCTTTGTGCTGAGCTTGATAGGTAAAAAAGGCGTCTATGTTATCAACAATAACAATGTCGATATCTAAAAATAAAGCCACACCCTTGAGACCATATAGTTCAGGTTTGAAAGTCGTGAGTTTTTTCCAACCACGCTCAGGTCCAGCAGGCAAATCCATCTCTGGAATAGGATGGCAAGTCACAGCAGGGTCGATACCGCTGCTATCATCAGTGAGGCAGATCATTTGAAAGTCTAAGGTCAAATGGCGACTGACCATATTATAAAGACGGTTGACGTACTCAGCGCCGTATTTGTCACCCCATTTCATACAGATAACATAACGCTGCTCAGCAGTGCTGCTGCGTGCATGCGTGTAGTCTGCCGATGAAGTATTGGTTATGTCAGTTGCCATAATGCACTCATATTAATATAAATAAAAAATATTTAGGGCGTGTTCTCATTTTTAACATGGTGATAAAAATGAGATAAATTGTCGCCAAACAAGAAAGTAGCGCAGACAATATTGAGCTATTGACTGACTATTTGACGCTATTTGGCAAAATTTAGTCATCTCTAATCCATTTATAAGACGATCGATTGAACTGAGGACACGCCTAGTAACGTTCAAAGGTACAAAAGTAAGCCGATATTATCACAGCTATGATTCACGATATCTCTAAACGTTTGGCTAATTGTAAGGTCATTGTTCATTGTTCATTGTTCATGGCCAGCGCGCGTGATTGTATCATGAACGTTTTGATCAGCCCGCTTGTTATCACGAATGAATTGGCCAAAGTTTTTTCATCAACGTTGTAAGGATTCCCTAATGTGGGAATGTGTTTGAAACGTCGATAGCCCCACATATAGTGACTGCATTTTTCTTCAATCATCTGTTGCATGGCTTGGTTAAGTGCATAAGCGGCGGTCTCGGCATGACGATCATAAAGTGCTGGATCATCGAGCTTATAACAATAAATGTCAAATCCACGACCATCGTCACGGCGAATACAAGATAAGCCGACCAACGCACATCTGGTTTTACTAGCAAGTTTAGAAGCAAGAGTACTGGTTAGCGTTTTAATACCAAAAAAGGGCACAACCACGCCGCCCGAAGGATCAGGAACATGATCGGGTAAGACGATACTAAAGCCACCTTGTTTGAGGGTTTTAAATATGGCTTTGACACCGCTACCATCGGTTGGTACTAAGGTCGCATTAAGCCTTGAACGCCCTTGCAGCACAAAGTTGTTGGTAATGTCACCTTTGACAGGTTTGTACATAATGGTTGGGGAACCAAATTGATTGAGCCAAGCGTTCATCATCTCCCATGTACCGAGATGCGGCACGATAGCGAGCATGCCGTTGGCACTCGCAAGTCCTTCTAATAAAATGTCTTTATTATGAACGTCGCGAATCTGAGCGATACTCCACTCAGGTGGCATGGCCCAGCTTTTAATCGATTCAATACTGGTCAAACACTGGTGATAAATAATCTCTTTGGTTAACACTTGTTTTTGCACATCAGTCAGCTTAGGCGCAATTAACGCCAAATTGATACTGACTGTACGCATGATACTAAAATTGGGTATCTTGATAATCACCCACGCAACAAAACGTGCCAGTATCTGCAAGACAGACAATGGCACGATTTTAAAAATGTGATACGGATTCATAACCATTCACACGGTGATGAATCACGTAATAAGTACTGAAAAAATATCCGGACATCGTTAGACCATTTATTGCGCAGGTTTGTTGGTGTCAGCCTGTGCTTTTTCGCGCACACGGATACCAAGATCACGTAGCTGCTTGCTATCAACTTCAGCAGGTGCTTGAGTTAGTGGGCACTCAGCAGTTTTGGTTTTCGGGAAAGCGATAACATCACGGATAGAGTCTGCGCCTACCATGAGCATAATTAAGCGATCTAAACCAAAGGCCAAGCCACCATGCGGCGGCGCACCGAATTTTAAGGCGTCAAGTAAGAAGCCAAACTTATCTTCAGCTTCTTGCTCGCCGATACCTAACGCTTCAAGTACGGCTTGCTGCATATCATAGGTATTGATACGTAAGCTACCACCGCCAACTTCTGTACCATTTAGTACCATATCATAAGCGATAGAAAGGGCAGATTCTGGGTTGTTTTTCAATTCATCAACAGAACCTTTAGGTTTAGTAAACGGGTGATGCATTGACGTCCAACGACCATCATCCGTTTGCTCAAACATTGGGAAATCAGTGACCCAAAGTGGCGCCCACTGACAAGTAGTCATCTCAAGGTCTAGACCAATTTTTTGACGTAGTGCGCCGATTGCGTCATTGACGACACTGGCTTTATCCGCACCAAAGAATATAATATCGTTGCTTTCTGCACCAGTACGCTCAATCAAGCTGACCAATACGTCATCGGTCATATTTTTGATGATAGGAGACTGAAGACCAGATTCTTGGTCAACGCCGTTGTTGATATTGCTCGCATCGTTAACTTTGATATACGCCAAACCACGTGCACCATAGATGCTAACGAATTTGGTATAAGCATCGATTTGCTTACGGCTTAATGACGCGCCACCAGGAATTCGTAGGGCAGCAACGCGACCTTTAGGATCGTTAGCAGGACCGGCAAATACTTTAAAATCAACGTCTTTCATTAAATCAGCAACGTCGATGAGTTTTAATGGAATACGTAAGTCAGGCTTGTCTGAGGCATAGTCACGCATCGCTTCTGCGTAAGTCATGCGTGGGAATTGCTCAAAATCAACATCCATCATGGTTTTGAATAAATGCTTAATCAAACCTTCGTTGATGTTCATGATTTCTTCTTCGTTTAAGAAAGAAGTCTCAATATCCACTTGGGTAAATTCAGGCTGACGGTCAGCACGTAAGTCTTCGTCACGGAAACATTTAGCGATTTGATAATAACGATCAAAACCTGACACCATCAATAACTGTTTAAATAGTTGTGGTGATTGTGGTAAGGCGAAAAAGTTACCCGGGCGTGTGCGTGATGGCACAAGATAATCACGCGCGCCTTCTGGTGTCGCACGAGTCAAGATAGGGGTCTCAACGTCTAAGAAACCATGGTCATCTAAGTAACGACGAATGGCTGACGTGGCTTTAGCACGGAAAACCATACGCTCTTGCATTTGCGGACGACGCATATCAAGATAGCGGTATTTTAAACGCAAGTCTTCTGATACTGTGGTTTTCTCATCATTTAATGGGAAAGGCGGTGTTTCAGATTTCGCCAATACTTCAATTTCTTTGCCCAACAGCTCAATCTGACCACTGGTCATATTATTGTTTTCAGTACCCGCGTAGCGTTGACGTACGCGACCAGTGATTTTTAGCACATATTCAGGACGTACCGCATCAGCCATTGCAAAGGCTTCTGGTGTATCAGGGTCAACGACGACCTGCAAGATACCAGCGCGGTCACGCATGTCTAAAAAAATCACCCCACCGTGATCGCGACGACGATGCACCCAGCCTACGATACTGATGGTTTGATCGATGAAGCTTTCGGTTACGGCTCCGCAATATTCGTCTCGATATTCGCTATGCGTCATAGTGCTTTGCGTCATAATATAATTATCCAGTTATCAGCCCAATTCGAAATACAATAATGCAGCCATTGCTGTACGATTCAAGCTATCCGCTAAAAACGCACAAATAACGCGATTAAGACAAATGGTCATCACGTTGGCTACAGAAAATTTGGTGTAAACGCATATTATGCCTAATCTGCCCTTGTTATACAACCAGTGGCGTCCAATCAAAGCGTAGGAAAGTATCAGTAATGGGCGTATTTATTCAGTAACATTTGCATCGGGTTAAATATTGTCATATTGCTTGAAAATATCAGCCACTGTGCACATATCAGGCTCACTTATAAAATCTTATTAAAATTATTCTAATCATGTAAGGAATGCTACTCATGCTTTTTCACCCTGCTAAGAACCCTATTGAGCTACAAGTTGTTCATCTAAATAAAAGCCAAGAACAACGCCGTGAAGACTTAATGGAGGCAACTCAAGGTAAAGCCGCGCTTAAGCAATTCAAAAAAGTAATGGCTAAAAAAGCCAAGCAAGCATTGAAGGCAAAAAGCAAAAATAAGAAAAAAAACAGTGATAATAAATCACAAGTTTTCGTTCTCGACTTTGACGGTGATATCAAAGCCACGGCAGTCAAGCATTTACGCGAAGAAATCAGCACATTAATCAGCAGCGCAAATAAAGGTGATGAAGTCGTGGTACGTCTTGAATCAGGTGGCGGCTTGGTTCATGGTTATGGTTTGGCAGCAGCGCAATTGGCACGTCTAAAAGAGGCTGGTTTAAAACTAACAGTCTGTGTCGATAAAGTCGCGGCCAGTGGTGGTTATATGATGGCGTGTGTGGCGGATAACGTAGTGGCTGCGCCTTTGCCATTATTGGCTCAATCGGTGTGGTATCACAGTTGCCAAACTTTCATAAATGGCTAAAAAATCATGACGTCGATTATGAGATGTTTACCGCTGGTGACTATAAACGTACTGTCACTATGTTTGGTGAAAATGACGCTGACGACCGTGCCAAGTACCAAGAAGAGCTTGAGCAAACGCATGAGTTATTCAAACATTTCGTGAACACTATCGTCCAGCATTGGATGTCGCAAAAGTAGCAACAGGCGAGCATTGGTATGGCGAAGATGCGCTGAAACTCAAATTAATTGATAGCCTACAAACCTCAGACAGCTATATTTTAGAGCGTATGGAAGACAATGAAGTCTATGCGCTGCATTCCCGTCAAAAGCCAACGCTCGCAGAGAAGCTAGGATTGTCACAAGCTGCCGAAGCAACGGTAAATATGGCGATTGACAAGCTGCCAGATGCATTGGCACGTTTTGATTTTAATAGCCGTTTAAATATCCTAAAGTAATTTTCAGTTTTCCACTCTAAATAGATGCATTGTTTGTATTTTGTAAAAGGCGTGTCCTAGCGGGTCGCGCCTTTTTGCTGTTTATTCATAAATGCTGTGTTATAAATGTGGCATACAGAACAGAGTATACGCACGTACACTATAAAGTTAGCATTGAGCTTTTTATAAAAGTCTTATGTAAACGTGATGAAAATCATTAACCATCAGCAAGGAAAAGGATGCCAGCTATGTCTGAAAATACATTGATGTTTACCGCCACCGAACATGGTCAAACCATGCACGCCAAAGTCAAAGCATTTATCGAAACCTATATTGAGCCAATAGAAGCACAGTTTTGGGCGGATTGTCATGCGCAAAACCCAGACGGCAATTGGAAAAATTGGCAGTGGCCAGAGAAGTATGAGAGTTTGCGTAAACAAGCACGCGAAGCCGGTCTATGGAATTTATTTTTGCCAGATGACACGCTAGGGGCAGGGTTGTCGGTGACCGATTATGCACCGATTGCCGAGCTCACTGGTCGCAGTTTATTAGCGCCTTATGTGTTTAACTGTAATGCCCCTGATAGCGGCAATATGGAGCTTTTATGGCGCTATGGTTCTGAAGAGCAGCAAGACAAATGGCTAACGCCAATCTTAGAAGGTAGAACGCGTTCGGTATTTTGTATGACTGAGCCTGATGTCGCCTCCAGTGATGCGACCAATATGCAAGCGACAGCTGTGGTTGATGGCGATGAGATTATTATCAATGGTAGCAAATGGTGGTCATCGGGTCTTGGTGACCCTGCGGTCGATATTTTGATAGTCATGGCGTACACGCCTGATGAGAATAAAGACCGTCATCATCAGCATTCGATGGTATTGGTGCCAGCAAAAACCGCAGGCGTTAACATCGAGCGTATGTTAAAGGTATTTGGTGATTATGATGCGCCGCACGGTCATGGCGAAGTCCGCTTTAATAATGTGCGTGTGCCAGTCGATAACTTTATCGGTGGACCTGGTATGGGCTTTGAGATTGCGCAAGGTCGCCTAGGACCAGGTCGTATTCACCATTGCATGCGCTGTATTGGTGCTGCCGAAAAGTCTCTTGAGCTCGCGGTTAAGCGCGGTATGCAGCGTACCGCGTTTGGTAAGCCTCTGCTACAATTAGGCGGTAACTTTGAGCGTATTGCTGACGCCCGTATCAAAATTGACCAAGCGCGTTTATTGACACTATACGCGGCGCAAAAAATGGACGCGAAGGGGACCAAAGCGGCATTGACTGAAATCTCTGCCATTAAAGTCGTTGCACCGACTGTCTTGCAAGAAGTGGTTGATATGGCGATTCAAATTCACGGTGGCATGGGTGTTTGTCAAGATACGATGTTGCCTGCTTTTTTTGCCCAAGCTCGCGCGCTACGTTTAGCCGATGGCCCTGATGAAGTGCATAAAACCATGATTGCCAAATTAGAATTAAAACGTCAAGGATTTAGCCGCCCATCTAAACCTGCTAAATCTTAAAAAGTCGGCTACATTGTCATTTAAATTATATGACCAAAAATTCACTATCGATGATTTGATAGTGAATTTTTAACTCTTAAGCTTTTATAAACAACAAATAACTGGTAAAAAATAAACGACCACACGATAAGGAATGTCTTATGGCAACTGAACATCATGCCAACCATACTGATGCTGACAATCAAACCGTTAATAAAGTTTTAGATAAAGGCGGCGAAGTGCGCGAGGGCGAAGAGCTTGACGCGCAAGCGGTCAGCGACTGGCTACGCGAGCAAGGCGTTGACGTAGAGGGCGATCCAACCGTTACCCAATTCTCAGGTGGCGCTTCAAACTGGACTTACCGGCTACAATATGAAGGCGAAGGTGACGGCCAAGATTTGATTTTACGCCGTCCGCCAAAAGGCACCAAAGCCAAATCGGCACATGATATGGTGCGCGAATATACCGTGCAAAAAGCTTTAAAAGATGCTTATCCCTATGTACCAAAAATGGTCGCGCTGTGTACTGACGAAGACGTTATTGGCGCAGATTTTTATGTCATGGAGCGAATGGAAGGTATTATTCCGCGGGCTAACTTGCCAAAAGGCGTTGATTTAAACGAAGTGCAAACACGCGAGTTATGTACCAATGTCATCGATGCTTTGATTGAGCTGCATCAAGTCGATTATAAAAACCATCCTGATTTGGTCAATTTAGGTCGCGGCGAAGGGTACTGTGAGCGCCAAGTGGCAGGTTGGGACAAGCGTTATGTCAAAGCCAAAACGCCTAACGTCCCAAGTTTTGCTTAGTACGTCAATGGCTCGGTAAGCATACGCCTGCTGACAGTAAGACTTGCCTCATTCATAACGATTGGCGCTTTGATAATGTGATTTTGGATGCAGCAGATCCGACCAAGGTGATCGGCGTACTCGACTGGGAAATGGCGACCTTGGGCGATCCTTTGATGGATTTGGGCAGCGCATTGGCGTATTGGATTGAAGAAGATGACAATATCATTATGCAGCAGTCACGCCGTCAGCCCACCCATTTAAAAGGCATGATGACTCGCAATGAGGTGGTTGCTTATTATCTTGAGCAGACAGGTCTAGAGATAGACAACTGGACGTTTTATGAAGTGTTTGGGTTATTCCGTCTAGCGGGTATTGTTCAGCAAATTTATTATCGCTACTATCATAAACAAACGACCAATCCAGCCTTTAAAAATTTCTGGATTATTGTGCACGTATTACATGCCAAATGTCTTAAACTGATTGCTCAATATGAAGGTGAGATTTTGTTTACTAACCGAGTACAGCCGCATTTGCAAGATATGGGTGTTGATGCTGCGATGATTGAGCAGTTGCCAAGTCCTATACAGGCTGTTATTAAAAGTATCTTACCAAAGAGCTATTTTGGACAAAGCGCACCTAAAGCTGAAGAGTAAGCAAATTAAAAATTAAAAATCTAGGGCTTTTAAAAATTATAAGAGTGCGATTAATAAGGCAATATTTTATGACAACCATACTTTTGGCCCGTCATGGTCAAGCGTCATTCGGACAAGAAAATTATGATCAGCTTTCAGAGCTAGGCAGTATTCAAGCGCAGATGCTAGGTCAGCATTACGCGACGACTCAGCGTCGAATCGATGCGATTTTTACTGGTAGTTTGGTTAGGCAGCAAGACTCTGCACATCATTTTTGGCAGCGTTATCAGTCATTTGTTGATACCGATAGCAATATCTCTAGTAAGCCTGCGATCGATATAAGTGCGCCGGATAGCTATGTACTGCCACAATTTGATGAATTTAATCATAAAGACGTGTTTATAAATTCTAATCCTGCTTTCATGAGTAAAGGTGCTATTGCGGCTGAAATTGCGCAAGCAGAAGTGCCATCTACGCGTTTAGCGGAGTTGTTTGATGCCGCAATGCAGCGCTGGCATGCAGGTGGGAATGACGGTGATTATATTGAGAGCTGGTCACAATTTAATGAGCGGGCAAAACAAGCGCTTGAGCAAGTGCGTTTGCAAGTGGCCAATCTGAATTTAGAGCGTGATAGTACGGTGCTGGTGTTTACTTCGGGCGGCATTATTTCGGCTATTACCGCGCAGTTATTACAACAAGGCAGTCAGACTGCGTATCAAATTAATAAAAGCTTAGTTAATACGGGCGTGACGTCTATTACTTTAAAAGCGCAGAGTACACGGCTATTGTCTTTAAATGAATACAGTCACTTATTTGCTGATGGCAAACGCTTCGTGACGTGGCGATAACATAGCATGTGATAGCCGGTGAGATATCAAGGTCATAATTAAGCCGTGATTAACATCAGGATAAAATGGCTGCTCTAAACACGTAGCCGATTTTTATGTTATTAGAATCAGTTATGATAACTGTTGAGTACTTTTTGTGTATTTTTATAACAGACAAGCCGCACTTATCAATTTGCGATATTATAGACTGTCAGCTTCATATAATATGGATGTAAACAGGACGTTCTATGCAAAATAAATTGATCAATTTAGTCACCAAAAGCGCTAAACAAAGTAAAAATCAGCTATTTAGCGCGATTCAGCCTGCGCGCTATCTAAAAGGTTTAAATAAGCAGCAGATTGGTCGTGGTAAAACAGTATTAATCACGGGTGCCAGCTCAGGACTGGGCGAAGGCATGGCAAGATTGTTTGCCAAGCTTGGCTATAATTTAGCGATTTGCGCGCGTCGTACCGACCGTCTAGGAAGTCTACAAGCAGAGTTGATGGCAGCGTATCCTGATATTCGTGTTGAATATCGAGCATTAGATGTCAGCGACTATGATGCCATATTCGATGTATTTGATGCGTTCGCAACTGACTTTGGTCATATCGATCGTGTGGTGGTCAATGCGGGCGTCGGGGATAGTCGCCGTATTGGTAAAGGGCGCTTCGATACCAACCGACGCACCGTTGAGATTAACTTTGTCTCTGCGCTCGCGCAATGTGAAGCGGCGATGAATATTTTCCGCGCACAAAACAGCGGTCATCTGGTGGTGATATCAAGCATGTCAGCAATGCGTGGACTGCCTAAGCATTTGACCGCTTATGGTGCAAGTAAGGCGGGTTTGGCTCATCTGGCAGAAGGCATTCGTGCTGATATGTTATTAACCAAATTGCCCATTAAAGTCTCGACCATTTATCCAGGTATATCCGTACTGAAATTAATGAAAATGCCAAACCTTTACCGTTTGAAGTAGATGCAGAAACAGGCACCAAAGCGATCGTTGCTGCGATTGAGGCAGAAGTAGACGAAGCTTGCGTGCCAAGTCTGCCATGGTCGATTGTCGGTCAAGCGATGAAGCATTTGCCATTACAAGTGGTCAATAGAGTCAGCTGATAGCGGTTGTGTTGTTATTAATGTCAAAATTAGTCAAGAAAAATTAACGCAACAAAAAGCCCGCTACATTGTATATAGTGGGCTTTTATTTTTTGAAACTTATAAGTCTTAACTACTGAGAGTCTTAACGACTACAAGGTTTGCGGATTATCTGACATATGTTTTTCACGCAATTTTTGACGTAGTATCTTGCCGACATTACTCTTAGGTAGCTCGGTGACAAACTCGATATGACGCGGGCATTTATAGCCGGTCAAGTTATCGATAGCGAACTCTTTAATATCACTTTTAGTGACGTTATTATCGGCCGGGACGATATATATTTTTACCGTCTCACCTTGATGTTCATCAGGAATACCGATGACTGCACACTCAATAATGCCTTTACAATCAAGCATAACCGACTCGATTTCATTTGGGAAGACGTTAAAGCCTGAGACCAAAATCATATCTTTTTTGCGATCTAATAATCTAAAGTAACCTTTTTCATCCATACTGACGATATCACCCGTACGGAAATAACCCTCTTTAGTAAAGTCGCTACTACTGTCTTTATTAAAGTAGCCCGACATGACATTTGGACCTTTGATGCACAGCTCGCCTGCCTGATTAACGCCTACTTCTTTGCCATCTTCATCGATAACAATAATATCAACGCTTGGACCAGGCGTGCCAATCGTACTATTAAATTTACGATCAATGACGATATTGTTGGTGCCGACTGCTACACATTCAGTCATACCCCAACCTTCAACCATCGGACAGCCTGTCACTTCTAACCAACGCGCCGCTGTTTGTTCGGTTGCTGCCATACCACCTGCCTGCGAGAGACGAAGTGAGCTGAAATCTAGGTCTTTAAAGTTTGGCTGATCAAGCAAGCCTTTAAACAAAGTATTAACCGCTGGGAAAATATGGAACGGCTGTTTGGATAAAGTTTTGATAAATCCAGGCATATCACGCGGATTGGTACCAAAATAAAAGTGTAACCTGAGCGCATGCCAAGCAGGCTAAGCATGTAAGCAAAAATATGATACAGCGGCAGTGCCATGACCATATTGATATAAACCTCATTAATTTCTGAGGTAACAGGGCGAAACCATGCTTCTGACTGCATGGCCGCAGCAACGACATTACGCTGAGTTAATACCGCGCCTTTAGACAATCCTGTGGTACCACCGGTATACTGCAAAATCGCTTTATGTTGCAAAGCCGTTTTTGGTGCTTGAAACGGTAGGTTTTTACCTTTTTTCAGCACATCTGGAAACTTGGTAACGTTGTATTTAGGATCGTCAAGATTATATTTCGGCACTAAGCGTTTGACCTGACGGATTACCGTATTGACCAAAATACCTTTTAATCCCATCATATCGCCCATTTTCGATAGGACAATACGTTTGATATCCGTCTCTTCGATTACCTGCTCGAGTGCTTGAGCAAAGTTATCAACCACAAAAATAACTTGAGCACCCGAGTCGTTCAACTGATGGCGCAGCTCACGACCGGTATACAGTGGGTTAACTGGGGTACACACATAACCTGCCCGCAAAATACCAATCATCGTTGGCAGATATTGCGGCACGTTTGGCATCATGAGTGCGACCACACTGCCTTTAGGAATGCCTTGCGCTTGTAACCATGCGGCAACGGCCAGTGAGGCTTTATCCACATCACCATAAGTATGAGTGACACCCATACAAATAGTCATAGGATGCATACGAAAACGATTGAAACATTCCTCATACAGCTCTATGAGGCTCTCATATTGATCAGGATTAATGGTCTTGGGTACGTTTTCTGGATATTGCGCCAGCCAAGGCTTATCTACTGTCATACTTAGCGTCCTTAAATGTTGTGATACGTTAAGGTTCTATAAAAGAGTAGTCACATCCTTGTCAACAATATAAATCATCGCCTTAAGAGCAATGGATTGTCGCGTGCTATCCTATCGATTCACAGACTGCTAAAATACGGTGACCTCTATATAAATTATTTAACTACAAGCTCATTTCACTATAAAAAGCAGTGGTCTAAATACAGTAAACAGCTGGTTACTATTATCCTTACTAAGAAAAGCACCACTTGCTCATAAACTGATCTGAATTGAACGACTATCGACTCACACTAATAAAAAATAGCGTGACTTATTTTGGCAACACATTAACATAACTACAATTGATATTGTTATTTTTATACAAGAACTTGATAGTTATAATTAAGTTTGATAAAGCAAAAAATATATGTTGTAACCATATAGAGGATAAGCGGTTAGCAACAAGGTGCGAACGGCATTTTACTTGGAAATTTATGAATCATGATAAGAATCATCTAGTTTGTAGAAAAAGTTGTTATGTAAAAGCATTAACATTATAGTTACAAAGTAATGATTTTCTGTATAAGAGTGATAGATTCACATAAAAAAGCGCTCTACATATGATGTAAAACGCTTTTGATAATGATTTTTTTATTTACAATTGTGGGTTGTCCGACATATGCTTTTCACGCAGTTTTTGACGTAGTACTTTACCCACATTACTCTTTGGCAACTCACTGACAAATTCGATATGACGCGGGCATTTATAGCCAGTCATATTGTCCAATGCAAATTCTTTAATGACTTCCTTGGTGACATTGTTATCGGCAGGGACGATATAAATTTTGACTGCTTCACCTTGATGCTCATCGGGAATACCGATCACCGCACAATCAATAATACCATCACAATCTAGCATCACTGATTCAACCTCATTTGGGAAGACATTGAAGCCTGAAACCAAAATCATGTCTTTTTTACGGTCTAATAATCTAAAGTATCCTTTTTCATCCATGCTGACGATATCGCCAGTGCGAAAGTAGCCATCTGCCGTAAAGTCATCACTACTGTCTCTGTTAAGATAACCTGAGGTTACGTTAGGACCTTTTACACACATCTCACCAGCTTCGTTGACACCAACGCGATTGCCTTCATCATCGATGACAATGACATCGACACTAGGAACAGGGACGCCAATCGTACCGTTAAACTTGCGATCAGTGATGACGTTAGCGGTACCTACAGCGACACCTTCTGTCATACCCCAACCTTCAATCATGGCGCAACCAGTGACTTCCAACCAGCGAGCAGCTGTCTGCTCAGTTGCTGCCATACCACCTGCTTGTGAGATGCGTAATGAGCTAAAGTCTAACTCTTTAAAGTTGGGATGATCAAGTAAGCCTTTAAATAAGGTATTAACCGCTGGCAATATATGGAACGGCTGTTTTGACAGCGTTTTAATAAATCCTGGTATATCACGTGGATTAGGTATCAAGATAAAGGTGTAGCCTGAGCGCATGCCGAGTAGACTGAGCATAAAGGCAAAAATATGATAGAGCGGTAACGCCATGACCATATTGATATAGACCTCATTAATCTCTGACGTAATCGGTTTGGTCCATGCTTCTGATTGCATCGCCGCGGCGACGATATTACGCTGCGTTAAGATAGCCCCTTTAGATAGTCCTGTTGTGCCACCTGTATACTGTAAAAATGCTTTTTGATCTAACTGCATTTTTGGTTTGTGGAACGGCAGGCTTTTGCCTTTCTTCAGCACATCAGGGAACTTGGTCACTTCGTGCTTAGGGTCATTCAGTTTGTACTTAGGTACTAAGCGTTTGACCTGACGGATGATGGTATTCACCAAGATACCTTTTAACCCCATCATGTCGCCCATTTTTGAGAGGACAATCCGCTTAATATGGGTTTCATCAATGACTTGTTCAAGCGCTTGGGCAAAGTTATCGACCACAAAAATAACCTGAGCACCCGAGTCGTTCAACTGATGGCGCAGCTCACGACCAGTATACAGTGGGTTAACAGGGGTACAAACGTAGCCTGCCCGCAAAATACCAATCATCGTTGGCAGGTATTGCGGAACGTTTGGCATCATGAGTGCAACCACACTGCCTTGAGGCAGACCTTGCGCCTGCAACCATGCGGCAACGGCAATCGAAGCTTTATCAACATCATCGTAGGTATGCGTCACGCCCATACAGATACTCATAGGGTGCAGACGAAAGCGCTCAAAGCATTCTTCGTACAGCTCCATGATGCTGCTATATCTATCGGGGTTGATGGTCTTTGGTACACCATTAGGATAATGGGCAAGCCAAGGTTTATTCGGCGTCATAGTCAGCGTCCTTGAAGTTTGAAATAGGGTAAATTCTGTAGTAAAGCAGCCATATCCGTGTCAATAAACACATCAGCGCTGACGTAAACCGTTTGCCGCTGAGAGTGATAATATCCTTATCTATTGACTGGCTGCTAGGTTTTGTTGCCATCGTCCAAAAGGACTTAACTATTATTAGGCAGATAATTAAGTCAATTGAACGGACAGATAGCTTAATCATAAAAGCATTTTTACTCTTAAATAAGCTCTACCTGTTATCTATCTAACACTAAGGTATCAGAAAATAATTATACATTTAAGCAATACAGTAGCATGAATGCCATCAAATACTATACTAGTATGGAATACTGAGCAGTGCATAAATAAAGCTGAGAAATACGATTCATATATAATTTAACATGAATAGGTAGCGTCCCTGTTTGCCACTGGATGAGTATAAATTTTGATAAAAATCAAGGCGTCAATTAAAAAATCATCGCAGCCAAAATTAATATATCAACCAAAGATGTGTTAGGGCCTGTCCTCAATTCAATCGATTACTTTCTAAATGGCCTAAAAATGGCTAAATTTTGCAAACATCGTCAAATAGCTTATTAATATCTCGATATTATTTGCGCTACTTTCCTTGTTTGACGACAATTTATCTCATTTTTATCTCCCTTTTTAAATGAGGACAAGCCCTAGAAGTTCATTTGAGATTTAGTCATGCTGAATGCTATAAAGGCAATATCAGCTGCTTGTTTTTATTAAAAAAGCGTCGATAAATGAGTAACGCGCTGATTGTACAACCGAGCGTACTGCTCACACATATCAAAAACATAGTGACTATCTGATAGCGAATCGCTTGAGTGGGGTCAGCGCCAGCCAATATTTGACCAGTCATCATCCCTGGTAAGCTAACAATACCGACAACTAGCATAGAGTTCAGCGTCGGAGTCATGCCATTGACAATGGCAGCGCGTATTGGTTCATGTACCGCTTCAAATGGGCGAGCAGATAGGCTGAGCATCATCT
Source organism: Psychrobacter sp. JCM 18903 (assembly GCF_000586475.1). GTDB lineage: Bacteria > Pseudomonadota > Gammaproteobacteria > Pseudomonadales > Moraxellaceae > Psychrobacter. The sequence continues at coordinate 15,336 of NZ_BAWJ01000016.1, read as the reverse complement.
CTATACGTCCTTGCTGCTCATGAAAGGATTCAATCAACTGGTTGCTGGTCAATGAGATAGCGGTGAGCGAGTTGCCCAATATCAGCCCCAAGATAGGAATGACGAATTGCGGTGTGTACCAAGGCTGTACCTTTAAAATAATCATGATGGCTATCGCAGTGACTAATATAGCCGAAACGCTTACTGCTAGCAGAGTGTCAGTTAACAAACCTTTATAGCTACGTTTAACGCGATTTTTGGCAGCAGCACCTGCAATCAAGGTCATGATGGTCAAAATTAACAGGACTTCATACCACTGTTCACGGGCAAAAATCCATGCCAATATCAAACCGATAAAACTAAGCTGGAGCACCGTGCGGATAGCCGCGGTTAAAAGCGTTTTGGTCAGCTGTAAGCGCAGCCGCCAAGAGATAATAAGAACGATGATGATTAAGCTGCTGGCAAGGGCAATATCACCGTAAGTTAAAAATATTTGTATGTCATCTGTACCGCTCATCGTGGCTCACTATATAAAATGACGAATATAAGATAGACCCTAATACGACTTTGTTAAGAAAGATCATTTTAAAGAGTGACATGACAGGCTTAGCTCAGCGTTAGAATATCTCAGTTAATACCCCTGCTTGCATCTGCCAATGCCGATCGGCCAATGGCATGATGTCTTGCGTATCGTGAGTTACCCATAGTAATGTACGCCGCCTATCTGCCTGTAACCAGTTTGTGAGTAGATGTACGAGCTGGGCTGAAGTGTCACTGTCTAGGGCAGCGGTAGGCTCATCTAGTAACAACACCCGTGGGTTCAATTGTAAGAGGCGTAACGTGTTGACCAGTTGCCGCTCGCCGCCCGATAGATGATAGACTTCTTGCTGCAAAAAGTCAGCGCTGCGTTGCAATTGCTCAAGCTGTGCGATATGCCAGTCGATATCAAAGTCAAGGTGCTGATGCGCTTGTAGCTGATAAGGCATTTGCAAGTTCTCAAGTACACTGCCTTCTAATAATTGTGGGTGCTGGGCGAGTAGGGCAACGTGCGTGCGCCACTGTATCGGTGCAGTATCATGGATACTACAATAAGCACTACTGGTTGATTGGTCATCACGGCGCAAACGCACATTGCCGCCGCTCATTGGCAATAGTCCAGCCAATACCCGTAATAATACCGATTTACCACTACCAGAACCGCCTGTCAACACGGTTACTTGACCTGCTAACAGCCTGCCTGTGGCGCCATCGATTAATAATCGTTGATGAGCAGGTATGATTGGCTGAGAGACAGTGTTTGGTCTTAGTTTGCTGATCCATCTTTGATAAATGGTAGATAGCGCAGATGTTGTGGCTTCTATGGCTTCCATATTTTTGTTATTAATACTTTTATCGCCAACCTTGTTATCATTATAGGCAGGTATGCTGGCTGTACGTTTACTATGTACCTGAATATTCTCGAATATCAGTATCGGTTTATTATTATGAAGATGCATAAGTCATTATCGCCAATTATTCAGCCACTAAATATCCAATCATTAAGTATCTAACTACTAATTATCCAGCCACTAAGCATTCAGCTGCTCGTGGATCGCTTGCTCAATGGCATCGCGTAAATGCTTTGGAACACGAATAGGGCGCATGGGCGTGGCACTAGCAACCGCAGTATCTGCCTTACTATTGGATAGCGGTTTGGTTTTGACTTGGTTTTGCACACAAGCAATGACGATTTTGCCACTACTTAATAAGCTGCTAGCATTAGCATTGCTATTAGCATAATCAGAAGAAAGGCTGTCTGGCTGTGACGATAAATGCTCTGGTAAAAGATAATGCTGGCAGGTTTTAACTCGACTTTATCGATGCGCACACTGATGACTTCATCTAACAAAATAGCTCTTTTGTATTGCAAGTCTGCTTGACTGACGACAAAATGCTGAATTTCTCCATCGTTAGTCTGCAAAAAATACCCATTCAAATTCAGTTCCCCAAACCAATCACGGCGGCAGTTTTCAAAAAACACCAAATGATTGGCATGGTAGACTATACCGCCGGCATCAGTATGGTTAATATAGACGTTATAATTTTTGGTAAACAATGGCGTATATTCGCCGTCTACACTTGCCACTGTGTTTGTATTTTTGCTGTTATTTTTTATCATAAAGATGCTCGGTCATTGTTTTAATAAATATTGTTCGATGTTCATGATTCGATGGCCAAAATTTGATAGCAGCCATATTAACCACAACTACTCTAGCTTAAGATATCAGGGCGCGCAACAGTTAGGTCGGTCGACGTCTGTTATGATAGCGGATTGTGCACTTTCATAGCCCATTTCTTTATATTAGCACCGTATTTTCATCAATTAGTATAGGATAATTTATGACCCGTTTTGTCAGTTTTAATATCAATGGTATTCGCGCACGTCAACATCAGCTTGAGGCTGTGCGAGAAGTGATCGATCCTGATGTGATGGGTCTACAGGAAACAAAAGTACATGATGAGCAATTCCCCCTAGAGAATATAGAGAGTCTGGGCTATCACGTAGAGTACTTTGGTCAAAAAGCCCATTATGGTGTGGCGCTACTATCCAAGGTTGCACCTATATTTGTGCAAAAAGGTTTCCCTGGTGAAGATGACGAGGCACAGAAGCGTTTTATCCATGCCCGCTATGAATTTGACGGTCGTGAAATTGATGTGCTCAATGGTTATTTTCCACAAGGAGAGAGCCAAGACCATCCGACCAAATTCCCGATGAAGCGGGCTTATTATGCAGATTTAATGGCGTATATCGATACCCTAAAAGCAGAAGGTCGCTCGCTCATAATCATGGTGATATGAATATTGCCCCAGAAGATACTGATATTGGCATTGGCGACGTCAATGCTAAGCGCTGGTTGAAAAATAGGAAGACCTCGTTTTTACCAGAAGAACGCGAGTGGTATGCGGCGCTGATGTCACGCGAGCTGACAGATACCTATCGCTTACATTATCCAGAGAGCACAGAGCTATATAGCTGGTTTGATTATCGCAGTCGTGGGTTCAATGATGAGCCGAAACGTGGCTTGCGTATCGATCATATTTTGTGCAGCTCGGATCTTGTTGAGGCCTGTGTTGATGCTGGGATTAGCTATGAGCTACGGGCGATGGAAAAACCGTCTGATCATGCGCCAATTTGGTCGGCATTTGATTTAAAAAAACGGTAATATTTATATAGGTCGCGTTTGATACTTCACCAGCCGTAGCATCATGGTTGAAGGCTCAACGCACCTCAGTGTTTATCGCATCATCCGTGATAAATAATGATAAAAATTTCACAATAAGGGTTAAACCATGCAGTCGGAAATGTTGCAGTACCTGATATTATTTATCCTATCGAAGGAATCAAGCTAAGCGCCACTGCCGCAGGCGTACGCTATAAAGACCGAGATGATTTAGTAGTAATTGAGATCGCTGATACCGCGACCACAGCGGTTGTGACTACCAAAAATACCTTCTGTGCAGCGCCTGTACGGGTATTACGCGAGCATTTTGCCAAGGCCAGCCCGCGCTATTTGGTGACCAACACGGGTAATGCTAATGCTGGGACGGGCGCTGATGGCAAACGTCGCGCCGTTGATATCTGTGCCGCTCTGGCGAGTAAGGCTGGCGTGGATAGTAATGCAATATTGCCATTCTCGACCGGTGTCATTGGCGAGCCATTAAATAGCGATGCGGTCATCGCGGGCTTAGATAATGCACTTGCCAATTTGGGGGCTGACAATTGGCTTGCCGCGGCGAATGGTATTCGCACCACAGATACGATTCCGAAGCTCGCTAGCCAAAAAATCGACGTGGCGGGTATTAGCTATCATGTGACAGGTATGTCAAAAGGCTCAGGCATGATACGCCCTAACATGGCGACCATGTTGGGCTATGTGGCAACTGATGCCAATATCGCTGCTGACCTATTACGAGAAATGCTAAGTGCCATTAATGAGCAGTCTTTTAACCGCATCACTGTCGATGGCGACACTTCAACCAATGATTGCTGTGTGTTGATCGCCACGGGTGCTGCCAGCTCAGATATCATTGATAGTCCAGAACATCCGCATTATCAGGCTATATTTTCGGCTTTGACCGAGGTGTTTGTCCGTCTGGCGCAATTAATCGTACGTGATGGCGAGGGTGCTACCAAGTTTATGACCGTCAACGTCACTGATGGCAAAACAACGCAAGAGTGCTGCGATGTGGCATATGCGGTCGCGCATTCACCGTTGGTCAAAACCGCATTCTTCGCTAGCGATGCCAATTGGGGTCGTATCTTAGCGGCAGTGGGTTATGCTGGTATCGAAGACTTGGATACGGAACAAGTGGATGTTTATCTAGATGAAGTCATGATTTGCCAGAATGGTGGTGTCGCCCCTAGTTATACGGAAGCGGCAGGTAAGACCGTCATGAGTCGCCCTGAGATTACCATTCATATCGATCTTGCTCGCGGCGATGCTAGCGATACGGTATACACCTGCGATTTATCATATGACTACGTCAAAATTAATGCGGATTATCGTAGTTAAGGGTTATCACTGTCAGCTAAGTAAAATACTTTTTAATGAATAACTGAGCCAGAGTGACTATCACTCTGGCTTTTTGATGTGTAAATTTTTCTCAGTATCAATTTACTCTACTATTCAATACGCGCGATTAACAACAGTTGCAAAAGCTGACGTTACTTTACAAAGCAGTTATAGAGCAGAAGACGAGTTGCGCTCTATACTGACCTCAGTAAACAAACAATAGACGACATTATTGAGACTTAATAGGTTTATTCGGTAAAGCTAAATCAGGTGAATACTCTTGCTTGGCTCAATATCGACAGTAGTATTACACCCATCGCAAAAATTGACTGATATTTTTAAAATATATTTACCAGCATGATGTGTCCAAAACAATAATCTCAAACCATTAATAATGTATTTATAACAATTAACTGAGGATTTAATAATGAAAAAATTAGTACTTGCAGCAGTAATGACCGCCTTTGCCCTGTCAGGTTGCTCTACCATGGGTATGGATAACGAACGTACGATGGTTGTCGATGGGCAACCTATGAATGTTAAAGTGGTTAACATTCCAAGTTTTGAAATAGAAGTAGCACCACTGAAAGCCGTCTGTGAGCTGTCAACAGCTGAGGGTACTAAGGTTGAAGCAGAATGCTTACAGTATCGTCAGACTTATCAGAAAAACTACACACCTTTAAACGGTAATATTCAGGGCTTCACTTATGAGCCAAACTATCGTTATATTCTAGATGTTCGCCAAGAAGTCATGATGGATGAAAATACTAACATGGCTAAGCCAGTTGGATTCTAAACGAAGTGGTTTCAAAAACAGCTGAGTAATGAATCATTGAGCATGTCTAGTTGATGAGCATATTTGACCAAAATAAAAAAGACCCCTAATACAGAATTAGGGGTCTTTTTTATTTTAGCAAATACTTGGGAATGTGATGTCAGGATAAGCTATATTAAACGATCGTTATGTTAGAACGTATCCCCATTTGGATAACAGTCAATCGAATTTAGAGAACGCTCTAGCACTGACTATATTTTACACTGACGCCATGAGTGGCAGTAGGGATACGATTGTCTGCATAAACGGCAAGACCGCCTCGTGAGGTTTCTTTGTATTTATCTAGCATATCCGCACCAGTGACTTTCATGGTTTCAATCACTTTATCTAAAGAGACAAAGTGCTGTCCATTACCGCGGCAAGCAAGTCGTGCCGCATTGACAGCTTTGACGGCGCCCATGGCATTGCGCTCGATACAAGGCACTTGCACTAGACCGCCTACAGGGTCGCATGTTAGACCTAAGTTATGCTCAATACCAATCTCAGCCGCATTAAGGCATTTAGCTGGATCACCGCCCAAGATTTCTGCCAATGCAGAAGCTGCCATGGCACAAGCAGAACCAACTTCACCTTGGCAACCAACTTCAGCGCCAGAGATGGAGGCATTTTGTTTGATTAAACTGCCAATAGCAGTCGCATTTAACAAAAACTTGCGTGCACCATCTTGGCTATAGCTTGATAAAAAGTCACGATAGTAATGCATCACCGCAGGAATAATACCTGCTGCACCGTTGGTGGGGGCAGTGACGACATTTCCACCATTGGCATTTTCTTCATTGACCGCCAAGGCATATAAATCAATCCAGTCCATGGCAGCGAGTTTGTCATTTTTGGTAATGGGTTGGTTTTTCTCGGCGCACAATTGTAGATGTAATGCTTGGGCACGGCGTTTTACATCCAAGCCACCAGGTAATATGCCACTGTTTTGACAGCCTCGCGTCACGCAGTCCTGCATTGACTCCCAAATAGAGTCTAAATAAGCAAAAACTTCTGATTGATTGCGGTAATGACATTCATTTGCCAATACCAATTCACTAACGCTTAAGTGGTGTTGACAACATTGCTCCAGCAATTCTGCGGCGCTATTAAAGGGGTAAGGAATGGCGTCAATGGTCGGCGTGGCGTTATCTTCATCCGGATTGGTGGCATCTTCTTCATTGATAACAAAGCCGCCACCTACCGAATAATAGGTTTGTTGATAATGACTGCCGTCGGTCAATAATGCGCGGATAGTCAAAGCATTAGGATGGTAGGGCAAAACGGTTTCGTCATACCAGTGAATATCGCGCTCTGTCTCAAAGGCAATAACATGCGTGCCTGCTATATTGAGCTGTTTGTCTGAAAAAATCGGTGACAAATATTGACTGGTCAAACGGGTATCGATCGTACTAGGAGCATGCCCAAGCAGCCCTAACAATATAGCAGTATCGGTTGCATGTCCTTTGCCTGTGGCTGCCAAAGAGCCATAAAGCTCAATCTCAACACCTGTAATAGCCTTCAGCTCTGTTTGCTTGGTTAATGAGCCCAAAAAAAGATTGGCGGCGACCATGTCCTACCGTGTGTGAGCTTGATGGGCCAATACCGATTTTAAATAAATCAAAAACACTAATCATAATAACTTACCAAGTTTTTTAAGTGCACTAACATGTTGTATAGCTGCTTTAGGCACTTTCATTGAGAATATAACAGGCAGCTCTCGCTTATAGCACCGACAAAGGTATAGAGGAAGCACCGCCCATGGAAGTATTAACGCAAAAGAGGAAAAATGGTGATTGAATAATAACTTTTATTTGTTTTGAAACTCCGCTATCATGCTCGGAGCTAATGGCTATGTAACATCCTGTAAGTTGATTGTCGCTGCAGAGTACACTGAGTCATAAGCGACCATAACCGTTTTTTAGTTAAACATATCCGACCACATACATCTACCAAACATGGTCATCATACCAAATAATACTTTTGGTTTGCCATATTGCAACATAAATGAATGAGTCAGGGCGACATATTATAAATGAAAAGATGCGGATTTTACTCGTTATTATAATTTCTAGCCACATATTCTTGCCGATTGATGCCCTGATTTAAAGCAATTTTTATTTTTCATTTACTGTTGTCTATTATTTTAGCCCAGTTTACATAGGACAAGCGTGTATGCCCTCTCAAAAAGACCCTTCCTCGCCTTTAGAAAACAGCGCTCAAGCACCATCTGCTGAACCTGGATTAGAGCTGCGGCGATCAGTCCTCCGTACAATCCAGACTTTGAAAATGGACGCTGGTTTCCGACATGGCGTCCGTATCAAGGCGATTTAGATCGTGATCCAGTCGGTATCAATGAATATTTGCCACCGTCAAAAAGCGTGCTATTAGGTGTACAGCATACTTTTGCGATGTTTGGTGCGACCGTGCTTGCGCCGCTGTTAATGGGCTTTGATCCCAACTTAGCCATTTTGATGTCAGGTATCTGTACGGTGATGTTTTTTCTGATCACTGGTGGGCGCATGCCGAGCTATTTGGGCTCAAGTTTTGCTTTCATTGGTCCCGTTATCGCTGTGACAGCTTATGCAGGCGCAGGGTTCAATGGTAATTTGAATGTCGCTTTGGGCGGCATCATGGCTTGCGGTATCATTTATGCGTTAATTGGGCTGCTGGTGATGAAAACGGGTACTGGCTGGATTGAGCGTTTGATGCCGCCTATCGTTACTGGTGCTATTGTGATGATTATTGGTCTCAACTTAGCGCCAGTGACCATTCAAGGGGTGTCTGCCAATCAGTTTGATGCTTGGATGGCTACCTTGACCGTATTACTCATCAGTGGTGTGGCTGTCTTTACACGTGGTATGCTGCGTCGTCTGCTATTACTGGTTGGTTTAATATTATCCTATTTTGCCTATTTTATCATGACCAACGTCATGGGTTTTGGTACGGCGATTGACTTTAGTGGTGTGGCAGCTGCTTCGTGGTTTGGCTTACCTAGTATCCATACGCCTCGCTTTGAGATGAGTGCTATTATTCTGATTGCGCCTGTGGCCTTTATTTTGGTGGCTGAAAACTTAGGGCATTTTAAGGCTGTCGAAGGTATGACCAAAGCTCGTGTCACGCCTTATATGGGTCGAGCATTTTTTGCTGATGGTTTGGCAACCACCTTTTCAGCAGGATTTGGCGGTACTGGTGTGACGACTTATGCTGAAAACATCGGTGTGATGGCGGTGACTAAGGTGTATAGCACAACAATATTTGTCGTGGCAGGCGTGGTAGCTATTTTGTTAGGGCTATCACCGAAATTTGGTGCCATCATTCAGACGATACCAGCCGCTTTATTGGGCGGTGCGTCCATTGTGGTGTTCGGTTTGATTGCTATTGCAGGCGTCAAAATTTGGATAGACAGTCGTATCGACTTTAGCAAAAACAGCAATCTAATTATCGCGGCCGTGACCGTTATTATGGGTACCGGTAACTTTAGTTTGCATTTAGGCGGCTTTGATTTGGGCGGTATCGGTACGGCGACTTTGGCAGCGATTGTCTTAAATGCGTTATTTAACCAAGGATCTGAAGCGAAGGCTGCTCATCAATCATTGGCTAAGTAATCAGCTTTTATGATGCTGAGGTTTTATACCTATCAGATAACGACGATAACAGCGTATATCACTCCATAAAAAGCGCCCATGCTATCGGTAGCATGCGCTTTTTATGGAGTGGCAGCAAGTGCACGATAAAAATGCAGAATAAAAGCTACTTGTAGTCTCGCTTGTAAAATTTTGAGAAAAACCGATAACGTCGTAGGGCGCGCGGCTTAGGTTTCAGTGAGCCCAAATAGATTGCAAACATGGTCAACAGAGCACCGCTCCACTGTAAGCTATTAATTGGTTTGTCCAGCCAGCTATAATCAATGACCAATGCGGCAATAGGTTCTGATAATAATAATAATCCAGTTAACGCCAAAGACAGCTTAGGAATGGAATAGGCAATTAGCCCCCACGCCAAGCATTGCATCACCGTACCGTAGATGAGCACCCAGCCAATCTCAGACCAAGTGTTTGGTAAAATATGACCCATATCAAACACAAACATAGGAACAATCATCGCCAATACACCACCGATACTAATCAGCTGCATCAGCATAAATATAGGTGTGGGTTCAGTATCATGCGTCTTACGGATAAAAGTCATCGATGCTGCTAGCATTGCCCCTGAGACGATACCAGTGACGAACCCCCAAGTGGCAGCGCTGTTATGCGCAAACTCAGGACTGCCTATCATGGCCACACCAAACATGGCTAAAAACAAACTGATGAGCTGCAATATAGATTGGCGTTCGTTAAAATATAAAAACCCAATGGCGGCTAAAAAGAAAATCTGTAGGCTATTCAATAAAGTTGAGATACCAGGCCGACCGCATAAATACTCTCGTGCCAGAGCGCCAGATCTAAGCCTAAAAAGACACCTGATAATAAACCATAAAAAATAGCGCGCCTTGAGCGGGGTAGACGCTGTCCCATGATTTTGGCCAATACAGCGAATACGACACCTGAAATAGCCAAGCGCCAAAATGCCATTGCCCAACCGCCAATATCAACGTGAGCGACAATCAAACTACCCAGACCAAAGATAATACAACCAATGACCAACCCAGTAGAGGCAGAGCGTGAAGAAGCAATCGCCATACAATATCCTTATATCCATATTATTATTTTATCTTACTGTATCAACGATAACGCCAATGAATACTGACGCTAATACAAGCCGTATTGTCTAGGTTTTGACGCTAAAATGAAATGGTCAAACTATCATTTATGCTTATTGTTTGATTTATTATCACGATATCAGGTTTTATCTCTGTATATGCTAGGTATAAAATCAATGATGACCTTAAGCTTCACTCATATAAGAAAGTATCTATAACAATACGAATATATGGTGGAGACATTCTTACAGGAACGATGTTGGCGTAGATATCACTATTTGCTAATCTAGTGGTTTATAATCTCTGTAGTGGCACAATAAAACAGGATAGTTTCTTATTAGTCTTTACCTCAAGTACTTCAATACCATTAGCCTAGGTTCATCTATGTTGCGACGTTCATTATCCCTACAACAACGACTATCGACATCTGGTTTTGCTATCGCCATCTTTGCTATTACGCTATTTATGGCGCCAAGCGTACAAGCGGCCAGTTGCAAAATTCCAAAAAGTTATTATAAAAACGTGGCTTGTACGGCAAATAGCGGCTATTTTTTGGCGACAAAAGATTTCGGCGCGCCAGTTGCTCTGATGAATAGTAAGGGCAAAAGCGTCGTTGATTTATCACGTTATCAAAAAGTTGATGCCAGTAAGATATCGGCAGGTCTACTGCCTGTACTGCGCAACGGTCATGTCGGTTATCTTAATATGCAAGGTCGTGAAGTAGTGCCTGCGATGTATGATGTGCTTAAAGAAGGACAGGGTTGGGCGCGTCCCGTCTCTAACGGGCGTATCGTGGTAAAGCAGGATGGTAAATATGGGGTCATTACTACTAGTAATAAAACCATCGTGCCGTTTTCGTCCGTGATTAGTGACATTGATGATTACCAAAATGGTGTCGCCCGTGTACGTAAAAATCAAGCGATCAGTTGGATTGATGAAAACGGCAAAACGACCAGTGACCCAAATGGTAGTAACAACGAGCAATCCACGACGCCACGAGCACCTGCCAGCGCTAATGGCAATGCATCCTCATCCAACCAGACACTTCCCAATCGCTTTACGATGCTACAACCGCGTCAGCAAGATGGCAAATGGGGGTTTATCGATGATAATAATGTGACCATGATTACCTATTCTTTTGACGAGGTGCGTCCCTTTGCCGAAGGCTTGGCTGGCGTGCGCATCGATGAAACTGGGGCTTTGTTAATCTTGGTGGCGAGTTGGTGATTCCTTTTCGCTTTGCCAATAGCGGTGTGTCAGCTGGTGATCTTTATCAAGGCAAACCCGCCTTCACCTTTACTGGTGGTAAAGCGTGGATTGGCAATCTAAAAAACGGCAATAAAATGTGTATCGATAAAGAGGGCACAGGAGTGGGCTGTGATTAAGCGGCGCGTCCAAATATAAAGACCTACATGATCTAATGACCTAGGTAAAATATCCAGCATAAAAAAGAGCGTAAATCCTACTATTGATTCATAGGGTTTACGCTCTTTTTTATGAATTGTGTGACAACTAAAATTATTCGTCTAATAAATGATTGCTGATTAAATCGACCATATAAGGTTGATAGTATTCAGGAATATCATGCGCCATGCCTTCGATTAAATGAAACTTGGCATTCGGAATGGTCTTGGCAACCACACGACCTTGTGAGGCGGGCAGTAGTCCATCTGCGCTACCATGCAGTACGATAGTCGGCGCTTTGACTTGCTTGCTAAACCTGCTAATAGAGCCTGATGCCAAGATAGCATTGAGCTGTTGTACCGTGCCGAGCGGATGAAAGTTGCGCTGATAACGCAATTTGGCAATTTCACGCACCATACGTACGTTGACATGCCCAGGCGTACCGACTGTCTTCATAAACCACACGCTATGGCGCACGATATCGCGCTCAGAATGACTTTCAGGGCGGTTGATCAGTATATAGCTGCCTAGGTTTTGGTGGTTTTAAAAATGCACGGTTGGTCGTGGTAAACATCAACGCCATGCGCTGTACTAAACTTGGATAACGTGCCGCTACGATTTGCGCAATCATGCCGCCCATCGAAGCCCCAATCAGATGGGTTTTCCCCAACTGCAACGCCTTAATCAAACGAGCGGTATCTTCTGCCATATCTGTTAAATTATAAGCCACTTGCGTACCTTTATTGGACAACCCCGTTTGCAGGCGCATCATCATTTTTAGCTGACTGATACGCGGTAGTCCATCAATCTGCACTTTAGAAGACAGACCAATATCACGATTATCAAAACGAATGACAAAAAAACCGGCATCAATAAGGCGCTTGATAAAATTATCTGGCCAAAATATCATCTGTGAGCCAAGTCCCATAATCATGAGCAGTGGTGGATCATTAGGATTGCCACCTGCCTCAACACACAGCTCAATGCCATCGCCGATATCAATCATTGATTGATACAGATGCTTGCTAAGGTCAGAGTCTCGCCATTGGTGCGCGCCAAACTTTTGCCACTCAGGAGTAGGGTAGCCACCTAAGTCTTCTTGTAGGGTTGCCGATGGTTTGATGTCATTCGATGTTGTCATGAAGTGTCCTAATTAGAGGGTCGTCTATTACAGCTCAAGCATCTCAAAATCAAGCTTGCCCACACCGCACTCTGGGCAGGTCCAATCATCAGGGATGTCATCCCATTTAGTGCCTGGCGCAATCCCTTCTTCGGGACAGCCGAGTGCTTCATCATATATCCAGCCGCAGACGATACATTCATAACGTTTCATAAATAGTCCTATCGAGCATTATCAGTGTTTATAATCCGTGTTACAGGGTGTTTTTGACGTGCATACTTGCAACCACAGCCGTTAAATGAGACTGTAAAAGCGCACATAGTTTAGCATATAACCGTGATTTTCGTCGTTAAGTTTACACTTGTATATTGAGATTGATTGGTTTTTATCAAGGGGTTTAGGTCTTCTGTCTGTCAGTAAGCACCTGTACGCTTACGTGCGCAACTGCGATATTTCTATCAATTATGTTATAATAAGCGCCGCTAAATTCACAGTATTAGCCATCATTTATCGTTGATATATTATTATCTAAATTACATTATCTAAGTCATATACGCTAAGGGTTACCATGAGCATTAATGCTGCCGCTACATCTAAAAATGTCGAAAATGAGTCGTCTAATAAGCTCAATACGGATCATCCCTTCTGGCAAGTGATTCGCACAGTACCAGACTTCCCGAAGTCGGCATTGATTTTTATGATATTACGCCGTTACTGCGCAGTCATATTAATGAGGTGATAGATGCATTGCTCGCCGCACTGCCTGAAGGTGTGATGGACGAGGTAGATTGTCTAGGGGCAGTTGAAGCGCGTGGTTTTGTCTTTGCAAGTTTGCTTGCAGGTCGATTGGGCAAAGGGATGATTTTGCTACGTAAACCCGGTAAGCTGCCACCGCGCGTTGCCAATAAAGCGTATGCTCTAGAATATGGTAAAGATACTCTTGAGATGCAAAACAATCTACCGCCTGAGCGCGTGCTATTGGTCGATGATATTTTAGCCACAGGTGGTACTTTAACCACCGCTTATGAGCTGTGTAAATCGGCAGACCATACCGTGGTGGGGGCGTTAGTATTGCTAGATTTGGTTGATTTGCATGGCGAATTTCCAGTGCCTGTCTATACGGTTTTAAAGGCTTAAAACTGGCAACGCTTTTTTAATTGCCTGTATTTGCTTTGTCTTAACGTACGTTACTTGTCTTGCTGGTAAGGTAAGTTTTACACGCCTGTTCTATTAGCATACGACTAATCGTTTTTGGCTTGGTTATCTTAAAATCTTTGGTGGTTAATATGGGTTTTTCTGATTGCCAAGATTCTAATACCTTATTATTGGCATCATAGTTAACGTAAGCGCGTTTATAGTAACTGGCGTCTTTACAAGAGATGAGCAATTGCTGATCGCTATGATGAATCGCTTTTTCTTTACCTTCCTTATCTACTTTTGTTTCATCTTTTTGTGCAGGGTATGTTCTGCGGATAGATACGGTGATGTTTTCGACATTTTTTTCGTCTATGATATTGATGTCGGAGCTTTCAATAGAGTCCAAGTCTAAGCTAAAAATTGATCCAGTAGGACTTTCTGATATTTTTGACCAGTTCACTGCATGCGTGCTGACTGCTAGAACACCACCCACTAATAACACTGATAGCCGTTTCATAATCAAGCCTTGCTTCTTGTTGTGAGAAGTGAGCCATGATAGCCAACTTACTATTAGCAGGCAAATTTCTTTTATAACCTGCGACTGAGGTTTGTAAAATGTTGATCATACTCATCACTGTTTATAACGCTCGACGCTCATATCAATGACGCATCGCTGCTAACATCTGAGCAAGCTCATCACGAGCACCAATAAAGCCGTCGATACCTTTTGGTAATAAATCTTGTGTAACCGTGTCTTGTTGATAGGCGCTACTATATTCCTCTCGCGTTAGACTCACGCGTTTCATGTCGGCTACATCTAATGACATGCTAGGTGACAGTTGCTGTATCACCTCAGTATCCATCGCTGCCAGCGCGTCGATAAGGTCAGGCGCGATGGTCAATAGATCACACCCTGCTAGCGCTAATATCTGTTCAGTCGAGCGAAAGCTTGCGCCCATCACTTGCGTATTATAGTTATGCTGCTTGTAGTATTGATAAATGCGCTTTACAGACTGCACGCCCATATCATCAGAAGCGGGCACGTTTTGACGATTTTGTTGGCGTTTTTGCCAGTCTAAAATACGACCAACGAAAGGCGATATCAATGTCACACCTGCATCGGCACAGGCAATTGCTTGATGCTGTCCAAATAACAACGTTAAATTGCAGTGAATATTTTGGGTTTCAAGATAGCGTGCTGCCTCAATCCCTTGCCATGTCGCGGCCATTTTAATTAATACGCGCTCTGAGTTAACCCCTGCTTTTTGGTAAGCTTCCATAAATACTAAGGCTTTATCAATCGTCGCCTGAGTGTCATAAGACAAACGAGCATCCACTTCGGTAGAGACGCGGCCTTGAATAAGCTCTAAAATATCACAGCCAACCTGAATGGTCAGCGCGTCAATCACTGCATCTATATTGCCATTATGACGACTCATGGTTTCTGACAGCATGCCTTGGTTGTCAGGATGGAGGAGTGCTTTGGTAATGAGGCTTGGATTGGTGGTCGCATCGATAGGTTTTAAGCGCGCAATGGCGGCAAGGTCACCAGTATCAGCGACAATGGTGGTCATGGTACGAAGCTGTTGTAATGCGCTCATCAGATATCCTTTTGATCAAAAAACAG
>NZ_BAWJ01000017.1 GCF_000586475.1 Psychrobacter sp. JCM 18903 | reverse complement strand
TCCAAATTCGAAAGCCGCAATCATTATTAATGATTGCGGCTTTTTTGTTGCATTTTTATTTTATATCGTTATAATAATGCACAAATGGAGACGTGGCAGAGTGGTTGAATGCACCGGTCTTGAAAACCGACAAGGGTTTGTAGCCCTTCGAGAGTTCGAATCTCTCCGTCTCCTCCAAATTCAAAAAAAGCCCTAATCAGTGATGATTGGGGCTTTTTTATGCTGGATATTTATCCTATTATTTTATAAATATTCTGTAGCGTTTTTTTATTTCATTAACGACTCATCAAACTTAATTTCCTGCCCATTCTCCAATATCAATGTGCCTTTACTGATCATGATGGTCAAGTCTTTGGTGTTTTTAATGGCACGCATAACATTGATGTCTTCAATACTGCTCTCGATGATGATCTTACCAGACTGCTCTGGTTTAATAGGTGGGTCAAACTGTGTTAGTGGTACGTTAAAGCTTTTGCCCTGCGCCAAGTTCGCATCTTGCATGGTCAGTGTGCCCTTAAAGCTTTGAATGGCGACCTTGCCGTGATTAGAGAGCATAAACTGAAGTTTTACTTGATTTAAGCTGTCACTATCGCTGGTTTTGACTGGTAGTAGAGCGACAGGGTAGTTCTGCGCATTGGCACTATAAGCTGGTTGGCTGCTGACGATGGGGCTTTTTTTACCTGTTGGATTGTTTGGATGTAGTCGTTCGTATTCACGCTGTTGCACAAGGGCTTGCTTGATAGTGGTACGCGGCATCGCCCCCGACTCATAGGCACCGCTGAGTTTCATTCGCAACATGTAGCGGCTGAGTAATTGCTGCTCAGATTCAGGTAACTGCTCAAAAGTGGTGCCGAGTTTTTTCTGCCACTGATCTGAGTTGGTCGGTATGGTTTTTTTGGTTGGATCCGCGGTTGGCTGTGAGCAACCAGAAACGATTGGTAGTATCGCTAAGGCAATCGTCAATAACAAAGCTTTATTCAAGCGTTGATGTAACTCGCCATCGTACACCTCCTTAAAAATCTTTATGGATAATAAAGAATGACAACAAAATAATGAGCGTTTTCTTAATATACCTCGTTTGATGAAAGGTTGTGTTTAATTATCGCTAAATGCTGTATCGCAAGCAAAATAGGCATATTTTTGTTACGCCCACAAAAAAGACTGAGTGCTGTTAAGCAAACTCAGTCTTTTTTTATTAACAGCAGTAACACCTAACGACTGTTTGAATGGTTAGTCATGAGTCTGGTCATTTTCTTGCAGCTCAGATAATGAGTGAGTAATATTATTATTGTGGGTCACCACAATAGCCTCATCAATAATATGCTGGCTGACCCCGCGTTTACGCAGGCTTTCGATGAACACCTCGTCATGGGCTAGGGTGTAGTCTTGATGATCGCGGTCAAGTCCTTGGCGAATATATAAACGAATAAGCCTTGGATGCGTTTAAACCCCAACTCTTTTGAAGTGGCTTCTAATAGCGAAATCATCTCTTCAGACAAACGAATACTGATCGGGCGCATGATTTTTTGCGGATGATCAGAAAACTTATTTTTCACACGTACAGGTATCATAATAAACCATTATTTTTAGTGAGTAGGAGTAAAGCACTCAGACAAAAACTAACCCAATCAAAACTATCCTTACCATACAACAAAAACGCCTAAAAGAACACCGTAGCCATGCCAATCGTACTAGGGCGTGTCCTCAATTCAATCGATTAACCTCTAAATGGGCTAAAAATGGCTAAATTTTGCAAACATCGTCAAATAGCTTATTAATCTCTCGATATTATTTGCGTTACTGTCCTTGTTTGACGGCAATTTATCTCATTTTTATCACCATTTTTAAAATGAGGACACGCCCTAAGATTGCGACTATCTTCTTAATTGAAAACGGCAACCATAAAAAACCTTCATCAAATAATGATGAAGGTTTTTAGTATATGGCTCTCCAACCTGGGCTCGAACCAGGGACACACGGATTAACAGTCCGTTGCTCTACCAACTGAGCTATTGGAGAATAAGTTGGTATAACGATAAGTTAGATAAGCGCTATTGCTTGTCTTGTTTGCGTTATGTGGGGCACATTTTAGCCAAGTTGTTATAGGCTGTCAACCTTATTATGCCATTAATTATAAATATTGTTGTTAACTGTTAAAAATAACCAGTAATCCCTTATAAAGCGGGCTGTTTTGGCAAATTTTGACCGCTAAAATATTATTTGTTGACTAGGGCGTGTCTTCAATTCAATCGATAAATCTCTAAATGGGCTAAAAATGGCTAAAAATGGCTAAAAGTGGTCAAAACCCTTATTTATGTAGGTTGGATATAAAATCTAGCGGCAATTTGATTAGACAAGTCGCCTATCTTTTTGAATAGTAAAACAATCTGTACCTCCCTCGAAACAAAAAAATCAGAAACAGCCCTTCACATTGCTAGAATATTTCTATAGAATACCGACCGTATGGTTTCTTTAATGTATATACATTATTAATATGTGATCAATCTGAGACAGGTAACCTAATTATGAGTCCCATCACTATTGCCTACGGTTATCTAGCCATCGCCATCATTTGCGAAGTGGTTGGCACGACCTTTTTAGTCAAGTCAGAGCAGTTTACGCGTTTGGTGCCGACCCTGATTATGGGTGTGCTTTATGCCATCTCATTTTACTTATTGACACAAACCATCAAAACCATACCGCTTGGTATTGCTTATGCACTGTGGGGCGGATTGGGAATTGTGCTGACATCGCTCGTAGGCTTGATGTTTTTTAAGCAAAGTCTTGATACAGCAGCTGTGGTTGGTATCGCTATGATTGTGGGCGGTGTCGTGGTGATGAACTTATTCTCTAATTCTGTGGTGCACTGATATGGAAATGGAAAACGCTTACAAACGTAAAAAACAGCCCGAAGTTGTCCGTCGTGCGCTACTCGATCAGGCAGCGCGAATCACGTTAGAGCAGGGCTTATCAAAAGTGACCTTTCAGGCGGTCGCGGATGCCGTCGGGGTAACCAAGGGTGGCGTGATGCATCATTTCACCACTAAAAATGCACTCATCCTTGAAGTGTTTCATGATGCGATGGCTAGATTTGAGGCAGAAGTCAATCAAGCATGGCAGAAGACCCTGTGCGTTATGGCTCCTTTACTCGTGCCTATATCAATGCCACGATTAGCTTAGGCGAAAAGGGGCAGGAAGAGCTCGATAGTCAAGCAACCTTATATGCATTGATGCTAGGCGATAGCGAGTTACGTGAGTTGTGGGCCAAGTGGGCAAATGCACAATTAAAGAAACATCAAGCAACCGACAATACCGAAATATTATGTATGGTGCGTCTGGTGGCTGATGGTATTTGGCTTTCTGATTTTTCAGGCATTAGTATCTCAGATAAAACCTCTATTCATAAGCGTTTGATAAAAATGACGCAACCTGATAATGAATAAAACACTGTTCTTAAATGATTGATCAAATAAGCTTTTTTATTAAAAAAGCATTGAAAGACAGGCTTGTAGCAATAGGCTATATAAATTTATTTTAAACATTTAACCCATGACGACATCATTTAGCATTAGCTTGTTTATAAGGCTTTTGCCAGTCGTTAATAGGAGCATCGCATGACAGATTCAAAAACAGACCCAAACAACTTAACAGACATCATTGATTTAAAAAAAATACAAACTGCTTATATTAATGGTCGTTACTTAGCAATCGACGAATCGCTTGCTACTTTTGAAGACATCAATCCAGCCACGGGTGAAGTGTTAACTACCGTTCAGCAAACGACCAGTGAACAGATTAATGAAGCGGTAAAAGCGGCACAAAAAGGTCAAAAAGTTTGGGCGGCGATGACCGCGGTTGAACGCAGTCGTATATTGTTAAAGGCGGTTGCATTATTACGCGAGCGCAATGATGTACTCGCATTGCTTGAAACCAAAGACACGGGTAAAGCGCTCTCTGAAACCAAATATGTCGATATCGTGACTGGTGCTGATGTCGTTGAGTATTATGCAGGCTTGCGCCGATGATTGAAGGTCGTCAGATTCCATTGCGTGATACTAGCTTTGTCTATACTCGCCGCGAGCCACTTGGCGTCGTCGCAGGTATCGGTGCGTGGAACTATCCTATTCAAATCGCGATGTGGAAAGCAGCACCAGCGTTAGCCGCTGGGAATGCGATGATTTTTAAACCTTCTGAAGTCACGCCTCTAACGGCACTAAAACTGGCAGAAATATTGACAGAAGCAGGTCTGCCAGATGGCGTATTCAACGTCGTGCAAGGGGATTATAAAGTCGGCGAAGCATTAACCCAGCATCCTGATATCGCTAAAGTCTCATTTACTGGTGGCGTACCAACGGGTAAAAAAGTGATGGCGAGTGCGGCATCATCGTCGCTCAAAGACGTAACCTTGGAGCTTGGTGGTAAGTCGCCATTGATTATATTTGATGATGCGGACATCGATACCGCTGCTGACATCGCGATGATGGCGAACTTCTATAGCACGGGTCAAGTTTGTACCAATGGCACGCGGTTTTCATTCCAAAAGCCTTACAAGCCAAATTTGAAGAAGCCATATTATTGCGTGTCGAGCGTATTAAATTGGGCGATCCGATGGATGAGAGTATTAATATGGTCCATTGGTCAGCTTCCCACATATGGACAGAGTGCTTAGCTATATCGAGCAAGGTAAAGCGAGTGGTGCTCGGCTGCTAACAGGCGGTGACCGTGTGACAACAGGCAAATTGGCAAATGGCGCATTCGTTGCACCGACTGTGTTTACGGATTGCAGCGACGATATGACCATCGTGCGTGAAGAAATCTTTGGCCCAGTCATGTCGATATTGACTTATGAGACTGAAGAAGAAGTGATTCGCCGCGCCAATGATACCGATTACGGCTTGGCAGCAGGAGTAGTAACCACTGACTTGACCCGCGCGCATCGCGTGATTGCACAGATTGAAGCGGGTATTTGCTGGTTAAATACGTGGGGCGAGTCGGCTGCACAAATGCCAGTGGGTGGTTATAAGCACTCAGGTATTGGCCGCGAAAACGGCATTGAAGCCCTTGAGCATTATACGCAGACCAAATCTATCCAAGTAGAGCTTGGTAAGTTTGAATCAGTCTTTTAATCACTTGTATTGTGAGAGCTTTAAAACGGTAAGGTTTGCGTGTTAGGACTCATTTGTTCTTTTGGCACCGCCTTACTGATATGAAATGATGGATTTTTTAATATTATGGAGCGTTTTATGACATCAACCACACCTGAGTATGACTACATCATCGTCGGCGCAGGCTCAGCAGGCAATGTGCTGGCCACACGTTTGACTGAAGATGCCAACATTAAGGTGTTGCTGTTAGAAGCGGGTCGTCCAGACCATCGCTTAGACTTTCGTACGCAGATGCCAGCAGCGCTCGCCATGCCGTTGCAAGGAACGACCTATAACTGGGGCTATAAGACCGAGCCTGAACCTTATATGAATAATCGCGTCATGGATTGTGGTCGCGGTAAAGGGTTAGGTGGCTCGTCTCTGATTAATGGGATGTGTTATATCCGTGGTAATGCCTTGGATTTTGACGATTGGTCTCAAATCAAAGGTTTAGAAGATTGGAGCTATTTGGACTGCTTGCCGTATTTCAAAAAGTTAGAAAATCGCGATGCTGGTGAAAATGACTATCATCGTCGTGGTCCCGTCGAGCATGACCACTTCAAAGCCAGGAGTCAATCCGCTGTTCCAAGCGATGATCGAAGCAGGCGTGCAAGCAGGCTATCCAAGCACGGATGATTTAAACGGCTATCAACAAGAAGGCTTTGCCGATGGATCGTTTTGTCACGCCTAATGGTCGCCGCGCTTCGACTGCTCGTGGCTATCTTGACCGTGCTAAGCCGCGCAATAATATCACGATTTTAACGGGTGCATTGACTGACGTGATTTTGTTCGATGGCAAGCGCGCTGTTGGCGTTAAAGTCGCCCATCAAGGTCAAACCAAGAATTTCTACGCGTCTCGTGAAGTGATTGTCTCCTCTGGTGCGATTGCCTCGCCGCAATTATTGCAGCGCTCTGGTATTGGTCCTGGTCAATGGCTTAAAGATTTGGGTGTCAATGAGATTTTAGATTTACCGGGTGTTGGTAATAATCTACAAGACCATTTAGAGCTGTATATGCAGTACGAATGTAAGCTGCCAGTGTCGATTGCGCCTGCCAATAAATGGTGGAATAAGCCAGCCATTGGTGCCGAATGGTTGTTCAATGGCACAGGACTGGGTGCCTCAAATCAGTTTGAAGGGGGCGGCTTCATTCGTACCGATGAGAAGTTTACCCATCCTAATATTCAGTACATTTCTTGCCATTAGCAGTGCGCTACGATGGTCGTAGTGCTGTGAAGTCGCACAGTTTCCAAGCGCATGTGGCTCATTGCGCTCGCCAAGTCGTGGTCGCGTCAAGCTGACCTCAAAAGACCCAAGCGCGCATCCGAGCATCTTGTTTAACTATATGTCTCACGACCAAGACTGGCACGAGTTCCGTGCGGCAATGCGCATCACCCGTGAAATTATGCATCAGCCAGCGCTCGACCTTATCGTGGTCGCTCGATTGCGCCAACCGATGACTTGGTGACTGATGCTCAGCTTGACGAATATGTCCGTAATCATAGTGAAACGGCTTATCATCGTCGTGTACCTGTGCGATGGGTGAAGGTAATGATTCAGTGGTCAATTGTGAAGGGCTCGTACACGGCATCGATGGCTTGCGCGTCGTTGATGCGTCGATTATGCCAAATATCATCAGTGGTAATCTAAACGCCACCACCATTATGCTTGCCGAAAAAATCGTCGATAAGATGCGCGGCAAGCAGCTACCACGCTCGACCGTAGATTATTACGTTGCCAATGGTGCACCGCTTAGAGTCGAGCCGATGCGCGCTTACCGCTCTACTGTCTAAAGAGCTATATGAGCTATTAGGCAATGAAATATATAAGCAATTTCAATAAGAAGACCTTTCCACGCAAAGGTCTTTTTCATCAGAACTAATGTATTAAGTATTTTTAATACTGTTGTGGCTGCCTTTGATTGTCATTTAATTTTTTATTTACATCGCAATTTTCATTTATTGGTACTGCTTTGTGCGTCATACAGTCATCAAGTTATGACGGACAAATCAATATCAGACCCTGTTTAATTTACCTATTGAGGTCTTTTATGTACAGCTCGCCATCAAAAGATGCGACGAAACCCCTGACTCTAAACAAGACGGTTTTTTTAGGTTCAGCTATTATTTCTATTTTATTAATTATCTGGACGATTGCGTTTCCAGATTATAGTGAGACATTATTAAGCTCAAGCATGGCATGGGTATCAGAGAGTTTTGGCTGGTATTACATGCTGGTGGTTGCCGCTTATAGTATATTTGCACTATTTGTTGGTTTTTCTAAATACGGCGACATCAAGCTTGGGCAAGACCACGAAAAAGCCCAGTTTCCTTTCCTAGCATGGGCGGCGATGCTGTTCTCCGCGGGTATCGGCATTGATTTATTGTTTTTTGGTGCCTCTGAGCCATTGATGCATTATTTGACGCCGCATACGGGGCTGGAGCCTGCCAGTGCAGAAGCTATGCGTGAAGCACTTGCGCAAACTTTTTTACATTGGGGGCTACATGGTTGGGGTATTTATGCACTAATCGGTATGGCATTGGCGTACTTTGCGTATCGTAAAAACATGCCATTGGCGCTGCGTTCACCACTGACGCCTATCTTTGGCGAGCGCTTGATCAAAGGCTGGCTTGGCGATGGTATTGATACTTTTGGTGTTGTTTGTACCTTGATGGGTATTGCGACCAGCTTAGGCATCGGCGTATTGCAAGCCAATGCTGGATTGACCCATGTTTTCGGTATTGAATCTAGCAAAACAGTACAGACGCTTATTATTGTAGGTGTCGTTGCTGCTGCGGCTATTTCGGCGATGACAGGTGTGGAAAAGGGCGTACGCCGTTTATCTGAATTTAATATGCTATCGTCGATATTGCTATTAATCGCCATATTGGTGATGGGTAATACAGTGTATTTGCTGAATACCTTTACCCAAAATATTGGTCAATATTTCCAAACCATTCTCTTTAAAACTTTTGATGTATATGCCTATGACGGTACTGCTGGTGCTGATTGGAAATCAGGCTGGACAATATTTTTCTGGGCATGGTGGGTCGCTTGGGCACCGTTTGTTGGTCTATTTATCGCGCGTATTAGCCGTGGTCGTACCTTACGTGAGTTTGTCTTTGGCGTGATGTTTATTCCGCTTGGTTTCATTTTTGCTTGGTTCTCTATCTTTGGTAATTCAGCGATAGACTTGGTTGCTAATGGGGCAACTGAGCTTGGTGAAATCGCGGTTAATGATGCTGCCATGGGTATGTTTGCCTTGTTTGAGTATTTTCCTTACAGTGACGTTTTATCATTCGCTGGTGTGGTCATTGGTTTAGTGTTTTTTGTGACCTCAGCGGATTCAGGCGCGTTAGTATTAGCGAACTTGAGCTCACGCGGCATGACCAATGACACTGATGCTCCTGTTTGGTTGCGCTTGTTTTGGGCAGCAGCAACGGGTCTTATCACTTTAGGACTATTATTTGCTGGTGGCTTTGCGTCATTGCAGTCAGTATCTGTAATTGCTGGTTTGCCATTCTCGCTCATTCTTGTACTCTATATGGTGTCGATGTGGAGATCATTAAAAGAAGAAGGTAATAAACGTAAGGCCAGTACGATTGGTACGGCTAATGTGCTGGATAGTGGTAAGAGCTGGAAAGCACGCTTGCAACGTATCGTCAGTTTCCCTAGACATGCACAAGTTGAACGCTTTTTACAAAATGTGGTTAGACCTGCCATGACGGAAGTTGAAAAAGAGTTTGCGGCAGGCGGTCTAAAAACCTCTTTGGACATCCGTAACCCTGAACATATCGGACAAGATATAGATGAAGGACTGGATGAGAGTAGCGGTCAAATAGATGGTCTAAAATTGCGAGTTGGACATGGCGATGAAGACGACTTTATTTATGAAGTGAATTTGATCAAAGCTGAGCGTCCTAACTTTACATTGAGCACCTCAACTAAGAATGCAGAGTACTATTACCGTGCGGAAGTGTTCTTAAGTGAAGGCTCACAAGAGTATGACTTGGTTGGTTACTCCAAAGAGCAAGTGTTGGTCGATATCTTAAATCAGTACGAGCGCCATTTGCAGTATCTACATTTAGAGCGTTAATTGATTTATCAACACGTCCTGAATATTGAAGTAAAAACACTTAAGTAAAAACATCGTAACAAACAACCCCATAAGTTGAATGCAGCTTATGGGGTTGTTTTATGAAAAATAAAATCAGTAGATATAGGGTAAAATATATAAAGATACGTTTCGGATTATCAGTTTCGAAATATTAGCAAAGGATAAGTTTGTGACCACATTAAAGTACATCGCTCATTATTCTGAGCAAGTTCAAACCCAAGCGGCATTGCTGATTAGCGATGGTACATTGGGCGCATATCTAGAAAAAAAGTATCCCACTCAGCACCAAATAAAAAGTGATAAGGCGCTTTATCAGTATATCAATGAGATAAAAAACCAATATATGCGCAAAGTGGGACAGTTATCGAATGTCAGCTATAGCAGTAAATTAACGGTCCTCAAACATGCGCTAGGTATTCATACCACCCAGTCTCGCATACAGGGCAGTAAGCTAAAATCCCACAACAGCATCACCGTGGCCAGCTTATTTCAAGAAGCGCCGCCTGAGTTTTTGCGCATGATTGTCGTGCATGAGTTAGCGCATTTTAAAGAGCATGAGCATAATAAAGCGTTTTATCAATTATGCTGTCATATGGAGCCTGAGTATCATCAGTTTGAGCTTGATACGCGGTTGTGGTTGCACTGGCGCGAATTGAGGTGATCGCAGTGCTGTATCCTTTTCTTCTCAAAATGAGGACACGCCACAGATTATATTTCTTATCATAACTTTCTTATCATAAATAATATTATACCTTTTGTTAATATATTTTAGTGTATAATTTAATAACGATGATTTTAATGATTGTTGATAAATGGAGAAGATGATGAAACGGATAGTTGCTACTGCACTTGCTATAAGCGCCGCCTCACTGATGGTTGGCTGTACAGCGACCAATGCCATGTCACAAAAGAGTGACGTCATTCCAGAGAATAAAAAACCGACGGCATCGGTGTTGATAAATGTGACATCAGAGCATGCTCAAGTGCAGCTCATGTCGATGGTGCTAACTATGCAATCCGCGCAGCAAGGTGCCAATACTCGAGTATTGCTCTGCGGTCCAGCCGGTGATATGGCACTCCGTGACGCACCCAAAAGTGTGACCACAGCACAACCACCTAAAAATATGAGCCCACAGGGTTTGATGCAAATGGTTATGAAAAATACCAACACCAAGGTTGAGGTTTGTGCACTTTATCTACCGGGTAAGGGTATTGACCAATCGGCTCTGATTGAAGGCGTGAGTGCTGCTGATCCTGCTGATATCGGGGCGCTAATGGTCGATCAAACCACCAAGATAATGAGCTT
Organism: Psychrobacter sp. JCM 18903; assembly: GCF_000586475.1. Taxonomy (GTDB): domain Bacteria; phylum Pseudomonadota; class Gammaproteobacteria; order Pseudomonadales; family Moraxellaceae; genus Psychrobacter. The sequence goes on along the minus strand of NZ_BAWJ01000017.1, from coordinate 61,331 downwards.
TTAAGCAGATAAAAAATGATTAGTAGTTTGATGAATAAAAAAGGTGTGATATCGACTATCGCATCCTTTTTTGTGCCAGTCATTTTAGCTGGTTGAATTACGTTATAATCCCAGCTAAGCACTGTTTACCAAGTAATATTCGCCAAGTACTATTGGCTGAAAAACAAGTACCATAGATCCTAATTCATAAAAGGTTATGAGCAATGATTAATACCAAAATTTATAAAGCAATTTATACTTTAGCTGAAGAGTTATTGGAAGCTGATCGTATAGGCAATCAAGCAGCATTTGATGGGTTTTATGCTGAGCTAAAAGCCATTTGTAACGATAATGAAAATACCGATAAAGACCATCCAGAACAGTGGGAAACATTGGCTGACTTTACCGAAGATTTAGACGAAGCCTTAGTTATTTATGACAAGGCCTTAGCGAAAGCGACTGCGATTAATTCGAAAGATCACATGTCATCGATTGCCTTTTCTATGGCGGTTCTACAGATCGAAATGGGTGAAAAGGATGCGGCTATCCAAAGTCTACAAAATGCCAAAATCACGGCTAATAAGATTGAAGATAAAGAATTTAAGGTTGAGATAGACGAGCTGCTTACAAAGTTGTTGGCTGAATAACTTCGATACTGAGTACTGAAAAATCTTCAACTAAGCAGGAATGATTTGTTATGCAAAACCTACCTATTGCAATTATCGGTGGTGGTTTGAGTGGCTTATATGCAGCGTTTTTGTTAGAGCAACGAGGCATCGATTATATATTGCTTGAAGCGCGTGATAGATTGGGCGGGCGCATCGCTGTTGCGAAATCATCAGTAGATCAGAATGCTAGTAGACAAAGTGTCGATAATGAAAAATCAAACGATGGCTTCGACTTAGGGCCATCGTGGTTTTGGCCAGAGTATCAGCCGCAGTTGATCAGTCTTATTGAAAAGTTGAATTTACCGCGTTTTGCGCAGTTCGAGGACGGTGACATGATGGTTGAACGTACCGCCAATGAGCTGCCTGTTCGCACCCAAGGCTATCAAAGCTCGCCACCGTCTATGCGCCTCGTCGGTGGTATGGCAGCGCTCATTGATGCTCTGTATGCGCGCTTAAATCCTACGCGCATTATCACGGGACAAATCGTAAAGCGTGTAATCAAGACTGATCACTATATCGACATAGAGAGCGAATGCAGCGCTGAACAGATGACAGCTGGTCAAATAACTACTTATCACGCGCAGCATGTGCTCCTTGCGCTACCGCCTCGTTTGGCGGCGAGTAACATCAAGTTTGAACCTGATTTACCACAGCCGTTGATAACAGAATGGCAAGAAACCGCGACATGGATGGCGCCACATGCCAAATATGTGGCGGTTTATGAGTCGCCTTTTTGGCGTAATCAAGAACTATCGGGTTCGGCGCGAAGTGCAATAGGACCGCTGACTGAGATTCACGATGCGTCCTTGGTAGAGGGCAATGGTGCATTATTTGGCTTCTTTGGCGTTCCTGCTCACGTCCGCCAAAGCGTCTCAGAAATGGAACTAAAAGCCCATTGCCGAGCGCAGTTGGTACGTTTATTTGGTGCACAGGCAGAGACGCCAACGGCTGAGTATCTGAAAGACTGGGCGCAAGATTCATTGACCGCGACGCCTGCTGATGCCAGTGGCTCAGGTCAACATGCTGTCGCACCGAACGCTAAGCCAAACATAGGTGCATGGCAAAACTGCCTAACGGGCAGCGCTAGTGAATGGTCAGACGCGTTTCCTGGTTATATTGCTGGTGCTATCGACGCAGCACATAAGGCGGTACAGGGTTTAGATTTAGGTTTGTCTGATGAGCTATCGTCATCAGCGTCGCTACCCAATAGGATAGTTGATGAGTGAGTCTTTAGAACAGCAAGCTTCTCGCAACACCAGCACATGGCTCATCCCTTTTGCTTGCTTGTTAGGCGGAGGAGGTCTGATTGGTATTTCTACCAATTTGGCAAAATATGCTGGTGAGATAGGTATTACACCACTGGCATTTCTCTTTTGGTCCATCACGGGCGCTGCTGCTATTTTATTGATCGTTGCATTAATACGGCACGAATTACCTCCTTTAAATGCGCGTAGCTTTGAATACTATTTTGTGGCCGCGCTCATCAGTGTTGCAGGTTCTAATTTACTACTGTTTTCAGCTATCCCACATGTGGGTGCAGGTTTCGTCGCGCTCATTATCTCGCTTCCACCATTGTTGACTTATCTTGGTGCATTGGCACTGCGGATGGAGCGATTTAATATCGTCCGCGCTTTGGGTGTGGCCGCGGCGCTTCTTGGCGCAGGAGTATTGGCAGCGCGTAAGTTTTCGACGCCAGACGCCAGTACTTTTTGGATTTTGATCGCGCTTTGCGGACCAGTATTACTGGCTATTGGTAATATATATCGCACCTTACGCTGGCCTAATAAGGCATCACCTAGCGCACTCGCGCCAGGTATGCTAATCGCGGCTTCGCTGTTGCTGCTGTCATTTAGTGTATTGCCTAATTTTTCAGTGAATATGCCACTAGACTGGGTGCCGCTAGGTTTGATTGGCATACAAGCCGCCGTATTTGCGGGTCAATTCTTATTGTTGTTTTTATTACAAAAAACTGGCGGTCCTGTTTTATTAAGTTTATTAGGCTCGGTCGGTGCAGTTGTCGGTGTGCCAGTGGCTATTTTTTTGCAGGGTGAGATGCCGCCAGAAGGGTTGTTTCTGGGTGCTTCATTGATCGCACTGGGCGTTGGTTTGGTGACATGGGGCGGGGTGAAAATGGCGACCACATCGATAGAACTACGTAAAGATGACCGTTAGGGTATAGCGCTCATAAATACGCTAACCTATAGACTAATGACCCTACTAGAGCATATGTTTGTACTGCAACTATCCAAAAGTGTAGCCATGGAAAAATGTCACTATATAGAAATGCTACTATGCAACCCTCACAATAATCATTTTTTATCTAATCCAACCTCACAAAACCTCGTTAGAACGTAAATATTACCGTTACTGCTAATCTATAATTTATCTACAACCATTTTAGCAATCAGCATGGCTAGGTATGAGTGTTCAACAGGGCATCATAATTAGTTACGATTATCTAAAATCAGTTTTGTGAGTAACACAAAAAAGGAGTATAAATATCGTGGTTATTCCTATCATGGATTAGGGCGATGCATGCAGCCAAGCGTTATCGATTGTTAAATAATGTCACGATTGTCATTAGTATTATCGGCGTAGCCATTGCTTTATTAGACAGTGGTTTCACGCTGCCGATGTGGTTACAACAGGTTTTCCATATTTTTTATCTTGCGATTATTTTTTTAGGCTTTGTTGTGACGGCAGGGCGTTACCTCTATAGCAAAAAGCCGCTGACCCTAAATAAAGTCGCTGTCTTTGACTTACTGACCAGTATCGCGATTGTTATCCTATTGGTAGCACATTTCACTGATTTGGTGCGCTCTGGGATGTCGGTCGCTGTTGATGCTTCGTTGCCATCAAAATTGCCGTCTTTGTGACCTTTATTCGTGAAATATCTGACCATGATTTTAATCTCAATCGTACCTTTCTAAACCCTGCGCAGTTTTTTATCTTAAGCTTCCTGTCATTGGTATTGGTCGGTGCATTGCTACTGATGATGCCCAATGCAACGACGCAGCCGCTGTCTTTCATTGATGCGCTCTTTACCGCGACCAGTGCTGTCTGTGTGACTGGTCTTATCGTGGTAGATACGGCGACTTATTTCACAACTTTTGGGCAAGTCATTATCATGGGGCTGATACAGATTGGCGGCTTGGGTATTTTGACTTTTGTGACGTATTTTAGTTATTTCTTTAAGGGCGGTGTCAGTTATGAGACGCAGGCGAGCATCAGTGAGATGTCTTACATGCGCGGCATGGGTGATGTGGTATCGACCCTCAAATCCATCTTATATGTGACATTTGCCGTTGAGGCAGTGGCTGCGGCACTCATTTATATCAGTATTTATGACATACCAGATATGGATTGGTCTGAGCAGTTATTCTTCTCTGTTTTCCATGCAATTTCTGCGTTCTGTAATGCTGGATTTTCTACATTTAGCGCTGGCATGTATGATGACGCGCTACGTTTTAATTACCCATTACAACTGATTATCGCTACGACCTTTATCTTTGGTGGTATGGGTTTTGTCATTGTGGTCAATGTGCTGCGTTATTTGCGTGATCGTGCCGAGCGCCTGATCTATCGCCATGATCAGCGTTATATTTATCGACCATGGTTGCTCAATATTAATAGCCGCATAACCTTGATTACGACGGGCGCTTTATTGTTGGTAGGTCTCATCGGTGTGATGATATTTGAATATAACAATGTGCTGGCAGACCATCGCAGTTTTTTCGGTAAGCTTGTCACAGGGCTGTTTACTGCTGCCACGCCGCGAACCGCAGGATTTAATACCATCGACATGGGGGAACTCGCGTTTCCCACGATTATGTTGACGATATTTTTGATGTGGATTGGTGCCTCGCCAAACTCGACGGGCGGTGGTATCAAAACCAGTACGTTTGCGATTGCCCTGTTAAACACTTTGAGTTTGGCACGTGGTCAGACCAATGTTGAGGTCTTTAAGCGCCAGATTGCTGACATCTCGATTCGCCGTGCATTTTCTATTATGTGGCTGTCTTTATTGGTCATCGGTATGGGGGTGACGCTCATCAGCTATGATCAACCAGAGCTTGATTTAATCAAGGTGGTTTTTGAATGTTTTTCAGCTTACAGCACGGTGGGATTAAGTCTGAATTTGACGACAGAGTTATCAGATTTTAGCAAAATAGTGGTGTCAGTCATTATGTTTGTTGGGCGTGTCAGCATGTTGACCATCTTTATTGCCCTACTCAAAAATAGACGCCAGCGCAATTATCGCTATCCAACTGAAGAAATCACGATCAATTAAATGGTCGTAAATAAGCCATTTCATCATTAAAAAATACTGAAAAAGGTTAATAAGGTTATGAAATATATCATCGTAGGGTTAGGGAACTTTGGCTCATCGCTAGGCATGGCGTTGACCCGTCAGGGGCACGAAGTGATTGCCATTGACAGCAGCATGCAAAAGGTTGAGGCGTATAAGGAAGTCATCTCTCATACCATCTGTATGGATGCCACGGATGAATATACCGTCAATGGATTACCGATTATCGACACCGATATCGTTATTGTCGCAATCGGTGAAGACCAAGGCGCAAACGTCATGGCGACGGCATTATTTAAAACCCTAAAAGCGAAACGTTTGATCAGTCGTAGTATCAATCCGCTGCACGAAAAAGTGTTGCAAGCTATCGGTGTGGACGACCTTATCCACCCTGAAAAAGAGGCGGCCAATCGCTGGGCCAAACGGCTGTCGCTACGTTATTTCGTCGACTCGTTTGAGCTGAGTGATCATTTCAGTATGGTAGAGATTAGCATTCCCAAGTCGTTGATTGGTCAGACCGTTGATGACTTGCAGTTGGAGCAAAAGTTCAATATTCGATTGCTTAGTACCCTGCGCTATGAGTATTATGAAGACAGCTTTGGTCGTACGCAAAGTAAGCCTAGTATTAAAGGTTTGGCTGCGCCTGAGCAAGTATTGCAAGATAAAGACGTATTGGTCATCTACGGTGCTAACAAACATATCAACGAGTTTCTGCGTAGTGTCGGTGTGAAAATCAAATAAACATTTGCAACAGCCGTGACATGAAAAGGCAAAGGGGAAACTTATGAGTAAGCGCACTATATGCATCTTGTTGCTTGCGACGATGGCATTGTTGTCAGGTTGTGACCAGACGCCGCAAGACCCGAACGTGTTGTATTCAGAAAAACATCAAGACCCCATTCAAGAGCTGGAGATGACAACAGCGGTTGATCGTAGCCAGTTTGCCTATAAACAAACCTTTTATGTGCCCATTTATTCTGACATCTATACCGATAGAGACAATCGTAAAGTCTTGCTATCAGCGACTTTGAGTGTACGCAATACCACGCTAAAAAAATCGCTGTATATCAATAAAATTGATTACTATGGCACTGATGGAACCTTTATAAAATCCTATTTAACCAAACCGATTGAGCTTCCAGCAATGGCCACGCTCAATTATATCGTCGAAAAAGAAGAGGATAAAGCGGATCGGGCGCCAACTTTATCATTGAAGTCGAAGGGATAGACGAGACGGTCAAGCCCGTCATTGAGGCGGTGATGATCGGTAATTTTAGCAATAAAGGCTTTGCATTTAGTACAGAAGGTACGCCAGTGGTGCATTGATTAAGGATAATAAAATCCAAGGAAAGGATATGTCTGCAACCAAAGAAGAAATTGTCGCCTTTATGGCGTTGGAATTTCCACAAACTAAATGTGTCATCGAGCAGTCGGTGACAATCGCTCGACCTTATCACACGATATTGGGATCAATGAATTGCGTCCCGGTGGTACGGTCTCTGGACCAGTATTGATGAGCATCGCTGATGTGGCTCTCTATGTGGCGATACTTGGTAAAATAGGTATTGTGCCATTAACGGTGACGACGAGTTTGACCATTAATTTTTTGCGCAAACCCTCAGCAGAAGCACGTATTATCGCTGAGTGTACGTTGATAAAAGTAGGCCGCACGCTAATCGTTGGCGAGGTTGCGCTTTATTCTGAAGGCTCTCGCGATATGGTGGCTCACGTAGTTGGCACGTATTCCGTACCGCCTCAGCACGTTTAGCTATTTTTAGCCCAGATTTAAAATGAGGATAGACCCTAAAAAGCAGTGCTATAAAAATTAATGTCATAAAATTAACGCTGATAAGGACTGCTACTGTTTGGTTGCCTCGACCTGAATGTTTAAGTGAAGGTTTTTAGTAACGCCAAACCACGCATATTTATCGATATTCCATTTGGTGCGATCAATCATCGCCGTAAAATCCCCACCACAAATATCTTTCTTGAGAGTGGGATGTAGATAACAGTCAAACTTAGTCGCTGTTAAGCTAATAGGGTGGGTTTCGCCATGTAGTGTTAGATGACCGTCTACTTTTGTGACCATTGGGCGTGATTTGTCTTGGCTAAAATACCATTTGTTAGAATCAAAACGTGCCAATGGAAAGCGCTGCATATCAAAGAAGCTAGGTCCTGTCAAAGTCTGGTTAAATGCTTTATTTCCCGTATTTAGAGAGCTGATCGGAATGACCAAGGAGATATTGCCAGTTTTTAAACTTGAGTCATATTGCAGTTGACCTTGGACATTATAAAAGCCGCCCGCAGTGGCAGGAGATTGGAAGCGTTCAATGGCAAAGCGCACATGGGTGCCAGCAGGATTGATGGTATAACTGGCGGCATGGCTGCTATGTGCAGCGCTTATTATTAATAATGGTAGTGTTAATGTCAGTAAAGGGTAGATATTTGATTTTTTTAGAATAAAAGATAGGATGCTCATAGCTACATTCCTTTGCGGGCTATTGATAAATAAAGAACGTCGTCGACGAGCGCAATCCATGCTGTTACTCAATGTTAAGTCAGGCAGCAATAACTATTTATACATTATTTATCAAATGCTTAGTAGCTTTATTTTTATAAGGATACCATTGTTAATTTGGCTATTATTCAACAGCTAAGATTGGGTTTTCGACGATTTTTGAAAGCTTGCCGTATCAGATTTTTTGCCATTAGTATTGATACTGTTGGCTTTGTTCGCTACTGGATATTTAAAAAATAGCGTTGCAAGTGCGCAGGTTATGGTCAATGAAAGAAGCATCGATACTAATGTATGACTAAAAAATGATCACCAAACAGCATCTTATACAGTCCCATCGTCCATCCTACGACTGTGACTATTTCAAATATTCTATAGCGATACTGATGCAGAGTGGGTAAAAAGGCCAAGCCATATAGAGAAAATCCAGCACTGGCATGAGCTGCTGGGAAGCACTTGGCAGGCGTATTAGCAACTATATTTTGCCAAATATTTAGATAAGGCAGTTCGCCACCAAACAGTATTAAATGATTGGGGCAACTGACATGAGTCATATCTTTGAGTAGCGCAATCATACTGGGAACGGCAATTAAAACAAGCAGTAGATAACTTATTTCACGCGTGGATAAAGGCGTGAGCAATTTATCGTACTTAGCATTTTTTATTACCAGATTGATGTCTGAATCCTGTTTATGTCTCAGAATTAGAACGGCTATGAGATAAATGCCAAGCAAGATGAGTAGCAATTTAGGCAAATCATAAAAAATAAAGGCAAAAGGTTGTGTGCCTTTTTCTAGTAGCCAGTGTCCATTAGTGTAAAAAAGCTCGCTAATATGAATGTCTAATTGGCTGTGCTCAAACAGCAGTGTCGCTATGATGGTCAAACATAGGAGTTTAAGCCAGACTCCATTGGCTGAAGATGTTTTCAAAATACAACACTCAATAATGCCATCATCCACAAGATAAATAGCAGCAGTAATGCCAAAAATTGTGCCGCAGAGCCAACATCTTTGGCTATCTTTGCCAGTGGATGCTTGGCGGTCGATGTATGATCGACACTGGCTTCGATTCCAGTGTTAATGAGTTCGACGATTAATGATACGAAAGAAGCGACGACCAGCAGCATTTTGATGCTGATAGTGAAAGGCACAATATAATAGCCATGAATAATATGAGATTGAGCCAAAATACTTGTCGAAAAGCCGCCTCAAATTTGTAAGCTGCTTTAAAGCCGTCCAGAGAGTAACCAGCGGCTTTTATAATACGGTAAAATCCTGTTTTACCCTTGGCGTCACTGGCATAGCTATGAGGTAGCAGTTGTTTTTTGCCTGCTATTGGGCTTAAAACCCCACGACTGGCCGACTGGTTTTCAAGATTAATAGGATTTGCTTTATTCATGTCAAATGCTTCACAGTCTATTAATATCAAGGTATGCGATAAATTTTAACCATTTAATCGTGGAAAAAATAAATGGACGAAATAAATCAGCAGATATTAAGTATAAGCGGGCAGGCATTAAGAAAACGTTAAGCTTTTTTAAAATAGAGATCTTCTCTAATGATAATTGATGATAAAAGTACTGCCACCTAACGGATTGACTTGATGGGTAAGCTGCCAGCCATATGTGTCATGATGCGCTGTACGATACTGAGCCCCAAGCCTGTGCCTTCTACTGGATAATGGGCGTCAGCTGCCGATGACGATTCTGTATCCAATGAGATGTCTTTATACTGCTGCTCTAGACGCTCAAATCTCTCATATAGCAGCGGCATCATCACCTCAGGAATACCTAGACCAGTATCAGTGACGGTGATTTTTTCAGCATCGATAGTGATGATGACCTCACCCTCATCGGTGTACTGAAACGCATTTTTTATCAAATTACCCAGTGCCATTTTTAGCAGTTCAGGTCGTACATGTGCGACATACAGCTGTTCTGCGACTATTTTACAAGTGACTGACTTATGGCGAAGCAAGTAATTTAAGCGCTGTACTTCATTTAACGCGATGTCATTGATAGACGTTGGCGGTGCATCCAGTTTTTCAGGAGCACGAGACAGCAATAATAAGGCGCTGATAATCTCCGAGGTTTCTTTGGCGGTCGTACTGATACGAGTGGCAAATGCGCTCAAGTGAGGGTCGTTTTCTAGTTGTGAGGACAATACTTCTGATGCCCCCATGATAATCGTTAAAGGCGTGCGCAGCTCGTGACTGACATCACCAGTAAATAGCTGCTCGCGTTTGAGGTACTGCTCAAGTTTGTGGTTTTTTTCATCGATTGCGCGTGCTAACACGCCAACCTCGGAAGGCAGATGCGTCAATTCCGTCAAGTTGCGATGATCTGTTTCTACAGCTTGTTTTAAGTCTAATAAAGGCTTAATGATTTGCTTGGAGGACAGCGATGAAAATATCACTGCAATCAATAAGCTCAAAATGACCGCTACTTTTAGGGCGTTGGCAAATATGTCTTCTAAATGCTCAAATATGGCCAAAACAGGGTAATTCCCCATCACCATTTCAGTGTTTTCTAGGTAGGTTAAAATATAGTTTTCTTTGTCTTTTTTATAATTAAAAAAAATGTAACTCTGTCGTCGATTGACCATTTTTAGTGGGGACAGTGACGGGCATCTCTTGTACGGTTTGGGTGGCCAGTTGTTGCAGATTGCTCGGTGCGTTATCGAAGCGATAAATCTTAATACCCGGTTCAGCGCTATAAATAGGCTGATCGCCTTCTTTTTCTTGGCTAAGCTCTAACTGCTGCAATAATCGAGCTTTGACCAGTTGTTGCTCCATTCTGACTTCGGCATACATGAAGATACTGACGAAAGTGGCACACAGTAATAGGGCAAATAACAAGTAGGAGAGTCGAAACTTATTGGCGATGGAGTCGATATTAAACATGGTATTTACTTAGTTGTGAAAGACGATATGAAAGACGATATGAAAGACGTTGAGAGTCAAATAAGGACATCAGCCGCTGATTTTTTAGGCCTTATCTGGATCAATAATCTGATAACCGACACCAGGCAACGTGACTATCATGATTTTATCGAACGGCTTATCTACCTGCGCACGGAGCCCATGCATGTGAGTGCGCAGTGCATCACTGCTTGGTATGTCTTCGCCCCATACTTTTTCTTCCAGCTCGGTTTTGCTAACCACGCGCGGCGCCGCACTCATCAAGGTATGTAGTATTTTGAAGCCTGTTGGTGTGAGTTTTAGCGACTTACCTTCACGTGTAATCGTATGCTCACTATGATTTAAAGACAATGTGCCAACAGTTAAACCATGCTCAAAATGATCATCTTTATGTCGGCGTATGAGAGCCTTAATACGAGATTCTAATTCCACCAATGAGAAAGGCTTAACCAGATAATCGTCAGCGCCACTATCGAATCCTGCCACTTTATCTAAAATCGTATCGCGAGCGGTCAGCATCAATACTGGCGTTTTGTCATGCAGCTCTTCCCTAAGCTTTTTGCACAGTTTAGTGCCGTCCATACCCGGCAGCATGACATCTAACAAGATGACGTCATATCGATTATTCGATGCGAGCGTTAAGCCACTAATGCCATTATGGGCATTGTCTAGCTCAAAGCCTTTCGGCTCAAAAAAAGCATAAATATTGGCGACGATATCGGGATTGTCTTCAATGATGAGTATCTTGTACATGAGGATTATTACCTAAAAGGCGGAGCGATGATAAAGAATTCAATTAGTCACTTTAAAAAAGGTGGGCGCTGCTTTGGTTTCGTCAGTGGTGATACCAAAAAACTGAAGCAAGGTTGGCGTAATAAAATCATGTGATACGGGCTGATCAATCATGTTAGCTAGGCTACTGTTAGCAATAGTGCTGCTATCAATGCCGTTGCCAGTCGGTGACCAAATAATCACTGGCACGTGCTTTTGAGCATTTGGCGCAATAGCGTATGGCAGACCATGCAAGTAAATATTGTTTTCGCCCAAACTTTCTCCATGATCACTAATATATACCATCACCACCTCATAATCTTGCTCATAGGGTTTTAAAGTGTCGATCACGCTATTTAAAAAATAATCTGTATAACGAATGGCATTGTCATAACCATTGATAACCGACTGGTTGTCGCATTTTGATAGCTCATTGGTCATACAGACGGGCTGATATTCTGCAAAATCTTTAGGGTAACGCTTAAAATAGGCGGGTCCATGATTGCCCATTTGATGCAGCAAGATAAGTGTGTCTTTAGGTGTCTCTTTCTGTGAGCTGCCTGACTTAACCAGTTTATAAAAACCATCAAGCATGCCTATGTCTCGACACTCAATATCACAATCTGGATTGAGCACGGCTGTTTTATAATCCTCAAAAGTTACGCGGTCAGCCACTCCTTTGGCGCTAGAGTTATTGTCTCTCCAAACGACATTGACGCCTTGCTTGTGTAGCGTATCGAGCACGTTTTCATTATAGCTAGCGCTATCAGGGTTATAAGTTCTTCTATTGGCGTAGCTAAACATGCAAGGTACTGAATAGGCGGTGGATGTGCCGCATGACGAGGCGTCTTTAAAGCTGTAGATGTTTGATTGTTTTGAAAGCAAAGGTGTGGTGTTGCGCGCATAACCGTTCAAGCCAATATGGTCAGCGCGAACGGTTTCTCCTACTACAAATACCATCAACTTAGGTTTTACAGCGCTGTTGCTAGTGTTGCTAGTGTTAAAAGTAATACTGCGTTTTGCATCTGTGCCATGAGGAATTAGCGTATCGGGACGACGGCGCTCAGCGATATAATCAGTACCCAGTTTGATAACAGAGTAAACAGGGGTAATAGGATTGACATAACTACGGACTATTTTGTGCTGGCGAAAAAAGCTGGCGTATTGATCACCAAATGGCATCAGACACACCGCTATCAAGACGATAGATAATAATAGGGTGACTGATTTTTGAAGGGTTGCTTGTTGCCAAGACAATCGCTTTATACGAATGTTACCAATCATGAAAGCAGGCACTATACCTAGTAAAAACAGGCGAATAAATAGACTGGGTGCCATCAATCCCATGGCTTCTGCTTGATCGGTTTGTAAGCCGTTAATGAGCATATCACGATTAAATATCGTCCCGTAGCGTCGGTAAAGTAACCACAGATAGCTGCAATCAGCACCATTATGATGAGCATTACTTTTGCCGTTGAGCGATAACACAGCAGTGACAACACCAACCACATCAGCCCAAATAATAAGCCTGTGATGGAAAAAATAAAGCCCATGTTTGTGCTCAATGGATAAACGCTGAGTACCTGCTCAAAAAAGCCAATATTCGCCGTCGCTACTAAATACAGAGCCACGACTATGATCAGATGATTGAGATTAATCTCACGATCATAGAGCTTGCTCAGGGAGCGGCTTTTTTTATTAGCTTTAGGCGCATCGATTTTGGCGGCTTGAGATATTGACATACAAGTACTTCTCAACAGGATGGTAAGGAGTGTAATGCCTTACAGTAACAAGTACGCTGTTAAGAAGATGTTAAGGTGGTTGAATTCAATAAGATATTAGGACATATCAACAACCTAAACGATGACACGTCCTAATTTAAACCTGTGCGAAAGAGCGTGCCAACGACAACAAAGGCGACAGAAAACAAAGTGACCAATATGATATTGATTGAAAACCCTTTCAGGGTCTGAACAGACAGTCTGGGTATTCGATAAAAACGAGCGTGCAGGGCAACCAGAACAGTCATTAGCAATAATAGTAATTTGAGACTAATAAGAATACTAAAATCATTATCAAGTTTAAACCATGCAGCAATGTTGGGTAATAGCTGGTAGGCCATCCAAAGTCCAGTGATTATTTGCAGCACCAAAGCCGGCATCCCAACCCTCTCAAATAGCTGCTCAAATTGCATCAGACCATCAATATTTCGGGATGATAGCGCTTTTGGTAAGACCACCAAGATCAAAATCAGATGACCACCTGTCCAGACAGTAGCGCCTAACAAGTGTAGTATGAGTATATAGTTAAGCATAGATAACAATCCTTAAATGCCACTGACATAGGCTTTATGTCGATTAACTGAGGTACTTAATCATGAAACGCGCCGCACAATTACAACCATTATCTCGTCAACATCATCTAGGTCTAAATCTATCTCGCCATGCTAAAGAGTGTGCTGATGGACCTAACGCAATTGCCGAGCATTGGCTAAATATCACGTCTTATATTAACGAGATGCAACAGCATTTTCAGATTGAAGACAATCTAATGGCTCATGCCTTACAGCCTCATCGCAGCTCCAAACCTGAGGTGGCATCGGTACTGAATACACTTGATGCGCAGCACAAGTCCCTGCATGAACTCATGGCAGAGGTTCAAGGTTTGCCGCACTCTCAAAGCAATCACGTCACCGTTGGACAAGTCAAAAAACTCGCCACCTTGCTATACGATCATATTCGTTTTGAAGAACGAGAATTATTTCCTATCGTTGAGCGCTATCTGACAACAGAAGAATTAGAGGTCATTTATGATGCCAGTCCAGACAGTATCAAACGCTCAGATGAGAACCGCTAAAGCGCATTTTTTATCAAAGTTGTCTTACTCTATAGCGAGATAACCTGCGTCAGAAAAATACTGTTGTCCAGCAGGCGAGCGCAAATAGTTTGAAAAATCTGTCGCGGCAGTAGTCTCACTAATCACCAACCCGTCTTGCAAAATAGGGGGATAAGTGTCTGGCGCTAACGTATAGAACTGCTCAGGCGTGGCTTTAATCGCTGTCAGTTGTGATTGAGCGACAAAGCCATAATCGACATTACCAGTGTGCGCATATTGAAACGCTTGCCCGATATTTTCAGCTTGAATAATGCGACTTTGCTCAGTGAGCGTGTCAAAGATATTTTGCGTTTGTAGATAGGCTTGTGCCGACTTGCCATAAGGAGCAAGTTCTGGATTGGCAATGGTGATTTTGCTATCAGACTCCGACATTAATAATGCATTTAAAGTAGTAGTATTGAGTCCTTTAAGGGATTTGTTAACACTATAAAGTGCCAGCTGACCTTGGGTATAAGTAAAGGGCTCGTGGGTTGCTTCGTCAGCAGATTTTGCGTTATCTAGTTTTTCTTTGGCAAGCTTGGCAGGAAATTCTTGATTGGCGGATAAAAATATATCGTAAGGTGCGCCAGAGGTAATCTGCGCATATAACTTACCTGAAGAGGCATAAGTCACGTCAATCGCTTGTGCAGGCAAATTCTTATCCATTTTATAACCCGCAATAATCTCAGGCAATACATCTGATAAGTTGGCAGCCGCTGCGATGCGCAGTGTTTGACTTTGCTCAGTGGCATTGTTGGCGTCCGATTGAACAAGCTCAGCGGTTTGCTCTTTGCTACAAGCGGTGAGCGTTAACGCTAAGCAAGCTGATGATATTGTTATTAGTTTAATCATTATTATAAAACCTTCTTATTATTGCTCTCCAGTGTCGCTCACTGTTATTGCTAAAGGTTAGCTATCGCTTTGAGTAGTCATTTGAAGCGCATTATTACCCATTATTACTAAGCCATTTAGAGGAATCATCTTGGTAATATTCTTGCTTCCAAACCGGAATGTCGGCTTTAATAGTATCCAATATCCAGCGACAAGCATCAAAGGCAGGATAGCGATGGGCAGAAACCACGCCAACCCAAATAGCGACATCACCAATCTCTAATGCACCGATACGATGAATGGCAATGGCATGGGTATCTCAAGCGCTTTTTGGCTTCTTCGATAATGGCGCGACCTTGATTGATGGCAAGATCTTCGTAGCCATAATAGGTCAAACGATTGACGCTACTGGCATTATTATGATTGCGTACCCGTCCTTCAAAGCAGACAAACGCGCCGCAACTGTCATTATCAAGGGTGCTTTTAAGCCGATTTTCATCAATATCGGTATCTAACAGCGCAAAACCATCACGTTCAGCGATGAGGTACGCCTCATCAATGGTACGTTTAATGCTCATCGATTGACCGTGTACATTGTCTGTCATATACCTTTTCTCTTATTGTTTTTAAGATTCTTAGTGATGCAAATGATAGTGTGGTTTTAACCGCCAGCCACTGGGGTGATAAAAACCACACTATCACCCTCATAAATCTCATCTGTCCACTTGGCAAAATAGTCATTGACAGCCACGCGTAGCTCCGACTGCGGACGACTGAAGCGATGTTTTTGGCGTAGTTGTTCGTACAGTTCGGTCAATGAAGTCGACTGAGGCACAGTGATTGTTTCTTCATGACAATCGGCTTCATCAGCTAAGCTAGCGAAATATAAGACGTTAATATTCATCGTGGTGTCTAGCTTAGAATTTGTATTGCTTTCTACTAAAGTGCTCATAGAAATCTCCATTATTTATTCATTACTAAGCTTTTTGTAAATGATATGCATAAAGCCAATTTAAGCATGTTGATAGTCGGACTTACCGCCCGTTTTTTTCATTAAATGAATATTATCAATCACAATGTCATGCGAGATGGCTTTGGTCATGTCATAAATGGTCAAGCAAGCGACACTGACGGCGGTTAATGCTTCCATTT
Organism: Psychrobacter sp. JCM 18903; assembly: GCF_000586475.1. GTDB lineage: Bacteria > Pseudomonadota > Gammaproteobacteria > Pseudomonadales > Moraxellaceae > Psychrobacter. Next base: position 45,313 of record NZ_BAWJ01000017.1, on the reverse strand, counting down.
CTACCCCAGTTTTATGAGTAACTTTAACCGTGGCAGTCACAGTAATGCTATGGTTTGCATCATCGTATGCAAAGCTTAAGCTGATTTTATCTAAGGGCAAAGGATGGCAAAGTGGAATCAAGTCGTGGGTGCGTTTGGCTGCCATGATACCGGCAATATGAGCAGTCTGAGTGATGCTACCTTTTTTGGTCATGCCGTCAGCGGATTTGATTTGCGTATAAATGTCTGCAGGAAAAACCACTTGTCCGCTTGCATGTGCTTCTCTGGTGCTAGCCGTTTTACCACTCACATCGACCATGGTGATATCACCGTCGCTGTCTAAATGGGATAAGCCGGATTGGTTGCTTGGTGGATTACTGTTTTTTTGACTGTCGCTATTCATTCTTTATTTCTCTTAAATGGCAGATTTTTCTTAAAGTTGCTTTCTTTAAATAAACCTTTTTATAAGTTGTTCAAAGCTAAACAAGCACGTGCAAAATCTTTAGGCGTATTAAAATTGGTCAAATACTGCCAATCTCTTGCGAAAGGGACGGGCTGCACAATCGGCTGAATAAACTTCATCACTTGCCGCTGCTCATCGTCAATATAATGCTTCAAATCAGGCTCCATATCCAAGCGGTATAGACCTAACAATGGATATAAATGACTGTCATCGGTCAGGCAAATAACAGTTTTATCAGGATTTTTCGTCATATAAGGTTGCAGTTTTTGCCATAAATCGGTGACAGGAATTAAACTGTCACAGCTGATAACCATCAACCAAGATTGCTGCCAGCTTGCTTCTTTTATTAATTGGTTTGAACTTGCTAAACTCTTTAATGATTGCAGCGCTGCTTCAATCGCTACCAACGCGCCACCTGTTTCAATCGTCTTATCATCATTGCTTGACAGAATCTTGTTAGAAAGATCGTTAGCAGATAGATAATCATTAATATGAAAGACTGGCGATGGCGAATTCTTAAGCAAATCTGGATTGATGCTAAAGCCGCGTCCGTTATCGGCAATCATAATAGGTAAGTTGCTTGTCAATGCAGCACTCAATTCAAGCGCTTGTCTAACATGATAATCAAGCAAACACTCGCCTGTCGGGAGTATCAACTCAGCTTTTGGCGTTCCCATACGTTTGGATGCGCCGCCCGCCAAAATTACGATACCTGCTAAGCGATTGCATTCCTCTATGCTGATTAAGCTGTCTGCCACTTCCAGCATGAACTAGTCATGACCTGGGTTGGTACGCATAAAGTGTGGCACAAAGTTACAAGGACGTGTGCGGCTATCGAGCTGCTCTTGTAAGATACCTTCCCACGCAGTGCGACAAGCGCCTGATGAACCGGGTAGCAAAAAATGCCTGTACCATTTGCCATGCCAGCCACGGCGCGAGATTGGATGGTAGACATACCAATATCGTCTTTTGAGATTAAGCGGAACATTTCACCAAAACCATCAACCGATTTATCAAACAATACGCCAACCGCCTCTGGCATACTGTCTCGGATATAAAGCCAGTACCGCCAGTGGTGATAATAGCGTGCACATTTTGGTCGGCAATCCAACCGCTGATGACGGCTCTGATTTTGTAAATATCATCAATAATCAACTGACGATCGGCAAGTTGATGCCCTGCTGCGGTCAGTTGGTCAACCAAATACTGCCCTGAGGTATCTTCTGCAAGAGTACGACTATCAGAAACCGTTAAGATGGCGATATTAAGCGGGGTAAAGGGTGCTTGCAGCTTACTCATGAATAATCCTTAATAAATACGCTTGTTATGGAAATAAAAGTTTTTATTATTGATACATTATTGATTTTATCCACCAATCATCGACAAATTATTCATCATGCCGCTGTTTGATTCGTGAAGATGATGATGTTCAGGTTTGATTGGCATAAAGCTATGCAGGGTATTAACAAGTCCTGCGACATCATCTTGTTCCAGATGCTGACGAATATCGTAGTTACCTTGGTCAAATAGACACAGATGCACCTTGCTTGGCTACTGACCCGCAGGCGATTGCAGCTGTCACAGAAATGAGCAGCGTAAGGGGCAATCATGCCGATACGACCTTTATAATCTGGATGGCTATATTCTATCGCTGGACCATCGTTGCTGCCACGTATATGAGTTTGCCAGCCATTTTTTAATAAGTAATTGGTAATAATATCGGACTGTGCATGCTGCGCAAAAAATAAATCGCTATTATCACTGGTCTGCATAAATTCAATAAAGCGATAAGTGACCGCTCTGTCTTTGATGTATTCGATGGCATTCATCAGATTTTCAAAGGCCGTTTCTGCCATTAAAATACTGTTTATTTTTAGCTTAATATCTGTGGTTGTAAGTAAAGTATCCATATCAGCCAAGAGCTGCGGCAACATGTCAAAGCCAGTCATCTTATGAAAAGTAGCAGCATTAAAGCTATCCATACTGATATTGAGCTGATTAAGCCCAGCTGCTTGCCAGTTAGCCAAATGCTTGCCAAGCTTATAGCCATTGCTGGTCATGGCAACGGTTTCAATGCCTTCAGTGTTTTTGATGGTTTTAATAATATCTACCACATCACGCGTATAGAGGGTTCACCGCCCGTAATTCTGACTTTTTTAGTACCAACTTCGGCAAATCCGCGGATTAACGTGGCAATTTCAGTAACGCTAAGCTCGTTTTGTGGTGGTTTGCCTTGATAGCCGTCTGGCAGGCAATATTCACAGCGAAAATTACAGAAATCAGTAATCGATAGACGCAAATAGGTGAGACGTCGTGCGAAACCATCGGTTAATGGTTGAGAGAGCGTGACCGGAAAATACGTCGACGTGCTAGCAGCTCTCATTGCAACGTTCGATGATGAGTCACCATCAAAAATAACGGGTGCAGCGGCAGGCGAATACAATTGCGCATTACCTAGGGTAGGGGCAAGATGGTTCATAGATGATTACCATTAATATTAAGTATAGTGTGTACTTTTAGGCGTTGCCTCAGGTTGTGAGTGGAAAATTCTATTTAGGTATGATTATGACAGTTTACACGCAAATAACCATTCACCGTAAGTGACCCAAAAACTACCACTAAAGTAGTAGATGCTACTTGGTTATGATTTTCAAAATCAACATACGCCCCAAGCAGTTTCTCATGATTCATGGCTAATCAACAGTATAAAGAATGATTAACTGTGTAACGCTTTATACCATTGATTAGCCATGCAGCTTTTTAACTATACCGTTATTAATGATGCAATTATTTAGCTGTTGTTTAGCTATTATTCAGCGATGCAACCAAGGGAAGGGCTGCACTTTTACGGTTTCACCAGCGGCTACATTGCCAGAATCTTGTGCTAGTACAATGAAGCAGTTGGCGTGGCTTAGTTGTTTGATACGGTGCGATTGTTGCTTGGTAAAGCTTTCAACTTGGAAATCACCAAGTTCGTTTTGGGACAATATGCCTCTTTGAAAATCCATCCGTCCTGCTGATTTTTTGACATCATTTTTAAGCGTTGCAGTGAGACTTAACTGCATAGGTCGCTCTTGTGGCGCAGCGCCTGCCATTTGCCACAAGGCTGGGATCACAAATTGCAGACTACCAACGATGGTCGATAGCGGATTGCCGGGTAAGCCAAAATACAGCACGGGCTTGGCAAGATCTTTAGTTAGCTCGCCAAAGACAAATGGCTTGCCGGGTTTCATCGCCACTTTATAGTGGTTAATCTGCCCAAGCTGCCCAATGACGGTGGTTAAAAAATCATAGTCGCCAACCGATACCCCAGCCGTGGAGATAAGGACGTCGCACTCTTGCATCGCTTGGGTTACGGCGGTGGTGGTTTTATCTAAATCATCAGCAATGATGCCATAATCTCGAATAGTGATGGGCAAGTCAGAGAGCAAGCTTTTTAGGGTAGGCGTGTTCGAGTTATAGATTTGCGCCAAGCTGGTCAGCTCATTGCCAATGGCAACTAGCTCATCGCCTGTTGCGAGTACACCAACGGTTAAAGGCTGATATACCGTCACTTGACCAAAGCCCAAATTCGCCAATAAGCTAATATCAGCAGGATTTAGGCGTTTACCCTTTAATAGAACCGCTTCGCCAACTTCAATTTCTTCGCCTTGTTTACGGATATTGTCATCATGCTTAGCGTCTTGACTGAGGGTAATAGTATAAAGCTGCGATTTATCAATGCTGCCTTTTATGGCGGCAAAGTTGGTGTTTTCTTGCATGATGACCGTATCACAGCTATCAGGAACGACCGCACCGGTAAAGATACGCACCCCTTGTCCTGCTGAAATGTCGCCACTATAAGGACTGCCCGCTTGTGATTCACCCACGATATCAATCGTGCTGTCTGCTGAGAGTAGGCTGTCTTTAGCGATCGCATAACCATCCATCGCCGATAGATTTTGTCTTGGTATAGCAAAAGGCGAGACAATATCTTCTGCCAATATATGATGACGGCTGTCTAATAAATCGTAGCTTGCGACCGCTCTTTTATGTAGCGGATAGTCGTTAGTATTATAAGCTCTATACGCTGCTGTATTTCAGAGATAAGTCCTGCAACCGTAATCATAAACGTCTACTCATTTTATTAATATTGAACTGTGTTATTGATATTGAACGACACATAGCATAAAAAGGGTGCTGTATCACAAGAACCTTTATACCATAGCAGCTACTTTATAACATAAGAATTAAGTGACCGACAGTGGACTGCTTAGCCGCGGAATATATTCTCTTGCTCAAGCGTCATCTCGATACCTTGGATATCAGCCTCATACGCTAAGGTAAACAAGTAATCGCATAATGATTGGTGAAAGGCTTGTTGGCTCAATTTATTATGGATCGCAGGGCTGACTTGCTCATAAGTCATCTGTATCCCAGGTTCTTTATTGAGCACCTCAACGATATGAAAACCGTAACGGCTTTCGATAGGGCTTGGCGCCAGTCCTTTATCGAGCTTAAATAATACACCTTCAAATTCTGGTACGGTTTGACCTTTGCTAATCACACCCAGTTCGCCGCCTTGCTCTTTTGAAGGGCAAGCAGAATGCTGGCGTGCTAACTGAATAACTCGGCATCAGGATTGGCGTTATTTTTGATTTGTTCGATAAACTCATACGCGGTCTTTTTGAGCTTTAAGCGCTCATCGCCATCTTCAGGCGGGCATGCCAATAAAATATGGCGTACAGTCATGATGGGATCAGTCTTAAAGTCAGTCATATTCTGCTTATAATAGCGCTCACAAGTTGCCATATCTGGCATCGTTGCTTGAACGTTTTTGTCTATTAAAGTAGAGATAGCTTGCTCTTCGTCGTTTTCCCATGCCGCTTCACCCAGGCTTGGCTCATCTAAAACTGCCAATCTCAGTAATTCGCGCACAACCAGCGCTTGTGTCGCTAAAAAGACGGCGTCTTCTTTGTTTTCTGCTGGATGATATTGCAGCTCTTGGGCGATATTGGTTCTATCTATCATCACCCATTGACCGTCACTGAAGCAGCTCATCACGCTAGAGGCAATCAGATTTTTATGGTTGCTGCGCTCTTCCGCCATCGCTTTTTCGATGAACTCTTGGTCAGAATGCGGTTTTTGTAAATCAGACAAGGTTGGCATTACTCTAAGAATATCATCACCGCGACCAGTAGGAGTGTGATCGGCATGACTGTGACTGTGACTGTGATTATCATTATCATGGCTGTGATGATTACCACTGTGCACATGAGCGTTTTGGTTGGTCGCATGGTCGGCTGGATTGTAGGTACTGACAGTCATGGCTTTGCTCCACTAAGGATTCTGGTAATAGAAATTCTAAAATATAGGGCGTGTTGATTTATCGTTAAAGGTAGGGTAAAGAGCAGTATCTAGGTGAGGATAGGGTTAAAAATGCCGTTCCATTTAGATACTGCTCTACAGCCTTACTGAGAGTTCTTTTGTCTGACAATTTGATAGCGACGGCCGAAATACCAAATTGGCGCGCTAATGATATGAATAAGCCGTGTAAACGGAAATATCGCAATCAGGGTGATGCCGAGCGCCATATGCAGCTGATAAATTAAGTCAGTTTGCTCAATGCGCGCTGCTGCCTGCAAAGGTCTTAAGATTGTGATGTCCTGTGCCCATCCTGCCAAATTCATCATGGTATAGCCATCTAAATGCTTCACTGACGTAAAGATGGACAGCAGACCTAAGTTCAGCTGGATAAATAACAGCACCAGTACCAGCTTGTCTGAGAACGATGAGGTGTTTGAGATACGGTCATCGGTAAAGCGTCGCCACATGAGCATGACCAAGCCAAACCAACAAAACACGCCTGCGATACCCCCAACGACCACCGCTAATATCTGCTTATGTCCGGCGCTGATAAATCTGTCATAAAGAAAATGCGGCGTCAACATGCCAAATAAATGACCCAGCAAGACCACGATAATGCCAACGTGGAATAAGTTGCTGGCAAGGCGCATGTTTTTGCTTCTGAGCATTTGCGTCGAGCCTGTCTTCCATGAATACTGAGATAAATCAAAACGTACCCAAGTACCAATAATAGCGATGGTCAATGCCACATACGGATAAACGCCAAAAAGGAAAATTTGTAGCCAGTTTAGGTTGGCTAAAGACTGCACACTAGGATCTGCGATATTCATGTCCTTTCTCCTTATTATGATTTAACCGGTTGGTTGGTTTTAAAATCTACCCAGTGCACTGGAGCATCGACCGCATTTGTAGCAGAGGCATTTTTTATACCAGCTTTTGCTGCAAGATTTTGGGTACTTGTTTGTGACGGGCAGCGCTCTTCTTGTTGCGCATCCAAAAACGTCACCACTTCTTCTTCCCATTCTTTATCTAATGCCTCAAAGCTGTCATCACGCTTTTCTTTACTGATTTTTTCTTGGTACTCTTCAACGATATCGAGCGGTTTACCAGCGATTTGCAATAGCGCATTAAAGCAGCCTTTATACAAGCTACCGCGACCTTCTAATCTGGCGGCAAGCAAAGCGAGGATATGGCTAACATCAGCGATATCCATACGAATTTGAATATCGTCTTCGATAATGGTTGCTTGATACGCTAAAAATTCAAGATACAAAGGCAGATAATCAGGCAGCTCTTTGACGCTAATCTCAAAGCCCGCTTCTTGATACTGACCCATCAAATCGACCATCGCTTGACCACGGTCGCGCGACTCGCCATGTACATGCTCAAACAACCATAGTGATAAAGAACGCCCGCGCTCAAACAGACCGTCATAACGCGCTTGCGCCTCAAGAGAGCCGGTATCGATTAAATCTTCAATCAAGTCGATGATTTGTGTCCGTACTTCTGGACTAATCAATGTTGATTTGGCGACAATCTCTGTGCAATCGGCAAGCGTATCACCGAGAAACAGCTCATTACTTGGATAGTCGATAAGTAGACTGAGTACCTTGAGTAGCTTCAAATCCGAGTTGCCGATGGTTGGTTGGGTAATTGGCTCATGCACTGAAGTGCTGTTATTAAGTTGAGTAGTTTGCATCTTATGACTCCCACTTTTGGACAGTATCGATGAAATCGCGGCGATTGGTTTTGCGTTGTCCAAACATGCTATTGTCCGAATGTCCTGAACAGCCTTCGCCAAAGGTGAATCCGCAACCATTGCGTTCAGCAAAAGCGTCACTCAATGCTTCTTCACGATGCGCCGTTGGAATTACAAAGCGATCTTCGTAGTTGGCGATAGCCAAGTAGCGGTACATCTCTTCCACTTGCAGCTTGGTCAAACCCACATCATCCAAGATACTTTGGACTTCTTGTTTTTCAACCAATTGCATACGCTTGTAGCTACGCATAGCCAGTAGGCGCTTCAATGCCAAACGTACTGGCTCTTCATCGCCTGCGGTAAGCATGTTTGCTAAATAACGCAGTGGAATACGTAAGCTGTCGACATCTGGAATCAAACCATCCATACCGACTTTGCCTGCTTCAGCAGCATTTTGAATCGGTGATAATGGCGGTACATACCAAACCATCGGCAGCGTGCGGTATTCAGGATGTAGCGGTAGCGCAAGCTTCCAATCCATCGCTAGCTTATAAACTGGTGAGCGCTGCTGAATCAATGACCGATTGCGGTACACCGTCTTTTAATGCTTGGGCGATAACAGCAGGGTCATTTGGATCTAAAAATACGTCTAACTGTGCTTGATAAAGGTCTTGCTCGTTAGGTGTGCTTGCTGCTTCAGCGATTTTGTCCGCGTCATAAAGCAGTACGCCCAAGTAGCGGATACGACCAACACAGGTTTCTGAACAAACGGTCGGCAAGCCGGCTTCGATACGTGGATAACAGAAGATGCATTTTTCAGATTTTCCCGACTTCCAGTTGTAGTAAATCTTTTTATACGGGCAGCCTGAGATACACATGCGCCAGCCGCGACATTTTTCTTGGTCAATTAAGACAATGCCGTCTTCTTCACGCTTATAAATCGCGCCACTTGGGCATGATGCGACGCAAGTTGGGTTCAAGCAATGCTCGCACAGACGTGGCAAATACATCATAAAGGTGTTTTCGTACTCGCCATAAATCTCCGCTTGAATGTTGTCAAAGTTCTTATCTTTGCGACGTTTTTCAAACTCTGAGCCGAGGATTTCTTCCCAGTTAGGACCCCATTCAATCTTTTGCATACGCTTGCCAGTGATGGCTGAGCGCGGGCGGGCGATAGGTTGATGGTTGCTGATAGGCGCAGTATGTAAATGTTGATAATCGAAATCAAACGGCTCGTAATAGTCATCAATCTCAGGCAGGTCAGGGTTAGCAAAGATATTGGCGAGTACTCTGAATTTACCGCCGATACGCGGATTGATAGTGCCATTGGCATTGCGTATCCAACCGCCTTTCCATTTGGTTTGATTTTCCCACTCTTTGGGGTAGCCGATACCGGGTTTTGATTCAACGTTGTTAAACCACGCATACTCCATACCTTCACGGCTGGTCCAGACGTTTTTACAGGTGACTGAGCAGGTGTGACAACCGATACATTTATCAAGGTTAAGCACCATGCCGACTTGCGAACGAATTTTCATGGATCTGTGCTCCAAATAATAGTAAAAAAGCAGCTTTATGTTCTTTCTAGATATCCTGAAATCAGGATATCTTTTCGATAGAAGAAACAGCTTTACCCTTCAATGCTGGTTGGTAATGGGCGCGGTAATTCGTTATCTGGCTTATCTTCTAGCCAGTCGATTTTTGACATTTTACGAATCACGACAAATTCATCACGGTTACAACCAACGGTGCCATAGTAGTTAAAGCCATAAGACTGCTGGGCGTAGCTGCCAATCATATGTGTCGGTTTCAAAATCGTCCGAGTGACCGAGTTATGGATACCGCCACGCGTGCCTGTTTGCTCAGAGCCTGGAATGTTAACCAATTTCTCTTGGGCGTGATACATCATGGTCATGCCTTCTTTCACCCTTTGGCTGACGATGGCACGGGCAGTGATTGCCCCATTAGCATTGAACAGCTCAATCCAGTCGTTATCGACGATGCCGGCTTTTTGCGCATCGACTTCTGACATCCAGACACAAGGTCCACCGCGACTTAGGGTCAGCATCAGCAAGTTTTCAGAGTAGGTACTGTGGATGCCCCATTTTTGGTGCGGTGTTAAAAAGTTCAGTACAATCTCTTTATTACCATTTGGTTTGGCGTCTTTGAGCAGCTCAGTGGTCTTGGTATCGATAGGTGGACGATACTGCTGCATTTGCTCACCAAACGCCTGCATCCAAGGATGGTCTTGATAAAACTGCTGACGACCAGTAATCGTACGCCATGGAATCAGCTCATGGACGTTGGTATAGCCCGCGTTATAACTGACCTGATCCGACTCAATACCTGACCAAGTTGGGCTTGAGATGATTTTGCGTGGTTGGGCAACGATATCTTTAAAGCGGATTTTTTCGTGCTCGCTAGATTTGGCAAGATGAGTATGATCGCGACCAGTAAATTCAGAGAGTGCAGCCCAGCCTTTTACGGCGACATGACCATTGGTCTCAGGCGCCAACATCAAAATCATTTCAGAGGCATTGATAGCGGTGTTGAGACTTGGTCTGCCTTCAGAAATACCCGTTTCAGTCACGCGGTGGTTTAAATCCCCCAGCTGTTTGACCTCAGTTTTCATATCCCAATTCAAGCCTTTTGAGCCATTGCCCAGTTTTTCTAAGGCAGGACCCATAGAAGTGAACTTTTTATAAGTGCTCGGATAGTCACGCTCAACCACTTTAATCATCGGGCAGTTTTTACCCGGTACAGGTTTTTCGCCAGCCGTTTTCCAGTCAGTGCCACCAAATGGCTGTGCTAACTCACCCGGGGTGTCATGTTGCATTGGCAAGGTGACAACGTCAGTTTCAACACCTAAATGACCTTTTGATACTTCAGAGAAGCTCTTGGCAATGCCTTTATAAATTTCCCAATCGGTCTTAGATTCCCACGCAGGGTCAGTTGCGGCGGTTAATGGGTGAATGAATGGATGCATGTCTGAGGTATTCATATCATCTTTTTCGTACCAAGTTGCAGTCGGTAGCACGATGTCAGAATACAAACAGGTAGAAGACATACGGAAGTCTAATGTGACAACCAAGTCTAATTTACCAGTTGGGCCTTTTTCTACCCAATCGACTTCTTTTGGTTGCAGGTGACCTTCTGCATTTTCTTTATTGAGCAAGCCGTTTTTGGTGCCCAAGAAATAATGCAGCATATATTCATGACCTTTACCGGACGAGCCCAATAGGTTTGAGCGCCAGATAAACATGTTGCGAGGGAAGTTGGCTGGGTTATCAGGTGATTCACAAGCAAAACGTAAGCTGCCATCTTCGAGAGAATCGACAACATACTCTTCCACGCCTTTGCCGCTTTCTTTGGCTTTGGCAGCGATGGTCAGTGGATTGCGGTTGAGTTGTGGTGCTGAAGGCAACCAGCCTGCGCGTTCTGCTTGAATGTTGTAATCAAGCATATGCTCAGGGAAGAACTTTTTATCGACGAGAGGCGAGAGTATCTCATGGGCAGAAATGGTTTCGTGACGCCACTGTGAGCTGTGATTGTAAAAGAAGCTCGTGCCGTTCATATGACGCGGTGGACGATGCCAATCAAGCGCAAAGGCCAATGGCAACCAGCCCGTTTGAGGCGCAGTTTTTCTTGACCAACATAATGCGCCCAGCCGCCGCCAGATTTGCCGATACAGCCACATAGCATCAGCATGTTAATCACGCCGCGATAGTTCATGTCTAGGTGATACCAGTGGTTCATACCCGCGCCGATGATAATCATCGATTTACCATGAGTCTTATGGGCGTTTTCAGCGAATTCACGCGCGACTTGAATGACGCGCTCACGGCTTAGGCCGGTGATGACTTCTTGCCAAGCAGGCGTACCCGGTACGCTTGCATCGTCATAGTCGTCGGTGACATGCTCGCCGCCAACACCATTATCCACCCCAAGGTTGGCAACGGTTAGATCAAAGACGGTCGCAACGATAGCGGTGCTGCCATCGGCAAGGGTAATGGTTTTACAAGGAACGGTTTTTTGCTGTATCGCTTCGCCCGGTACCGAGGTGAAATGTGGATGATCCACATGACCAAAGTAATCAAAGCCGACTTTGCAGGTCTCATTGCTGTCTTTTAAAGTCAGTGTAAGGTCAATCTCTGCGCCTGTCGTACCATTTTTTTGCTCAAGGTTCCATTTGCCTTTTTCGCCCCAACGATAGCCAATCGAGCCGAGTGGAGAAACCAGCTCGCCATTACTATTTAGACCGATGGTTTTCCATTCTGGGTTGTTTTCTTGACCTAAATTATCGATTAAGTCAGAAGCGCGTAGATAGCGACCAGCATGGCGTGCGCCTTCTTCACCTTCTAGCATGACCAGTACGGGTAAGTCGGTATAACGCTTGGCGTAATCCAGGAAATAATCACTGGGCTGCTTAAGATAAAACTCTTTGATAATGACATGACAGAATGCTTGCGCAACAGCCGCATCAGTACCCTGTTTTGGATTTAGCCATAAGTCAGTTAACTTAGAAACCTCAGCATAGTCAGGGGTGATAGAAACGGTCTTAGTGCCTTTATAACGAACTTCGGTAAAGAAATGCGCGTCTGGTGTACGCGTTTGCGGAACGTTTGAACCCCAGGCAATAATATAATCAGAGTTGTACCAATCGGCTGATTCTGGCACGTCGGTTTGCTCACCCCAAACCATTGGCGACGCTGGTGGCAGGTCACAATACCAGTCATAGAATGATAAGCAAACACCGCCGATAAGTGATAAATATCGACTACCGGCGGCGTAACTGACCATCGACATCGCAGGAATCGGAGAGAAGCCAACGATACGGTCAGGACCAAAGGTTTTGGCAGTATAGACGTTACTAGCGGCGATGATTTCATTAACTTCTGCCCACGTTGAGCGAATAAAACCGCCCAAACCGCGCTTGGATTTATACTGTTCTGCTTTGATAGGGTCTTGGACAATGCTGCCCCACGCATCGACTGGATCAGGATACTGCGCTTTGGCTTCACGCCATAATTTGAGAAGCGGCTTACGTACTTTAGGATATTTCACACGGTTCGCTGAATACATGTACCAGCTATAACTTGCGCCACGAGGACAGCCACGCGGTTCGTGGTTTGGTAGGTCTGGACGGGTTTCAGGATAGTCAGTTTGCTGCGTCTCCCACGTGACCAAGCCGTTTTTTACGTAAATTTTCCATGAGCAAGAACCGGTACAGTTGACCCCATGCGTTGAACGCACGACTTTGTCATACTGCCAACGGCTACGATACACATTTTCCCAGTCACGAGACTCATCGCGCGTCTCACCATGCCCATCGGAGAATTCGCCCTTTTTACGTTTAAAAAAACGGAATTGGTCGAGTAAATGGCTCATTTCGCTATCCTCTGTATTATTGCCTATGGGGTATCTAAAGCTGAATGGCGTGGTAAAAACAACCCTTTGCCCAAGCTGTAAATGTTTTTCGATGGTATTATTTTAAGTAAGCCATCGCCCTCTTACTATCCGCTAACATGAGCAGAGCACTACCACCTTAGTAGTAGCGGTAAATGATAAAATTTGCTTAAAAAATCGTTAAGTATTTATAAGTCGGGCTTATTTACAAGCAGAATATGGATTGGTAAAAATAAAAAAGTGCTACTTACGCTGGCAAGTAGCACTATAAAGAGCGATATTTTTAATTTAAAAACCTGTTTTTAGAGGGTGATTTATACAAGGCTGCTTTAGCAAGGAATCTCAGCATTAGGGCGACTGTAATACCACCATGTCAACACAATACAGAGAACATAAAAGACAATTAAAGCGATAAAAGTACCATCAACACCCAGTCCTGAACCAAACATTTTTGGGACAAAGAATGCGCCATAGGCTGCTATCGCTGACGTGAAGCCAACCACTGCTGCTGATTCTTTACGTATCTCGACAAACAACTCCTCTGTACCTGCTTTTTGAGGTTCAAGGCGTTCATGAAAGGTTCTGAAGATAACGGGAATCATGGTAAAGGTAGAGCCGTTACCGATACCCGTGGTAATAAACAGCACCATAAAGGAGATGAAGTATCCGACAAAGCTGCCCTCATGAGTCTCGCTAGGGAGGAAATACATCACCGCCACTACCGCCAATACCATCACAATATAATTCCAAAAAGTCACTTTTGCGCCACTGGTTTTATCAGATATCCAGCCACCTAAGGGGCGAAATAGCGCACCAACTAAAGGACCTAAGAAAGCAAACTTAAGCGCATCAATGGCAGGAAATGAGTTTTTAATCAGCATCGGAAACGCGGCGGAAAAACCAATGAAGGAGCCAAAGGTTGCCATATATAGGATACACATGATCCAGTTATGTTTGCGTTTAAAGATGACGGATTGGTCTTTAAAGGAAGCTTTAGCAGTGGCAATATCGTTCATGCCAAACCATGCCAGTGCTGAAAATAGCAGAATAAAGGTACCCAAATAAAGCCTGCATTTTGTAGATAAAACAGCTGACCGCTTGCAGAGACTTGTGGGTCGCCGCCTAAGCTGCCAAAGGCTGCTACCAATATAATCATCGGTACAACGAACTGCATCACCGACACGCAAGGTTACCCAAACCCGCGTTTAGCCCAAGAGCAGTGCCCTGTTCTGCTTTTGGAAAGAAGAACGAGATATTGGACATGGAGGAGGCAAAGTTACCACCACCGAAGCCACAAAGTAGGGCAATGATGGCAAATATCATAAATGGCGTATCAGGTTCTGAACCGCAAAGCCCATCCATAATGCTGGAATTAATAGGGATAAGGTAGATATTGCTGTCCAACGTCGCCCACCAAAGATAGGCACCATAAAAGAATAAAAAATTCGCAGCGTTGCCCCTGATAGTCCGGGCAGCGCGGCGAGCCAAAACAACTGCCCATCATCAAAATCAAAACCAATCTCTGGCAGACGGACAATTACGGCACTCCATACCATCCATACTGCAAATGCCAATAGCAACGATGGAATGGATATCCATAAATTTCTACGCGCGACTTTTTTGCCGCCTCCTTCCCAAAATTCTTCTACTTCAGGTCGCCAGTCAGTGATGAGCTTACCACCTTTGAAGTTGTAATTATTGCCCATGTTATTCCTCACTTAGTATTAGCTATGCCTAGTTATATTCAGTATTTTTTATCATCAAATGGCTGTCTAAACTTACAGTAAACCGTAGCGCTTACTCCTGTTATTGTTGATGACAAAGAGCCGCCGTACTGGCTTATGAGCGCTATGAATCACTTGCTCTTTCAAAAAATGATAACTCACGGTACTGTGTTATCCCGATGAAGAGTATTCATACATAGTGGTATACTGATGACTAAAAGGGGTATATTGCGGGCAGGTTTATCACTAAGGTTTTGCTTGTCGATGGACTGCTAATGGCGCTGTAGTATTTTTTATGCTGTATGTTTTTTGCTTTTGCGACGTTCAATTTTAAGATCTCAAATCTTTTGTGCAGAAAGTGTTTGATGGGAGCGCTATTAATCATGTCTAATCTACGACGCAGTCTTTGTTCCTTCATACTTGGATTGCTATTACGATCATCGCTACTTTGTTTTTGATGTCAGCGATAGGCAGCGGTGCGCTCGCTTGGGTCGCAAAGTCTGATGCTGAGGCGATTAATACCGCAGGCTCGATACGCATGGCAACGTATCGTATTAGCTTTCAGCTAGCGACTGATTTTGCGGATAACCATCCCTTTAGCTCAAGCCTAAATATCAAACAAGATGGCTTAGCTAGTGACAATGCGCCGCAGGTAGAAAAGCAAGACAGACTGGATTTCTCCAATAAAAGTGAGTCTGAAAAAACAGACATACTGGTTGAAGACATGGAGAGTCGTCTCAACAAATTACAAGCGTATCAACTGACCAGTGCCAACAGAGATAAGGCGATTAGTGCTCAATGGAGCCAGATAAAATCACAATGGTTTCGTGATTTAAAACCAGCATTGTTGGCACAAGACAAGCAAGGCTTTTATAGTGATTCAACCAAATATATTGACGATGTTAATCGTTTTGTTGGCGCGTTACAGGATAGAAATGAGCAGCGTCAGACATGGCAGCAAAACCTACAAATACTCTCACTGATACTGAGCATGATTATTATGCTGATAGGCGTACGGAGATTACAGAACTCAGTGCTAACGCCTATTCAACAACTCATTAAAGCCAATCGGGCGTTTAAAGAAGGCAAATATGATACGAGAGTGTCTATCAGCGGTTATAGAGAATTTGAAGCGCTTGGCAATTCTTTTAACGGTATGGCCAGTACCATTGAGAGGTATCAGCGCTCACTTGAGAGTGAGGTACAGACAAAGACTCAGCATCTGGTAAAAGCCAACCAAGCCTTATCATTGTTTTATGATTTCTCAAAGCAATTGACCAGTAGTCCTGTGAGCTTACATCGGCTTGATGAATTGATTACTGGCTTTGGGTGTATATTCCCATATTTAGATTTTACGCTGTGTATCCAAAGCAATATTCTCACCAATAAAAACTCTATAGCCCTGCACGATGATAGGATGAAGGAGCTATGTACCAAACTCACTTGTGAAAGCTGCTCTATTAAAGAAGACGTTTATACCAAAACGTTTCCGATTATTCATCAAGATATAGAATTTGGTGAGCTAAAGGTCAGACCGAAATCTGTCTTAATGACTAATAAAGCTTATGCAGAAGATAAGAGAAAAAGCGAGGAAGATTCAACACGTATCAAGGTAGTAGAGGTGGATAGTAGTTACTTAATTGCTAAAAATAATGAATTGATTGTTGTGCTGACCAATCTCGTCAGCACCGCCTTATCCTTACGCAGACAAAGGCAGCAAGACCATCAACTTATTCTACTTGAAGAGCGCTCGACCATTGCTAGGGAGTTGCATGACTCTTTAGCACAGTCATTGTCTTATCTAAAAATACAAGTCAGCGTGCTCGAAAAACATCTGCAACTGTCTACTGATAAAGACAGTGGGCTGGTGGTATTTGATGAACAAAGTCAAATCAAGGTTGGGCAGCATATCAGTCAAATAAAAATGGGTCTGAACTCTGCTTATCATGAGTTGCGAGACTTATTGACGACTTTTCGCTTGACGATTGATAGCGGCAATTTTGATGAAGCTTTATATGAGGCGGCTGATGAGTTTGCTGTAAAAGGGCAGTTTGACATAAAGGTCAACAATCAAATCCTATCCTTGAATCTAACGGCAACCGAACAAGTGCATCTCATTCAAATTATAAGGGAGGCGCTGTCGAATATCAGTCGCCATGCCCATGCTAACAGCGTCACTATCGATTTGGTTTATGATGATGAAAGTAATTATGTAGCGATGATGGTCAATGATGACGGCGTTGGTATATCAGGGACTGTCAATCAGACCCAGCATCATGGTCTAATGATTATGAAAGAGCGTGCCTATAAATTAGGTGGTGATTTGATTATCTCTAATAATGTGCCCGCAGGTACCAGCGTCATCGTCAGGTTTGTACCCAGTTTCTTTACGGATTATATGGCTGAGCAAAACTAAGTGAATAGGCTTAGTAAACGCTCTTAACCACTGCATTGTATTTTTTGTAGCATTTTTCAATTTGTGAGTATTTTATGACTACTAAGGTTTATACGTCTGCTTCTCCGGCTCGGCTACTATTGGTCGATGACCATCCTATGCTGCGCCGCGGTGTCGCAGAACTGCTCAGTCTCGAAAGTGATGTAACGGTCGTTGGTGAGGCGAATAACGGACAAGAAGCGTTGGGTTTTTTGGCAAACAATCCGGTCGATCTGGTCATTCTAGATCATAAAATGCCAGTGTTGACTGGTATCGAGACCCTAAGAGAAATTAAAGCCAGAAATATTGACGTGGCTACCTTGCTATTTACAGTTTCTGACAGCGGAGAAGACGTGCAAGAAGCGTTGAAATTAGGGGTGGATGGTTATTTGCTAAAAGATATGGAGCCTGAGTTAATCATCGTCGATATTAGAAAAGTGTTGCGTGGTGAGCTGGTTATTAGTCCCAATTTGGCCTCAATCTTGGCGCAAACGTTACGTACACCAAGCATTGAAGATATCGCTGGCAATCTCACTACTAGAGAGTTGCAAGTGATTCAAATGATTGCTGAAGGCTTAAGTAATAAAATGATCGCCAACAAACTGGATATCGCAGAATCCACAGTAAAAGTGCATGTTAAGCATATTTTGAACAAAACTGGACTACGCACACGGGTAGAGGCGGCGGTATGGACCGTGAATCATTTATCAAAGTAGTCGTTTGTCAAAATGGTTATTTATCGAAGTAGTTGTTTTTTGAAAATATCACTTTTTGAAAGAGCTACTTTTTGAAAGCTTTACTTTTTATAAAAAATCATGGGTCATCTGAATAATCCCTATGACATGTCTAGATAGCTCTCTATATCAGTCAAAAAAAGCCACCGAACATTGATGCTGGGTGGCTTTTTTATTTTATAAGGTAATCAAATTAGCCTTCTTCAGCGGCAATTTGACGATCGACCGAGGACATCTTGTATTCGTCACCAAAGGCATCTTCAGGCTCTTTTAACCAGAAGAAACAAAGTACCCAAGCGATAAATGCACCTATCGCAATGATAAAAAAGAACTGATTTGGTTCGACCAAGGTAAATATAAATAGGTAGAACACAGCGCCAACGTTGCCATAAGCCCCCGCCATACCAGAAATTTGACCTGTTAAGCGCCGCTTAATTGAGGGGATAATACCAAAAGTTGCACCTTCTGCCCCTTGCACAAAGACTGAACATAGAATCGTAAAGACGACCGCGATAAACAATGGCCACTCTGCATTCAGCAATCCCATCAATCCAAAGCCGATACCGATACCGAACATGTATACCAACATCACCAAGCGACGATTGCCAACCTTGTCAGAGATATAGCCGCCAAGTGGTCGTGCCCATAAGTTAACAAAAGCAAAGGTCGATGCGACTAACCCTGCGACGGTAGGGTCGAGCTTCCACGTTGCGGCAAAGAACATTGGTAGCATAGAGACGACCGCCAGCTCTGCGCCAAAGTTAGCAAAGTAGGTGACATTTAGGGCGGCAACAGAGGTAAAGGGGTATTTGTCATCCTCAGGGATACCCGCTTTGAGCATGGGTACATTGACACTGATGGCTTTATAAATTTGATAAATAACCACCACAGCGATGAGAGTATAAAACCCCCAAGCGCCTGTTTCGCTCAGGAATCCCATGTTTTTAGTGCGATAAACCAATACGCCCAATACGCCATATAAAGGAATAATAAATAGGCAATATAATAATAAATCTCTCCAACTTGATACCTCTAAAGCACCCGCCTTACGTGCTTTTTTATGGGTATCTTGTGTAGGACCATCGGTGATCAA
The DNA here is from genome assembly GCF_000586475.1 of Psychrobacter sp. JCM 18903. Lineage (GTDB taxonomy): Bacteria > Pseudomonadota > Gammaproteobacteria > Pseudomonadales > Moraxellaceae > Psychrobacter. Next base: position 26,435 of record NZ_BAWJ01000017.1, on the reverse strand, counting down.
AAACCAATAGGCCACCCCATAAGCGGCCATCAGTAAGCCAGATAATGCAATTGCCCAGCGCCAACCGTCATCACCACCAAAGAACTGTAGCGCAACCGTGGGAATGGTAATCGCTGCGGCAGCTGAACCAAAATTACCCCAGCCGGCATAAAATCCTTCGGCAAAGCCAATGTCTTTTGGCTTAAACCAAAGGGCGGTCATGTGAATGCCAACGACGAACCCTGCGCCCACGATAGACATAAATAGGCGAGCGACGAACAGCTGCATCGCGGAATCACCAAACGCGAAGAACCATGTCGGTATCGCCATGACGACCATCAGTATGGAAAACACGCGACGCGGACCGAAGCGATCCAATGCCATGCCGACTACCACTCGCCCTGGAATGGTCAAAGCAACGTTGGCAATGAGAAATAATTTGATGTGTTCAGAAGTTAAATAGCTTTCAGCCTCTAGCATAGAAGTGGCTAGTGGCGCCATATTGAACCAGACGTAAAAGGTCAGAAAAAAAGCAATCCACGTATAGTGGAGCGCTCTTATATCACGGCGTTCAACCTCAAGTAGCTCTTTTGCATGCATGACAAGTATTCTCCACCGTCGAACTGGATAGTTTAGATGGAGTTAATGTAGCAATAAGTAAGCTCGCTAACCATTAGGCGAAAGCAGTATGAATGTCATTTCACATACTACTTAATAGGGATTAAAAAGTGGCTTTAATATCCTATATATTGATGGTTAACTAAGATGATATGAGGATAGCAATACATTTGAAAATATGATGCGCTATAGTAATAATAATCATTACTGTGCGTGCTTTTCTCGTTTATCAATAGAATTTTATTCACAAGTAAGCTGTTAATAAACAGGATTGGGATACCCCCATCAAATTAGCCAAGGAGTTACCATGAGTCATACTGTCGCCTCAAAGCCCGTCATACCCAGCCATTGGAAAATAAAGCGTTCGACCCACTTTTTTACTAAAGATAAAGTCCCAAAAGCCTTGTTGACTCATCACAATACGGCAGAGGCGTATACGGCCAAATTTGTGTCATGCAAGGCACGGTAACCTTTTATGGCTTTGCTGATGAAGCCGCTACTGAACCTGAAAAAACCATTGTTATTAAAGCAGGGCAGTTCGCTGTCAGTCCGCCTCAATATTGGCACCGCGTAGAATTAAGTGATGATGCCCAATTCAATATTAATTTTTGGACAGAAGCGGATACTGGTAATAAGTCGCTGTTCAATAGCTCAAAGATACATAGCAAGCCTATCGAAAAGTTGTTTGATCAGTCGGATGAATCATAAGGGCTATATATATGAATCAGCTATTAAAAATATCCTATTTATAAGCAAAAAAATAAGGCCACGAATGGCCTTATTGTATTAAGAGTTGTGATAATAAGGATAATCATTATAGCCAATTTCGGTGCCACCATACATCGTGGTAGGATCTGCCTCATTGAGTGGCCAATGATTGGCGATGCGCTCAGGTAAATCGGGATTAGCAATAAAGGGACGACCAAAAGCAAATAAGTCACTATAACCTTTAGCTAGCATATGAACCGATTTTTCCGTCGTGTATTTACCCGCATAGATAATACGTCCTGAAAACTCAGCTCTGACGGCCTGATAAAAAGTCTCTGGTAAATCAGGAGCATTGTCCCAGTCAGCTTCTGCAATAGATAAATAAGCGATACCCGCTTGTTCAAGTACTTTAATCGCTTCAATATACGTATGATGTGGATCTGATTCCACTAGCCCTAAATACACGCGAGTCTCATCTGTGCTAGCAAACAGCGGTGCGAAACGTACGCCTAAGCGATCAGCGCCAACCATTTCACTGACGGCAGCCACGATTTCTTTTAAGAAACGCAAGCGATTGGTCAATGAACCGCCATATTGGTCATCACGTGTGTTGCTATGTTCAGAGATAAACTGATTCACCAAATAGCCATTGGCACAATGCAGCTCGACGCCATCAAAACCTGCCTCTAATGCATTGCGTGCGGCTGCCGCATACATAGCGACCAGTTCACTAACTTCATCAGTACTGAGTGCGCGTGGCTCACTAGGATCGGCTAACGCACCTGCACCTGGTGCTGTTTCTATAAATACTTTTACATTGTCAGCAGTGATAGCTGATGGTGCAACTGGCTGAGCGCCTTGTGGTTGTAAGCTGGTATGCGACACGCGACCCACATGCCAAAGCTGAGCGAAAATGATACCACCTGCTGCGTGTACCGCTTGAGTGACCTTTTTCCAGCCTTCGATTTGGGCATGCGAATGTATGCCTGGCGTCCACGCATAACCTTGACCCCTCGGCTCAATTTGCGTGCCTTCAGTGACCATAAAACCAGCTGATGCGCGCTGGGCATAGTAGCTTGCCATTAATTCATTAGGAATATTGTCCGGTTGCGTGCTGCGAGAGCGTGTCAACGGTGGCATGACAATACGGTTTTTTAACGTATATGGTCCAAGTGTGACAGATGCAAATAATGGGCTGGTATCGATATTAGATGGTTCCATAAAACTCTCTTTTAAAACAAATGGACGGGGTTATTGTTTAAACCACTGAGCTTGTTTTGATGCTTTATTACTGCGTAAGTAAGGTTGGTAAGCATAGAGTTTTATAGATACAATTGGAAACAGGATTTTCTTGTTTAAGATACAATTATTAATGGTATATGTTATGAATGGAATTAACCGACTCGATATCAAGCAGCTGCGAGTGCTACATGCGTTGCTTGATCTAAAAATCTCTCACAAGTCGCGCGCAAAATGGGGCTGACACAGCAGGCAATCAGCGAACAGTTACGTAAGCTGCGTGATTTGTTTGATGATCGTTTGTTTATTCGTCAAGGCAATAGCATGGTGGCAACCCCCAAAGCGCTATCGATGCAGCAACCCATTAGTCGCATATTAGAGCAATTAGAAGCACTGTTAGAGCCGGATGTGTTTTCGCCGCAGACTTATAAAGGCGTATTTACGATTAGCGCGACCGACTATGCGACGCAGGCATTATTACCGCAGTTGTTTCATATAACACGCCGCGACGCGCCTGATTTGAAGTTAATCGTGCGTGATTTTGCCTCAGACAATGTCAATCAGCTTATTACGGCAGGCGAGCTTGATCTGCTGATTACTTTCCCAGAATTTATCCCTGATAACTTGGCTTATGTGACGCTGCTTGAAGAACAACATTTCTGCATTACTGGTTGCAATAATAATTTTACAACAGAGCCGCTGTCACTGGCGCAAATTGCTGCACACTCGCAGTTGGTGGTGTCACCTTCACGCGCTAACTTGCGTGGTTCTCATGACCAATGGTTTGCAGAAAAAGGTCTTAAACGAAACATCGTTATGTCCGTTCCTAGCTTTTCTGCGGTGCCAGATATCCTTTATACAACCGATATGATCGCATTTTATCCCTCGCGTTTATTGCCAAACAGTCGAGTTAAAGAGCTTAAAGTGGAAGCCCTGCCACCCACATTTAAGGTGATAGCAGCATGGCACCCACGTACCAGTCACAGTGGTATACACCGTTGGCTGATTGAGCAGTTACAGCAGTTATCCAAGTCTGACTAGAGCATGTCCTCATTTCTATCTTCGTTTTTAAAATGAGGGCAGGCCCTAGAGCGTTATCGTTTTTATTTTTCGTCATTAGTTGTACTAAAGCCATTTTTATCAAAGCTGCTTTTATCAAACTAACATTACTGATGCCAGACCTACTTATGCCAAAGCCCTTTGATTGCTTCCCATTGCTGAGTAAATATTGAGTCATTGCCGTTGGTGGATTGATTGGCTTTTGGCAATATGTGCTCGTAATAAGTACCCTTAAGAAGCTTAGTTAATAGACCTTCGCCGATGAAACCTTTACCATCGTTGAGTGTATTCGCGGCTTTTAGTAATTGACGGATATCGTATTGTAATGGGTTAATATCGGGGACTTGTTTTTGCACGTTTAGTAGCTCATAAACTGCGACACGAGCAGTACGAACAGAGCTCTCCATGGTAAATACCACATCATTATGTGTCTCGACGAACTGACCGACTAGACCCATATTGACACAACCATCAGGGACTATCTCAGGACGATCGCCTTTAGCACGAGGCATAAACATCGAGGTGATGTAGGCATATAAGCCGTTCTGACGATGGTATTGGCCATGATATTCTCTATATCATCGAGGATACCAAGGTGATGACAGAGTTCGCTCAAGATCTCTTTGCCTGTACATTCTGGGATGGGTTTTTTGACATAATTGCCTTCTTTATCCATAAACAAGGCATATAGCCATACGACTAGCGTGTCTTTTGGCTGATCAGGGAAATGCGGTTGACGGTTACAAGTAAAGCTCATCAACCAGTTTGAATCCGTAATCGTAATGATGCCACCGGTCACTGTTTTACCCGTATAAGGATCGTTGACAGACAGCGTTTTGAGCTTATCAATAAAGGCAGACGGCTGGCAGGTCAAAGTCGCCGACATCCAAGCAGATTTATCCACATGCTGATTAAATTTTTCTGGGTGACCAAAGACGGCAGATTGCTTAGCCAGATTATTCCATACTTTCCAACCAGACGATTGCCCCATACTGTCTTTTGTGAAGTCCAGCGTCGGCGCAGTATTATCATCACCATAGCGGGTATCTTCGGTCATGGAGCCAGTCGTCACGATGACGTAATCATTGCTACCCATAGGAATGGTGGTTTGCTCATTCGCTTTCTCCGTGATGATGGCTTTGACCTTTTTGGTGCCTGTTACTTTATCAGCATGCTCAAACTCAATGTCTAAATTGGTAACGAGCGTGTCATACTGAAACTGCACGCCTTTATCTTTTAAATAATTTTGTAGTGGCTTAACAAAGCTATCAAATTGGTTGTATCTTGGGAATACCAGTGCAGACATGTCGTTTAGACCGTCCAATGCATGTAAAAAGCGATGTGTATAAAGCTTAAACTCAAGTAAGCTGTGCCAGTTTTCAAAAGCAAACATGGTTCGCCAAAATGTCCAGAAGTTGCTGCTCAAAAAGCTGTCATCAAAATATTCTTCAATAGTGATATCGTCTAGCTCTTCCTTGGGTTTTAATAGCAAACGAATCAGAGCGAGTTGATTGACTTTACTCAATCCCAGCTGACTGAAGTCTTTTATCTCACCTTGCTTATGGATCAGGCGTGCAATAGAGTAATTGGGATCGGTGTCATTTGCTATGCGATACTCATCCAAGGTGCTATAAGGCGCAGGCATTTCAAGAGCAGGGATATCTTGGAATAAATCCCAAAAGTTTTCGTAAGTGAAATCCATTTCACGACCGCCGCGCACCATATAACCCGTCTCAGGATTGCCGCTACCATCTAAGGAGCCACCTGCCACGTCAAGATGCTCTAAAATAGTAATGTTTTCAGCGGATACTTTGCCATCTCGGATGCAGTAATAAGCACTGGCCAAACCTGCAATACCGCCCCCAACAATATAAACCTTACTGTCCTGATAAGCATCAGTGGGCGTCCCAATATTGCGCTGATAATTACCAATTTGATCAGGGAAGGGTAAGCGTTTGCCTGGTATGTTTGCTACACGGGTTTTACTGGCATCAGGCTGGTGGATAAATGTGTCGTGGTCTACCGGATTATTGGTTTGAGTCTTTATGATTTTCATAGGTTCATCCTTATTTAGTAAGACTGATATAAAAGGTTATTTGACTATGGCGTATCCTCAATTCAATCGATTACTTTCTAAATGGGCTAAAAATGGCTAAATTTTGCCAAACATCGTCAAATAGCTTATCAATATCTCGATATTATTTGCGCTACTTTCCTTGTTTGACGGCAATTTATCTCATGTTTATCACCATTTTTAAAATGAGGACACGCCCTTAAATGAAGGGTTTATAGACAGACTATAGGGTGTTTTTATTAAACAAAAATGACATCGGTTGAAAGTAATATAAGTACTTATTTGCCAAATTATGCGTTATCCATTGGCTAATGGCTGGCTATTTATGATGTGCTAACCGCAAAAAATTCTATGCCATTACGTAGGTGCTGTTTCATACGCTCCAGCAACGGCGCAACCTTGATAGCTTTTATTATCATAAGTTAACGTCACCGTAAATTCATTCTGATAGCCATTATCATCGGTACAAATCTGGCTATTTATATTCATAATAATAGGTTTGCCGCTAACGGTACTCACGTATTCCACACCTTCGGCATAGGTCGAACGAGAGACAACGATGGTCGTTGGTTTCAAAAAATCTGCTTCAATGCTGAGTTGGTTGCCATTAATTACTGTGCGCCAACTTTTTTCTGTATTACCAAAAGCGGTGAATGCTGATAACGGTTCTTCGGTGCTGGATGGCTCCAAGCTTAGCTGTTCGTCAGCGTTCTCTTTTGTCGTATTGGTAATGACCGCTGTTGATTCTTTTGCCGTGGTTGGTTGATGACTACTACAAGCCATTAGTGAAAGACTGCTTGCTAAGCACAAAGTACTAAAAAACAAAGAACGCATCGCTTTTCCTTTAATATTTAAAAGAGAAAGACTTTGTGAGCGTCTTTCTTTATGGTTAGTTGAATAGCTGTATGAGCGAGTGATATCAAGCTCTGAGTGTACAGCAGACAGGCTTTGCAATCAGTGATAAGTGACGGAGATCCGCGACATTATATAAAATACAAACACGCCCTCTATATTAGTATTATTAATATAACATATGTATAAAATTTCACAGTACAGAACAAGATAAACTTGGTAGACTCTATAATCATAGAGATATTGATGACATAAATAGAAAAATTAGCGACTGACTTGAATATGAAGAAGCCACTTAAACAATAAGTGGCTTTTTTGTGCCTTGCAATGGCTGATAGTACAGCTATGCGCTCAATAAGCTGCATGATGTTATTGATAATAAAAAGAGAGCAGCGCTAAATGAGCACAAGGTTGTATCTACCAACGGCAAGCTAATTGTTGTTAATTAAAAGATACTGGTCAACAGATAATAAAACAAAACTTTTGTCATCATATTGTCATGATGGCATCGTATCCTTGAGCCCACTATAAATGGTGGTTGCGTATCACTGATGTCTTTATTCATTAAGTGATGCATTGATGATGGTAGATGCATCAATATAAGGTTTATCTATGAGTGTTGCTGGTCGGCTTGGTAGTATTTCCACACGCATGCTGATTATTCTAGCATTGGCTTTTTTACTAATTATCCTAATGGTGTACTGGGTCATCGAAACCCAAGCTAAGCCTCGTATACTGGAGATGACTTCAGAGACAGTGGTTGAAACGGGTAACGAAGCCATTAATAGCATTATGGCGAATATCAGCCATGTCGACGGACTGGCAAAGGCAGCCAGCGCGATGGCGGGCGGCTTGCCAAAAGAAGATAGTCTTTATAGAGAAACTTTTGGTAATCTCATGCAACAGACCGATCAACGGATTGTGGGCGGTGGCGTGTGGTTTGATCCAAATATGTATGCTCAAAACCGAGAGCGCCAGTCGTTTGTGTGGGCGCGGGATGACGCAGGCAACATGCAACCGTTAGAGCAGTATAATCAAGTGCGCCAAACGCCGAATCCCTATTATCGAGAGTGGTGGTACATTCCTGCGATGTACGCACGTCATGACCACTGTGTCTGGAGCCGTGCGTATGTTGATCCGCAAAGCAATCAGCCGATGATGACGTGTGCCAAGGCATTGTATGACAGTCGCAATCAGGCTTTTGATGGAGTGGTGAGTTTTAATCTGCTATTAGATAACCTCGATGAGGCTATGAAAAAGTGGCAAGATAAGCTGGGTGGTTATGTCTTTTTGGTAGACTTGGACAATCGGTTTTTGACCTTTCCTGATCAATCTATGGTCACGCAAGCGACTGAAGATAATCCCCAAGGCGAGATGGTAACCGCGCATCAATTGGCCGAGAAACATTCAAGCTTTGCCCCTATTGCGGACAGCTAGATAGCATTAACCAAACACTCATCGATGAGGCAGTTGCCAGAGATGAAAGTCGTTATACGCTCGCGGCACGTAGTATTTTGAGTACGACCAATCTGAATAAAATCAGCGAACAAGAATCCAAGTTGCTGTCAGCATTGCTGCTATTGAATATTGACCAAACGTTTAATCTGGTAGACAGTCACTTGATTGAGACCATCGCTGTGCCCAATGATTTTTTGCTGCAGCAGTCCGCCACCGCCTTTGTGTTTCGTATGCCATTTACCTATTGGAAGATGGTCGTCGTCAAGCCCAATAATGACATGATGAGCGTAGCAAATGCGTTGTCGAACCAGCTGATTCAAACCATGCTACTGGGTTTTATTCCTATCTTGTTGTTGACCGCGTGGGTGTTTCGCCGCTACTTTACACGACCGCTAAAGCACATGGCACTAGCAGTGGCTGATATGGGTGCATTAATTGAGCAAAAAAAATATCAACAATTAAGCGCCCTTAAACTGCCACACTCAAATGTCAGTGAGATTCAAATCATTAGCGAGCAGACCAATCAACTGATTGACCGCGTCGTCGAAAATGAAGGCGCACTTGCCGAAATCAATGTCCATCTAGAAAAACAAGTCGCTGCCCGCACCCAAGACTTGCAGCAAGCCATGGAGGAGTTAAAAGCCTCACAAGTGCATCTGGTGCGCTCCGAAAAAATGGCTACATTAGGTCAAATGGTGGCGGGCGTGGCGCATGAGGTCAACACACCGCTGGGATACGTGCGAAGTAATATGGAGCTGGTCGGTGATAATCTCGTGCGTTTTAATGAATTGCTACAGCATACCGATCAATTATTGCAGGCGTTAAAAGCGCCAACTATCAATCAAGAGCAAGTCAAGATACTGATAGAAGAGACTTTACAATGTTGCGAGGAAATCAAAGAAGATGAAGTCAGTGAAGATTTGGCAGATTTAATCAAAGATGGACTGTATGGCGTCGATCAAATTGCTGAACTGGTCGTCAGCTTGCGCGACTTTTCTCGACTAGACGAATCCAAAGTAAAAGATGTCGATATCAATGATTGCATCAATACCTCATTGATTATGGCTCGCAATAATTTAAAAACCTTAGACGTTAATACCAATCTAGCGGAGCTGCCGCTGATTCAATGTAATCCTTCACAAATTAACCAAGTATTACTAAACCTATTTAATAATGCCGCGCAAGCCATGCCGCCAGATCATAAAGGGACATTGCAAGTCAGCTCGTCTGTCGATGAGGCGCAGCAATATATCGTGGTACGCATTATAGACAATGGTGTCGGTATCGCAGAACCCATTTTAACGCATATCTTTGAGCCGTTTTTTACCACTAAAAAAGCAGGCGATGGCACAGGGTTAGGATTGGCTATTACGGCACAAATCATCGAACAACATAGTGGACGCATTGAGGTTAGCTCAGTCGTTGGCGCGGGCACGACGTTTACCCTCATGCTACCGATACAGTCTATCGTTCATGAAAAGAAACCTTCGCAAGCCTTATTTGAAAGTTGAGAGACTTCCAATAACTTATTTAAAGAGAGCGTCATGCAAAAACCAAAAATCGCTTTTATCGATGATGAGCCGCGTATCTTGCGTAGCTTAAAAATGCATTTTCGCCAGTCACATGACGTATTTATTACTACCGATGCCACTGAGCTAATGGAATATGTCAGCCAGAATGAAGTACAAGTGGTCATCAGCGACCAACGCATGCCAGATAAGCAAGGTACGGAAGTATTGAGTGACATCAAAGCAGCTTCACCAAATACTATTCGTATCTTGTTAACTGGTTATGCGGATCTGAATGCCGTGATGGATTCTGTGAATGAGGGCGAAATTTATCGCTATATCACTAAGCCATGGCAAAATGACGAACTCAAAAAAATTGTTAATAAAGCCACAGAAATTGCTCATCAAACGCAAGAAATCACGCAAAATTCTATTAAAAATGATGCAACTCAAAACCGTGTTAATAGTGGCACGGTTAGCAATCGCAATATATTGGTATTAGACGATGATGAGAGTGTCTATCAACAAATAAAAAGTCATTTTAAGAGCGCTTATACCGTGAGCTGGGCGAGTAACCTTGAAGAGGCCGCAAAGTTATTACAAAAAAAACGCTTTGGTGTCACGATTACAGATTCGACGCTCAATAAAGAAAATATTACGCCCATCGTTTATGCCTTAAAAAATATCCAGCCAGATCTGATGGTGCTGATGTTGACTGAATTCAAAGATGCCCATATGGTCATTAATTTAATTAATAGGGGTCAGGTATATCGCTGTCTACCACGTCCGACTAACTTCTCTATCATGAGTATCAGTCTTGATCGGGCTTTTGATCATCACGAAAGATTGGTGCAGCAGCCGATACTGGCAGCTCGTCATCATGTTGAAGAAGTGCCGGAGTCAGAGGCTTTTAACTTTTCTGAAAGGTTGAAAGGTTTCTTTGCTAAATTCAGAGGTTGGCGCATTAGTAGATAAAAAAATAGGGCACGCTAAAAATGCCCTATCTATGATCTAAACGTATCATTCTCCCTTATTTACATGAGAGACATTTTTATTGCTCGTGATTCATTTGCTCGTGATTCATTTGCTCAGGATTCATTTGCTCATGATTCATTTGCTCATGATTCATTTGCTCATGATTCATTTGCTCATGATTCATTTGCTCATGATTCATTTGCTCATGATTCATTTGCTCATGGTTCATTTGCTCATGGTTCATTTGCTCATGGTTCATTTGCTCATGGTTCATTTGCTCATGGTTCATTTGCTCATGGTTCATTTGCCCGTGTCCACCATGCATATTGGCCATGACCATCGGCACCGCTATAACGCTAAGCCAGATAGCATCATGATTGCGCCATTCACTTGCCTTAGGCGCAAACGCCCGATTTGATTGCGCATCCAGTTGACCGTTTCGTGCGTGGCGACGAGCATGGGTACGGTTCCTAGACCAAAGACAAACATTAACACGGCACCTGTGAGTGGGTCATGACCGACGACCGCAATAAGTAATGCGCCATAAACGAGACCACAGGGTAAAAATCCCCATAATAAACCTGCCGTCAATGCTCGAGGAAAGGTGTTTAAGGGGAAGACTTTCTGCCGCAGAGGTGATAAAGCTTGCCAAAAATGCATACCAAGACGTTCAAGCTTATTTAAAAAAGGCAACCCTAGCATGGTTAATCCTACAAATACCAAAACCAACCCTAGTAGAATGCGAGGTGTGCTATTGCCAACCATCAGAGGGGTTAATACCGTAGTGCCAATCACGCCAGCAATTAAGCCCAGTAGGCATAACTGAGTAAGCGCCCCAAATGGTAAGTCGCAATGAGACCGCGTTTTTTTGCTGGACTGGTTTCTTTCATCGATAGTCCGAATGCGGTGACGATACCGCCACACATACCCAAGCAATGTGGCGAACCAAAAAATCCCATTAAGAATGCTGCAATTAATAGTGCCATAGTCATGAAGGTGCTTCCTAAGATATAAAATAAATAAAATCCGTTGAAGGTTTAATCGTTATGCTAGTCAGTTAATGACCTATCTTAATGACACCTAAAACTTATAGTTGACACCCACATACAATGATCGTCCCGCGCCAGGAACGGCAGTACCCCAGTTAGAACCGCTACCTATTTCGCCATTCATCGACATGGTTTTGCCTTGACCCATGTATGCGCCCCCTAGAGGTAGGTCATAGTTTTTATCGAATACGTTATCGATACCAGCCTCAATCGCTACCTCTTTAAACTGATAGCCTGTACTGAGATTTAAGAGACCATAACCCGCCGTTTTAATTTCGTTACGAGGGGTTGAGATATCATTTTTAGCCGCGACGCCCACCACTTCGATTTGGTTTGTCCAACCGTTATTTTCCCGATTCAGGCAACACTGCCATTGAATGGCATGATGTTATATAAGTCTGAGCCGCTATCTTTATTTTTCCCCTTGGTATAGCTTAAGGAGCCTACTATATCCCAGTACCCCCAAGCATTTGCTGCCAGCTGCCGATTGGCTGAGATATCCATGCCATATATCTCAGCATCTTGGTTGGTATAGCGCAGCACATTATATTGATTCGCTGTTTGAGTGCTAGCTGCTGTGTTTGCCATGGGGTTCCACTGTACGACATCGACATAGTCATCAATTTTTGAATAGTAAGGAGTGGCTTTGATGCCCCAGCTATCATCAGCACCGCGCCAGTCTAAGGTGGCAGATAGGGTGTTGGATTTTTCTGGGCGTAGATTAGGATTACCAAAATAGCCATTGCCGTCACCAACGGTATTATTCATGATGGCCGCCATTTTCCAAGTGGACCAGGTATAGCGTTCATATAAGCTTGGCGTGCGTTCTTTGTGCGACAGACCTAAGGCTAGGTTTTTTTGTGAATCAATGTCGTAGCGCGCGAGTGCAGTAATATCAAAGTTGTTATCGGTGGTTTGGCGGTCACTGGCATTAAAGTTAGCGCTATCTCGCAGCTGATTGGTCATATTGTTTTGACCATCGATTTGATAGCCATGTACTTCATCAGCACTGGTACGTACGTTTTCATAGCGAGCGCCAAGCTGGGTGATCCAGTCAGATGAGATGTCTTTTTCCCATTCGCCATAGATACCGATGCGCTGACGCTGACCATTGTTGATATTTTGAAAGTCGTTTGGCGACATCATACCGTCGCCAGATGCCGCCCACGTATCATTGAGCGTGTAGTCTTGATATTCAGCACCTATATTGAGCGTGCTTTGATTGGTTAAATCAATAATACCTTTAAGATTGGCACCGATGGTCTCGCTACTGGTGTACATCGGCATACCTTTGGCATTACCATATAAGAACTGTTTGTCTTCCCCAAAATTCATATAGTGATCGACATCTTCATGATAGGCCTGTGCTTCTAACTGTCCCCAATTTAACTCGCTTTTGTAGCGCAAATTAATGCGGTCAAGCTGATTGTCGAGCATGTCCATCCGCTGATTTGGATATAACTCTTTTGGGACGTTTTGCCACAGATAAGTGCCTTGTAGCAGATGATTGCCGTTCTTATAAGCCACATCTACTGACTGGTTTTTGCTTTCATAGGCGGTTGAACCAACTTCGTCCTTCGCTAATGTTTTACCAGCGTTCCCTGTCTCTGTATAAGATTTAAAATCACCACCAGCTTTATAATTATCCGCCTGCGCAAAGCTGCCTTTATAGGTGAGGCTAAGCTGATCGTTTGCCGCTGTGGTAGATAAATTGGCACCATAAGCGTCACCATTACTACGATAAAATGTGCCAATTTCACCTGAAGTTAGTATTTCGCTATCCGTTGAAAACATAGGCTCTGCTGTTTCGACGACGATGGTGCCGCCAATGCTATTACCACCGACACTCACAGGCGTCACACCTGCATAAACGGTGGTCTTGTCTATAGCGCTTGGCGCAATATAAGACAAGGGTGAGTTCATACTGTTTGGACAGGAGGCGATTGAGTCAACGCCATCCACTAAGATACGCAGACGGTTGTCCGCCAAGCCTCTCATCACGGGCAAGTTTGAGATGCCACCGGCACTTTGGACATTTAGACCGGGTATTTTTGTCAGTATGGTGGCCGTATCACTGCTTGCCACTTGTTTACTGTTAAGAAGTTTTTGATCAAGGGTGGCGGCTGTCCCAAGTGCATTGGTACTAGAGCGCTTATCCGCTGCTGTCGCATAAACGACGATTTCTGGCAATTGAATATGTGGCTCATCATCAGTAGTAGGCATGTGCGCCTTTACGGTTGTGGAATCCGCATAAGCGCTACTGATATGCAATAAAGACAAAGCTAAAACACTTAGTTTTAAAATAGGTACAGCGTTTATTGATGAAGATAACATCTTACTTTCCTAGAAATTCGCAAAAATATTTTATGAAATCGGTTATTCAGTTTTTACCAAGAGGCAATGTAAGCCAAGCCATTTATGGACTTAGACTAAGCACTTGCCGAATATTTTCCGATATAAATAGATAGCATTTTGAGCACAGTTTTGAGCGCAATGTTTTAGGCAAGCGCATACAAGTGCCTCAATCAGAGCGTCAAATGAGCGCGTTGATTGAGAGCATTGTCACTAATGCTCTAGGGCGTGTCCTCAATTCAATCGATTACTTTCGAAATGAGCTAAAAATGGCTAAATTTTGCCAAACATCATCAAATAGCTTATTAATATCTCGATATTATTTGCGCTACTTTCCTTGTTTGACGGCAATTTATCTCATGTTTATCACCATTTTTTAAAATGAGGACACGCCCTAAAAATATCGGACTATAAATGTAGATAGTTATGTGGGTGTGACTGGAGGAGCGCGTGCGAGGGTCGTAAAAAATTACTAGGAGAGTAGGTATGTGAGCGATACAAAAACGTAACTGAGACAGTAGACAGCTCAATCAAAGCCGAGTCAGTATGTGTAAAAGCGACTGGCAATAGTGCCGCAGACATGGCAGTGCAAAGGTCACAGCCAGTGTATTTTACGGCATCAGGGTTAGATTCAGAGCTTGCAACCTTATCTTTGCTATATAAGGCTTCCTGTGAAGGTGCTGCGTCAACCGTTATGACTGGCTCAACGGTCGTAGGCGATGCTAAAGATAAGGATGTATTATGATGAAGTAAATGACGAGCGGCACTATCAATGGGTATGTTGTGATTCGTTTGCGCAATATCAGTCTGTATTTGCTCATACTGCTTAGCTGCCGATACAATCGGTGCAAGCTCTGCACAGATACCATGACCTAAGTGGGCATTATCATCCCACAGAGGTGTGAGCAACAGCGTGATATGCATGATCCAAGCAAAACATGCGACCAACATGCCGAACCACATCGTTACCGGTGATGAATATCGTAAAACAAGCTTACGGCGCTTAGTAGACATGATAGGGTCATCGTATTACCAGCATGCTGATGATGCATAGGTAACATTTATAAGTAAGGAGGTGTGCTAACTTAAAACGTCAGTTTAAAGCATTTTAGAAAGAATACTTAACAAAATAGACATTATTATTAACAATGCCATTCTAAGACAAGGGGTATGCTCTTTACAAGTCTTGTATAGAGATATATCGGGCATTCTAGAGAAATCGGTCACAGCGTCGTCATGTTTGCCCAGCCTGCTATTCGCCGTACTATTATTTGCCGTATTATCCTTTGCTGTACCTATTCATCTTGTACTGAAAAGACTATATGACTGAAGTAGCTAGACGATAGCCAAACAAATGGGAAAGAGCTAATAAGACCCAGCGGAAAAGATAGGCTAATGTAATGCGGAGTGCGATTTTTTGTTTTACGCGACCAATATTGATGGTGCTAGCGACTTAAAAATAGTGAAATTTTTCGGTAAAAAAGAACAATTTAACAACTATTGCTCTCTATACTGTTTTTCTCGATGATATCGATTTTTCTCTCTAATTCTATAATCTGTAACTTACAGCTCTTATAGTGATCTTCTTGATTGCCCTCTATATCCTTAAGGGTTCTTTGATAGATACGGTCATACAGTGAGGTTAGGGCTTTTTTAATTGCTTTGATTTCTTTCGAGGATAAATCCATTTGCTTATCAAAATCAGGTGCTTTTATTTTTGCACATAGCTCAAAAAGTGTGAGATTAAAATCTTGATAGTATTGCTGCACTGAGTTTTCTTTTGATTGATCGCTATATTGGATGTTTTTTTTCATCAGAATGAGCAAAGCACTATCAATCAAGTTTTTTTCATAATCTGTCAAACATAAGTAATGGTTCATTACATTGATTCTCAGTTATTTCAAAATTGCTATTCAGAAGACCATAAGTGTGGCTACTTTAAAAAAATCCCAAACCCAGCGACTCTTGCAAAATACTTATCTAGCCTGCTTAGTTTGGTCTTCACTTTTTAAAAGACTTTATTGTGATGCGGCATATCGTCAATGGCTTTGAATAATCAACGCATTTTATAGGGTGAAAATGAAAGTATCGTGACAACGTCTACGTTTGATAAAAAATATGCCAAAGCGAGTCATCATAATCTATATATAAGATATCTTTTCATTCGCTATTACTTGCCCGTCTAGAAAAGCGCCAATATGACGCTTATAGCGTACCACTTAAGAAACCTTCCCTCATTAAGGTTACCTTTCTTTAATCTTCATAAATCTACTTAACGTTTGAATCATTTATCATTCTCGTTGTCGATAGAGCAAATTTTTATCACGTGAATGCTTTACTTGATATTGAGTAAGGCAGTTTCAACCACAACTCATAACTAATATGACTTTATACGAGAAAAAATAATGAAAAAAATAATGATAAGTTCAATTTTAGCCATTACTGCTTGCTTCACAATGGTTAGCCAAGCAAGTGCTGCGCCGCAAATTGCTAAACATCATGTTGTTAAAGTGAAGCATCAAAAGGTCAATGCAAAGTTTGATAATAAACATCAGCATGTTAAAAAAAAGGCAGTAGTGTCAAAGCATCAATCAAAAAAACCAGCGGCTCATCTCAAAGCAAAAAGCAAATATCAAGCTAAGCATAATCATGGACATCGTTCTTAATCGTTCAGCTTACTGATATAAAAATAGCGCCCATACTAGGCGCTATTTTTTGTTTCGTTGTTATGTAATAAGTGCTATGTGACGAAAGCTATGTAACAAGGCTATATGATAAAGGGCATGTCACCAAGATAATAGCTACTGACTGTTTAAAGTAACCGTCTTACTACTACCATTACTACTAGGCTGACTCAGTGTCACTTTGCTTGCTAAGATATCGCCTTTGGCATTGATCTTGTAGCATTCTGATGAAGTGCCTGCAGGGTCAAAGCTGAGTAATAGATTGCTTGAGGTTTCTATACAGAACCATGCGGTATTATTCGTATCACGCGACAAAGACCAGTCTTGGTTATAAGTCCCTATCTTGTTACGCATGCTGCTATCGGCATAGACATTTTCCGTCAGTAGCTTACTAGAAGCGCCCACCGTCGCCATTTTAGGAATGGTGGTCGTCTGGTTAGATAGTGAGTATTTACCTGTACCGTCTGTAAAACCATGGAATATCAGTGGATTCAGGGTGAAGTAATTGATAGCGACTGATTGATTGGTGATTTGATTATTCATCTTATTAATGGTGTTTATTTCGGTACCTTGTACAGACTTATTATTAAATACCATACTGCCCTTAGGCGTCACTTGAATCTCTGCTGACACGCTTTGACTGCCGACAACCGCAACTAATTTATCACTGCGTTGTTTGGTATAGATGTTGAGCATGGCAGTCTCAACAGGGTATTGAGTGACGATACCATTGACATTATTGTTTTGACCCGTATTCCCTGTCATTCCACCAGCACAAGCGCTTAAACCCAGTGCTGCTGCAATACATAAACTTAGTGTCTTCATTATTTTGTCCTCAACTTTTAAATGTATGATTCGATATCTACTATAATCGAATTTTTAAACAATGACATCTGCTAACTGTCTTAGACTTTGCTATTTTTAGTCCGCCCATACCAACGGTACTTCGTGCAGACACATCCTAGTTATGATTTGGATTTATAATAAAAATTATTTGGTTGAGAAAACCTGCAGGCAACAAAAAAGCCGGACAACTTAAATTGTCTGGCTTTTTGTGCAGTATTTCTTATCAAGTGTTCTAGTTAGCTAACCTTTACCCATCAATCTATAGTCGCGATACTGCTACCGCTTAGAACTTCGACCTTTTGCAGGGCGCTTACCATTTGTAGCAGGTTTGCCATTGCCCACAGCCTTCTTGCCATTACCAAAAGGACGTCTATCTTTACCTTTAGAACCCGCTAGTTTTCTAGCATCATCCTTGGCGTATTTCTTGTTGCCTTTGCTGCCCCCGCTGATTTTGAAGACGTTTTTGTCTTTGATGAATCATCAGTACGAGCATTTTTTCGTGGCGCATTACGAGATTTCTTGCCCGGATTACTGGCATCTGAAGAAGAACCTTCTATGGACTTAAGTAAAACAGACAACTCTTTTTCGGTTAAATCTCGCCAGTCTCCAACGGGAGTACCTTTAAGACTGACATTCATAATCCGCGTACGCTCAAGCTTCACCACTTCATAGCCAAAATGCTCACACATACGACGAATTTGACGGTTTAAACCCTGCACTAGCGTGATGTTAAACACGGTGGGTGCCACCTTAGTAACTGGGCATTTCTTGGTCATCTTCCCAAGCATTGGCACGCCACCAGCTAAACCCTCAATAAAACTATCCGTTATCGGCTTGTTCACCGTCACCAAATATTCTTTCTCGTGGTTATTACCTGCACGAAGTACCTTATTAACCAGATCGCCATTACTGGTCAAAAAGATTAAACCCTGAGAGTCTTTATCCAACCGTCCAATTGGAAAAATACGTGTACTATGTCGAACGAAATCAACGATATTATCTTTTTCTGAAGCTTCTGTAGTGCTCACAATACCCACGGGTTTATTCAAGACAATAAACACAAAATCATCCGCCTCTCGCGGCTCAATGAGTTGCCCGTTGACTTTTACCGTATCTCCAGCAACCACTTGATCGCCTACTTGAGCACGCTTACCATTGATGTATACATTACCTTGTTCAACAAAGCGGTCAGCGTCTCGCCTGGAGCAAATACCGCTTTCGCTGATGTATTTATTTAAACGAGTTGAGGAAGCGTTAAACATAAAGCACCGTTTTACCTGATAAGAAGCATTTTTTTTACTAAGAAAAAAGCCTAAATTAAAGGGGTTATCAACAAAGAGATGGCTCACATTATATAGGAAATTCAATATCCATTTCGGGAGAGAAGGGCAAAACCTTAGAAATATATTCAGTATCGTATTTGCGCCTATTAAAATCAATATTATCCCAATTTTGTTTCTACGGATTTGACGGCAGGGGTCAGTCATACTTTATTCACTGATTTTTATCGCAAGCTGAGTACTAAGAAATGGGCAATGATGACCAAGTGTTCTATAGACCAGTACTACGAAGTATCAATGACTTGATAGAGAAGGGGATGTTAGAAAAATATGATGCTTCTGGGCGTAGTACAAATTACGAGGTTGCCTTGTGAACAAACTTGCTAGGGGTTTGAATTTTACTGTCCAGTTGGTTAGTTAGACTCTCTCAAGCTAGTTTCTACAGGATTGATAGCATAGGTAAAGGATAACCAAGCTGAGTACATTTCAAAAAATGTATCATGTGCATGTGCTGAATTGGTAAAGATAAGCGATGTAAACTCACTGCGATTATCTATGTAAATTTGCTGTGAATAGTTGCAGTATCGAATGAAAGGCTTATTAAAACAGCACATTCAGGTTTCTTATTATCATTATTATGCCACTGATAACCATTAGCATGAGTAGCATTATTCTAAACTGACTAATACTCATACCGGCCAAAAAGCGTTTGCCGATGATATTGCCAATAACGGCACCTAATCCTAAAACAATGCCATATACCAGAGCTTGACGGTGAATATACCAAAAAAAGAATAGCTGCCGATTTGTACCATACCTACAAAAAAAGAATTAGCCGTTTTGGTAGCAATAAGGTTTTCTTTTTCTAGTCCAGCATTCATATAAAAAGGGTTAAGTATAGGGCCGAGACCGCCCACTAATGTGCTCATGAAAGCAATCATAAAGCCCAAAGGTATAAAACCTGCTTTTGGCATATCAAAAGTTTTATTTACCTTACCAAACTTATATTGGAATATAGTAGACACCAAAAACACGCCAACCAATAACTGAATCCAGACAGCATCTAAACGACTAAAAACAAATGCTGCTAGCCACACACCTACAATGGCACTTGGTACGTAATATTTGGTCAACGACCAATCAATATCATTCCAGAATAGATATAGTCGAGATGTATTGCTAATCAAAGTAGCCAAATTGATCACAGGTGGTGCAACCGCTGTCCCTATCATCCAAGAAGTGGCTGGTATCAGTAACATGGCACCGCCACCACCCGATATAGTAGAGATGATAAAAGCGGCCATGCCAGCGAAAAACAAGCCTACTAAATGCCAACTTGGGATGGATTGTAGTAAATCTAAAACAAGGAGCACTATAAAATCCTATTTCATGAGTGACATCAAGTGGTAGTAGTCAACTAAATCTGGCTAACTGATAAGAGGTTTTATTAGAGTAGCATTTTCATTCCTCTAGCAATTTCAACGCGTTCATTGAAAGTATCGGGTGTAACTATTTTCTAAAAAAATGGTGGTCATACATAGAGTATAACCACCACCGGAGAAGTATTTTGAGAACAGAGTAACTAAAACTTAAATAGCAGGCTTAAATTTTCTACGGTAGATACTACGTATAACTGGCATGAATACCATCAAAATAGCCAACAACCATAGCACTACTGTGATAGGGCTGCTCCATAAGATACTAAGCTCGCCTTGAGAGATAGATAGGGCTCGTCTTAAATTAGACTCCATGAGCTCACCCAATACATAGCCCAAAATAAGCGCTGATAAAGGGAAGTTTAGTTTACGTAAGAAGTAACCGAAGACACCAAGTGCCACCATAAATACCAAGTCAAAAGTCGTGCTATGGATAGAATATACGCCAACGAAACTGACCGCAGCAATGGCTGGTATCAAGATGTAGTTTGGTACATCAAGCAGTTTAGCGAACAAACCTACCAAAGGGATGTTCATGATTAGCAAAATAACGTTACAGATAAATAATGAGGCAATCAGACCCCATACGATATCTGGCTGCTCAGTAAATAACTGTGGACCCGGTGTGATGTTATATAACGTCAACGCACCCATCATACTGCTGTCGTACCAGAACCCGGCACACCTAGCGTCAACATTGGCACAAATGAGCCACAAGCTGAGGCATTATTTGCTGCTTCTGGCGATGCAACACCGCGAAGATCACCATCACCAAAGGTTCCAGTATCACCAGCGATTTTACGTTCACTAGCATAAGTCATTGCACTGGCAATCGTTGCGCCTGCACCTGGTAAGATACCAACAACAAAGCCCATTAGACCACTACGTAGCATGGCTCCAAAAGCAAAAGTAAACTCTTTAAAGTTTAATAGACTGCGCTTACCTTGTTCAATAACCTTGTGTCCCGTCGTGGTTTTTTCGAGCAAGATTAGAATTTCACTCACACTAAAGAAACCAATCACAATGGTAGTAAATTGAATGCCATCAGACAGATTAACCGAATCAAAGGTAAAGCGGTAAATACCAGTAACAGCATCAACCCCAACAGTTGCTAGACCAAGACCAATCAACGCGGCAATACCCGTTTTAACTGGCTGATCACCTACCAAACCACTGAGGCAGGTAATAGCAAATACCATCAGTACAAAGTATTCAGCAGGTCCAAATGAGATTGCCCATTTGGCTAATAACGGCGCAAATAGCACCACACCGATTGTCGCGATAGTGGCACCGACGAAAGAGCTGACAGCAGATAAAGACAGTGCAATACCAGCCTTGCCTTGTTTTGCCAATGGATAGCCATCCAAAGTCGTCATAATGGCGCCAGCATCACCGGGTACGTTAATAAGAATGGCAGAAATACGACCACCATATTCACAGCCAAGATAAACGGCTGCTAGCAAAATGAGCGCACTCTCAGGCGGTAAACCAAGCGCAAAAGCGAATGGCAGTAATATCGCTACACCATTAATCGGGCCAAGACCCGGCAACATGCCCACAATCGTACCTAAAAAAGCTCCGATGAGTGCCAGCAGTAAGTTTTGGGGGTAGATGCAACAGCAAAGCCATGCATCAAAAAATCAAAAGTATCCATATTGGCTATCCTATTATCCCTGACAACAATCCGAGTGGTAATTTGACATCTAAAAATAGGTCAAATAAGACATATAAGCCAATACTGATTAACACTGAAAAGATAAAACTCTTTAGAGGATTACCTGCAAACAGTAAACCTACGGCGAAAGACATCAGAATAGTGGCAAGAATAAAGCCAATACTTCAAAAATGAGACCATAGACCAATAAGGCAAGCGCACATAAAATAAGATTACGGATGATCGTTTTATTTAAACCCAATTCAATCGCTTTAGTAAAACTGGCGGGACGAAAAGCAACGACTAAGCAGCCAAAGGCAAGCAGGGAAAAGATTAAAATAGGGTAAGGACGAGGACCAATTGGGTCATAAGCAATAGGGGCAACATAACCAATGGCTAAGTATATTAAGAATATACTGACCAGTGCCATCAGCCCGGAAAACAAACGTTCCATTGTCATAAGGAGCATTCCTTGAATTTTGGAGCAAAAGGCTGACAGATAGATATCCTGCCAGCCCTTTGAGAAATACCAAAATATTTGATATTCAATTGCTAAAGGTTATTAAATCTCAACGTAACTATTTGGTTGGTGCTGCTTCAACAAGACCATATTCAGCAGATAACTCGCGTAGTTCGCCCGTACGTTTATAAACGTAGCTTGTAGCTCATCGCCAGTCATAGAGAAAGGCAGCAATTCTTGTTGCTCACGTATTTCAGCGAATTTCGGATCAACAAGCATCTTATCGAAAGCCTCTTTCCACCAGTTATAAGCACTAGGGCTTACGTCTGGACCCATGTAGTAACCACGAACGACTGGCCACGTCACATCATAACCTTGCTCTTTCGCAGTAGGAATATCGGTCATCGTGCCGCCCAATCTTTCATCTGAAAATACTGCTAATACACGTAATTTACCTGCATTGGCTTGCGGCATAATCTCAGCAATACCAGCACTGACAACAGTAATATGATTGCCCATCACCGCTGTGATCGCCTCGCCGCCACCTTCCATGGCAACATAAGTCATGTCACTAGGCTTGACACCGATGGCTTTGGCTAAAATAGCGGTTTGCATCCAATCTTGACCGCCAACACTACCGCCAGCACCAAAGCTGATCGCTTTTGGATCTTTTTTGAGCTCAGCAACTAAGCCGGCCAAATCTTTAATAGGAGAGTCTGCATTGACCGCGATAGCGCCATAATCAGTACCAACACCCGCGAGCCATTTCACATCTTTTTCAGTGAACTTACCAAATTTACCTTGCGATAAATTAAGGATAGAGCCGGTAGAGAAGGCAATAATTGCATCGCCATTGTCCCGATCATTGGCAACGATTTTGTTATAAGCAACCGCGCCGACGCCACCTGGCATATAGGTGACACGCATAGGATCTTTTAAGATGCCAGTATCTCTTAAGCCAGCTTGGGCAAGCTTACAAGTCAAGTCAAAGCCGCCGCCCGGTTTGGCAGGCGCAATACATTCTGGACGTGAAGGGGCAGTGAGCTCAGTTGAGCCATCTGCGGCAGTCGCATCTGTACTGGCAGTTTCGTTTGCATTGTTACAAGCGGTCAAAGCTAGGACAGACAGGCCAAGAGCCAGATAGGATAGTTTTTTCACACGACACTCCTTGTGTGTATTTTACAGTAAAATTCAATAGAATTTTGGCCAAAATATAAAGTTATTACAGGTGAAGGTAGCATTCGATTAATGTGTCTCATTAACTTCATAAACGTATGCTTTTCATTACTATGCAAAAGTAACAGAATATTTTAAAAATAACAAGAAACATATGTATGTATATATGAATTTTATAGTAATATATTAAATTGAAGGCGGCATAAGGTCTCCTGTTATAGCAATATGCAGGATGAATAAATGATATTGATTTCTTCGAAAAAAATATTTAAATTAATTAAAACAAATAGATAAGATGATTTGGTGATGGCGAAGATTATTGAGACATCCTAAAAATAACGTTGATATCAGTACCATTACGAGGCTATGACAACGATTTAAGAAGTTATGAATTTAGTGAGAAAAATAGATATATTGGGATCAAAATATAGTAAGCATATTTAAAAATATTAAAAAATCACGGTATATTTTACCTATGAGAAGTTAAAATATCAGCTGGATAAGTAAAATTGCGAGTATTCCGATACCAATATCTAAGGGCACTGCCTTGAATAGTAGCGCATTAAAAAGCTTGTCTTTGTTTATAACGACTTGAGAAGCGCCTAACATCAGACTACCTCCTGATGAGAAAGGCGAGAGTGATGAGCTTTGCGCCCCCACAACAATACAGGTAAATAGTAATAAAGGGCTCAGTCCAGAGGCAACTGCTAGGGGCAGGACCATAGGAAATAAAGTAGGGGCGACTACCCCGAGCGTACTAGCAAATATTGACATAATGGCGCTAATAACAAAGACTAAAATCGGTATCATCCAGATAGGTACATTGGTACTTAGCCATTCTGTCAGATCATAAATAACGCCTATTTCTACTCCGAGGCTGATTAACATACCAACACCACAAATCATAATGAGGGTATTCCAAGGTATTAGAGCAATCACTGCTTTTTCATCGCCTAATTTTAAAAATAAGCTCACTAAAGCAAAAAATATGGCGATAAAACCAATGTCAATCCGAGCGTTCAAAAACTGAATCGCTGATACTTGTGGCATGAGTAGATTTAAAATGGGCACGATAAGTACAATAGCCATCATAATAAAGATCAGTATAAGAGACTGTTTTTGTTTACTGTTAAAGGGTTCTGGTATGGTCGTCTGAATCGATATTTTGCTATTTTTGGTATTGATAAAGCTATAAGCACCCAATACAATCATAGGCATGATAAAAGTGACAGCGAACACCCCTAACACATAAGTAAAGGTATTGTCATTTGCGACGCCTGCGCCGCGCATCAGCTCTCTAAAAATAACACCGCTTTGTGAGGTGATAAAGTTAGCACCCGCTAAGGCACCATAGTTCACCGATAAAGTAGCAATGACAAGATTCAAGTTAGTGCGTTTAGACAACAGCAGGATCATTGGTGCCATCGTCGCTAAGACGGTGTAATAGCCGGCTCCTAGGCCTGCAATAATCGTGGCAACAAGGAAAATAACCAAAGGTAAGAATGCGGGAAAGTGACGGCACTTATAGATTAAATGATTAGATAGCTTCTCTAAAGCACCGTTAGCTAGGGGAAAGTTATAGAAAAGCGTCACTGCAAAAATAACAAAGAAAATTTTGAGAGGCCATAGCTCAACAATTTCATGTGCCTTCATCCCCATACCGAAACAACCGATCAGATATGAAAATGCAATAGCAAATAGGCCAATATTAATCTTAGTGGTATAGCCCAAAATGATACATATCACGATGGCGGCGAGAATATAAAGAGTCACGACTACTCCTTGACCTTAACTGTATGAGTTCTATAAAAAACCATAGCAGTTTTTACAGAGTAAAGAGCATTGCGCTAATATTGACGGATAGCTTTTTATATCAGAAGCTCATCTGAGCTTTAAAAGCGTATCATTGAGTGGAATGATAGCAAAAAAATTGGCGTTAATTAGGAAAGATTAATCATAAAAATATAATAATGCTTTAATATTAATGTGATACCTATCGAATGCGCTGAAAGCTTAAGAGAAGTTGATCAGGGATAACGTGGTTTTACAGCAATGGCAGTGCTTGACGAGATTGAAACAGTTAATAAAAACCTTTCCAATGTGGTGAAAAAAATGCTAAATAATTTCAAAGAATTTAAAATGCCACGTTATGAGCAAGTGCGATGGCATATACAGACGTTACTGACAGAGAGTAAGTGGGATGAAAACACGCCCTTACCGACGGAACAGGAATTTGCAGATAAGTATGAAGTATCTGTAGGAACTGTCCGAAAAGCTGTCGAAAAATTGGTAGAAGATGGGGTGTTAATAAAGCAGCAAGGCAAAGGCACCTTCTTAAAACGTCCAGATTTTGCAAGCTCATTATTAAGGTTTTTTAAGTTTCGTGATAAAGATGCCCGCTATGTCACACCGACGGGCATAATTAAAAAAATCATGGTTGTAGACGGTATTGATGACATTAATAAAAAACTAAATATAGGTAAAAACAAAGCGCTCATTTATATAGAACGTACGCGTATGGTTGAAGACAGAGTCTTGTTAAGTGAAAAGATTTGGTTACCTAAGAGTCGCTTCCAAGCCTTTGTAACCCTAAATCCTGAAGATTTCGAGAATCTTCTCTATCCGTTTTACTATACAAAGTGTGGTCAATTCGTATCGTCTGCTGTAGAGACGCTGTATTTTATAACCGATCACAGTGATGATTATCTGGCAACAATAAGCAAGAAAACTTAGTTAAGGTATGCCGCATTGCGAAGAATCTAGAAGGCGATCCTATCGAATATAGAGAATCATATGGACTGGCAGAAAAATTCAGTTATGAGATTAATATTATTTAGCGGTCTATCAAAGTAGTGGTCAACTCATTCAGATTATTTGCAAAGGGGTTACGCAATTAATAATATGTAAAACTGATACAGTGTTTATAACAACTTTATTTAAGGGGCTGTCCTAGATAAGTAAAATAATCTAGGATAGTCATATGAGAAAGAGTAGATTAAGTTGGTACAAACAAACTAAGCTTCTCAAA
>NZ_BAWJ01000018.1 GCF_000586475.1 Psychrobacter sp. JCM 18903 | reverse complement strand
ATGAAGTCACTATCATGGGCTGGCTACGCGCCTGTACAGTTAGCTTTTTAGACCTTGCCGAAGGCAACATCTATCAATCCAGTGCCAATCCTGCACTACATCCGGAAGTTCAGCGACGGCTTATGTGGGATGGTCAAAACAACCCATATAACATCTTGCCTGTCACAGCAGAGCGCCAAGCAGCTTTTGCAAACCAAAATCAAGCCGTTAAGCGGAAATGGTATTCAGGAATTGCGATCAATGCGATATGGTTTATTGGGTCGATATTGTATGTGATGCTGGTGATTGCTTAGATAAAAACTTATCAGCCAACCTCTATTAAGCAGTATGAGAACCGCTAAAAATGAACAACTACATCATCAGACCGCAAGAGATTTACTTATTAGAACGCTACAGCTCACCCGCTTATTTTAAAGAGATGCGCGATGCCTTTGCAACTATGTTAGAAGCTGCTGAGCAGGCGCTTGAGCTGTTTGTCAATGATTTACCGTTTGATTACCGTACACGTCCTATCAATAGACAGCCTGATATCGTCTGGGGCGAACGGGTATTGCCAAACCTGCGTGATACTCTAGACAGCTTAAATGTTGGTTATCAAGAGCTGTTAAAAGGGGATCTAGCGGCAATAAGATATGGCGGTAATGTTGAGAGTGATTTTCAGGCTATCAGTATGGATTATGATATCGATTGGATGCCTGAGCAGCAACAACTTGATTATGAAAAATGGCGGAGAGAGGCAAGCACGCGCGCTTTTAACTTAGAAATAACCAGTTATTTTGGCTGGAAAATTGGTAGTTTAATTGAACGATATACTGCCGAATCAAGAGGACCCCTTAACCCACCCGAATCGTGGCCTATTTATCGTCTCAATCCTCAATATAGCGTTGAGTTAGATGAAGTTGTCCCTGTTGCAGGTATTTATGTACCTAGTAGAGCAGATGCCAGTGCTCAAGTGTTATTGGATGGCATGTTAGCAAATGAAGCTTACGTCGGTTATGATCCTGAAACCATGCAAGCTGTCGGCATGGCACCTGTCACTTGGATGCTCGTTGAGCGCATCGCTGATAGTGGTGGTGGTAGTAGTGTAGTACTGGAATCTTCACGTTGTGAGGCAAATCAGCTTGTCCGCAGACAGGATATTGGTGGTCACCTGCCAGTCAGGAGTTGCAACATTTTCAAGCAGAAGACATCATGCCAGACATGACTAAAGGAAGGTGGGAAACCATTTGGTATTTTAACGCAACCAACCCGATGACTATTCAACCTACCACGAGTTATATAAAAAGGAAAAGAGCCAGGCGACTCAAAGTTTACCAACGACACAATGGAAATGCGTATTTAAATAGCTCTGTTAAACATGCCTTTTTCACTATGATCATCGTAGATATATCGATTCTGCTGTTTGTTGAACAAACTCGCGGTCCTTTAATCTATGAGCAATTATTAAAGGCTATCTTTATGCAGGCACTGTGTTTATTTATGCTCACGGATTCCAAATTAATGCTTGCGCTGGCTAGTGTCACCAATAGGCCGTTAAGTACTATGAAAGTGGCTGCTTTTTTTATCATGTTAGGATCGTTCTATCTATTTTTTATTACGACACAAGGTTTGCCTTTTCAGAATGGGATAATAGGATGTGGCTAACTATTGATTATATACAATTGATATAGCTTATTACCCTAAACGTGAGAAGGACGTTTAACAGTAAAGCTAGCAGTTCATTACTAGTAAATTGTCTAAATAGTGGAAAAAAATTAGTTTAATAAGAGAAAATGCACAATAAGAAAAAGGCTTCCAATTGCTTGGAAGCTTTTAATATAATGGTACCCGGAGCCGGACTTGAACCGGCACGCTATTACTAGCGAGGGATTTTAAATCCCTTGTGTCTACCAATTTCACCACCCGGGCAAAACTTGTATAATCTAAAAGTAAGCTTTCTACTTGTTAGATAGTGGTCGCTATTATAAGCATTTATATTAATAAAGCAAGCTAAAATTAATATAATATGAATAAAATTTTAACCTAAATAATTGGAGGCTGAGGTCGGAATCGAACCGGCGTTAACGGAGTTGCAGTCCGCTGCATGACCACTCTGCCACCCAGCCAATCAAGGACGCCTATATTAGCAAATATAATTTAAATTACAAGTTATTTTTTAGCTAAATGCGAATTATCTACTCGATTCTCCTTATTTGACCATAAATTAATGGCTATTCAAAGTATTAACAGGTCAAATTAAGCCATTATCAAGCTTAAAAATCAGGGATGGTTCGTCAAAAAACATCATAATTATCGAATATAATGTGCGAAATAATATCTTCATTATATCGTTGTGTGTTTGATAAAATGAGATAGGAGATAGATAGTGTTTTAAAAAAGCTTCGATTGAGCTAAAAAGGAGACCGTTTATGATCGAAAAATCAGGGTTATATGTCTGTCATTAAAGCGTTGCAAATGAGAGTTTATGAATAAGCGCGCTTCATGAGAGAGTCGAGCATAAAACTTTATAGGTCTGAATAATTCGAATAGTAAGTGACTCTGTTATCACGCAAAAAACCTGCTAATCCTAAGCCATAACGCTCAGCGACACGCACTGCGGTACTGGTAGGTGCAGACATACCGACTAGCCAAGGGATGCGTCCACGAATCGATTTTTGTACCAGCTCAATCGATAGGCGTGAGGTCATAAGTACGCAGCTAATCTCTACTTTATGGCGCAGTCGCCAACCGATCAGCTTATCAAGCGCATTATGGCGTCCTACATCTTCGAATAGGTATAGCTGCTGATTATACATCGTCGCAGCGGCGTGTACGGCACCAGTCAATTGGTGCGTATGCTGCATCGCATCGACTTGCTGGCGTATTGCTAATAGACAGTCAAGACTTGGTGTATCTGCCTTTTGTCTGTTTTGACGATAGATACTCAAGTCGGGCAGTGCTTGTGTTAGCCCTGTGATGCCGCACATGCCACAACCTGTACGCCCTGCTAGCTGACGTTTTTGCGCTTGGATACGCTGATGGCAACGCTGGTTTAGTACTAGCTCCACCACATAAATGTCATAATCTTGCAGTGACGATAAGCTTTGTTCAAATGCTGCAGATTCAAAACTTTCATTCGTAGAATCCTTTATAAACGAGTCCTGCATAAATGAATCTTGCGTGAACTTTTGATAATCTGCAATATCATTCAGTTGGGTAACTTCCCAATCAAGCAGCTCATGGCTATGTTGAATTAAGCCTTCGCTAAACAAAAATCCGACGGCTAAATACTCTAGCTGATGAGGGCTTGCCATCAATACCGCATAGTGAATACCGTTGATAACGATAGCAACCGCCGCTTCCACTGCTAAGCTCGCTGATTGGCAGTCGATACTGATTTTCTGCATATTGGTCTGTGCAATATTAGTCTTAGCAACACGGGTCTCAATAATGTTGTTATGATTATATTTATCTGTCGGATAATGATGCTTTTGCGCCCAATGATTACGTGCAAGCGGCGTTGCAGATGACTTTAGAGTTTCTGATGTTTTATTTGTTAGGGTATTTACCAAAAAATTATCGCTATATTTTGCGTCAGTTTCAGTATCACTTTGGGCAATCATAATACCTCGTTATATCGTATGGTCATTACCAAAATTATCATCTCCTTTAAATATATGCATCATTCAATGATTCGCCCGTTGCTGACTATGCATGATCGGTCGTAACAGCATTTGCCTCAACGCGTTGCAAAACAACGGTCGTCGATTTATACGCTGGTATGTGAGAGTCTGGTGCATGCGTGTCTAAATCAAATAAATCATTACATTCAGGATAATAAGTTGCGACAGCGTTAGCGGCGATATCCATCTCAGTCAATACTAACGGCCCTAGCGTGCGTGGCTGAGCGGTACCGTCTGTGTTATTTGAACCATTTGAGCTGGCATGGCGAGATACCATTACTCGGTCACCTGCTTGCCAACCCAAACGAGTCATTTCATCTGGGTGCATAAACAACACATCACGGCGAGTGGTTTGGCGATAGCGATCTTCAAATCCGAAAATCATGGTATTAAATTGGTCATGGCTACGGACACTGGTCAATTGCCAAATTTTTTGTTCATTGTTTGGCGCACTATTAGTATTATCATTGGGTTTTTTGTCATGGTGAAAGGCTAAAGAGGTCTCTGCCATTTGTGCTGCGACGTAGGTGATAGGGTATTGTGGTACTTCAAATTGCGCTTTGCCACTGTCAGTATTCCACACACGATGCCGCGCAGAATGGTACAAATGAAAGCCACGCTCGGTTTCGCGAATACGCTGATTAAAGTCTTCAAAACCGTCAATCGCTTGGGCGATATAATCACGAACGATGTCAAAGTCTTCACTCATTGCTTGCCAAGGAATGGACGAATCAGCACCAAGCACATGAGTGGCGATATCTGCCACAATTTGTGCTTCAGACTTCAACGTATCGCTGACAGGTTTCAGGTTGCCTCGAGTGGGTACAATCTGACACATGGAATCTTCGATAGTGGCAAATTGCTCACCTTTGGCAGTAATAATACGTTCGGTACGACCTAAGCAAGGCAGAATAAGATTATTCGCGCCGGATACAGCATAGTTTCATTAAGTTTAGTACCGACAAAAATATTGAGCTGAGTGGTGGTTAAAGCTTGTTGAATCGCACTAGTATCAGGTGCTGCCACGGCATAATTACCGCCCATACTCATAAATACTTTTAGCTTACCGGTAATCAATGCTTTCGCACCAGAGACCACATCAAAGCCATTTTCTTGCGGCATCGGACGTTCAAACACACGCTCAAGGCTGTCTAGTAGCTTTTGTGCAGGGCGCTCATGGATGCCCATGGTACGGTCGCCCTGTACGTTAGAGTGACCACGAACGGGAGACGCGCCTGCGCCATCAATACCAATCATCCCCATCAATAATAATAGGTTGGTAATCATCGCTACATTATCATCGCCTTGGACGTGCTGAGTGATGCCCATACCCCACGTGCAAATGGTCGCAGGACTCGCCGCTACCAGTTTTGCTATATTAATGATTTCCTCTTTACTGATACCAGACCCACGTTCCACATCCGGCCATGATTGTTGGCGGAGCCATGCGTCGAGTGCCTCATATCCTGACGTATGCTCATCGATAAAGCTTTGATCGATTTTATTGTTTTTAGTCAGCCACTTAGCGATACCGGTCAAGAGTGCTGCATCGCCGCCGATCTGAATTTGAATGACCTCATCGACCATCTCATCACTTTGACCAGCTGCCATATGCGTGGGCTTTTGCGGATTTCTAAATTTACGTAAGCCTTGTTCGCGCATAGGTTGATTGAGAGGATTCGACAGCCTTGCTCGTGAGCATGAGCAAGCATTTCAAGCATGCGTGGATGATTGGTCGCAGGATTTTGTCCAAACATCAATATCAGTTTGGCTTGCTCAAAGTCTTCCAATTTCACGGTCGCTTTGCCAATACCCAACTGTCTACCGAGCATTACCGACGTTGGTTCGTGACACATATTGGAGCAATCTGGTAAATTATTGGTGCCAAAACAGCGCACAAACAGCTGATACATAAAGGCGGGCTCGTTGGTCACACGGCCTGAGGTATAAAATAGCGCCTCATCTGGCGAATCAAGCTGTCCTAACTGCTCAGCGATACATTGATAAGCAGCTTCCCAAGAGATTGGTAAGTAGCGGTCTTGCGCGGCATCATAATATACAGGCTCTGATAAACGACCACTATGCTCAAGCTCATAGCCCGACCAGCCTTGTAATTCAGTGACGCTATGTCGCGCAAAAAACTGCGCATCGGCTTTTTTTGTCATGGTCTCACTAGCAATGACTTTGATACCATTTTCACAGACGTCGATGGCTTTATGTGATTTGTGGTCAGGCCAAGCGCAGCCCGGACAGTCGAATCCGCCTTTAGGTTGGTTGCTTTTTAGCACACTTACGCTACCCCGTAAAAAAGTCTGATAATCCATCAGCTTACGAGTAGAGGAAATCAGCGCAGGCCAACCGGCAGCAGGGTGGGAGTAGACAGGAATTTTGCGCATGACAGACCTCATAGTAAATGGCGGTAGCGAACTTTGATATACAGCAACTATATAGTGACGAGCGAGAAGTTTGTAGAAGCATTAACTTTGACATACTCCCACCACTCGCCAAGCTCAAGTGGGGGATTCTAAAAGCAGATGCTCTTAGGCGACTTTCTCACGAAGGTCGCTTGTTTTCTGTTTCAACGGGCGACCCTTACTGCATCCTCCCTCCGCAGACAAAACGGCATGTCCTGCCGCTAATATATTACGAGCCGCATTAAAATCAGCGTTCGCAACATACCTACATTTGACGCACTCAAATTTAGACTGAGTTTGTCTATTCTCTTTAGCAATATGCTGACATTGAGAACAGGTTTGACTGGTGTAGTGTGGGTTTACCTTGATCAGTAACCCACCGCGCCATTGCTGTTTGTACTCAAGCATATTAACCATCATGCCCCAGCCTTGATCTAGGATTGATTTGTTTAATCCCGACTTGGCTTTAACATGACGACCTTTGTTCTCCACCGACCCGCTGGCTGATTTCGACATATTAGCGACCTTTAAATCCTCACAAGCAATCATGGCGTGGTTTTTGCTGATGCGGGTGGTGACTTTATGCAAGTAGTCATGGCGAATATTAGCAATGTGGCTGTGTAGCTTTTGAATCTTGCGGTTTTGCTTTTTCCAGTTTTCACTGAATTTTACTTTCTTTGCTAACCTCGTTGCAATTTGGCAAGTTTGAGTTGATTGGTTTTAAAACTGTTTTTCGGTTTGATGTACTGACCGTTTGAAGTGGTGAGTAGTTTGCTGATACCCATGTCCAAGCCAATGGCGCTTGTGGCAGGGTGACGAGGGTTCTCATCCAGTTCTCGCTCCGTACCAAAAGACACGTACCAGTGCCCTGATTTCTTGCTGATGGTGACATTTTTAATTGTACCAATGATGTCTTGCGACTTCCTAAACTTCACCAGGCCAATGCCATTAGGCAGTTTTACTCGATTACCTTCAACACGGCAATATTTATCAAACTGAACCAAGCGAATTGAGTCGCAGCCATCGGATTTGCGCTTAAATCTTGGCATCAACGAGCGTAGCTGGATTTCTGTGCCGTCAGCCAGTTTAAAGAACTTGGGTTTGCGAGGTTTCTTTTTATTGTCTTTTAATCTGGCATGTACTTTAGGATCAAAGAACCGCGACCAAGCCGATGCCAGATCGCGTACTTTTTGTTGTAAAGACACAGCGTTTGAGCTGCTTTTTAGGAAGTTAAAATCAGGATTACTTTTTAAATCTATAATTTTATTAACCAGATTGGTGGCATTAATAAACTCATCTTTAGCAAACATCTCAAATGAGATTGCCAGCATTTGATTCCAAACAAAACGTGCAGAGCCGACAAGATTATTTAAAATAACCTCTTGCTCCGTATTAGGCTCAAGCCTAAATTTATACGCTTTGTTGATTTTCATAAATGCTCGTGGTGAGTTATAAGTATTACAATAATTAATTATTATACTGGATTCAGGCGCATATTATGTAATTTAAACATTGAAAATGATGCGAAATTCACCGCCACCCTAATGTCGGATGGCGTCCTCTTTCGCGGGTTTGATAGATAACAAAAAAACCTTTAAGAAAAATGCATTTTCTTAAAGGTTTATCGTGTCAATGCTCACTCACAAGCGAGCATAGAATGATGTCTGCTAAGTGAAGTCCTCTTAAGTAAAGTCTTTATAAATACCGTCTTCTTAAGATATCAGTAACGCGCGTCTTTAGGTTTTTTACCATTTGGCCAATCATTGACCTTACCAGCAAAGTCAGGGCGCGGCTGATGAGTAAAGAAGTGCGCCACATCGACGGCATCTTGATCGCTCAGCACATTTCCGTGACCCCATAAGCCTTTGGTCTGAATACCCATGGGCATGTTGTATTTTACAAAGCTGCCGCCTTGTAAGTACGTGCCATACCAGCACCGATATTAAAGGATTCATCGCCCCACAGTGGCGGGAACACGATATCGCCGCGACTGTCTTTGATGCCTTCGCCATTATCACCATGACAAGTTGCACATTGAGCTTTATAAATTTGTTCGCCGCGGACAGGGTCTGGGGTTAATGATTCATCCACTTTACCCGTATTTTGGATATCGACTTTTTGCTCTTTTGGGGTGTTTTGCGATAGCCACTTCATATAAGCCAACATTGCCAGCATTTCAGGGGATTCAGGTTTCAACGGTTTGCCATTCATTGAGCGCTGGAAGCAGCCATTAATACGTTTGGTTAAATCAACTTCCTTACCAGATCGTGGCATCACGCGCGGATAGAAGTTATAACTATTGATGTACGGATCACCCAGTGGAATTTTACCTTGTGAAATATGGCAGCTGTTACAGTTCATTTGCGCGCCCACATGCTCTGGCAGTAAGCGCTTAGTTTCGTTTAATAAGCGTTTACCATAAAATATCTCATCAGCATTTGGTTCATCCAAGATAGCCGTATCTTGCGGCAGCACATAAGTGTCGATATCTTCGTTGGCATCATCAGTGGTGACTAAGCCGTACTCAGGTGCATTCTGCTCGATAGGCTCGGGCTGCGAGCAACCACTACTGATAGCGGCGATACTAAGCGCTGAAGCAGTAAGGATAGCGGTGGTTAAGTTGCCTATGGTCATTTTTTGAGAGATAACGCGAGCAATAGTAGGCAAGTTGAGTGGAGATTTTTTCATTATTTTGCTCCTTTTGTTTGCGCGTCAATACTTAAGTCTGGAGCAATATCCGTACTGGTTTTTGGTTTTTTGGCGAGGAAAGCCCGCATTTTTACCACGTCATTGACATCGATTTCAGGCGCTTGGTTGGTCCAGCTATTGCGGACATAATTGACCACTTCTGCCACATCTGCATCGCTAAGATTGCTGAATTCAGGCATAGTAAATGCCATACGGTCATGTGGAGTTTCAGGCATACGACCACCGCTCAAGGTAATCTGTAAGACCGAATCGGCATTGTTAGAATAAACCGCACTATTGCCATCAAGCGCTGGGAAAATACGCGCGACTCCTTTACCATCGACACGGTGACAAATTTGGCAATATTCGGCGTACAAAATCGAACCGCGCGAATCATAGTCACCATCTAGTAATTTTTGCGTAGTGATGTCTTTTTTCGCAGGCAGTGTGGCTTCTTTGTTTGGTGCTGGCGTTAATGTTTTTAGATAAGATGACATGGCGTTGATGTCGTAGTCGGTCATATACTGGGTGCTATGCTCAACCACTTCGGCCATGGCACCAAAGGCAGCAGTGGTATCAGTACGACCAGTTTTGAAGAAGTCATTTAATTCTGCAACCGTCCAAGTGCCAAGTCCGCGATGCTCACCGCGGATACTTTTGGCGCGCAACCATCGATGATGGCACCGCTCAAATACTTGTTAGAATCTGCATTACTTAGAGCGATTTCTTGAAAGCCAATACCGCGCCCAGTATGACAAGAGCCGCAGTGCCCAGGACCTTCGACTAAGTATTGACCACGAGTCAATAGTGCGTCGTCTGTCTCAGGGACAAAGTCACGCTTGCGATCAAATAAGACCTGCCAGTATGCCAAAGGCCAGCGCCAGTTTGCTATCGGAGGTAGCTCGCTTTTTAGATTGGCTTGCTTGACGGCTTTGATATCGGACATAAAGAAAGCGTACATCGCGGCTAAGTCTTCGTCAGGCATGAGCTGGTAAGAAGGATACGGCATAGCAGGTATAAGGCTTTATTATCACTGCGTACCCCATGCTTAACGGCGTTTTTAAAGTCGTCGAAACTATAGTTGCCGATGCCAGTTTCTTGATCGGGTGTGATATTGGTCGAATAAATTGCCCCAAGTGGCGTTAGCATAGGCAGACCGCCTGCATAAGTCTCGCCATCGAGCGTGGTATGACACGCGACACAGTCAGCAGTGCGCGCGATATATTCGCCCTGCTTGATGAGAGCAGGATCAGTGATATTGACCTCGATATCGCTACTGCTGGTGCGCATATTTGGCAGTAATTGCCCAATAATAAAGGCAACCACCAGCCCGATGATGGCTGCTATTATTATAATCAGTGGCCATTTTTTCATAAGCCCGCCCTCCATAAGATATTTTTACCAAGCTTATAATTCATCACCCATATTTCATGAGGTGTATTAACCATTCTTATTGAAATCAAAATTGAAATCGAATATTTGTGATTTAAGCTCAGCGAATTAAAAGTTACACGACTGTCATATAGTATAGGGTAGCGGGTAATATTGTGATATTGTGGAAAACCACATTATAATTAAGGTTTTTACTTATAATGTGCGTTTGCTAGGTCAAATACAAGGCTAGATGTATGCATGAAAAGTCTAAAATTTGGACTATCTTAAAGGCTTGTTTTATTACCGTTGTGGCATCGGCTGCTTGGTTGCCGCTATCTAAGGCAACCGCCCAGACTTACTATTTAGGTGTGTTGGCACCGCAAGGCGAAACAGCCGCACAAAATCGCTGGCAGCCCTGGCTTGACGAGCTTAATGATCAGTTATCAGATGACACCGTGATATTGGTACCTTTGGCGCTGGAGAATTGGCAACAGCAAATAGAAGCACAGCAGTTTGCGCTAGTGCTTGGCCCGCAAGTACAGTTTATAAAAATGAATACCATCAGGTGGCGCTGGCTGGCTACCTTACAAACAGAGACGGCTCAATTAAATAGCAATGCGCAAAACGCTCGTGATAAAAGTCCTCGTGATAAAATTTTTAGCAATCAAGGATTTGATGCTGAGGGTGTTAATGGGCAACAATCGCAAAATCAGCTATCGACGACAGTCACCCTCGCCAATGAATTTAATAAGCTAAATGAATATACGCCATTAAAACAGCCGAGTGCGATGGAAGAGGTCGCCAGTGCTTTATGGGTCGCTGCCGACAGTGATATTTATCGTTTGCAGGATTTAGAGCAACGGCATATTGCTGCCGTCGACACTGACGCATTTGGCGGTTATTTATTGGGCGCGCATTTATTACAGCAAAATGGCATCACGCCAACTCACTATCAAACACAGTTTGTCGGTTATCCGATAGAGCGCACTTTGCATGCCTTGGCTAGCGGCAAGGTAGACGCTGCCATTACGCCGCTTTGTCTGATGGAGGAGATGGCAAGGCGCGGTCAAATCAATGACAAGCAATACCGTCTCATTCATCCAGTCGCCACTGTATCCAGCTGCCACTCTTCAACGAAAATATATCCAAATTGGACACTGGCAGCGACCGAGCAAGCGCCAGATGCTTTGGTGCGCCAGATCAATCAACATCTATTTGGCAAGAGTCAATTAGAGCAGCGCTGGTTGCCAGCAGAATCAAGTAGCGATGCTGAGCGCATCCTTTATGAGATGAATCGTCATCCCGCCCAAAAGCCGCTGAGCGCGCATATGATCGACTGGATAAAGGCGCATCGATTATGGATGGCTGTGATTATTTTGGTTATCCTGATATCGACAGTAAATTATGCTTGGATGAGCTGGCTGGCATGGCGGCGGCAAAAAAAGATAGTGCGGCAAAATAGACTAATCCGTGATTATGATCAGCAGTTACACCAATCAGAGCGCTTTGCGGTCATCGGTGAGATGAGCGGTGCTATCGCTCATGAAATCAATCAGCCGCTAGCAACCATTCAAAATTATGCGCAAGGATTATTGATACGCAGTCAACACGCAAGGTTGTCTAAAAATGCTATCGACATAGCGCCACTTGATAATGCGGCAACAGAGAATGCTCTACAGCAGATTGTCAATGAAACAGAACGCGTCGCTGCTGTAGTGACTAATATTCGCCGCTGGGCTGGACGGTCGCAAGCGAATGAAACTCGTGTCGATATCGCAGCTATCTATCAACAGTGCATCTTATTATTGGGTGAGCAAGCAGTAGATGTCAATTTTTGGCTGGCAAGTGATTATCAGCATTTAACTTTGCCAAATTTGCTATTAGATCAGTTACTGATAAATAGCATGACCAATGCTACGCAGCAAGGGGCGACCAATATCATGCTACGCTGTCAGGCAGAGGAACACGATGGCAAGCAATGTTGGTACTGCATCTAAGCGATGATGCTGGCGGCTTTGATCAAGCTCAGTTGCAGGGGCAGTATTTACCAGAGAACCTACCCAGTCAGTATGCTACTCAATCAACGAAAGCAGGCGGTCTAGGATTAGGACTGATGATATGTCAGCGCTTATGCAAGTCGCTGGGCGGTATGATGCAGCTAAACAATATTGACACCGAGCATGAAATTGAGCAAGTTTACCAAGTAATGAGCAGCGAGCAGCACCGCTTTAAACGTAGCTTAAATGGTAAAATTCAGCTGCTACAAACCAATACTAACTATCAGCTGTCAAACATGGTGGGCGCACAAATATCTTTTTATCTGCCATTATCTTTAGCGAATAATGACGAAAAACTCTAATGAATATCAATAATATATTTAGCCATAAGGTCACATATGACGTCTAATCAACTCTCAAATGAGTCTACGTGCTGTCAAGATAAAAGCAGTCATCTGTCTGATGATTCATCAGGCATTACGCCAGAATCGCTTATCATTCATATCATTGATGATGAAGAAAGTGTGCGCATGTCCTGTGGTTTTTTAATTAGCAGCTTAGGGCTATCGACCCAAGTGTGGGCAAGTGCACTGACGTTTTTGCAACAAGTTAATATCTATCGTCCAGCAGTGATTGTGAGTGATTTGATGATGCCAGAGATGAGTGGTCAAGCGTTACAAGTGCATCTTAGTCAACAGGATAGCTCTATGGCATTGATAGCACTAACGGGAAATGGCGAGATTGCTGATGCTGTCAATATGCTGAAACAAGGTGCGGCTGATTATCTGGAAAAACCGATTAATAGCCGCCGTCTACAAGAAGCGCTTGCATGTGCGCAAGACCTCACTCTAAAACGCGCCACGCTTTATGATATTAAAAAGCTATATGCGCAGCTGACCGATAAAGAAAAGCAGGTTGCCAATGAATTGTTAGAAGGCAATTTGAATAAAAATATCGCTGATCATTTAGACGTTTCCGTCCGTACGGTAGAGGTGCATCGTTCACAAGTGATGAAAAAAATGCAGTCACAACATGTCAGTGAGTTGATTCAAAAGTTAGTATTGCTTGATGCTTAAAAATTAAGACAGTCGTACCAATTAAAGCAGTCATAAAAAAACGCCTGATATTAAACAGACGTTCTATTTTTTCAAGATTTGAAGAATTTTGCTAAGTTATTTAACTCAATATCAAGCTATCATCTTCGACTTTTTCGCCGCGAGTTTGCTCAAACATATCAAGTAAGTCATGTACAGTCATGCCTTGACGTTTATCGCCAGCCACATCTAATACCACTTGTCCTTGATGTAACATCACTGTTCTGGTGCCATGCGCCAATGCCTGCTGCATCGAGTGGGTAACCATCATCGTTGTAAGCTGATTGTCCGTCACAATTTTATCGGTCAATTCTAAAACGAAAGCAGCAGTCTTAGGGTCGAGGGCAGCAGTGTGCTCATCAAGCAATAAAATTTTGGAGGGCTGTAATGACGCATCAGTAGACTGACTGCTTGACGTTGACCACCGGATAACAGACCCATACGGTCGGTCAGACGATTTTCTAGCCCCAATTTTAATACTGATAATTTTTCGCGAAATAAATCACGGTTATTTTGGTTAAGTGCAAAGCTTAAACCACGTTTGCCGCCGCGCTTATAAGCCAGCGCCATATTTTCTTCAATGGTTAATGCTTCACAAGTCCCCGCCATCGGGTCTTGGAAGACACGAGCCACCCAGTGGGCGCGTTGGTGCGCGGTCTTTTTGGTGACATCGATGCCATTTAATAAGATTGAGCCGCTATCGACGCGCGTGGTACCACTGACCGCATTTAAAAAGGTTGATTTACCCGCGCCATTGGTACCGATGACGGTGACAAATTCACCATCAGCGATATTAAGATTGATACCGCGTAGGGCAGGGTTTTCAATGGGCGTTCCAGGATTAAAGGTCAACCGCAAATCTGTAGCTTGCATCATAATAATTATTCCTTATGGTTGCACATTGACATTAAGCCCGAACTTTACGACTTAAAAATTTATTTTTAGCTTTTGGCAAGACCAAGGCAAATACGACGAGTAGCGCTGTAATCAAGTTTAAATCTTGCGGGCCAAAGCCGATACTACGTAGCGTATCGCTCGATAGCGCCACCTGAATAAATAGCTTATATAGCACCGCACCGACGACCACGGCAAAGGTAATTAGCCAAATACGCTTGGCAGGAATGATGGTTTCACCAATGATGACCGCTGCTAAACCGATGACAATGGTACCAATACCAATCGAGATATCTGCGCCACCTTGAGTCTGCACAAACAATGCACCTGCTAGAGCAATCAAACCGTTAGAAATCGCCATACCAATGATGGTCATCCATGAGGTGTTAATGCC
Source organism: Psychrobacter sp. JCM 18903 (assembly GCF_000586475.1). Lineage (GTDB taxonomy): Bacteria > Pseudomonadota > Gammaproteobacteria > Pseudomonadales > Moraxellaceae > Psychrobacter. The sequence goes on along the minus strand of NZ_BAWJ01000018.1, from coordinate 46,429 downwards.
TTGCGCCTGTGCCATGCGGAGGTTGGAACCCGTCGCCCGCATCGAAAGACCCGTTTCGGTACTATAGAACCAGTTTAAAAATAACATGGCAGCTATCACCACGACACCAATAATCAGACAGCGCATCCAATAACCGTTGCCATCCGTGACCAAGGTGCTAAAGACCGTGGTTTCACCCAATAGTGGCAAGTTCGGCGCACCCATAATCCGTAAATTGATAGAATATAGTGCGACCATCACCAAGATACTGGCAAGTAGTTGCAGGATGCCAAGTTTGACGTGTAGCCATGCCGTAACAATACCAGCGACAGAACCTGCCAACATACCAAAAGCACAGGCAAGCCATGGGTTGACACCAGCGATGATAGAAATACCGGCGACAGCGCCACCTAGTGGAAAACTACCGTCAGCGGTCAAGTCGGGAAAGTCGAGGGTGCGAAATGAGATCAGCACACCAAGTGCTACTAGGCCATAAATCAGACCGCTTTCAAGTGCACCAAAAAAAGCAATTAAAGACATAAGAGATCAGTAAGTCATAACCAAGCGTTTAGCAACTAACGTTCTAATATCGATTCATAGAATGAGTGCGCGATATAGATCAGCGCTGTCTCATCTATACGTTAATTTTAGCTAAACGACTAAGCGGTGAATTTAACAGATTAAACAATCTGCGGTTAGGGTAAACCAAAACATATCACGATCAACAGCTATCATAAGCTACCTAGGTTCAAAGCTTTGATTAAAAAAAGGGCAAATTTAGAAACGACGCAAATACTTTATATTTAATCAATGTGGTTTAAATAAGAAGCCCAGCCTACTGATTCATAGCTGGGTTTCTGATGTTAAATATTTAGCCTCATCGCATAACGGTAGATGACGGCTGACACCAAATCCATCAAACTCGGTATCTACCTTATGATAGCTGTAATGAGCTAGCTATAAAAGTGCGTTATTCTACCACTTCTTTTGCTTTATCGATAACCGCTTGTGACAAAGTAATACCTTCTTCTTTGGCATGCTTTGGACTAACGTATAGATCCAACATTTGCGGGGTGTAGACAGGTATAGCGCCTGCTTTTTCACCATTTAAAATACGTACCACGATTTTGCCTGTTTCGCGACCAAGCTCGTAGTAATTCACGCCCAATGCAGCAACGGCACCACGCTCAACTGAGCTAGTGTCAGACGCAATCAGTGGAATTTTGCTCTCTTTAGCGACTTGATATAGTGATTCGTAAGCCGATACGACGTTATTATCGGTTGAGGTGTAGATCATATCGACCTTACCTTCGAGGCTACGTGCTGCCATCGCAATATCAGTACTACGCTGGGCAGGCGCTTCGAGTACATTAATACCTAGTGGTGTCAGTTTTTCTTTTAAGTTTTTCAAGATAATCGTTGAGTTGACTTCGCCTGGGCTATAAACGTAGCCGACATTTTTCAGACTAGGAATGATTTGACGCATCAGCTCAATTTGTGGCTCATAAGGAAGCGCATCAGAGCCACCAGTGACATTGGTGCCAGAGCCATCTAGTTTTGTCACTAGTTTGGCGGCAACTGGGTCAGTGACTGCTGAGAATACTAAAGGGATACTGCTAGTAGCAGCAGCTACTGACTGCGCTGATGGAGTACCAATCGCAACGATAACGTCTGAATTGTCTGCGACGAATTGCTTAGCAATCTGTCCAGCAGTGGCAGTGTTACCCTGTGCGCTTTGGAAATTAACCGTTAAGTTTTCACCATCCTTAAAGCCTGCTTCATTAAGCTCGTCGATAACGCCCTTACGGACGTCATCAAGCGCTGGATGTTCGACGATAGCCGTAATAGCGACGGTCTTCATCGCTGTGGCTGCATCGCCAGTAGCAGCTGCATCAGTGGTACTGGTATCTTGTGCTGATTGATTACAGCCAGTCAAGATGGCAGTACAAACGCCACCTAATAATAGTGCTTTACTAAAGTTAAAATGACCAAAACGATTTTGATACAACATGGGTCTCACTCCTGAAAATAATAATGTGTCCGTACATTATTTAATTTATAGATAAAAGGTATAGATGGATAAAGGGTAAAGCGAGCCATCGATATAGAAGCTAAATGTTATTTGTCAGTGCTACTTGTCAAAACTATTTATCCGTATTATTTATCCGAACTCTGCGCTTGTTTGTCGACATTAATGGCATTTTTTAGCAGCTCATCAGTCAGACTGACGCCTTGCTCAGCCGCATGTTTCGGGCTTGCATATAAGGTTAAAGTATTCATCACTTCAGGCTTAATGCTGCTAACTGCTTCGCCATTTAACACACGATACACCATTTTACCTGTGGTACGACCGAAATCATAATCATTGACACCCAGCGCCGCAGTCGCACCACGTCGCACACTAAACTCGTCCGAGGCAATGACAGGAATATCAAGCTCATTGGCAGCACCTGCCATCGCTTCAAAGGCGGATACCACATTATTATCTAGTGAGGTATAAATCACATCAACACGACCAGCAAGGCTACGAGTCGCCATCGCCACATCCGTTGGGCGATTGGCGGTGACGTCTAATATCTTAAGCCCACGCGCAGGCGCAGCTTTTTTAAGTTGATTGAGTACCACCACCGAATTGACTTCACCTGGACTATAAACATAGCCAATGGTTTTTGCATTGGGCGCAATTTTTTGAATATTGTCTAGTTGCGGCTCAATAGGTAGCTCACTAGACAGTCCTGTCACATTAGATTGGATAGGCGTATTGTTCTCATTAATGAGCTTTGCCGCTACGGGGTCTGAAATAGCCGTATAAATAACCGGAACCGTCTTAGTTGACGCAACGATAGACTGAGCTGATGGCGTCGAGATTGCCACGATGGCATCTGGGTTGTCTCCTGCAAACTGCTTAGCAATCTGACCTGCTGTCGCTGTATTGCCTTGAGCACTTTGAAAATTAATGGTTAGATTTTGGCCTTCAACATAGCATTATCCGCCAACTCATCAATAATGCCGCGGCGCATCGCATCTAATGAAGGATGTTCGACGATTTGAGTGATGGCTAATGTCTTGGCAGGCTTATCAGAATCTGCGGCGGCACTGGTATCTGTCGTTGCAGCAGTGTCGGTCGTGTTTGAGCAGCCAATTAATCCAAGCGCGGCGCTCATAGCAGTACCGAATAGGCTGAAGCGTAAAGTAGTAGCAAAGGTCATTTTATTGGGGCTCATAGGTTAGAGAGTGCAGGTTACCCGAGTCAATGTTATGTGCATGCTGAGATAACGGGCTAACATCAAAGTAATCAATCCATTGATCATTACGTCCATATTATGACAGTAATGTAACTTATGGCAATAAGAAATTAAAACACGTTTGTCATTACCTCTATAAAGAACGTGCTGAATCAATATTCATCGATATTATCTTCTATATAAGCACTGATTTTGGCGATTGACCAGCGATAGTTTTGGGACAATAAAAAAGATGCCCAGCTGGACATCTTTTTTGTTTGTTGAGTAAGCCTAACTATTAAGCAAGGACATCGCCAATCACGCAGTTGTCAGGCAAGGTAACCACCGTCAGCTGGGTTTTGGGATTGCCAGTAGATAGCACCATACCTTCTGAGACACCAAACTTCATTTTGCGCGGGGCAAGATTGGTCACGCAAATGACCTTTTTATCAAGCAACTGCTCCGGCTCATAAAACTTACGGATGCCGCTAAACACATTGCGCGGTTTGTCTTCGCCAACGTCCAAGGTAAATTGTAAAAGCTTATCTGCGCCTTCGACATGATTGCAGGCTAAAACGTGAGCGACTTTCATCTCAACTTTGGCAAAGTCTTCGATACCGATATAGTCAGTTTGCTCAGTATTTGTCTCAGCATCTATATCAGTACCAGCTTCTTTTACTGGCTTGTTATCTTTTTTAGCAACGGCTTTGCTAGCCACTGGAGCAGCCGTTTGAGCCAAAGATTCTTTTGAGGCCTCAACCATCGCGGTAACATCTTTTTCTTCGATACGCTGCATCAAAGGCTTGAACTTATTGATTTTATGGCCCAGTAGCCACTCATTACGGCTGGCAAAGCTTAAGTCGTCAATGTTCAAAAACTCTTTGGCATTGGCGGTTAGCTCAGGCAATACTGGCGCAAGATAAACCATTAATTGACGGAAGATATTAATCGCGACCGAGCAAACATCTTGAACTTCTTGCTCTGCGCCTTCAACCTTAGCAAGCGCCCATGGTTTTTTCTCATCGATATATTCATTGGCTTTATCAGCACATTGCATAATCAAACGCATGGCACGTGAAAACTCACGGTTCTCGTAAGCGGCAGCAATCTCATCGCCCGTTTTGGTGATATCTTCTAATAAACTTGGTTCAGCGCAGATCTCTGTGAGCATGCCGTCGTACTTTTTGACCAAGAATCCAGCGCTGCGACTGGCGATATTGACCACTTTACCAACTAGATCAGAGTTGACCTTTTGCATAAAGTCTTCTAAATCAAGGTTGATATCTTCGACTTTATCAGACAGTTTACTAGCAAAATAATAACGCAAGTATTCAGGATGTAAGTGATCAGCATACGTTTCGGCTTTAATAAAAGTACCGCGTGACTTACTCATTTTTTCGCCATTGACCATCAAGAAGCCATGAGCAAAAACACCCGTTGGTGTACGGAACTCACTACCGGCAAGCATGGCAGGCCAAAATAGCGCATGGAAATAAACGATGTCTTTACCGATGAAGTGATACACCTCGGTTTTATGCTCGTTTTCTTGCATCCAATAACGGTCGAAATCAAGCGCCTCGTCTGTACCTGCGCGTTTATCGCACAGATTTTTGAAGCTCGCCATGTAACCGACTGGCGCATCGAGCCAAACATAAAAATATTTGTCTGGCTCATCGCTTGGGGTATCTGGAATCTGAAAACCAAAGTAGGGCGCATCACGGGAAATGTCCCACGTTGCCAGACCTGCTTCAAACCATTCTTGTAGTTTATTGGCGACCGATGTTTGCAAGCGATTGTCACTACGCGTCCAATCTTTCAAGAATTGCTCAAATTCAGGCAAATTAAAGAAGTAATGCTTGGACGTTTTTAGAATAGGCGTGGCATCTGATAGCGTTGAATGCGGGTCTTTAAGATCCGTTGCATCATAGGTGGTACCGCAAACTTCACAGTTATCGCCGTATTGGTCTGGCGCTGCGCATTCAGGGCAAGTACCCTTGACAAAACGATCGGCTAAAAACAACTGTTTTTCAGGGTCAAATAGTTGTTCGACATCTTTTGTACTAATATGCCCAGCATCATTCAAGCGACGATAAATCAGCTCAGAGAAATGCTTGTTTTCTTCTGAGTGGGTGGAGTGATAATTGTCAAAGTTAATCAAAAATTTAGCAAAATCTGCTTCATGCGACGCTTTCACCGAGCAATTTGCTCCTCTGGCGTGACGCCATTGGCTTTTGCTTTGAGCATGATTGCCGTACCGTGTGCATCGTCTGCGCAGACATAAGTGACCTGATGGCCTTGCGCTTTCATGGCACGCGCCCAAATGTCGGTCTGAATATATTCTACAAGATGCCCCAAATGGATATAGCCATTGGCGTAGGGCAGCGCACTGGTTACTAGAATCTCACGCACTTTTATCACCTATATTTTTATATAAACGGGTTGGTTATCAAACGTCTTAAGCGGTTTTGAGCTATTAGACGCGATACTATTAATATCAAACTATCAATGCTAAAACATATTAAGCAAATAAAAATTTAAAAAAAGTGTGCCTATGATACCGTAATTCGGCCAAATTTGTGACATTACCTGAGTAATTAATATAGTCGCTAATAAAGCGATTAACTCTATATGGTATATAGAGTGTCAATCAATTCTGAGAGATAAATAGTCGGTTGTATTTATAGGTAGTAATGAGAAAGTGCCCATAAAAAACCCACCAAGCAATCGCTCAGTGGGCTCTTTGGTATCAAGCAATAATCGTTAAATTTAATTATCTTTAAGGTTTAATAAATGCATCATTCTAGGACATTAGAACGAGCCAAACATTGTCCCTAAAATGATAACGGCGACCACAGCAATAAGTGGAATCACCATCGTTACCATGGCGACGTTTAGATAAGACTGCTTATGGGTCAAACCACAAATCGCAAGTAAGGTGATGACCGCACCACTATGCGGTAACGTATCCAAACCACCTGCTGCCATCACAGCAACACGGTGCATGAGCTCTGGGTCAATACCCGCTGCGACCGCCATTCTTAAATAGTCTTCACCCAACGTCGATAAGGCAATACTCAAACCTCCAGACGATGAGCCAGTAATACCAGCAAGCGTAGTCATCGCCACTGCTTCTGAGATTAAAGGGTTGTCAGGCGTTAGATTTAAGATACTATCACGAATGATAAGGAAGCCTGCTAACGAGGCGATAACCGCGCCGTAACCAACTTCTGAGGCGGTATTAAAAATCGGCAACATCGAATCATAAGTACCACGGTTGATGGTTTTTTGCAGATTATTCCAATGACCGATACGTAGCAAAATTAACACCGCACAAGCCACGACTAACGAGATGATAATTGACCATAAACAGTGAGCCTGCGATATTTAGATCAGGAAACTGAGCTTGTAAGCCGCTAAAATCCACTGATGGAAAGACAGCGTAAGTTAATAAAGCATTTAAGCCAATGACCAACACCAGTGGAATCATAGCAATAGTAAATGAGGTGTGATGCGTATTTAATCCCTCAGTTTCTTTTTTGGTTGCGCCAACGCCGCCCACATCCTCTTCGTCATGCTGACCATAGCCTTCGCCTGCTGCATTGGCTTTTCTGGCGCGTGATTGTAGCCATAACCAACCACAAATAAACATGATGGTACCGCCGATAATACCCAAGATAGGCGCGGCAAAAACGTTGGTATTATAATAAGGAATCGGAATGGCGTTTTGAATGGCAGGCGTACCTGGCAATGCCGTCATCGTAAAGGTGAATGAGCCTAAGGCAATCGCTGCTGGAATCAAGCGCTTAGGAATATCAGCGGCTTTAAACAAGTCTTTGGCGATTGGGTAAATAGCAAATGCCACGACAAATAAAGAGACGCCACCATAGGTTAAAATGGCACAAACTAAGATAACGGCTAAGATGGCTTTGCTGGCACCAAGCTTTTCGACCACGGTTTTGGCAATCGCGGTCGCCGCACCAGAGTCTGCCATCAAACGCCCAAATAATGCACCCAGCAAGAATATAGGAAAAAACTTAAGTAAAAATCCACTCAATGCGCCCATAAACACATCGGTATAGGCCGGAATCGTGCTTAAAAAATCACCTGATAATAGTACGGCTAATGTCGCCATAATCGGTGCTAATATGAGCACGGAATAACCGCGATAAGCAAAAAACATCAATAATAATAAAGTAATGACAATAGCAAAGGTACTAAACATGATCGCCCTCCTTGGCAAAGTTCAATCAGCGAGTATGCAGAGCATAGTGATATTGGTCAATAAAATTACTTAAAATAGCCAATATTTGATATTTTATTAAACATAAATCCTGTCTTAATGAGATATTGACCCATCATATATACCGCTACAGCGCTGGCTTGTATATTCCTATGGTTATTCTCTTCTCGCTACGAGAATAATATGGTAAGTTAGCACAAGATTTTTAATTATGATATATCGATAGAAATTGTATTAATATAAATATGGAAATATTGAGTGATGTCAGTCACTAATAATCATTGATGATAGAAGTTAATAACAAAAAATAGACTTGCAAGGAGATAAGCATGAGTCAATCAAAAGTATATAGCAGTGCCGAAGAAGCGCTAAAAGGTATTGTCAGCGATGGACAAACGCTCGCTATCGGGGGTTTTGGTCTGTGCGGTATTCCTGAAGCGCTCATCGAAGCGTTACGTGATAGCGGGGTTAAGGATTTGACCTGTATCAGTAATAACGCAGGCGTCGATGATTTTGGCTTAGGATTGCTATTGCAAACGCGCCAGATTAAAAAAATGATTTCATCCTATGTCGGTGAAAATAAAGAATTTGAGCGTCAATACTTGGCAGGCGAGTTAGAAGTTGAGCTGACGCCGCAAGGGACTTTAGCGGAAAAACTACGTTCGGGCGGTGCTGGTATTCCTGCTTTCTACACCGCCACTGGTGTTGGCACACTAGTCGCTGAAGGTAAAGAAACCCGTGATTTTGATGGTCGTACTTATATACTTGAGCACTCATTACGCGCTGATGTGTCATTAATCAAAGCACAAAAAGCGGACAAAGCGGGCAATTTAATTTTTAACAAGACGGCGCGTAACTTCAATCCAGATTGCGCCATGGCAGGAAAAATTACCATTGCTGAAGTCGAAGAAATCGTAGAGACAGGCACCTTTGATCCTGATTATGTGCATCTGCCGGGTATCTTTGTGCAGCGTATCGTCTTGAATAGTAATCCTGAAAAGCGTATTGAAAAGACCACGACCAAAGCAGTCGAAGGCACTTAGTTAAAGGCTTTATAGGGTTTTTTCAAAGTGTTAAATTAATAATAGAATATTGTAATACTATTCCTAGAAATTTGAGTGGCAAGGAAAACGAGTGAAAGTGCTACATTTAGTAGACTAAGCGAATTTGACACCGCTCATCATATTTTTTGGGGTCGTTATAAAAATAAGGAAGTTATCATGGCATGGACAAGAGAGCAGATGGCACAGCGTGCCGCACAAGAGCTACAAGACGGCTATTATGTCAACTTAGGCATTGGACTACCAACCCTAGTCGCCAATTATATCCCTAAAGATGTCGATGTTTGGCTACAGTCTGAAAATGGTCTATTAGGTATCGGCGAGTTTCCAACGGCAGAAAATGTCGATGCAGATTTGATTAATGCGGGTAAACAAACCGTCACTGCCGAAGCGGGTGCCAGTTATTTTAGTAGCTCAGAGTCGTTTGCGATGATTCGCGGTGGTCATGTTAATCTTGCGATATTGGGTGCGATGGAAGTGTCAGAAAAAGGTGATTTGGCCAACTGGATGATTCCCAAAAAAATGGTTAAAGGCATGGGCGGTGCGATGGATTTAGTCGCTGGCGTGCAGCGCGTGATTGTCTTGATGGAACAAGTCAATAAACACGGCGAGCCAAAAATCCTTGCCAATTGCGAGCTACCATTGACGGGCAAAGGGGTGGTTGATCGGATTATTACCGAACTTGCTGTACTAGACGTCACTGACAACGGTCTAAAGCTAGTTGAGCTGGCAGAAGGTGTTAGCTTTGATGAGCTACAAGAAAAAACGCCAGTGAGCATTGCTCAATAAGCTTGTTAGATATATTTGGCACAAACCTCTAAAAAACCTATTTATAATGGACTATAAAATATGGCGACCACATTACAACAAGATTTAACCGGCAAAGTGGCATTGGTCACCGGCGCTGCCAGCGGTATCGGACGTGATATCGCTGAGACTTATGCGAAGGCAGGTGCGGCAGTTGGTATTGCTGATATTAATCTTGAAGCCGCTCAGAAAACCGTTGATGCTATTGAAGCGGCAGGCGGACGCGCATTTGCCATTGCCATGGATGTGACTTCAGAGGAGGCGGTAAACGCTGGTGTGCAGCAGCTTGTCGATACCTTTGGTGCTATTGATATTCTCGTCTCCAATGCTGGTATTCAGATCATCGATCCGATCCATAAAATGGCGTTTGAGGATTGGAAAAAAATGCTTGCCATTCATTTGGATGGGGCATTTTTGACCACCAAAGCGGCGATACAGCATATGTATAAAGATGACAAAGGCGGTACCGTCATCTATATGGGCTCAGTACACTCGCACGAAGCCTCACTTTATAAAGCGCCTTACGTCACAGCGAAACATGGGTTACTTGGGCTGTGCCGTGTATTGGCCAAAGAAGGCGCTGAGCATAATGTACGCGCGCATGTGATTTGCCCAGGGTTTGTTAAAACGCCATTGGTCGAAAAGCAAATTCCGCAACAAGCGGCTGAAAAAGGTATCAGTGAAGAATCTGTAGTCAATGATATTATGCTAGTTAATACGGTAGATAAAGAATTCACGACCGTCGATGATATTGCCCAATTGGCATTGTTTTTAGCAGCCTTTCCAAGCAATGTCTTCACAGGTCAGTCTATCGTTGCCAGTCATGGTTGGTTTATGAATTAACTGAGTGGTGAATTAATGGGTTTGCGGGCTGTTTGATTGGTTTAAGAATCATGGGCTTGCTAATAAAAGACCAATCCATTAGCATCTAGTTTTATATTAATTTGAGCCAATTAGATTGGCTCTTTTTTATGAGCGCTTGAATAGCGTTTCGGGTTGCACGGAGTAAGTATAATGAATGATAAGGATTTTGCAAAAACGCTTGCAGTAACAGTAAGCCGTGCTATCGAGCAACAGCAGTTTGAGCAATCAATCAATCAACTTCAAAATTTGCGCCCGATTGATATTGCCGATGTTCTGGCACTCATGGAGCCAAATCTTGCGTGGCAGCTACTTGAGCATCTGCCCAATCGTTCTACCGTGTTCTCCTATTTAGAAACGGATATTCAGGTTGCACTTGCCTATGTATTTCCTCGGGCTGTATTAGCAAAGATAGTAGCGAGATGCCCGCAGATGAGCGTACCGACTTATATAAGCACCTCAATCAGGAGCAGCGGGATGCTTTGTTACCCGCATTGGCACAGGCACAACGTGAAGATATTCGTAAGTTATCTGCCTATGAGGAGCGCACTGCTGGTGCATTGATGACGTCTGATTATGCGACTTTAGCTGCTCATATGACTGTCTCTGAGGCATTGGCAGCACTGCGCCTAGAAGCACCTGATGCCGAAACTATTTATCATGCTTATGTGATTGATGACGAGCGTAAGTTATTAGGCGTTGTCTCTTTACGAGTACTTATTTTAGCGGCTCCTGAGCAGCTGATTAATGACATTATGATGAGCACAGTAGTGTCTTGTAATGTCAATGATGATCAAGAAGACGTTGCGAAAGTCGTGGCTCGCTATGATTTAATTGCGCTGCTATTACCGATGATAGTGGTGCTTTAGTCGGTATTGTTACCCACGATGATGCGATGGATGTGGTGAGTGATGAGGCAACCGATGATTTCCATAAGTCGGGCGGTGTCTCGACCATGGTTGGCAAATTAAAAGACGTCAGCGTTCGAGTGTTATACCGTAAGCGCGTATTCTGGCTAGTGTTTTTGGTATTTGGCAACTTGCTCTCAGGCTTTAGTATTTCCAGTTTTGAAGATGTGATTGCCGCCAATTTGGTATTGGTGTTCTTTTTGCCTTTATTGGTCGACAGTGGCGGTAACGCTGGCTCGCAGTCAGCGACCTTGATGGTGCGAGCTTTGGCGACTGGCGATGTGGTCATGCGTGACTGGTTTTCATTATTGGGTCGAGAGGCGGTGGTTGCGTTGATGCTTGGGGCGACGATGGCGGTGGCTATCTCAATCATCGGTTATGTACGTGGTGATGCAGTGGTGTCGTTAGTGCTGGCACTGAGTATGATGTCGGTGGTGATGATTGGTTGTGTGATTGGTATGAGCTTACCTTTTGTGCTTAATAAACTGGGTTTTGACCCTGCCACTGCCAGTGCGCCTTTGATTACCTCTGTCTGTGATGCCTCGGGTGTACTTATTTATTTGTTTATTGCTTCACAGTTTTTGTCTATCGGTTAATGCTGCTATAAAGCCTAGTCCCACTAGCGTTGTGGTTTTTTTATAGTGGTAATTCAGCTACACTGTCACTATAAAAGGTCTGGCTAACACGTTCACGAGCGGTATTGGTCACGACAGTATTCGCTGAGTTTTTGCCATGCCCACCCACTTGTATAGGCAGTAATAGTCGCTATGTTTAACTTTATGAAGAAAACCTCCACCAAAAAATCAGAAACACCAGAGCAGCGGGCAGAGCGCGATAGTGCCGTGGACAAGGTGCTGCTTGGTTATGAGGTAGGTACTGTCAGTATTGCCACCATGGTAACGGGGCTCGAGCGTGATGGTGACCAGCTCACCTTAGACTTGCGTCTACCCGTAAATAGTAACCCTGAAATCATCCAACAAGAGCTTGGGCAGCTGCTACATCCGCACGGTATCAAAGCGATTCACATGAATGTCCGTCTACCAGCGCCAGCGAAAGGGACAGGATCAAGCTTACCGAAGGCAATGCCCAAGACCACCAATGCAATGGACAGCCAAAGTCAGTCTTCAGTTAATAATAAGACAACTGATGCCGAACCGCCGATTACCAAAGCCGCACCGACACAAGCATCATTGACAGCGCATCCGCGCATTCGTCATATTATCGTGGTGGCGTCAGGTAAAGGCGGTGTTGGTAAATCAACACTACTGTCAATATCGCCTTGGCATTACAAAAGCTCGGCAACCGTGTTGGCGTGCTCGATGCCGATATCTACGGCCCTAGTATGCCAACCATGCTGGGCGTCGATAATGTCAGACCTGAGCTAGAAAATGAGCAGTTCGTTCCTATCAATGCGCATGGCATGGCGATGTTATCGATTGGTAGCTTGCTCGATGGTGACAATACGCCTGTCGCATGGCGTGGACCAAAAGCACTGGTGCATTGATGCAGCTCTATAACCAAACCAATTGGCCGCAGCTAGATTACTTAGTGATTGATATGCCACCAGGTACGGGTGATATCCAGTTGACGCTAGCACAGCGCATTCCCGTAACGGGCGCCGTGATTGTCACGACGCCGCAGCATATTGCCTTACTTGATGCGCAGAAAGGCGTTGAGATGTTTAACAAAACCAATATACCAGTGCTTGGCGTAGTCGAAAACATGGCGCTGCATACATGTAGCAATTGTAATCATACAGAAGCTATCTTTGGCACAGGTGGCGGCGAAAAAATCGCTGAGCAATATCAGGTGCCGCTATTAGGTCAGTTGCCATTGGCGAGCGGTATTCGTGCACAAGTGGATAAAGGTGAGCCAAGTGTCTTAGCCGATGATGAATTTGCACCTTACTATATGAGCATTGCTAAAAATATCGAAGCCAATATTAATAAATTTGCCAAGCCTATCGATGATAAGCGTATTTTTTAATGGTTTTTAATGGCTTCTAGTAATAGTTAAATAGCCTAAGTAAGTAAAGTTTGAAGGGCTTGTATTTTTAAAAAGGGAATATTGTGAGCTTATCGATTTATCAACGTCATTTAGACAATATTCCCAAACAGTATAGGTTACTGAAATTATTCCGCCCACCGATATATGTGATTGAACTCTCAAACAATCAATTGATTGCCGTTTGCTACTATAAAGATGGGAGTAGCAAACGTTATGAAATTCATGCTGATTTTAGCAATCGCCGTCTGCTATTTATAGATTTTTCTACTGCTACACAAGCGATAGTAGACTTACTATATAAATTTCCCAAACACTCTTATGGGGTCAGTGGTATTGCGGTAGTTAATGTGAGCGAAGAGCTATGGGATGGATTAACGCCTGTTGAAACTAGGATGATAATAGAATTGACTCATGTAGCCTCCAGTAAAGCAAGAAGAAGTATTCTATGTACTGAAGTTCGCTATCAAGGACAGTTAATGCTTCTAAAGGAATTTGGCTAAAATAGACAGGGATGGCGAGACTATGAATAAAAGCAATCAATATGGCAGCGAACGAGGCGACCTACAAGCAGTCAATGAATCGAAACCTAAGCTTATCGAAAACGGTCAACCCACTTTTGGTGTTTTCTCTCAAGTCAAAAGCATCAATTATCTGGATTATTACAGTCATCTTATTTCGCAAAAGTCCTTACCCAATTGGCGCAAAGAATTAAAGGCCAATCAATTCTGCTTTATCCAAATTATTCAGCCACCTTATCGAATCTGTCTAGCATTGGCGACGATTAAGCTGGCAACCAGTGCTTTTGTTTATCTTTACGAGGATGAGACGGATGAGTTGGAGGTTTGTGAAGCATTGCAGCCATTGACTCGGCGAACGCAATTAGAAGGCGATTGCTATCAAGGGCAAATGGCATTTACACATAGTAATCTCACATTAACATTGGGTTTTACGCCTTCACAAATCGCAGTAGCATTGGACAGTAAACACATTACGCTTGATGCGACGCTACAGCGGCAAGCAGCGCCATTAGCAGTCTGCACACCAACGGGCAGGCGCGGCTGGACCTTTACTCAAAAAGAACCGTTGTCGGTTATATCTGGTCATTTACTGATTAAAGCCCATTCAAAATTTAACACTGATGCTCAAGCCAAACAAATCCACTTTTCCAAAACGACTATTGCCAATCTCGATTGGACGCTTGGTTATATGCGTCACAAGACCAATTGGTTTTGGAGTTGTATCAATAGTTATTTGCCAAACGGTCGTCATTTTGCCCTAAATCTAGCGATGGGCGTCAATGAGACCGGTGTTAGCGAAAATGCGTGCTGGCTGGATGGGCAGATTTATTATTTACCGCCTGTGATGTTTGTCCGTGATGGTTTGAATTTGCCAGCTAATGGGCAAGATGATACTGCTAAAACCATAGATAATACGCGACAGCCTTGGCGCATCTATCATCAAAATCTAGGCTGGAGCAATGTTGATATTGACTTAACCTTCACGCCGATAACCGTTTATAAAAAGACGGATAACTTTGGTGTGCTTGCCAGTATATTTGAGCAATGGCTTGGCTTCTATAGTGGTGAGATTCGTCTAAAAGATGACGTGATTAAAATCGATAAGATAATGGGCTTAGCAGAAGATCATTTCGCAAAATGGTAGGCGGTTGTCATGTTGATTGTAGATTTATATTAAACGCAGGCAAGCCTATAAATTAAGCGCTCAATTCCGTATAATCGTCGCTATCAAAATACACTTCATATCGTAAATTTTATTTTATAGCTGCTAAGGAACAACAATGTCTATCAAGTCTGACCGCTGGATTCGTAAAATGGCTGAAGAACACGGCATGATTGAGCCGTTTGAAGCGGGTCAAGTACGTTTTAATGATACAGGCGAGCGTTTGGTTAGCTACGGTACGTCAAGCTATGGTTATGATGTACGCTGCGCGCCTGAATTTAAAGTTTTTACCAATGTTCATTCAGTGATTGTAGATCCAAAAAACTTTGATGAAAAAAGCTTTATTGATGTCATCGGTGACGAGTGCATTATTCCACCAAACTCGTTTGCGCTAGCACGCACCATGGAATATTTCCGTATTCCACGCGATGTATTGACGATCTGTCTTGGTAAATCAACGTATGCCCGTTGCGGAATTATCGTCAATGTGACGCCGCTGGAGCCTGAATGGGAAGGGCATGTCACTTTGGAATTTAGCAACACCACCAATCTACCAGCGCGTATTTATGCAGGCGAAGGAGTGGCACAAATGCTATTTTTCCAAAGCGATGCTGATGACGTATGTGAAACCAGCTATAAAGATCGCGGCGGTAAGTATCAAGGTCAACGCGGCGTGACATTGCCAAGAACCTAGTAATCTTATATGCTAACTGAAAGTGCACAATGATAAATCTTTTAGATTAATCACAAAAAGGCTGACCGTATATAATACGACCAGCCTTTTTTATACCGAAAAATTGACTATTTCAACACTTTTAAACCTGCTTTATTATCACGTTTGGCTTTAGGTGTCGCAGTAGGGCTCTTCTGTGAGCTTACTATCGCATCATCTTCAGGTTGATAGTTGTCATATTCATTGGGGTCAAAAAACATCCCTTGCGAGTTTTCTTTCGCATAAATACCTAATACCGACGTCATTGGTACCCAAATCTCTTGTGACACGCCGCCAAAACGCGCACTAAAATGAATATAATCATTTTCCATACTCATATTACCAGTCGCACGGCTGGCAATATTCAATACGATACGACCATCTTGCACGTGTTCCCTTGGAATCTGTACGTTTTCGGCATTGGCATCAACCATCAGGTAAGGCGTTAGTTGATTGTCTTCTATCCACTGATAAAGCGCGCGCACCATATAGGGACGTGTTGGGGTAATAGAGGTGGTTTCGCTCATCTAAGGGTTTCCTATACTGATAATTTAAAGATAATAACTTACAGATATTTTGTTGTTTTCTATTTTAAGACAGCGGTTAAGTATTGTCTAGGGCGTGTCCTGATTTTGAAAATGGTGATAAAAATTGCAGCCAAACAAGGAAAATAGTACTGATAATATCTAAATATAAGCAAGCTATTTGACACAGTTTGACAAAGATTTAGTCATTTTTGACCCATTTAAGGTTTAATGCTCAGATTGAGGATACACCCTAATTAACGCACACTTTTTTGAAAGCTAGTACGCTCAAAGATCCGCTGTTGATAATCAAATAAGGGGCGACTAATCGCGCGTGGCAGCTCAATTCCCATTTCTTCAAGTCGCCACAGCAGTGGTGCTAACAATACATCACACCAGCCAAACTCGTCTGCCATAAAATAAGGTTTATGAGCAAACAGTGGTGACAACGTAATCAAAGAATCGCTTAACTGTTTTTTCGCAATAGCAGCTTGTGCTTTATTAAAGCTATTAGGGTGCATGAGTAGACGCTTACCGAGTACCAGCCAATCATGCTGAATACGCCAGGCCAGCTGGCGAAATTGGGCACGCTCTTGCGGGGTATCCGGCAGTAGCTTGTTTGTATGGTAACGCTCTTCAAGATACTCAAAGATAACGTTGATCTCATACAGTGCGATTTCACGTTGTTGCAGAACAGGTAAGGTGTGATAGGGATTCAGCTCGGTTAAATCTTCAGGCCGTTCGGAGTGCAAGCGTGATAGATAATAGGCAAGCTTTTTTTCCTCAAGCAATAGGCGCACTACATGACTGTCGTAGCCGTCATCAGCGTATAAAATCAGCTGACTACTTGGAATGTCGTTCGCATCAATCATGAAAGCCTAATGTTAATAGTAAAGCCTATCATCGTAAACAAAGTTGCCCTGATTATCAAGGCAAGGTACGTAAACATTGCGGGTGAGCCTTGTTTTAAATAATGGTTCAGTGTTTTATGGTCTTTTAAGAGACAAAAAAAAGCACTACCAGAGTAGTGCCTTTTTTTCGATAAAAATATATTTTTTAATACTTAATTATTTTACATCTTTCCAGAATTCTTTGTTCAATAAGTAAACTGGAATGAGTAATACTAATAAGAATAAAATCACAAAGAAGCCAATCACTTGACGGTCATGACGGTTAGGCTCTGCCATCCACGCCATAAAGTTAACCAAATCACCCACTTCAGATTCAAACTCTTCAGCACTCAGCTCTTCTTGCATATTATGCAAGACATGAGGCATCGCCGCATTGGCAAGTACTAAGTTATTGGCACCCCAAGGACGGCTTGGGTCTTCATAAAACGATAACAGGTAAGTATATACCCAGTCATCGCCACGTAGTCTGGTCTCAAGTGATAAGTCTGGTGGTGCTGCGCCAAACCATGATGCTTGTACTTCAGGATCAATTTCAGCATTGATATGATCACCGATTTGATCGGTGGTGACCATCAAATACTTTTCGACCAACTCAGGTGGTATCTCTAAATCTTTAGCAATGCGCGAGTGACGAACATACTGTGCAGAGTGACAACCAGCACAGTAGTTCATAAAGATTTTCGCACCGTTTTGTAGTGAGCCCTTATTGGTAAAATCAATAGGAGCAGTACTACAAGCTAAGTGTTCTTCAACACCTTCAGCATTGGTGAATGTACCACATCCACCGCCACCAGCTGCCAGTGCAGAACCAGCCGTCAAGGTTAATGCCGCGCCTAAGCCTAGACCCGCTAGGGATTTAATTAGCGTGTTCATCAGTGCCTCCGGTAACGCGTTCTGGTGGCTGTTTACACTTCTCAATAGAGGTATAAATTGGCATCAGTAAGAAAAACAAGAAATACAAGACAGTGAAGATACGAGCCATCAATGTTGCTGTTGGTGTCGTTGGCGTCGCGCCTAAGTAACCCAAAACTAAGAAACTAATCGCAAACACGGTTAAAGCAATTTTAGATAAAATGCCTTTATAACGTATAGAGCGTACAGGCGATCTGTCTAGCCATGGTATCAAGAATAGTACGGCAATCGCACCACCCATCGCAATCACACCACCCAACTTGTCAGGAACCGCACGTAAAATGGCATAGAATGGCGTGTAATACCATACTGGTGCAATGTGTGCTGGTGTTTTCAATGAATTCGCTGTCTCAAAATTTGGTGGCTCAAGGAAGAATCCGCCGCCTTCTGGGAAGAAGAATACCACTGCAAAGAACAAGATAAAGAAGACCACGATACCAATCATATCATGCACTGTGTAGTACGGATGGAATTCAATACCATCTAACGGCACACCATTTTTATCTTTTAGCTTCTTGATATCAATACCATCAGGGTTGTTCGAACCCACATGGTGTAGCGCTACAATATGCATGAATACTAAGCCCACAAGTACGAGCGGGATAGCAACCACATGTAGAGCAAAGAAGCGGTTTAGGGTGATACCTGAGATAATATAATCACCACGTACCCATTCTGCAAGCCCATCACCAATCACAGGTAGAGCAGCAGGAAGGTTCAAGATAACCTGTGCACCCCAAAATGACATGTTGCCCCAAGGAAGTAGGTAACCGAAGAAACCTTCTGCCATCAATGCTAAGTAAATACCCATACCGATGAGCCAAATAAGCTCACGTGGTTTCTGGTATGAACCATATAGCAGTGCTCTGAACATATGCAGATAGACGACCACAAAGAACGCAGATGCGCCAGTTGAGTGCATATAACGGATGAGCCAACCACCTTTGACATCGCGCATGATGTATTCAACAGACGCAAATGCCCCTTCGGCACTTGGGTTGTACATCATGGTTAGCCAAATACCTGTTACCAATTGGTTAACCAATACCACCATTGATAACACGCCAAAAAAGTACCAAAAGTTAAAGTTTTTTGGTGCATAGTACTTTGACATATGGTATTCATAGGTTTCGGTCGCTGGAAAGCGTGCGTCCACCCAATGCATTAACTTTTTACCCATGCTCATATTAAGCCTCCCCAATCGTCAAGATGGTACCATCCATGTTGTAATCTGGGACAGGTAAGTTAAGCGGTGCAGGAACGCCACTATAAACGCGACCCGCCAAGTCATATTTAGACCCGTGGCATGGGCAGAAAAATCCGCCATACCAATCATTACCACCCAAGTCAGCCGCGCCAACATCAGGACGGTAGTTTGGTGCACAACCTAAATGTGTACAGACGCCTTCTACTACCAATACTTCTGGCGAGATAGAGCGTTCTGGATTTTTACAGTATTCAGGTTGTAATGATGCATCAGATTCAGGGTCAGACAGTAAAGGTTTTACTGACGCTAAAGTCGCTAGCATGTCTTCTGTGCGTTTGACCACAAAAATGGGTTTACCGCGATATTTGACAACGATCATCTGTCCTGCTTCGATAGAACCAATATCTTGGGTCACTGCAGCCCCTGCAGCCTCAGCTTTAGCGCTTGGGTACCAAGAACGGACAAAAGGTGTTGCCACAGCAGCTACCCCAGCTGCACCAATCGCGGCAGTCGAGGCAATAAGAACTCTACGGCGTTGTACGTTAACGCCTTCGGCTTGGCTCATTAATACTTCCTCCAGGTGAATGAAATGGGATTATCCCACACTGGGTTTGTGGCTTAGAAAATGTACAATATCAAGCCACTTTGGCTGTGCCTAATTTTGCTAATTGTTGCTATTCTAAGCTATTTCGGTGATAAAATAAATTATTGCGTTAAAAATAAAGCAACCTTGATAGAACATACTCTAAGGTTGAATAGGAGAATTGATGCAAAATAGCTGCATTATCAATGTCTCACATAGATTTTTTGGCAAGGATTATAAGCGTGATGACCTTATAATTAATAAGGATATTTTGCAATAGCGAATGATACTCGAAATTAAGGTAATGTTCACTAACTTTCAGTACCTAACTACTATGTAAGTAGTCGTAAACCAATAATCACCGCTTTATAAGAACAAAACGGTGATTATTTTATTACTTTTTATGTTTTATAAAACATGGCTTTATTCGCTAACGTTAGCTCTCAAGCTCACTCCAACGCTCAAGCTTACTCATCATCTCATCTTCAATCGTCAGTAGGCGCTCACTGGCAGCAGTCGCTGCATTAACGTCAGTGGTGAACCATGAGCCATCTGCTAATTTCTCTTGCAATTGGGCTTGTTCAGCTTCTAATGCAGCGATTTCTTTTGGTAAATTGTCCAGTTCACGCTGTTCATTGAAGTTGAGCTTTTTGGCAGCTTTGTTAGGTTTTGCTGCGGTTGTCTTATTGGTAACTTTACTGGCAGTATTTGCATTATTGGCTGGTGCTCTAGCGCGTGTGCGGCTTGCTCACGGTTTTTTTGTACCAAATACTCTTGATAACCACCGACATACTCTTTGACGATACCTTTGCCGTCTTCATCTTGGTCAAATACCCAAGTAGAAGTAACGACATTGTCCATAAATGAGCGGTCATGGCTGATTAGCAAAATCGTACCGCCAAAGCTGGCGACTGACTCTTCTAGTAGCTCAAGTGTCGCCATATCCAAGTCGTTGGTTGGCTCATCGAGTACCAGAATGTTGGCAGGCTTTAATAGCTGCTTGGCAAGTAGTACGCGGTTACGCTCACCACCTGATAGTGCTTTGACAGGGGTACGCGCGCGCTCTGGGGCAAATAAGAAATCTTGTAGATAGCTCATGATGTGCGTCTTGCGACCGCCCACTTCTACGAAGTCTGAGCCTTCAGAGACGTTTTGCGCCACACTGGCTTCAAGGTCTAACTGATCGCGCAACTGGTCAAAGAAGGCAATTTTTAAGTTAGTGCCTAATTCAACACTACCAGTTTTGGTGACTTCATCATCAGACATATCGAGTAGGGCTTTAATCAGTGTGGTTTTGCCCGCACCGTTGGGTCCGACAATACCGATTTTATCGCCGCGCATGATAGTGGTGGTAAAGTCATCAACCAATACGTTGCCATCATACTCAAGATGTAAGTTTTTAACTTTACAGACAAGTTTACCGCTTTTCTCGCCTTGACCCATCGTAATGTTCACATTACCCACTTGCTCACGGCGATCACTACGTTCTTCACGCAGTGCTTTTAGCTCGCGGACACGGCCTTCATTACGGGTACGACGGGCTTTGATACCTTGGCGAATCCAACTTCTTCTTGTGCCAGTTTTTTATCAAAGTTGGCGTTATTTTTTTCTTCAGCGAGTAACTGTAGCTCTTTGAGCTCTTGATAGCGTGCATAGCCACCTTCGCCTTGAGTAACGTCATAGCTGGTTAATTGACCACGATCTAGCTCAATGATGCGAGTCGATAGTTTATTGACGAATGCTCTATCATGGGTGACAAACAACAATGTTAGACCTTGCCAATCCAATAAAAAGCGCTCTAGCCATTCAATACTATCAACGTCTAAATGGTTGGTTGGTTCATCAAGCAGCAGTACATCAGGTTTGGTGACCAATGAGCGTGCTAGTAGTACACGGCGCTTACGACCACCTGATAATGAAGATAAATCATCATCTGGATCCAGACCCATGGTTTTGATAAGGCGGGTGGCTTCGCGCTCTAAATCCCAACCGTGTACTGCATCGATATCATGCTGCAAATCGGCCATACGCTCACAAGCATCCATGTCGCCATTGGCGCATAAGTCTGTTTGGGCATTGTAGTTGATAAGCAGCTCAGCCGTGCGGCTGCTACCACCCATAACAATGTCTAGGATACGTCCGCTTGTCTCGGGAACGTCTTGTTCTAGCATCGCCACGCGCACGCTGCTATTGATAATGACTTCGCCGCTATCAGGTTGTAAGGTGCCGTTAATTAGCTTAAATAAGGTGGATTTGCCTTCGCCATTACGGCCAATTAAACAGACACGTTCACCTGCTTCAATAGCAAAATCAATGCCATCAAGAACAGGAGCGACGCCAAAAGCAAGGTGGATATCTTTTAAATGTATCAGAGCCATAGAATATCTTAAGCTTATATAATAGTGAGGTAGGGGTTGCTGCAAAATTGCGAGCAGTATAACATGCCATCACGTGACTGTAGTGAGCGTAAATGATTTTATCCGCACTATTTATGGCTTTTATTAACGGCTGCTATTTTATAAAGAGCATCGTCGTCTAATTGCTACTTTTTATCGGTCATCGAGCCATTTTATTAATGAATCCTACCAGTCTTATGTTTATGATAATTCAGAGAAAAACATGAATCAATTTAATCCTCAAGATAAAGCTCAGAACGAAGCTTTAGCTGTGCATGCTGACCTACAAACGCAACAAGTCATTGATTTACAGATGAGTATGGCGCATCTAGAGATGACAGTAGAGCGACTCGATGAGGTGATTGCGCGGCAAGATAAAGATATTCAGACATTACAACGACAGTTGCAGCTGATCTATAAACAAGTGGAAAGTCAGGATCCTGAAGGCGGCATTGCACCTTTTGATGTAATGGCAGAAAGACCCCCTCATTATTAATATCTGCAAAAACTAAATGGTTGAAAATTTATAACTATTATATCCGCATTGTGAGATACAGATACTGTTCAGTCATAATCAGGAAATAATGTGTTTTTGCAGTTGTTTTAATGTTCGAAAATCATTACTATCCTCCACCTCGGATGCTGCTTGCTTATTAAAATTAAGTAAAGTAGTAAAACAATGCGGACGTTTGGAGATACATAATGCGCGCAAATTTTCATTTGAAAACTCTCACAGTAGCTGTCGCTGCTCTTTCTATTGCTAGCGTTGCTAGTGCTGCTGGTCTTGATCGTTCAGGTCAAGATATCACTGCATTCTTACAAGATGGCACCTACGCCGAATCTGTTTATACTTATATCGATGCCGATGTGAGTGGTAAAGACTTGTCAGGCAATAAGCTCAATGATATCGCAGAGTCTTATGATTTTTTCCGTTATGGTGTAAAAGCAGATATTAACGACACGTTTAGCATCGGTATTTTATATGATGAGCCTTTTGGTGCCGCCGCTGATTATAACGGTCAAAACGATTTCGTTACCGACAGTGATCGTGACGCTATCATTCAAGACTTTACAAAAAACCCTAATATTACCGAAGCTTATGTCGATAACGTATTAATACCACAATTGCAAGGGGCGCTTGCTCCAGGTAATCCAGGTGGTTTAACTGCTGAGCAGTTACAAGCCGCTCAAGGTCAGCTTATTGGCTTGGAAGCTGCTAAAGGTCTTGCAGCAGTGGCGGGTGAAGCAACGCAAGTAGAAGTACGTACTGAGAGTATTACTGGTATTCTTGGTGCTAAATTTGGTGCTAACAAAGAGTTTCAAGCTTATGGTGGTCCAGTGGCTCAGCGCGTAAAGGCAGATGTAAAATTGCGCGGTGATGCATACAGTTCAGCCAAGGGTTATACCACTCACATCAGCAATGACCAAGACTATGGCTGGATCGCTGGTATGGCTTATAGCAAGCCTGAAATTGCACTTAAAGCTGCTTTGACGTATCGCTCTGAAATCAAGCACAATGCAAAAGCTTTTGAGACTTTTCCAATTGCTACAGCTGCAGGTGCTACCGCTGGTCTAGCGTTGCCGACTACCAGACATTCTGATATTGAAATCAATACGCCAGAATCAGTCAACTTTGATTTCCAGACGGGTATCAATCCTACCATGCTAGCTACTGCTAAAGTCCGTTGGGTGCCTTGGAGTGATTTTGCTATCGTACCGTCACTATATAATGATGTCAGTAAAGTATCGACAAAAGATGATGAAGGCTTGGCATTAGTTAGTTACGATGAAGATCAATGGCAAGTTGAGCTGGGTCTCGCTAAGCGCATGACGCCAGCATTAGCAGTGACAGGTACTGTCGGTTGGGATAGTGGTGCTGGTAACCCTGTAACCTCGCTAGGTCCTATCGAAGGCTACTACAGTGCTGGTTTGGGTGCCAAGTACAATGTGACTGAAAACTGGGCAGTATCAGCTGGTGGTAAATATCTATGGTTCGGTGATGCTAAAGGCCAAATTCCGACTAAAGCCGTGGTTAGTAACTTTGAAGACAACGATGGTTTTGCACTTGGCGTGAAGCTTTCTTACCAAGCAAACTAATATAAGTTGTAATTTGCTAACTTATAAATCCATAGCCTAGATAATAAAAAGCGATCCTGATTGGGTCGCTTTTTTTTGCTTAAAATAAAGCAATTTCGACTTAGAGAGTTTTTTATTGAATATATTGGGCATTCTCAGAGGCTAAAATTAATGAACTAGAGTTTAATTATTGTATATAAGTATTTATGCCTCGGCTTATAGTAAAACAATTGTTTAGATAATTGCTAATAAGATAAAACGATAACGTTATAAAAGATAAAATAATTTCTTTTAAATATTGTTTTACGATTGAAAAGTCATTACTATCGAAAGCAGGACACCTTTTATGTAAAGCAATCTTGCGATTATTAATGTCGCTTATAGTTTATGTAAATGGTTAAACAACTGGGATGTTTGGAGATAAACAATGCGCGCTACTTTTCACTTAAAAACTCTTGCCGTAGCTATTGCTACTATTTCTGTAGCCACTATGACCAATGCTGCAGGTCTTGATCGTTCAGGTCAAGATGTCACAGCCTTCCTCCAAGATGGCACCTATGCTGAAGCTGTTTACACCTATATCGATGCTGACGTTAGTGGTTATGATAGTGCCAATAACGTTCCTAGCAACAATACCTATGTTAGAGGTGATAAGACTGGCGATATCGCTGAGTATTATGACTTTTTTCGTTATGGTGTAAAAACAGATATCAATGAAACCTTTAGTGTTGGTATCTTATATGATGAGCCCTTTGGCGCAGCAGCGCAATATACTGGCGACAACAATTTTGTGTCGAAAGGCGATCTTGATGCTTCTGTCGCTGCCATTACTAACAATCAAGCTCCCACTTATGCCGCAGCTTTGGCTGGAATAGGTGCGCTCACGCCAGGAGAAACGGCTGGAGTCTTGACAGATGAACAGCAAGCGCAGTTAGATGGTTTGCGTGGAGCAGTAGGTATCGCAAATGCTGAAGCAGCTAATGCAGGGGAAGGTACTAATGTTGAAGTACGTAGTAACAGCCTGACAGCTATTCTTGGGGCAAAATTTGGTGCCAATAAAGAGTTTCAAGTATACGGTGGTCCAGTTGCTCAGCGTATTGAGTCTGAAGTGAAATTACGAGGTTTGGCTTATGGTCCTGCTACTGGCTATACCTCACGTAACAGCCCTGATATGGACTATGGTTATATAGCTGGTATTGCCTATAGCAAACCTGAAATTGCCTTAAAAGCAGCGCTGACCTATCGCTCTGAAATCGACCACAACATGAAGATTGCTGAAAACTACCCGATTGCAGGTGCTTTAGCTGGTGATCCAGCTGCAGCCAATCGTACCAGTAATATGGAAATTACTACTCCTAAATCCGTAAACTTTGATTTTCAAACGGGTATTAACCCTACAACGTTAGCAACTGCAAAAGTGCGCTGGGTACCTTGGGGTGACTTTAAGATTACGCCACCATTATATAATGAAGTTAGTAAAAGATCTTATGGACCTGATGGTTTGAACTTGGTTGAGTACGAAGAGGATCAATGGCAAGTTGAGCTTGGTCTTGCCAAACGTGTTGCACCAGCACTTGCAATTAGTGGTACCGTTGGTTGGGATAGTGGTGCTGGCAACCCTGTCACTTCGTTAGGTCCTATCGAAGGTTATTACAGCGCTGGTTTGGGTGCAAAGTATAACGTGACAGAAAACTGGGCAGTATCAGCGGGTGGCAAATACTTATGGTTCGGCGATGCCAAGGTGTGTTGCCAAGTGGTAAGATTGTTGGTGATTTTCAGGATAATGATGGATACATATTTGGTGTGAAATTGTCCTATCAAGATGTTAAATAGTGAGAAAATATTGCATATTAAGTGAACACTTGTTTTAATAAAATTGTATTCAGTACGATTGAAAAAGAGCAGCCCTTTGAGGCTGCTTTTTTTTAATTTTGTTTTTTATCAAAAAATACTACTGTTAATCAATGCTTTATATAGATTTCGAGAACTAAACGCAAGTTCTTTTAATGACTGATCATAAAAAATAATGGTTTACATAGTCCAAATCATTATAATTTTTATAATAAATTAGTTAACATAAATCTATCTTCACAAAAAATTAAAAAGGGTGTTGCTATAGTGCTGAACTTTAATTATGATACTGAAATCAGTTACGTTATCTTACATAGTAGTAATGTCTGATAACAACGAAAGTGTAATCGTGTAAGCGATAGTTACATTCAATCGTTAAGTATAAAAGTCGTTTGGCAAAGGATTGCTCAGCATAAGCTTTAGTGACTAGTCGTTATATAGCAACTAAGCTACTTGCCAGTTATTTTATTCATGGAGGATATCTAAGTGTCTCATCAGTTCCCTATCTCTAAACTCACTCTCGCTCTTATTACCTTATCGGCTGCATCGTTGACGCAGGCGGCTGGTCTTGATCGTTCAGGTCAAGATATTAAGGGCTTTTTTAACTCTGGCACTTATGCCGAAATTGATTACGCTTATATTGATAGTGATGTTTCTGGTAACGATAATGCAGGTGCTATTCGTACCTCTCCCACTACAGAAATACGAAATGGCATAACGTCAGATGAAGCTTCATATGAGAAAGGTGCGCTACTGGTAATATTACTGGTGATACCTATTCTTTTATGCGCTACGGTGTAAAAACGGATATCAATGACAACGTTAGTATCGGTGTGTTTTATGATGAACCTTGGGGTGCAGAAGTAGAATATACTGGAAATAGCACTTTTGTATCTCAAGCAGGAAAAGATACCATAGCGGACTCATCTTCAGGTATTTCAGTGCCAAATGAAGTTATCAATCCTTCAGTACTAGATCCTGACTACGATAAAAATACTAATGTTCGCGTCCATACCGAGACATGGACAGGCTTGGTTGGTTTTAAATCTAATGGCTTCCAAGTATATGGTGGTCCAGTATTGCAAAAAGCGGAAGCGGAAGTACACTTGCGTGGTCAGGCGTATGGACCATTGACTGGCTATGATGCGAATGTAAATAACGATACTGCTTATGGTTGGGCAGCTGGTCTTGCTTATAGTAAACCTGAGATTGCATTAAAGGCCGCACTAACGTATCGCTCTGAAATCGAGCATGAGACACCAATAGGTGAAAGAGTGCCACTATTAGGGTCACCTCTAAAAGGCGTAGTACTAGATAAGCTTGGAATTGATCCAAATTCTGATCTTGGAAAATCGATTGGTGAGTATGCTACGACTGATGCTACTGTCACTACGCCAGAATCTGTCAATTTAAATATTGAAACTGGATTAAGTCAAAAGTATCAGTTATTAGGTACTTTAGATGTACGTTGGGTGCCGTGGAGTGATTTTTCTATTGTGCCGCCACTTTACAATGCCTATTCAAAAGCAGCTGTTCCAGAGGGACTACCTCTACTATCTTATGATAAAGACCAATGGAAAGTGGATGTTGGCTTAGCTAAACGTTTTAATGAGAAGCTGGCTGGCTCAGTGGTCGTTGGTTATGACTCTGGTGCAGGTGACCCTATAAGCTCACTTGGTACTATTGATGGATATTACAGTCTTGGTGGTGGTGTTAAGTACAACGTGACACCTGAATGGGCAGTTTCAGTGGGCGGAAAATATTTAAAATTTGGCGATGCCACAGGACAGCTACCTAACGGTAGTATCGTTAGCAAGTTTCAAGATAACGATGGCTACATCGCTGGTGTAAAACTCTCTTATCAGAGCCAGTAATTTAGCACCAAACTATTATGGCTTAAACGATAAAGACTAGAAAAACTTACTTAACCAATAGGTTAGGTAAGTCCTGTAAAAAACAATTATTTTGTACGCTAAGTTTGGTTATCTATATACATTGCTCAAACACTGATGTAGCAATGTGTGGATAAAGGAATATCTATCAATCATCCATGGAGGAAGAAGAATGTCACCTAACCGTCATTCAATATCAGCTGTACCTACAGCCAAGAAACTAAAAACCCCCTTAAAAGCCAGTGTTGTCATACTAACTTCTGTCATCTTGTCCGCATGCGGAAGCAGTGGAAGCGATTCATATACCTTAAATGATATTTTTGATGGTAGTAGCCCAGTAATCACACCGACTCCAACGCCAACACCAACACCAACGCCAACACCAACACCAACACCAACACCAACACCAACACCAACACCAACACCAACGCCAACGCCAACGCCTGAAGACACAAGAACTGGCGTTCAGTCACTAAATATCAACGCAGGCTCACTCGGTGTATTTAACACAACTACCCGAGACTTCACCATTAATGAAGATGGCTCTACTGTCGATGCAAGAGCAGATATTGCTTCACAAAATCCAGCCACACCAGACCAACCTGGTTTACTACCGAAAGTTGCTATTAACACATCAGGCTCAAATGACACCGAGCTTCAAAATGGTTTTAAAGCTCATAAAGACAGTACCGATATAGTTGTTGCTGCTCTTGGTCAAACGCTACCGTTAGACTATACCTCAACGTATAAAGACTTTGGCGATGACCTGCGCATCGGTCATATCGATGGTAAAGCAGAAGTCGTTGCTTTAGGTTCAACATTACCCGTAAATGGCGTTATCGTCACAGGCAATGCGACCACAGCTGAAAACATGCCAATGGATGGTACGGTCAACTACACTGGAGACGCAACTTATCGTGAGCTTGGTCTAGACAAAGCTATTGAATATGGCACCTCAGCATTCACCGCAGACTTTGTTGCTAAGAACGTCAAAGGCGCTCTCACTTTTAGTGATAAAAACATTGGTTTATCCGCTGATATCACAGGCAATGAGTTCTCAGGCACAGCAGCAGCTAATAACGGTTATAAGACCGAAGGTGGTTTTTTCGGTGGTGATGCCCAATACCTAGGCGGTGTTTACGAAGGTAACGGTGCTCAAGGTACATATGGGGCAGAAAAAGATAAGGTTGTAACGCCGACTCCAACGCCGACTCCGACTCCGACTCCGACTCCAACGCCGACTCCAACGCCGACTCCAACGCCGACTCCGACTCCAACTCCAACGCCAACGCCAACGCCAACGCCAACTCCAACTCCAACTCCAACGCCAACTCCAACGCCAACTCCAACTCCAACGCCTATTAATCCAGATGCTAAAGTGGATACTGAGTTTACTGGCTTCCAAAGCAATACGTTAAGTAGTAAAAAAGGTAACTTTACAGCTGACGCCATTGGTTATGCAGAAATACGTGATGACAAGTCTGACTTTAAAGAAACGGTAGATGTAGACGGTTCTAAGGTGACAGTAGATAATCGTGCTGGAAATAATTTCACTGGTTATGATAAATTCATAGCTCGTGCTGACATGACCAAACCTGACTCTGTGAAAGAGCAAGTTTTAATCAATATAAGTGGAGACGCAGACACAGATTACGGTAATGGATTTAAGTTGCATACTGAGTCTACTAAAGTTCAAGGTCCTGTAGCATTAGACCTCAATTACTCATCTGTTTATAAGAACTTTGATTCGCAAATGCAGATCGGTCATGTTTATGGTGATCCTAGAACTGACCTATTTGGTTTAGGTGACCTAGCTCGTGTTTCTACTGTTTACGTACAGGGTAACGGTACCAATCTTGACGACATGCAGTACATGAAAGACTTAGCACAATACAATATCGATAATAATATCAATGACGGTATGGTGGCTTATGGCGGTGTTGCTACCTACATGGAAAATCTACATCTAAAAGATGGTGTTCGTGGTGGACCAGTAGTTGATGGTACTTCAGCATTTGACGTAGACTTTGTTGGTGGTAAAGTTGCAGGTACGCTGTCTTTTGCAGCAGGTGA
The DNA here is from genome assembly GCF_000586475.1 of Psychrobacter sp. JCM 18903. Lineage (GTDB taxonomy): Bacteria > Pseudomonadota > Gammaproteobacteria > Pseudomonadales > Moraxellaceae > Psychrobacter. The sequence goes on along the minus strand of NZ_BAWJ01000018.1, from coordinate 16,525 downwards.
TTATAGTTACATGCCTACTGGTAACAAGATTGATATCAATGCAGATATTACAGGAAATACTTTCGCTGGTAATAAGAATGGTATCGATACAGCAGGTGGTTTCTACGGTGAGGATGCTAACTTCTTAGGTGGCGTTTATCAAGAGGCTCTAACTCAAGGGGGTAAAGGTGCTCAGCCAGGTGAAGGTACTACTTTCCAAGGTACTTTTGGTGCTGAGAAGCAGCCTAATTCCAAATAAAGATCATATAAATTCTTAATTCAGACATAAAAAAAGTACCTTAGGGTGCTTTTTTTTATGTCTGAATCTATATACCTGATATTGTGACTGTGAAGATGAGCAGAGGGTTCTTCTAAAATGATAAGAATTTTATTGATTAACTAATGTTTGTCTATATAGTCAGATTTTAGTTATATTATATAAATAATAATAATAAAATTTAAGGATATTATTTTTGAAGTAGTTGTTTTTAATAATCAATATAACTTTTTAATGTATTTATTGGCTGATATTCTATTTTTATCTATTTTAACAAATTAGCGCTATCTGTCGCTGGTATCAACCTTTTTAAGATGAAATAAATTTTTAGTGCTATTTATAGTTAAAATGATGATTTTATTAAAGATTAAGTGTGGTTTTTTAGGGTTTTACTTAAAGATAAGTCATTTTGTTTTTTCTAAAATATGACTTTATCGTTATATGTTATATTAAAATTTTGTTGTTTATGTAATACGATTTATATCATTTAAAATATTTATTAAATTTATTTAGTAACTAAAAGTTACTGACATTAATATTTGAATAATATTAATTGACTTTTCATATTACATTTGTTTATCTATTCAAGGCACTGAATATATGTTGTGTCTAAGTTAGTAAATAATGGAATATTACCAGTTCTTCATGGAGGAAGACGAATGTCATTTAATCATCATTCAATACCAGCGATATCTGCCGTAAAAAAACTACAGACACCGGTCAAAGCCAGCGTGGTTATTTTAACCACTGTCATTTTAGCTTCGTGTTCAACGAGCGGTAGTGATAGCACGGTTACGCCTAAGTCGTCACCTGTAATAGGATCAGAAAGTGGCGAAAATATTGATAGTGGAGGCAATGTCAGCAATGCTGACGCAGTAAAGGCAATCAAAGCTGCAGAAGCAAAAACTAAAGCTGCACAAGAAGCGCTCAAGGTTGCAGAAGCAAAAACCAAAGCTGCGCAAGATGCTCTTAAAGCAGCCCAAGAGAGTTTTGGAAAAGAGTCAGAGAAGGTAATGGCGGCATCTAAAACAGCGATAGATGCTGCAAAAGATGAAGCTGCAAAGGCCAAGCTCGCTGCAGAAGCCGCTCGAGTAGAGGCGGTAACAAAAATTGAAGCGGCTGCAAAAGCTTCTAAAACGGAAATAACAGCCGCTAAAAAATCCGCCGCCGATGCAGTTGCCAAAGTGAAAGCGGCTGAAGAAAAGGCTAAAGCCGCAGATAATCGTGCAACCGTAGCAGAGGCCAAGGCTAAAGAGATTGAGACATCTTTGAAAGCTGCAGAAGAAGCCAAAACTCAAGCAGAAAAACAAGCCACAGCTGCCAAAATCCAAGCTGCGCTTGAGAAACAAAAAGCAGATAAAGCCCAAGGCGAAGCAGACAAAGCTAAAGCTGATTTATTGAAAGCAACAGATGATCTAGCAGCTGCAGAGAAAGCTTTAGCCGCCGCACTTGCCTCAGGTGGCAACACCGAAGCTTTACAAGCAGAAGTTGACCGTCGCCAAGTCGCTCTTGACGCCGCTAATGCCCAAGCCGCTGCAGCTCAGCAAGCTCAAGCCGCTGCCTCTGCTCAAGCTTCCGCCCAAGTAACTGCGGCTCAAGCTGCCGCCCAAGCGGCTAAAGATGCCTTAGCTGCCGCCATCATTAAGAATGCCCCTGAAGCAGAGAAATCTGGCGTGCAGTCGCTGAATATCAACGCTGGATCATTGGGTGTATTTAATACCACCACCCGCGACTTTGACATCAGCGCAGATGGTTCCACAGTAGATGCTAGAGCTGACATCGCTTCACAAGATCCCTCCACGCCAGATCAACCTGGTCTACTACCTAAAGTCGCTATCGTAACATCAGGGGCCAACGATACTGAAACTCAGAGCGGGTTTAAAACCTATGAAGGCGATACTGAAATTATCGTCGCAGCAATTGGTCAAACCTTACCACTTAACTACACCTCAACTTATAAAGACTTTGGCGATGACATGCGCATCGGTCATATCGATGGTGCCGCTGAAGTAGCATTGTTAGGCTCAACCCTACCTGTGAATGGCGTTGTCGTTACTGGTAATGCTACTCAAGCTGCCAATATACCAACCGAAGGTAAAGTAGGTTATACAGGTGATGCTACTTATCGTGAACTTGGTTTAGGTAATGATATCGAATTTGGCAAATCAGTATTCACCGCAGACTTTGTGGCTAAAAACGTAAAAGGGGATCTCACATTTAATAAAGCCGGTAAAATTGGTTTAACCGCCAGCATTAATGGCAACCAATTCTCAGGGACTGCTGCTAACAATGCAGGCTATACAACCGAAGGTGGATTCTTTGGTGGTGATGCCCAGTACCTAGGCGGTGTTTACGCTGGCAATAATGCCCAAGGAACTTATGGCGCGACCAGCGATAAACAAACCGCTGCTGAGCAGTCTGCCAAAAACGCTCAAGCAGCCGCAGCTGCTGCTAATGCTGCCATCGCTAATGCTCAGGCACAGGCAAATGCTGCTAAAGCTGCTGCTGATAAAGCCAAAGCTGATGCTGTTAAAGCGCAAGAAGCCTTACAAAGAGCAGAAGACGCTCTAGCCAATGCTGGTAATGGTGAAAAGCAATTAGCTGCTGCCCTAGAACGTGCATCCGCAGCAGAAATGGCTGAAGCCGCTGCATTACAAGCCTTGTCGACGGCAGAAGCTGCCAGAAAAGCTGCGGAGACTGCAAAAGACGCCGCATTACAAGCTGCACAAGCAGCACAAAATGCTGCAGACAAAGCGATTGGTGAGGCCAAAGTGGAAGCGGATAAAAAAGTCGCAGAAGCCAATCAGCAAGCCGCAGATGCGACAGCACAAGCTGCTGCTGCTCAAACGCGCGCTGATGAAGCTTTACAAGCGAAAGCAGATGCAGAAGCTAGAGCAAAAGCTGCAGAAGAGGCTCTTGAAGCATCGCAGCAGTTACCACCAGCACCAACCAATCCACAGTCTCCAGTGAATGCAACAATAAGTGGTTTCCAAAATACGATCTCAGGTAGTGACAATAGCGCTATCAATACCAATACTTCTGCTAACTACGATACGCTCAACGTTAATTTATTAGAAACTGGGTCTGGACGTTTTGATAAAAATACTACTACTAACTTTAAGTTACGAGATGCAGGTGATGAGGACTACGAAGCAGGATTTAAAAAGAGTGCTTTATATTCATTGCCAGCAGGATATTTGAACAGACGTTTCAAATATACGTCTGTTTATAAAAACTACAATGATCAGATGCAAATCGGTCATTTATACGGTGATCTCAAAACGACAAACAATGGAATTCGATTAGACACCTTATCTAATGTCTACGTACAAGGTAACAGTACAAGCACTGACGATATGCAGTACATGAAAGGCTTGTCACAATACAATATTGATAATGGTATTAATGATGGCAAAGTAGCTTATAAAGGTGATGCCACTTATATTGGTAATAGTGAGCAAGAAATCATTGGTGTTAATCCGATTATAGGTACCTCTGAGTTTGATGTGACTTTGTCGACAGTCAAATAGATGGTACGTTATCATTTGAAGGTTCTAATGTCAGTGAGAAGAAAATCAAAGCCGAGATTATTGGAAATACCTTTGCTGGTAATTGGAATGGGGTTGATACTAAAGGGGGTTTCTTTGGTGAAGATGCAGGTCTATTAGGTGGTGTTTATCAAGTTTCTGGTGGTAAAGGCACTTATGGCGCTAGCAAAGTAGATCCAAGCGCTGCTCCTGCTCCAGTAGAGTCTACAATGACAGGCTTCCAATCTACCGCCTTAAGTAGCAAAAATAAAACATTACCATTGGGTCAAGGTCAACTGGTAGACGCGATTGGTTATGTGGAAATCAGAGATGATAAATCGGCATGGACAGAAACGAACGTTAAGGATGGTTCTAATGTCCCAATAGACAATCGCAAAGGCAACAATTTCAATAGCTTTAGTAAAGGCAAAGTACTTGCTGATATGGTTAAGCCAGACACGGTCCTTAAACCAATAGAGGTGTCTTTGACCAATGCAACTGGCGCAGTCACAGTTGATGTAGGGAGAGGTAACCTCAATCCAAGTTATCAATACAGCGCTGTTTATGAGAACTTTGACAATCAAATGCAGATTGGTCATGTATATGGCAATCTTAACTCATCGTTTGCAGGCGATGTCTCACGTGCAGCCAATGTATATGTACAAGGCTACTTAACCTCGCAAGCAGGTATGGACAGTCTGAAAGGTGTTAATGATGGTAAGGCTCAATATACAGGCAGTGCGACTTATATTGAAAATATCCATTTAGCGGATAATGCTTCGACAGCCCCAGTTAATGGTACTTCTGCTTTCAACGTTGATTTTGTCAATGGCTCAGTTGATGGCACATTATCATTTACTGGTACGGACTATAAATATATGCCTGCTGGCAATCAGATCAAAATTGATGCAGATATTGCGGGCAATACTTTTGTGGGTAATAAAAATGGCATCGATACCGCAGGTGGTTTCTATGGTGAAGGTGCGAAGTTCTTAGGCGGTATTTATCAAGATGTATCTGATCAAGGTGGAAAAGGAACTGCAGCTGGTACGGGGACTAAATTCCAAGGAACGTTCGGTGCGGCAAAGCAATAAGATAATATGACTGTATGATACAAAAGAGAAAGCGTCCTAGGGCGCTTTTTTGCTCGATTAAAACATCAAAATCCCTTAGGATGATTAAAGTTGGAAAAGTGTTTGGAAAGTTAATGATCGTACTTAGGTAAGGATACCCATGAATAATCAATATATACGCAAACCGCTCACCGCTTCTGTTTTACTATCGATGATGGCGATCTCTCTACCCGTTATGGCAGCACCAGAATTACCAGAAATAAAACCCGATCTTGATCAAGCTGCGGAGTTGCTTAGACGCGAAAATCAGACTTCTGTGTCAGATCCTACTGCACCCTCTACCGCTATATCAGATTCTGAAGCACAAGATGCTATTAGAAGTCGTCAGCAACTTGCCAAGCAACGGCTTATAATCTAGAAGCGCTAAAAGCCAATCCAGCAGCGTTTAGCAAGTATTTAAATGATGCATTGTCTGCACAAGATATGGTAACGGTTAAAGAGTTATTGCCGCATTACAAAGCGTTAAAAACCAATGATCCAATGCTGATCAAATTCGCTGATGCGCTCATATATCGCAGTGAAGCCAAAAACAAACAAGCCATTGCCATTTATCGTGACATGCTTGCAACTGATCCAGACTTTCATCCGGTACGTTTGAATATGGCCATTGCCATGCAAGCAGACAAGCAGTATGTGGCGGCAAAGGAGCAGTTTCTAAAATTGCAGGCAGTTGAGTTACCAGCACCCGTCATGGCTAGGGTGCAAAACTCATTGGCGCAGATCAATAGTTCAGAAAAATGGCAATTCAATGCCTCTGCCAGTTATGTAAGAGAGAATAATATTAATGACGCGCCATCGTCATCTATTCAATCTGACTTAGGGCGCTCGATTGAGCAAAAATCAGCCAATGGCCTTCAGGTGTCTGCTAGCGCGAATAAACGCTTTAACTTACCGAATAATTTCTATGCTACAGTGGGTGGTAATGCATCCCTAAAAGGATATTGGGATGAGCCTGACTATAACGATTATCTATTCACTGCCTCTACGGGAGTCGGCTACGATGATGCCAAAAACGACGTTTCTTTGACCCCATTTATCACCAAGCGTTATTATGATGAAGCGCCCTATAGTTTGCGTAAAGGCGCAACTGTCAGCGGCTCACGCTGGGTTAAGCCCAAGCTAAAACTGTCAGCGACTGGTATTTTGTCCAAAGAAACTTTTGAAGATGATAGCAATGCAAATCGCGAAACAGATGGCAGATTCCTTGGTTTAAATGCTTTTTATATTAAGGATGCCAAAGAATACTTTTATGGGGGTGTAGGTAATTATCGAAACGATGTACCCAAATCGAGTATTATTAGCTATGATCGTAATTCTGTAAATGCTGGTTGGGGTCGTGAATGGAGGCGTGGACTCTCCACATTAGCAACAGTAGGTTATGGTATCAAGGACTATGACGATCCTGCAGATGCTTATCCAGCAGGAAGTGGAGCATGGAAAGGCTATTATAATGCGGTAGGCGGCGTGCCGGGCTCAACCAGAGAAGACAAATCCACTTCATTAGGTTTGCAAGTCTGGAAACGTGACTTTACCTTGTATGGTTTGACACCGCGTTTGGTCTTTGATTATGAAACAACTTCAAGTAACTTTGCTTACTATGATGATCGGGATGAAAAGTCTGCAACGGTGTTATTAACAAAGACCTTTTGACGTAACCTATTTGACGCTTTGAGCCAGTAATAAAAACTCGCCAATGATGGCGAGGTTTTTTATAGTGATAATTATATCGATAAGCTTATTTATTTAAATTGAGTTCCATTTCTTTAAATTTCGCAGTAACAGAGGCTTTTGGACCGCCTGTCATGATACTTACCGCAAAAATGGCGATTGTACTTAAGATAAAGCCTGGAACGATAGCATATAACCAGCTATTGAGTGCCATGCCGTTCATCTGGAAAGGACCATAAATCCATAGAATAACCGTCAATGCACCGACCACCATACCAGCAACTGCACCATTACGGTTCATACCGCGCCAGATTAGGCTGAAAATAACCAACGGTCCAAATGCTGCACCAAACCCTGCCCAAGCGTTAGAAACCAAATTCAATACTGAGCTTTCTGGATTAGACGCCAGTAAAATGGCAACAACGGCGACAATGATTACGGAAATGCGGCCGACCAATACTTGACGCGCCTCAGGTGCATCTTGATCAAAAAACAACTTATAGACATCTTTAGTCAATGAGCTTGATACTACCAATAGCTGTGATGAGATGGTACTCATAATCGCAGCTAAAATTGCAGCTAATAAGAAGCCTGAAACCAATGGATGGAATAAAAACTGCGTAAATACTAAAAAGATGGTTTCAGGATCATCTAAAGTCATCGCTGTCTTTTGCACATACGCACGACCAGCAAAACCTGTCATCAGTGCCCCGATAAGGCTGACAATCATCCAGCTCATACCGATGTTACGGGCAGTAGGAACATCTTTGACTGAGCGAATGGCCATAAAACGTACAATGATATGTGGCTGACCAAAATAACCTAAACCCCATGCCATCAATGACACAATGCCAAGGATACTCATCCCATTAGTAATGTTAAGCAAGCTTGGATCAATATTTCTAACCGCTTGTGTGGTGGCTGAAATACCACCCAGATCAGTGAAAGCGACGACAGGAACAATGACCATCGCAAACAGCATGATGATACCCTGTACAAAGTCAGTCATCGAAACGGCTAAGAAACCACCGAATAACGTATAAGCAACGACAACGCCAGCGGTGACCCATAGACCAGTGCTATAAGAAAGATTTAGTGAGCTTTCGAAGAGTTTACCACCGCCTACTAGGCTTGCAGCAGTATAAACCGTGAAGAATAAAATGATAACCACGGCTGAGATAACACGCAGCATGTGCGACTTATCTTCAAAGCGGTTGGCGAAATAATCGGGTAGAGTGATGGCATTGTCAGCCACTTCGGTATAAACGCGAAGGCGAGGTGCCACGATAAGGTAGTTTAAAAATGCACCAAGTGTCAAACCAAGTGCGATCCATATACTCACGACACCGTCAGCATACATATAGCCGGGCAAGCCAAGTAGTAACCAACCTGACATATCTGATGCACCTGCCGATAGTGCAGTGACTGCGGGACCTAAACTGCGTCCTCCTAACATATAGCCTTCAGTATCATTGGCTTGCTTAAAGTAAGCGTAAATGCCAATACCAATCATCACTAAAAAATAGGCGCCAAGTGATACCAGCACGCCACTAGAAACTCCGTTCATATAAATTGTCCTTAACCAACATGGTTGGCGGTAATTATTTTAACTATAAAGATTAAGTGTTATAGGACGATGTCCCAAACAATATCTAAAGACGAAAAAAGCCATTAAGTAGGACATAATGGCTTTTATTCAATATCTGCTGTTAGTTTTATATGATTGATGCTGTTCTAGGGCTAATACGAATTCGCAGTGCTTAGAGATCAATAAGAATGCCATATTACATCGACTGCTCGCATTTGCGACTCATTTATCAGTATTGGCCACCTATATAACCAATCATTTAAAACCATTAAACCTACTGTTAACCATCATATATTACTCGAAGTGTTCAATATATGACTATCAGTGTTCTTATAGTAAATTTTTGTTATAAAAACAACGTCAAGCGTATTATAACGCATGAGGGTTGTAAATGCGAATAGCGTGCTTTTTAGATTCCATAGCACGCTCTAATCCTCATTTAGCGAGAGTCTTATTCAATAGGCGCTAACAAGTCTAACAAAGCAGTAACGCTGCTAGATTGCGTCAATTTCGGATTGATAACCACACCCAAATAGCGTTGTAACTCTATATTGTCTGCCATATCGATACGTTCTAAATCTTGACTAATCATGGTTTGCGGTAATACAGACCATCCCAGACCAACAGAAACCAGCATGCGAATAGACTCAAGAGGATTGGTGCTCATCGTGGCATAGGGTTTCAGATTGTGCTTAGCGAATTCAGCCAAGGTAATTTGACTGGTAAAAGTGTTAGCAGACGGTAAAATAGCAGGATAGCGCGCCAATTGCTCTAGTGTCACATTAGATTTGGTCGCTAAAGGCGATAGCGTACCTGTCATAAAGTAAAGAGGGTCTGACCATAGCGTATGATAGGTCAAGCGCTTATCATAAACGGGCGGCAGTGTTAAAAATGCTAATGATAAATCGCCATCGAGTACGGCTTTGTGCGCTTTTTCTGAATCAACAAAATGTACTTCTAGTTGTACGGCAGGATAAGCTTGGATAAAATGCTTAAGTACAGGCGCTAAATGGTGCAAGCCAATATGATGACTGGTGCCGATCACTAATTTACCAGATACGATATGCTGAGAGTGTTGCAGATTAATCTTAAAATTCTCATAATCTTCTAGCCACCGCTTGGCATGCGGCAGCATTTCATTGGCTGCTTGGGTTGGTACAATGCCGCGTCCCACCGTATCAAACAAAGTAATGTTGAATTCATCTTCCAAATTTTTGATGCGTTTACTGACGGCAGGCTGTGTGATAAACAGTTTTTCTGCGGCACCTGAGATGCTGCCAGTGTGCATAACGGTAACGAATGTCGTCAAGTTTGTGGTGTTCAAACGGATGTCCTTAGCTACTTTGCGAGCTATAAATAAAAGTTGGCTGACCCAATCACAATGTATTAGAAATAAAAGTTTGCGTCTGGGCAAAAATCATCAATTATTATTATAGGATTAGCCTGCTATAATCACAAGACATCGAGACGTATTGTGACATATTTATTCTATTAAATTGACTATTCGCAGCTCATCGCACGTTTTAAGCGCTGATAATGGTCATCAATGTAAAATCACCAATATAAAAATATCGATTTTGATACAAGCGCCGCTGACGATGCCGCTGATAATAAAGTATCGCGACGTATAAAATTCAAAGAAAATTTTTACCATAGACTATAGTCGAGTCAACTTAAAAGTAGTACAAGGCAACCGAGTGTAGATGTATATTTAATGCTTCAAGCGAGGTTAACGCAGCAATACTTTTATAGTGGAATGACTATAAGCAAGTAAAAAACCAGTAATTAGCAACCAATAAAGGATAGCAACATGGCCGGTCAAACGTTATATGACAAACTTTGGAATGCTCACGAAGTCACCAAGCGTGACGATGGTTCGAGCCTGATTTATATCGACCGCCATCTGTTGCATGAAGTGACCAGTCCGCAAGCATTTGAAGGCTTGGAGCTGGCCAATAGAGCACCGTGGCGCCTGTCGGCTAACATCGCCAGTCCTGACCATAACGTACCCACAGTCACTAAAGAGCGTTTAGAAGGCGTGCTTGGTATCAAGGACAAGGTATCACGCTTGCAGGTAGTGACATTGGATGAAAATTGCGCCAAATTTGATATCGCTGAGTTTACGATTAATGATGCTCGTCAAGGCATTTTACACGTCGTTGGCCCTGAGCAAGGTTTGGTGTTACCGGGTATGACGGTTGTTTGTGGTGATTCGCATACTGCTACTCATGGCGCGCTGGGCTGCTTAGCGCACGGTATCGGCACATCAGAGGTTGAGCATGTATTGGCAACTCAGTGCTTGATTCAGAAAAAATCAAAAAATATGCAAATTCGTGTCACTGGTAAGCTTGGTGCTGGCGTGACCTCAAAAGACGTGGTATTGGCTATTATCGCCAAAATTGGCACGGCTGGCGGGACAGGCCATGCTATCGAATTTGCTGGGCAAGTATTTGAAGACATGAGTATGGAAGGTCGCATGACCGTTTGTAACATGGCGATCGAAGCGGGTGCTCGCGTGGGTATGGTTGCGGTCGATGACACAACCATCGAGTACGTCAAAGGTCGTCCTTATGCGCCAACCTCTGAGCAATGGGCGCAAGCGGAATCTTACTGGCGTACCTTATATTCAGATGATGACGCTGTATTTGATACTGTTGTTGAGTTGGATGGTAGCAAGATTGCGCCGCAGGTTTCTTGGGGCACCTCACCTGAAATGGTGGTTGATATTACTCAATCGGTACCAACGCCTGACCAAGCACTTGATGAAGCGCAAGAAGAGGGCTGGTTACGCGCTTACACCTATATGGGTTTAGACGCTGGGCAAAAAATTACGGATATCCAGCTTGATCGCATTTTTATTGGTTCATGTACCAACTCGCGTATCGAAGATTTGCGTGATGCCGCCGCAGTCATTAAAGGTCGTAAAGTCGCGGACAATATCAAAGAAGCCATCGTTGTGGCAGGTTCTGGGCAAGTGAAATTGCAGGCTGAAGCAGAAGGCTTAGATGCCTTGTTTACTGAGGCGGGTTTTGAGTGGCGTGAGCGGGTTGTTCGATGTGTCTTGCCATGAATGCTGATAAGCTTGAGCCACAAGAGCATTGTGCTTCAACGTCTAACCGTAACTTTGAAGGTCGTCAGGGCAATGGTGGTCGTACGCATTTGGTCAGCCCAGCAATGGCAGCAGCAGCAGCATTGGCCGGTCACTTTGTCGATGTGCGGACGTTTTAGCTTTGCATTTCTATAGAGCATAAAAATGAAAATGCTGTTTGTTTTATTTTGTTTATTGGGTAGCTCTCAGCTAGCGATGGCTCGTGATTACTGTAATGGAAGATTTGCCTATTGTGTCGATGTGCCAAATCAATTGACATGGTTGCCTGAGGCAGATAATGGTGATGGTCGTCATTTTAAGTTACCCAATTCTAATGCCACTATTTTGGTCTTTGGGAGTAATACACCAACTGTTTTCTTTTATACAGATAGTGATTATCTAAAAGAGAAGCAGCATCGATATAAAACAGGCATGACAGTTACTTACGAGCTGTTAAAAGATAAAACCTATACAGCAAGCGGCTATAGAAAAGACGGTCAAGTTTTCTATCATGTTATTAAAGTTAAGGATGGTCAGGAAGCAGTATTACATCTGAACTATCCTGAAAGTGAAAAAACTAAAATGACCAGTATTGTTAAACAAATGGCACGCTCTTTTAAGATTCATTAGACCGCCAAAAAAATTTACGTTAGTAATCGATATTTTAAGGAAAACTCATGCAAGCTTATAACACTCAAACGGGTATCGTTTGCCCATTAGATCGCGCAAACGTCGATACCGATCAAATTATTGCAAAACAGTTTTTAAAGTCTATTAAACGCACAGGATTTGGCGTCAATTTGTTTGATGATTGGCGTTATCTTGACGAAGGATATCCGGGGCAAGACAATAGCACACGCGTTATCAATCCAGAATTTGTGCTAAATAAGCCGCGTTATCAAGCGCGACTATTTTGCTGGCACGCCGCAACTTTGGCTGTGGCTCGAGCCGTGAGCATGCGCCTTGGGCGTTGTCTGAATATGGCTTTCGTACGGTAATCGCGCCAAGCTTTGCAGATATTTTTTATAACAATTGCTTTAAAAATGGCATGCTACCAATTGTCTTGGACGAGGCAATTGTAGATACATTAATGAAAGACACGCTTGCTAATGAAGGCTATGAGCTAAGCGCAGATCTTGAACGCCAAGTCGTCGTCACCTCAACAGGTGAAGAATATGCATTTGACGTAGATGCGTTTCGCAAACACTGCTTGTTAAATGGCCTTGATGATATTGGTTTAACTTTGCAGCAAAGCGATGCCATTAAAGATTATGAGCATAAGATGATGCAAAAAACACCATGGATATTTAACGATGTACGAGCATAAATCATGAATCTGCAAGCCATTACTTATAAAACTGCTGAACAGTAATAATGTAGCGTTGAGTTATGGCGGTGAACTGGCTAAAATGAAGGGTAGTTTTTTTACGATATTTTATTATTTCTCTCATAAATAGTAGCCGCCATTATGAATAAAAAACGTTATGTTTTATGGACAAGTACGGTTGTTGCCGCAAGCTTATTGTTGTCAGGCTGTCAGCTATTGACTGGGTATCAGAAAATAGATGAGGCAGAAAACGCTAAAGCATGGGCAGGTAAGATTCAACCGATTGCGGGTGAAGTCAATATTGCCTGTATAGGAACTTATCATTGTGAAATTGCACGGATAGATAAGACACGAGTGATAGGGGCTGATACGCATGAGCCTATCAATCCTGCCATGCTAGTCGCGATGAAAGATATGAGTGCAAAAGGCAAAAGTCATATCAGCAGTCATACCAACAATAAGCATCCACAAACATCAATGCATGCAAACATAGATATGATACCACTCGCTCATAAAAATGAGATTAAAATTGTACCTTTGTCTGCCTCAGGCATGCCGGGTCTAACCAATTATTATGCGCGGGTAAAACCTGCAAAACGCGAAGTACAGGTGAATTTCTATCCAGAAAACAATCTGGGCTATGTTGAGCGTTTTACTTTAATTCACGATTTTATTGAGGCGGACACTTATCAATTACGGGCTTATCAGAAAAAGTCTAACGATAATTCTGGTAGTTTATTAGACACCGCTTCACCGCAGCCGCTATGTGTTGATCTGTATCAAGGCAACACTGTACAGCGCCGATTTTGTAAAGAGCTGTCTGCTGAGCATCAAGGAGAGTTTGTAGAAACTCGTATCGTAAAAGCATTGCCTGCATCATCGAAAGTAAAAGCCAAAGCTTAAAGCCTATTTGAGTTTCAAAAATAGTAAATTGACCACGATTTTTTTGTGCTATTGAAGGCACTAAAAATCGTTTTTAGGAAAATATCGTAAATTTGTATTATTAAGGCGTGTCCTCAATTCAATCGACTATCCTCTAAATGAGTTAGAAATGGCTAAATTTTGCCAAACATTGTTAAATAGCGTATCAATATCTCGATATTATTTGCGCTACTTTCCTTGTTTGACGGCAATTTATCTCATTTTTATCACCATTTTTAAAATGAGGACATGCCCTAACATAAATAAAAAACTACCTACCCACAAGGATTAGTATGGCAACGATTTTAACATTAGCGGGCGATGGTATCGGTCCCGAAATCATGACTCAAGCCATTGACGTACTGAATGCGGTCAATAAGAAATTTGCGTTAGATTTGACACTTGAATCTGGATTGATTGGCGGTGTGGCCATTGACGCAACGGGTGAGCCTTTGCCAGATGAGACGCTAGACCGTGCCCGTGCAGCAGATGCGGTATTGTTAGGAGCGGTCGGTGGCCTAAGTGGGATGGTATTGAACGCAGCAAGCGCCCTGAACGTGGTTTACTTAAAATACGTGGTGAGCTTGGTTTGTTCGCTAATCTACGTGTGGCAAAGCTTTACCCGCAGTTGGTCAATGCGTCTAGTATCAAACCTGAGATTATTTCAGGCTTGGATTTGCTTATCGTTCGTGAGTTGACTGGTGGTATCTATTTTGGTGAGCCACGTGGAATCCGCACACTAGAGAATGGTGAACAGCAAGGCTACAACACCATGGTCTATAGCACAAGCGAGATTCAGCGTATCGGCAAAGTTGCTTTTGAATTGGCAAAAACGCGTGCGCAAGCAGCAGACACAGCAGCTAAAGTTTGCTCAGTGGACAAGGCAAACGTATTAGAAGTCACCGAGCTGTGGAAGCAAACGATGACCCAAATGCAGCAAGCAGATTATAGCGACGTGGCGTTATCGCACATGTATGCTGACAATGCTTGTATGCAATTGATCAAGAATCCTAAGCAGTTTGATGTCATGGTGACAGGCAATATGTTCGGTGATATCTTGTCTGATGAGGCTGCTATGCTCACTGGATCTATCGGTATGCTGCCATCAGCCAGTCTTGATGAAGCAGGCAAAGGGATGTATGAGCCGTGTCATGGTTCAGCGCCTGATATTGCTGGGCAGGACAAAGCCAACCCATTGGCGACTATTTTATCGGTTGCGATGATGCTGCGTTATACCTTTAAGCAAGAAGCAGCGGCACAAGCGATTGAGCAAGCAGTGAGTGATGTCCTTGATGATGGTTTGCGTACGCTGGATATCTTGGACAGTAGTGAAGCTGGATTGAAGCAAGTAGGGTGCCAAGAGATGGGGCAAGCAGTATTGGCTAAATTACTCTAATCCCACTATAGTGATATAGATTGAATTTTCCCCTGTTTTATTTCGATAGGGAAAAATTCTCATCTTTATCGTTTATCGTCGTTCTAAACCCATAGTTTGCTCAGCAAATTATGGGTTTTTTTATGTTCATTTTAATCACTTTCCAGCGGTAACACACTAAACCAGATAGTTGTAAAAAAGTACTTGTTTTAACACAGACACCGCAGGACAAGGGCTTTATTAACATAAAGCTGTTATATGCTCACAAGGTAATATGACATTATTAACAGCCTACAAACCACTAGAATCTCAGACTTTCACGTTAGAAGAGAGATGATGAAAAGGTGTTTGAGCAAAGTTGGTTATGAAGGCGTTACAACTCAAAATAACAAGCCTTGATGACAACATAACAAAATAAAAATTATTATTTTTATAAAAAATTAGGAGCATGAGGTGTATCAATTAAAAAAATCAGCACGGCAGTAGCGATGATTGGTTTTTCTACGGCAGTTTTCATGGGGCAAAGCGTTGCAGCACCACTGGATAGTGTAAATGCTAACAATCAAGCACCGACCAATAACGATGAAGCCAGTATTAGCAAAAATAATGTTAATAAGGCGAATACTGCTGAAGAGGTCAGCCCTGTGACCAATGGCATTAACCAAAAGTCAGCAGGTGATAGCAAAACCGCAAATGCTTCGAACAAATTTTTACCTACCATCAAGTATACGACAAACAATTTATCAATTGCTGCGCAAAAGGTGAATGATGCCACTTGGAAAGAGGGTATGAATATCGACCGTATCATCGGTACTAAATTGCAAGCCTTATTAAATTGGCATCATAATGGTGTGGGTCCTGTTGATGGTTATTGGGGCAAAAATACCCGCAAGGCCATGCAAGCGTTTCAACAAGCAAATGGTTTGGCAGTCACTGACACGCTAAACAATGAAACATGGCAAGCACTGACAAAGATTGAAAAACTCACGGTGCAGCCAGTGCTAGTCAGTTATCAGATAACTGATGCGGATGTTAATATTAAAATGACAGAAATACCAGCTGGTGCTGAAGCCAAATCCAAACTTGAGGGATTGTATTACGAGAGCATCACAGAAGGGCTAGCAGAAAAATTCCATATTAGTGAAAGCTATCTTAAAGCGTTAAACCCTAAGGCTAGCTTTACGGCGGGTGAAACCATCACAGTTTATAATCCTGGCAACCCAAATACCAAGCCTGTCAGTCGAGTCGTTGCTGATAAAGCCACTGAAACGCTATATGCCTATGATGATAAAAACAACTTAGTTGCCAGCTATCCAACCACAGTAGGTAGTACGGCAACACCGTCACCAACAGGGACACATACGGTAGAGGTGAAGGTACATGAGCCTAATTATACTTATACTGCTAAAGACGGTAGCAAATCTATTCTTCCACCTGGCCCTAATAATCCAGTGGGCTCGGTATGGATTGGGCTTAGTAAGCCTTCTTATGGTATTCATGGCTCACCAGATCCTGACCGTATCAGCCGTCAAGCCTCAGCGGGTTGTATACGCCTGACAAATTGGGATGCACTTGCTTTGCTGGGGGTGATTCAAAACGGTGCGACTGTTGAGTTTAAATAGTGCCTCACTATTTCTTAACC
>NZ_BAWJ01000019.1 GCF_000586475.1 Psychrobacter sp. JCM 18903 | reverse complement strand
TATCAATATTTAAGCGCTTTTTTGTGGGCATATACTCTTAGAATATATTATTTTGGTGTGCTTGGTTTTTTATGGCGGCGTGGTTTGAGCTTACGAGAGAGCTTATGGACATCGTTCAATATTTGACTGTATGTCGCTGGAAAGACACGCTGTACCGCGTCGATTATTTTGGCATCGTTGCCAATCAGACAGCGCGGTTGATTGGTCGCGGCAGCCTGCAAAATAATCCAAGCGGCATGGCCTGCATCAAATTTCAGGAATTTATTAAAGCTCTGAATGGCTTTGGGGCCAGTACGCATGCCAATATCATTGATACTGTCATTGCCACGGGCACTATTGGCAATATTGGTTTTAATCCCGCCGGGATGGATGCAGGTCGCTGACACACCGCAGCGCTGAATATCTAGCTCTTGACGCAAGCTTTCGGTAAAGCCGCGTACAGCAAATTTACTGGCGTTATACGCAGATTGTGACGGCTGCGCGGTCAAGCCAAACAGGCTTGAGATATTAATGATGTGACCATGCTCGTTAAATTGGCGCGATCTGTTCTTTTTGCTGCCATTTCTCGATTCGCTTTGTTTGACACTATTTTTAATCAATGGCAAAAATGCCTTGGTGCCATAGACCACACCCCAAAAATTGATGTCCATTACCCATTCAAGCTCGCTAATACTACTGCCTTCTACGGTCGAATATAGCGCCACGCCTGCATTATTAAAGATGAAGTTCACTTTGCCATGGTCTGCCATGACGCTATCTGCCCACGCTTCCACGGCTTTATTGTCTGAGACATCAAGTACTGTCATGGTCGCTTTGATATCATAACTGACGAGCAATTCTTTGGTCTGTGCCAGTTGCGCCGCGTTGATATCAGAGAGCGCCACGTGGCAGCCCATCTTTACCAAATGAATAGCCAACTCGCGCCCCATACCAGAGCCAGCACCCGTAATAGCCGCGACATGATTATGATAATAAGGGGTAATATCTTGGTCTATCGTGGTATGAAAAGGCAAGTGTTGACGTAATGAGGTTGCGATAGAAGTAACATTGTTAAGCATGATAAACAGTCCTTTGTTTCATCAGTGATAGGTGTTGGTAGCACATTTACCTTAGCATGCTTTGTGGCTTTAGCTGTGAACGATTGATAGACGCCGCTGTCACTTTACCCATACATTGGCTGTCATAAAAAGATCATAAGTGAGCAGCCATAAAAAAACGTCTAGCATAAGATATGCTAGACGCCTTTACTTCCATGACAGTTTTAATAAAGCTGATAACAACCGCTAAGCATCTATCGCTATTTGCTCTAAGTCGTCGGTAGAAAAGATGATTTCAGGTGTTTTACCTTCATTAATCACTTGCTCATCGACGATGACAGTCTTGGCGTTTTTCATAGAAGGCAACTCGTACATGGTCTCAAGGAGCGCATTTTCAACGATAGAACGCAAACCACGAGCACCAGTCTTACGCGCCATGGCTTTTTTGGCAATCGCATCGAGCGCTTCTTTGGTAAAGCTAATGTCAGCGCCTTCCATATCGAATAGATACTTATATTGCTTAACCAAGGCATTTTTGGTTCCGTTAATATCTGAACCAATGCGTCCTCGTCCAGCTCTGTGAGCGCAGCGAGAACAGGAAGACGACCGATGAGCTCAGGAATAAGACCAAATTTGATCAAATCCTCAGGCTCTACTTGTTGCAGTAATTCTGAGCTGCGTTTGCTATCGTCTTTTGAGCTGACATCCGCATTAAAGCCGATACCGCCTTTTTCTGTACGCTGCTGAATAACCGCATCAAGACCGGCAAACGCCCCGCCGACGATGATTAAGATGTTACTCGTATCAACTTGGATCAGCTCCTGTTGAGGATGCTTACGACCACCATGTGGCGGAATGGCAGCGACCGTACCTTCGATAAGCTTTAGCAACGCTTGCTGTACGCCTTCGCCTGACACATCACGCGTGATAGACGGGTTGTCGCCTTTCTTACTGATTTTATCAATCTCATCGATATAGATGATGCCTTGCTCTGCTTTACTGACATCATAATCTGATGCTTGCAAGAGCTTTTGCACGATGTTTTCGACATCTTCGCCGACATAACCTGCTTCGGTCAAGGTCGTCGCATCGGCCATCGCAAAAGGCACATCCAGTAGACGCGCCAAGGTTTGCGCCAGCAAGGTCTTACCAGAACCCGTTGGGCCAATCAACAAGATATTGCTCTTAGCCAATTCAACCATGGCATCGTCAGCGCCAATCTTCGCTTTTTTGCTGTCATTGGCTAAGGTTTGGCTAACTTTTAGACGCTTATAATGGTTATAGACGGCAACAGCTAGTGCTTTTTTAGCAGCGTCTTGTCCAATGACGTATTCATCAAGCTTGGCACGCAGCTCTTTTGGCGTTGGTAGCTTTTTATTGACCCAAGACGTATCAATGTCGCTGTCATCATCGCCATCTTCAGCGCTATCAGCGATCAAATCGGTACATAGCTCAATACATTCATTACAGATATTGGCATCGTCAGCGGCAATCAGCTGCTGTACATCGCTTTTGGCTTTGCCGCAAAACGAGCAATGCGGGGTGTTATCTTCTGCCATAAAAGGCGCTCCTAAAATTTAAAACTTACAAATATTTTGATTTTTTACATCAAAGCCAAAACGTATAACGCTCAGGCTTTTGATGCCCATCAAAGCTTTTGCTCTTATGCGGTAATTATAAAGAAGTAGGGCGGCGCTCTAATACTTCATCAACCAGACCGTATTCTTTGGCTTCTTTCGCATCTAACCAAAAGTCACGCTCAACGTCTTTTTCAATTTTCTCTAATGGTTGACCAGTACGTTCTGCCAAAATCTCATTTAAACGGGCACGCGTTTTTAGAATTTCACGCGCATTAATTTCGATATCGGTTGCTTGACCTTGCGCGCCGCCTGAAGGCTGATGAATCATGACACGAGCATTGGCAAGAGAGTAACGTTTGCCTTTTTGACCAGCCGCGAGCAAGAACGAGCCCATGCTATAAGCACCGCCCATACAGATGGTTGACACTTCAGGTTTGATGAAGTTCATGGTATCAAAGATTGCCAAGCCTGCACTCACTGAGCCGCCTGGTGAATTGATATACAAGTGAATGTCTTTGTCTGGGTTTTCTGCTTCTAAAAATAGCAACTGTGCAACAATCAGATTGGCCATATGGTCTTCGACTTGACCAGTCAAAAAGATAACGCGCTCACGCAATAGACGCGAGAAAATATCAAACGAGCGTTCACCACGAGAGGATTGTTCAACGACCATTGGCACTAATGCTGCATGCGCAGCTTGAGGGGCGCTTTGGGTATATTGCATGCCTTGTGCGTCATTGTGCGCACTCATCAGCATATCAAAATGTGGGTTGGCAGTGATGCGATCATAATCTGTCATAAAGATGTCCTGTTTATAAGTACATAAAATAAAGGGATTGAAGCGAGCGAGCGGCTACGCTTGTATGGCTGCTCATCATGCTAGATGTTGCCGCTTTTTAATAATATTCGCTGGCTGAAATAATAAGCGCCAGATATCGCTAAAAATAATTGAGCTAATGGTAACTTTTTTATTGAGGCAATAGTAACTTTTTCATGTGAAAAATAATTTTCTATTTATAACATGAGTGCTATTAATAAAATGATTGACTCGCTATTAATAAGGCGTCTGTAACCATTTATCAAGGGGCTTGGTGATAAACTGTCCATAAAGATAGCATATAAATCCCCAATAAAAATGCCCTAACACATATGTTAGAGCATTGCGTTAGAGCATTATGTTAGAGCATTATGTTAGAGCATTATGTTAGAGCATTATGTTAGAGCATGTTTAGATTGAGATTAGCAATTTGCCATTGAATGGCAAATTGCTAAGTTATCTCACTAAATTACATGCCTTGCTGCTGTTGTTGCTGTGCAGCTAATAGGTCTTGGTAGCTAACTTCTTTGTCAGTTACTTTACCTTGCTCGATTAGATAATCAACTACTTGGTCTTCTAGTACCACAGACTCAATGTTCGCGCGCTGCTGCTTGTCATTGGTGTAATACTCGATTACTTCACTTGGATCTTCGTAGTTTTCAGCGGCTTCTTTGATGAACGTTTCAACGCGTTCTTGATCGACTTCTAAGCCTTTGGTATCGATAACGCGAGCAACGATGATGCCAAGACGGGCAGCACGTAGCGCTTGCTCTTCAAATAGCTCATTTGGTAGCATGTCTTTATCGAAGCTATCAGCATTGGCACCGAACTGCTGAGAAAAACGTTGCATCATCATGTTGCGCTGACGCTCAATTTCTTGCTCTAGCATGGCGTTTGGTACGTCAAACTCGTTCTTTTCTAACAATGCGTCAAAAGTCGCTTGCTTAACTTGGCTACGCGCAGCGTTTTTGATTTCGCGTTCCATGTTTTTGCGTACATCTTCTTTCAGCTTCTCAACGCCGCCTTCTTTTACACCGAATAGCTCAAGGAACGCATCGTCGATTTCAGGTAGCTTAGATTTTTCAACCAATTTTACGTTGATTTTGAACTGTGCTTCTTTGCCAGCTAGGTTCTCAGCTTGATAATCTTCTGGGAAAGTCACGTCGATAACTTTCTCTTCGCCAGCTTTCATACCTTTGATACCCGCTTCAAAACCAGGAATCATCTGGTTGCTACCGATAACCAGTTTAAAGTCTTCAGCAGAACCGCCTTCGAATTTTTCGCCATCGATAGAGCCTTCAAAGTCAAAAGTTACTTGATTGCCTTTGTCCGCTTTACCTTTTTTCTCAACGAATTCCTCACGTTGCTTTTGAAGGTTTTCGATCATAGTGTCGACGTCTTCTTCGCTTACTTTAGCCGTGTGACGCTCAACTTCGATCTCATCGATACCTTGTACGTCTACTTCTGGGAAGATTTCAACAGTGGCTTGATAAACCAAGAAATCATCTTCAAGTTTTACGTCGTCGATGTTAGGCATGCCAACGCGCGGATGTCTTCAGATTTGATCGCTTCAAAAACGGTATCACGGATCACATCGTTGATGACTTCTTGTTGAATGCCAGCACCGTACTGTGAACGGATATGTGACATAGGGACGTTACCTTTACGGAAACCGTCAATCTTGGCAGTTTTCGCAACTTGGCGAATACGACCTTCGACTTTGTTTTGAATTTTTTCGACAGGTACTTTAACTGTCAATTGGGTTTCTTTATTAGATAGCTTGTTGGTTGTGACTTGTAAATCTGTAGCCATGTTAATTACACCTTTAGGATTAAATAGTACGTTTGATTAAATAGTACTTAGGGTTAAATGGTAATAGACAAACCGTGCCTCAAATTACGGGCGTGTACCATGGGTTGCCGTTGGAATAAATAGGGGATAGCGATAGCGCGCAATGTCAAAGTCAGTACCTTGAGCAATCGCCTTTGGTCATCACTGGCGCTGACTGATACTAAAATGTGGAACGGTTATCTTAGTAATAGGCGCTATCAGATATCAATCATAAACCGTTAATGCACCGCATAATAACGCTTTTTGGTGAATTATACAGACAAATAACGGCTTTCAACAAAATTTTAAAAGTAGAACAGTATAATCTATCTGTTTATTAAAGTAAAAATTATCTCTTTATCGTCCATTCCCTTTGAATCTGCTACATCGTCAATCTCGCTTAAACTACGATTTGTATCTCTGCGCTAGATTTTCTTGTATAAGCATTAATAACTAAAGGAGTAAATTGAATCGACTATAGGTTTTAAGGTTATCTACAACGGCAACTGCGCCAATAATTGCTGAATCGCCTGACCACGATGACTGATGTGGTTTTTATCAGCAGCACTTAAGCTCGCGGCGCTAGCTTGTAACTCTGGCAACCAAAACAGCGGATCGTAACCAAAACCGCCGTCACCATGCGCTGTCTCTAAAATCTCACCCTGCCACAGACCTTGCGCGATAATCGGTAGCGGATCATCAGCATGGCGCACCATCGCCAGTACGCAAACAAATAACCCTTTAATAGGCTCGTTAGCTTGCGCATCACGGATAGGCTGCAAGTCAGCGATGAGCTTGGCGTTGTTTTTACTATCGTTACCATGCTCACCAGCATAGCGAGCGGAGTAAATCCCCGGTGCATTACCTAATACTGGCACACATAGTCCTGAATCATCAGCAATCGCAGGCATTCCGCTGATACGGCTGGCATGACGCGCTTTAATAATAGCGTTTTCTACGAAGCTTAGCCCGTCTTCGATGGCGTCGTCAATATTGAGCTGACCCTGCGGATGATTGTCACATCCAAATCTGCCTCGGCAAACAGCCTTTTAAACTCAGCCAGTTTGCCTTTATTATTACTGGCGAGCACCCATTTATTATCAGGGGTCGATTGGGTGAAGGATCGTGAGGTATTCGTGGTGCTCATAGGGTCATTCCGTTATGTCATTATTAAGAATATGGTTAGTGAAAGTATCATTATTGAAAGTATGATCGGTTTTTAAATTATATCGGTATCTTAATGCCAATTTCATCAGTTTATCAGTCAGCTAAGTGCTAGTACGATTGGCATGGCAAGGCATTCTGCGCTTAGTCTATAGACAACCAAAGGCTATACTAACAGTGTTATCCATAACATTTGGTAACTGATATTTGTCGCCACTGTTGCTATAATAGCCGCCAAGCTACCGTGAATGATATCTTATGGCTTGTGAATATTAAGTTAATAAATGCTTATGAAATCAAGTATTTGGTTTTTGAGCAAACAGTAACAAAAGTAAGTTAATTTTGGATTCATAATAATACGTGATACTGTGTTAAACAATAAATGGTATTAAGCAATAACATTCATTTCAAACAATAAACTCAGCCAATTTAGTCCGTTATTTTATCGTGTTTTTTATCATGTAAAAATAGCGTAAAATTCAGTTTCTATAATGAGCTTTTATCAAATGACGGCTAAAAACAGCAAGGATAAAATAACTATGTCAAACATTACTTTACCAGAGCTACCATACGCAAAAGACGCACTAGAGCCACATATCAGTGCCGAGACGCTAGAGTATCATCATGACAAGCATCACAATGCCTACGTGACTAAGCTTAACGAATTGCTACCAGGTTCTGGTCTAGAAGACAAAACATTGCCAGAAATCATCGTAGCGACTGCTAAAGATGACAGCAAGCAAGGTATGTTTAACCAAGCAGCCCAAGTATGGAATCACACGTTCTATTGGAACTGCATGACGCCAACCAATGGTGGCGGCGAACCTACTGGCGATCTAAAAGCTAAAATCGAAGAAGACTTCGGTAGCTATGATAAGTTCCGTGAAGAGTTCAAAAACGCAGCATTGACTCAGTTCGGTTCAGGTTGGGCGTGGCTAGTCGCTGATAAAGTCGGTGGCAAACTGTCTATCGCCAAAACCGCTAACGCTGACACGCCACTTGCACATGACCAAATCGCGGTATTGACTTGTGATGTATGGGAACATGCTTACTACATCGATTATCGTAACCGTCGTCCTGATTATGTCGACACGTTCCTAGACAAGCTAGTGAACTGGGACTACGCAAACGCAAAATATAAAGGTCAAGATGCTGGCGTTGAAGAGTAATCTTTAAGACGTAAGGTTTTGATTTGAAAAAAGGACGCTGAGAGGCGTCCTTTTTTTTTGGTTTGAAATATAGAATATACTATATCTAGCTGTTTTTCATTAGCCATTGATCGAAAGCTTCTTTTGAAACTTTTGTTAGAAAAGAAGAATATTTTTCTTTGTTATGGAGATATAAACAGTGTCTAATTATAGTGAAGGGATTTAATTTTTCATTAGATTCAGAGGCTTTTTCAAAAAATGATTTATACTGTTTCACTTTACTTATATTGTCTTTCATGTACTCATTAAAATCAGACCGAGTTATGTTTGGATCTACTGCAACTATTTCTTGCGTAAAGCCATCTACTTTATAGTCTTCAAAATCATAGTCTTTAAAAAAATGTTTTACTATTTTTAAGAACCCGAATGCATTCAATCGTCCATTGCTACTGCTTTTTGTATTCTCAGTTGGTCCAGTAGATCCATTCTTTGTAGTTTCACTAACTTCAATCTCCTCTCTTTCGACTTTTGCAATTTCTTCTTCAGTTGCTAACTTTATTTCTTTAAACTCTCTATCAGCTAGTTCGAATAGTGCGGCTAAAGTATTGATTCTTCGCTTAAGTGAGCTTGGAATGCTTTTTTTATACTTAATCTTATGATCTAAAACACTCCATGAATCTTGAGTGATTGTTCTAATTTGAATTTCAAAATTAAAATTAGTAAATTTTTTATATTCAGGTAGTTCTCGTCTTTGCTCTCCAATTTTTAAATCTAAATGTAGACCTTTATAGCCAAAAGAATCTTCAGTGCTTTCAACTTGAGATATTTTATCTGTTTCATCTATTATAGAAAAATGGTCTGCTAGTATGTTTTTTATTTTTTCAATATCATCTTCATATAAGCACACTACTCTAATGCCAATTAAGTCCGTAATTTTATCTTTAATTATATAGTCAGTAGAAGATGACTCAAGTTTTTTACGATATTTGACATTAAATTTTCTTATACATTCTTCTTTATCTTTTAATCTGCTTTCTATTCTTGAAATAGGTATATCTTCAGAGAAATTAATTAAGGTGCTTATCAGAGTTTTAAAAGAATCTGTTGCTCCTTCCAATAATTTAATATTACTTGAATAATAGTCTCTAAAATCATTTTTTTCTTTCTCAAAATCTAAAGAAGGCATGTAAATTTCCTATAATTACTGGGAAGAGATAGTATATTTAGTTTAGTGATATAACTGCTTATTTAGAACAAGGGATATGTAAAATTTTAGATAAATGAAGAATAGATCTCTTGTATAAGTCATTGCTAGCCCTTGTAACTCCGTCAGTGGAAGTCAATGAACTGGTACTTTTTCAAGAGGTCTAGTATATGCGCACTATAGTATTACGAAATCTAATAATCAAGTGAAAGATAAACAATGTTTTAGTTATATTAGAGTGCATTTCATACACACTCCATAAAAGTAAATATTTAGGTAGAGTTTATATACGTGAATATGTTTTTGTCATTAATACAAGTTAATTTTGTAAAATTTATCAGTATGTAAGAAGCATTCTACGCTGACAGACAGTTTCGCTATCCACTCTACAAAACCTCAAACCCAAACTTACCCAACGCTTCCCTCAACATCGCAATATTATAATACGCATGTGCTTTGGTAGTATTTTGAAAGAAGATATATAACGTATCAAAATGCTGACGCTGATTGGCAATCGCTTGCGCCCAATCGTTCATCTCTGCTTCACTATAGCGATAATCATGACGATCGGCAGCGCTCATCGCATCCCACCAGTTAGATTATTACCATGCATACGCAGGTAACCAGTTCGCTCGGTAAATATCAATCGTGATGGCGGCAGACCGCTGACCTTGGGATAATCGACGCTACACCAAATCAAACCTTGCTTGACGAAGCTATCGACCACTTGCGGGGTATGCCAGCCGTTATGACGAAACTCGACCGCTAATGGATAATCTTGAAACCAGCTGACGAGATTTGCCAGATAGAGTCGATGCTCACGAGTACGATCAAAGCCATGTGGGAATTGGAGTAATAGTGGTGCTAGAGCATTGGCTTCGATAAGGGGCGTGAGGGCAGTAAGAAAAGCTTGTGCGTGATCGCTCGTGCCTTTACGCACATGAGTAAAGTCTTGATGCAGTTTGACCGCGAACTTCAACTCACTGTCTGCTTGCACATAGGCTTTATCGACCATGCCTGCAAAGGCTTTCTGTCCGATAGGCGCGTAAAAGGTGCTATTAATCTCAACTGTGCCGTATTGCTTGGCGTACTCGCGTAAGAAGTCCGTTTTCTTTGTGCCAGTTGGATACAGCGTACCAAGCAAGTCGGTATCGCTATAGCCACCAGTGCCAAGATAAATACGCGGGATAGGGTTACTGTCCATGTTGACCACTCATTACCGTTCTTTGATGGTTAAATTTTTGGCTATTTTTTACGTGCCCATAGCCATTCTATTAATGCCAGTAAAGCATCGTTGTTTGCGTCATTGCCAAGCTCGCTACTGCTTGATTCATAAAGACTCAGTTCACGAATGATGGCTGCACGTCCGTCATTAAATAGCGATTGCGCATAGCTGGTCGCGTCTTCGACACCCATCAATTTCACATAGGTAGATTTGTCTAATTTTTCATCGCTGCCAGCAGGTTTGCCAAGGGTATCGGTGCTGGTGGTCACGTCTAAAATATCGTCCTGAACCTGAAAAGCCAGACCAATATGCTGGGCGCACTCTTGTAATGCCATACGCTGTGGAGCGGTCGCACCAGCACAGATACCGCCCATAAGCATAGCGGCTTCAATCAATGCGCCTGTTTTATCACGGTGGATAGCTTCTAGATCGCTTTGTGAAATATTAGCACTAGCCTCAGCGTTCAAGTCAAGCATTTGACCAGAAACCATACGCCGTGCACGTGGCGCAAATATTGCGATAAGCTGGCTGGCGATAGCTGAATTATAAGGCGCAAAGGTTGGCAGCTCTGCGGTCAATACTTCAAAGGCTAATGTTTGCAATACGTCGCCAGCGAGCAGGGCAGTTGATTCTTCAAAGACGATATGCGCCGTTGGCTGACCACGGCGCAGCTCATCATCGTCCATACATGGCAAGTCATCATGTACCAATGAATAAGTATGCAGCAGCTCCACCGCCAATGCCGCACGCGCGCCATATCATAATCGGAGTCGTTTTCTAATAGCGACGCCAAATCGCTATTTTGCTTGGCTTTTTTATTAGTGCTTTTATCGACATATTCATCAGCCTATTAAAGTCGTCGTTAGCATTGCTTTGATTAACACTGTCAAAAGCACTGGCAACCAATAGTGGACGCACCAATTTACCTTGACCGGTCATCACATAACGACAGGCATCAAGCAACGGGCTTGGCAGGTTGGCATAAGCAAACAGCACGTCGATATCTTGTGCAAGTTGCGCCCGCACGGCGCTATGAAATTGCTCGGTGTTGTTATTAAAGCTAGTAAAAGATACAAGTCTTGAAGGCATAAGGCTTTCAGGTATAAAGCTTGGAGTAGAAGAAACAGTCATAACCCAACCATTTATCAGGTGAATAATAAAAATATCGCTAGTTTAGCATGATAGATTATATAGCTTATGGGGTGAGCATCATCAATGCCATATTTTTGGCAGCTTACTGTTAAAAATTCGATTAAGCACACCGAAATAATGCAACAAGCCCTCGTTACGTATTGGTGATTTAACTTAGTCAGTGGATATGTTTTGATAAAGAATCAAGTTAAGCGTGTGATGTCATGTGACGATAAGCATCTGTCATTATAATCTTTAAAAGACGAATTTTTAGTATACAATTTCAGTATACAAACCGTCACTTAAAGCACATTACTAGTCAGGTAAAGGGCTGCTGCTGATTTAAGAGTGACTTGTGAGTATGGTATTAGCTTGTGACAGTTAGGGGCATAATCCCCTACACTAATTGGCGTAAAAATGATCTGATGATTCAGGGCAGAAGGTTTGCGTGCTTATTTCAGCGAAAAATTTGCTCAACTCTCAGTCCATATTTTTAATGTTAGTATGTTCAATATCAGTACTGGTCACAATATATATAAATGAAGCGCCGTATTCACTTGTGCTAACGCAGTAATATTAAGCATAAAAAATGAATATATAACCATGAGCGCTGGATAATAAAGACATCTTCACTGCTTACTCTATACTGACTTTATAACACAGTATATTGGCAGTGTTATTACTCGTTTTACTAACAATAACTGGCTATGACCTTTAATTTTAAAACTTTTAATTTTAAAACTTTTAATTTTAAAACGTAGCTTTCGTTATATAGCAAGGAGTTCCAAATGGTATACCAAGGAAATCGCATCACGGTGACAATGCTAGAGGATGGCATCGCAACATGCAGTACAACGCCGAAAATGAGAGCGTGAACAAGTTTGATGCTGAAACCAATAAGCAATTTGGTGAAGCCGTTACTGCTTTAGAAAAAGCCGATGACGTTAAGGGTTTAATTGTTACTTCGAGCAAAGGCGTGTTTATTGCTGGTGCTGACATTACAGAATTTGTGGCGTCTTTTAAACAGCCAGAAGAAGAGATTAAAGATTGGGTTATTAATATTAATGACGCCTTTAATCGCTTTGAAGACCTGCCTTTCCCGAAAGTAGCGGCCATCAATGGCGCGGCGCTTGGCGGTGGTTGTGAGATGACCTTGGTTTGTGAATATCGCGTCATGAGCGACAAAGCATCATCGGTCTACCAGAAACCCAACTGGGTATCTTCCCAGGTTTTGGTGGTACGGTTCGTAGTACGCGTGTCATCGGTATCGATAATGCGCTTGAGTTGATTGCGACTGGTACACCAAAGAAACCACTTGATGCCCTAAAACTAGGCTTGGTTGATGCGACTGTTGCTGCTGATGATTTGCAAGATGCTGCTATTGATTTGGTCAAAAAATGTATCTCAGGTGAGCTTGATTGGAAAGCGAAGCGTGAAGAGAAACTCGTTCCTGTTAAATTAAATCAGCTTGAGCAAGCGATGGCGTTTAACAGTGCCAAAGGTATGATCTTTGCTAAAGCCAATCCTAAGCAATATCCTGCGCCAGCACTGGCTATCGCTGCGATGGAAAAACACGTTAACTTACCACGTGATAAAGCGATTGAAGTAGAAGCCGCTGGTTTTGCAAAAGCGGCGAAAACCCCACAAGCAGAAAGCTTGGTTGGTTTGTTCTTAAGCGATCAGTTGGTTAAAAAATTAGCCAAGCAGCATAGCAAAAAAGCGCATGAAATCAATGAAGCGGCAGTACTAGGCGCTGGTATCATGGGTGGCGGTATCGCTTATCAAGCAGCCAGCAAAGGCTTGCCAATCATCATGAAAGACATCAAGTCTGAGCAATTAGACCTTGGTATGGGCGAAGCCAGCAAGTTACTTGGCAAAATGGTCGATCGCGGCAAAATGACCCCAACTAAAATGGGTGAAACCTTAAGCCGTATCCGTCCTACTTTGAATTATGGTGATTTTGCTGAGACTGATATCGTTATCGAAGCAGTCGTAGAAAATCCAAACGTGAAGCGTGCGGTATTAAAAGAAGTGGAAGGCTTGGTAAAAGACGACTGTATCCTAGCGTCAAACACGTCGACTATCTCTATTACATTCTTGGCTGAAGCACTTGAGCGTCCAGAAAACTTCGTTGGTATGCATTTCTTTAACCCAGTACACCGTATGCCATTGGTAGAAGTTATCCGCGGTGAGAAATCATCTGAAGAGGCGATTGCAACCACCGTTGCGCTAGCCTCTAAAATGGGCAAAGTGCCAGTTGTGGTTAATGACTGCCCAGGTTTCTTAGTGAACCGTGTGTTGTTCCCATACTTTGGTGCATTTGACTTGTTGCTTAAGCAAGGTGCTGACTTTGCTCATGTCGATAAAGTCATGGAAAAATTCGGCTGGCCGATGGGTCCTGCTTATCTAATCGATGTGGTTGGTTTGGATACTGGTGTCCATGGCGCTGAAGTCATGGCAGAGGGTTTCCCTGACCGCATGAAGCCTGATTATAAAGGCGCTATTGAGCTTTTATATGAAAACAAACGCCTAGGTCAGAAAAACGGCGTTGGTTTCTACAAGTATGAAATGGACAAGCGCGGTAAGCCAAAGAAAGTTGCTGATGAAGCCACTTATGAGCTATTAAAAACCACCACTGATAGCGACAAACAAACGTTTGAAGATCAAGCAATTATTGACCGCACTATGCTGGCTTTCTGCAATGAAACTGTACGCTGCTAGAAGACAACATTGTCAGCACGCCATCTGAAGCCGATATGGCGATGATTATGGGTGTTGGTTTCCCGCCATTCCGCGGTGGTCCTTGCCGTTATATCGACCAAATGGGTCTAGATAACTACTTGGCTCTGTGTGAAAAATACGCATACCTTGGCAAAGCTTATGAAGCCCCGCAAAAGATTCGCGACATGGCAACAGCAGGCGAGACCTTTTACGCCACCGCGTAATAGGCAGTCATTACTAGGATGAAGTGCCGTACGTGTGCTGTTTGAGGGTGAGAGCTATTAATCTATTTATATTTAATGGCACTATTTTTTAATAACAAATCTTTAATAGCACACGTACGATTATAGTTAGTTTTATTTAATGCTAGTACAAGGAAATCGAGCGCAGAGGTACGTATTGTACTTCAAGTGAGATTGACGAAGTAATAGCATTGAAATGGGCTGACTACACTGACAATAAAAATTGAAAAGGAAGTATAGTATGACAATTTTAAGTCCAAAAGACGTGGTCATCGTAGATGGCGTACGCTCAGCGATGGGTAAAACCAAAAACGGTATGTTCCGTCATGTCCGCGCTGATAGCATGTCTGCTGAATTGGTTCGTGCATTGGTTGAACGTAATGACTTTGACCCACGTGACGTCGAAGACATCATTTGGGGCTGTGTCAATCAGACCTTAGAGCAAGGCTTGAACATCGGTCGTAACATCGGTCTGCTAGCGGGTATTCCAAAAACTGCTGGTGGCCAAACAGTCAACCGTCTGTGTGGTTCTTCTATGCAGGCGCTACATACTGCTGCGGCTCAGATCATGACCAACCAAGGTGATGTGTTCATCATCGGTGGTGTTGAGCATATGGGTCACGTCGGCATGATGCATGGCGTTGATCTTAACCCTGAAGCGTCAAAGCACTATGCCAAAGCGTCAAACATGATGGGCTTAACTGCTGAAATGCTTGGTCGCATGAATAATATCACTCGTGAAGAGCAAGATGCCTTTGGTCTTGAGTCGCATCGCCGTGCATGGGCTGCGACCACCGAAGGTCGTTTTGACAATGAAATCATCGGTATCGAAGGTCATGACGAAGCGGGTCGCTTGCAACTATGTACTGTTGATGAAGTGATTCGCCCTGATGCCACGATGGAGCAAATGCAAAAACTACGTCCAGCCTTTGATCCAGTAGGTGGTACAGTGACTGCTGCTACCTCATCTGCATTATCTGATGGTGCATCAGCGATGCTGATCATGAGCGCGCAAAAAGCTAAAGAGCTAGGTCTAAAGCCACGTGCTCGTATCCGTAGCATGGCAGTCGCTGGTTGTGATGCGGCTATCATGGGTTACGGTCCAGTACCTGCCACGCAAAAAGCACTTAAACGTGCTGGCATGAGCATCGATGATATGCAAACCATCGAGCTAAACGAAGCCTTTGCAGCGCAGGGCTTATCAGTACTTAAAGCCTTGAACTTGACGGATAAGCAAGACATCGTCAATATCAATGGTGGCGCAATTGCTTTAGGTCATCCACTAGGGTGTTCAGGTGCTCGTATCACGGTTACTTTGCTAAATGCCATGGAGCAATCAGATACTGAAATCGGTCTAGCGACCATGTGTATCGGTCTTGGTCAAGGTATCGCGACTATTATTGAGCGTGTTTAAGTTTCAGCTAAGCTAATATTTGTTGATTAATATGTTTTAATATCTTGTAAGATGAGCGCCTCTAACTTAATGTTGGAGGCGCTTTTTTTGGTTTAAGTCATAGTAATGAAAGGTAGAGTATAAATGGCACATCAGAAATCATTAGATAAGAGGAGCTTAGATTTAGAGGCGTTTAAGTTAAAAATGCGTTATATCTTTCTTCCTTTTTTAGGTTTTAGTATTGGCGCCATTTTATTCTACAACATCATAAGATGGATATTGGACATCTGTCTAGGGATATGGCCTCTAAAAGATACGGTCTGGAACTTAATTATTCCAATAATTATCAGTGTTACTTTAGTGCTTGTCATAATGCGATCAAGGATTAGACTGCTACGATTTGAATTATTTGATGATAATAGCGCTAATGTATTTTACTTGGTGATGATACTTGCTTTATTTCCGCCTATATCAATCAGTCAAGCTTACTTATATGAAGCAGCATATGACATTATTGATATAAGTAATATAAGTGATATTAAATTATATCCAAAACAAAAATACTTCCAATTTGATAATAAAAGTATTGAGAAACAAGGGGTTGTTTCTTACTTCAATACTAGGGAGATGGGGAAATCTAGACAAGAGTTAAAAATATACTTATATTTTGCCACTCCTTTTTATGGAGATAAAGATATCTGGTGGGGACAGGCTTTTACTAAGGTTATTGATAATGATCTTGAAGAAAAAGAGAAAGTTCAACAAATAGAAAATTTTAAAAGGATTTCTAGACAACAATATGCAAATGAAGAGATATCTACTGCTGATTATTTTGAAAAATTGCAAAACTCAGATACTAAGTATGGTTATTTAGAAGCGATTAGATTGTCAGGTCAGCAACATATTAATGACCCAATAATACTTGTATCTCAGTTGAGCACACTTAACGAAAAAGCAGATAAAGAGTTAGCAAAATTCTTTAGATTTTTTATCATTGGCATGTTTATTTGCTTACTATTAGTCTTAAAAGCAACGATTGATAAAAAAGCATTTCAACAGTTTAAGTTACGCTAGATTTGTGGTGATAGGGCATGGATAATAATAAGCAAAGCCAGTATAGGTATAAAGATAAAAATAGAAGCAGAAACAAAAAAAGAGTAAGCAAAAGGGATAAAAAGAAGCGAACACAAAACCTAAGCGCTAAAGAATCGATCATAATAAAACTAAAGCAAGTATTCTTGCCATATTTAGGTCTTAGTGTCCTGACCATTCTGCTTTTTGGGGCTTTACGCTGGTTGCTTGATATTTATCTAGATATTCTACCTTTAAAGGAAGGCTATTGGGATTTTGGTATTCCTTTTCTGTTATCTGTTTTAGTCGTTAGTATTTGGATGTGGCCGAGGTATGAGCTTTTAACCTTAAAATGGGTTAAGCGCAGTAGTTCAGGCTACTTTTTTATAACGATGGTTCTAGCATTAGTGATACCGCTCGTTCTCAGCCAAAACTATTTGTCCAAAGCGGCTTATGAGGTCATTGAAGTAAATAGCTTGAATGATATTCGTCATTATCCAAAGCAAAAGTATTTCAGAGTAAATGATTTTGAGCCACTCAAATTAGAGAGCGTTTCTTTTATAGAAACACAAGTAATCAGTGGACGAAATTTTGACTCAACATTGCATATTGATTATTACATTGCGACGCCATTTATAGCCGCTGAGAATATTTGGCTAGGTTCTAGCTACCACACGAAATACGATAATCGTGCAGACCAAAGTATTAAAGACAGTCAATATTCAGCATTTATTAACGACTCGCGCCATAAGTACGAAGCCAACGACCTCTCTACTATCAGCTACTTTAAGAAACTTAAATCATCAAATAGCAGAAATGCTTACTTACACACGATTTCTACGGCTAATAGGCAATCTAATTTGCCACCCTTGATATTGAAGCCAGAAACAGGATTACTTGCTGATAGCTTAGATCGTGATTTTGTTTGGGGATTTGGTTCTTTTTTTATTGGTATGGTGCTGTGCTTGTTGCTAGTTCTCGCAGCAGAGTTTGATAGTCAAGAAAAGAAAAGTACGCAAAAACATATACAAAAGCGAAAACATATACAAAAGCCTGTAAAAAAACGAGCACCAGTCAGTGATGTATCAAAAAGTCTAGTAGTTTGGTTTAGAAATAATAAAGAGCGACCTGCGACGTTGGTGTTA
This sequence comes from Psychrobacter sp. JCM 18903, assembly GCF_000586475.1. Taxonomy (GTDB): domain Bacteria; phylum Pseudomonadota; class Gammaproteobacteria; order Pseudomonadales; family Moraxellaceae; genus Psychrobacter. The sequence goes on along the minus strand of NZ_BAWJ01000019.1, from coordinate 42,598 downwards.
ATACTGACCTGTATAGGTGCATTTATACTGACCGTATTCATGGGTATGGATATCATTGATCCTTTATCTAGACAGGTAAATAGTGTAGGTGGGTTGACGATGGACGCGCTGCAAGCTGGTAAGTATTGGCGGGTAGTGACATCGCTTTTTGTACATGTAGGAATTATGCATTTAGTAATGAGTCTGGGGATGCTTTTTGCTACAGGTTATATTTTGGAAAAAGTATTGGGTCCTATACGTTTTACGATTGCCTTTTTTATATGTGGTATTTTCGCTAATGTTTTAGGGGTGCTATATTTTGATATGGACATGGCAGGTGTTTGGGGTGCTACATTTGGCTTGTTTGGTATCGCGATACCGTTGGTGGCCTTTAAGATTTTTAATAAAAAATATCGAGAGCTATTCGGCGGTACTATCGCTGCGATATTAATCATTACTTTAACCAGCATGTTCTTTGCATTTATAAACACGCTCAGTTATATGGTGTATTATCTTTTAACCTTATGTTTGGCGTTGCTTTCGGTGTGGGCATGGTCATGACTCAAAAACAGTCTTTATTACGTAATGCTAGGCGTCATAATATATAGTTATTGGCTATTCATAATCAAAAACCTATGCTAAGCAGTATTAATCAAACGTGATGAATTGTTATTAATCATTATTAGAGACTATCTCCATTGACGCCCTCAGCAAACTATGACTAAATAAGAGTAAGGCTAATAAAGACAATATCAATGATAAAACTAACATAGCCTTTAACAATAAAGTCAGCCGTACAAGGAGTGTGCCATGTCTACTATGATTACCGACCGTACCTATCGAATTGCTCGCGAAAATACCCAAGCGATGATAATCGATGTTCAAGAACGCTTAACACCGCATATTTATGACCATGAAAACATCGTCAAAAAAACAGTGACGCTTATTAAAGGTTTACAAGCACTGAATATCCCTATCATGCTCAATGAACAGTATAAAAAAGGGCTCGGCGATACGCTACCTGAAATACGCGAGGTGTTAGAAGGCGATAACGCTAAAAGCTTTGAAAAGGTCACCTTTAGCGCTTGTGATAATGATGATTCGTGGCATTATTTAGCGCAGCAAAATCGAAGTATTGTTTTGCTATTTGGCGTAGAGACACATGTCTGTGTACTACAAACAGCGCTTGATTTGCTAGATAATGGTATGCAGCCGGTTATTATTGGTGATGCGGTCGGTTCGCGTTTTCCATATGATAAAAAGCAAGCAATACGCCGTATTCGCCGTGCTGGTGGCGTGATTACCACGGTTGAAACCATTCTGTTTGAGCTTTGCCGTAGTAGTCAAGACCCTGCTTTTAAAACCATCAGCAACTTGATTAAATAGTTCTTTTATTCAAGATAGAACCGATAGCGCTTACTCACATAAGCGCTATTTTTTATAGTGGTGTTCATTAGCTATAGGTTGGCATGCTCTTTTATAGCGCTCATAAAATGTATAATACTTGCTTATGCGTAAAGGTAAAATGAAGCGCTATATATTCGTAGAAAAATTAAGAGAAAATTTATGCCATCAACAAAACCCCTTTTATTAACCAACCCAACGCTTGCCTCAAACATTGATATAGATCATGTCACTCATTTCTTATTAGAGCTTGATGCGCTTAAACGTATCAATCGTCGTAGCTATGTGACGCACACCACGCGCAAAGAAAACTCTGCCGAACACTCATGCATTTAGCCATGGCGTGCTGGTCTATCGCTGAACAGTTTGAGCTAGATGTCAATCATGAAAACTACTCAAGATGGCGTTGGTACATGACTTGGGTGAGATTGACGCTGGCGATACGTTTTTATTCGCAAACAGTCGTAGCGAGGCGCACATTGAAGAACGTGCTGGTATTGCCAGGTTACAACGTGAGCGTGGCAATGGCATCATGGATTTAAATGAAATTTGGGAAGAGCAGGAGACGGGTAGTAGTAAAGAAACCCAGCTGATCAGAGTGGTTGATCGCTTATTGCCTTTTTTATTGAATTTAAATACCAATGGAAAAACGTGGATTGATGCTAACGTCACGTGCTCGCAAGTGGCTGCGGCACTTGCTTTTATCAAAGACAGCTTTCCTCCCATTCATGATTGGCTATCAAAAAATATCGACTATGCGACTCGGCAAGGGTGGTTGGTTGATGCTTAAGTAAAGCCATCATTTTGCCGTTTACATGTTTGCAAATATTTATCTTTTTCAACTAGTAAAGCATTTATAGTTAGCTCAATGAGCGGTTAAATCCATTATATAGAGAGATTGTTAAATGAGAATTACTGGCACTTATAAGGTTTTTGCTAAATCGCTCGTCTTTGTTAGCCTATTAACTTTGGCGCAACTAACGCAGGCCGCCGCACCTATTAGTAATGGTGATAAACTGGCGCACGATGCCAAAAAACAGATCGGCATTACCACTAGCTATGATCCTGCTTACCGCAAGTTGGATTTTCCGCGTGGCGATGTGCCGATAGAAACTGGCGTCTGTACCGATGTTATCGTCCGTGCTTATCGCTTGCAAAATATAGATCTACAGCAATTAGTCAACCATGATATGAAGTCAAATTGGTCGGCTTATCCAAAGACTTGGGGCTCAAATCAACCGATAAGAATATCGACCATCGCCGAGTGCCAATCTTGAAGTGTTTTTTGCGCGTCACGCAAAGACATTATCGACGACTGATAAAGCCAGTTTTCAAGCAGGGGATGTGGTGACGTGGCGACTACCGAATGGCAATTTGCCGCATACAGGTATCGTCTCTGATAAAGTCGCTGCGGATGGTACACCGCTGATTATTCACAATATCGGACGCGGCACGCAAGAAGAAAATATCTTATTTGCTTATCCTATTCTCAAACACTTTCGTTATTAACTACTTTTTTTATTAACTACTTTTATTATTAAGCTAGTACGTTGCGATAAGATAATTACCCATAATAAAAAGCTCAGTTCAACATAGATTAGGATGCTGAACTGAGCTTTTTTGAGTCGTTAAATCGCTTGCCTATGGAGTGTTAGCGACACCCAATAACTGTCCCATTTTTACCACACTATCGGCTTTCATACTGTCTTGCCAATCGGCTTTTGCGCCTTTTGGCAGTATCACAATAGCGGTTGAGCCTAAATAAAAACGACCCAGCTCATCGCCTTTCTCAAAGCTCATATTGTGCTCAGCTTCTTGAATATCGTCAGTGCGGGCAATTTTGCCAGTCGCCACCGTTTCGATACCAGCGACAATCATTGCCCCAACCATCACCACCGCTGCTTTACCATATGCTGTATCAAACAGACAAACCAAGCGTTCATTACGCGCAAATAAGTCTGGCACATTTGCTGCCGTAGTATTGTTGACCGAAAACAGCGTGCCCGGTACATAACGGGTTTTGGTTAGAGTACCGGCGAAGGGCATATGTACACGGTGATAGTTACTGGGCGCAAGATAAACCGTCGCAAAACTGCCATCCGCAAAATAGCGGCCATCTTCACTGTCAGCAAGCAGTTGACCAACGTCATAATAGCGACCTTTTGCTTGGAGCAATTTATGGTCGTCAATTTGACCCAACTGCGAGATAATACCATCGGCAGGACTGACGATACCATGAGGCGTCATGTCGATAGGGCGCGCGTCTTCTTTTAGCTCACGAGTAAAAAAATCGTTAAAGCTCTCATAGGCGTTGAGACTTTGGCGCTCATACTCGTCCAAGCTGACGTTATAGGCTTTAGCAAAGCTACGGATAAACGTGCGTTTAACATAAGGATGGCGGCTAGCGGCTAGACGCCCAGCAACTTTACTCAGTTGCTGCTGCGGGACAAGCTGTTGTAAAGTAGTGAATACATTCATAATGAGGCTACCAAAATAGGGTGTGATGTAATAATTAATAAGCAAGAGAATGGCCGTATTTTATCATGGACGGCGTATTATTGTATGGGCATAATTGGTAAGGAATCCGTAAATGAAAGCACTTATACAGCGCGTACACCGTGCTAGTGTCACCGTCGATGCGCAGTGTGTTGGTACGATTGAGCAAGGCATATTGGCTTATATTGGTTTAGGGCCTGATGACGACATAACAAGCGCCCAGCGCATGGTAGATAAAATCCTTACCTATCGTATTTTTGACAATGATGATGATCCTGCCAAGTACGGCAAACTGGATAAAAATGTCCAGCAAGTTGGTGGCGGACTGTTATTGGTATCACAGTTTACGCTAATGGCAAAAACAGACAAGGGTCGTCGCCCTGACTTTGGTGGTGCGATGGCACCTGATGCGGCTCAAGCATTGTTTGCGCAATTGGTCGCTTATGCCAACACGCAATATCCAAACGTGGCAACTGGTCAATTTGGTGCCAATATGCAAGTGTCGAGCGTCAATGATGGGCCATTGAATTTCTTGTTAGAAGTAAATTGAGTAAACCAAGCATTAGCCGTCACGAGACTTATGAACCGCTTAAAAGTCGAATGTCATTAAACTGTCATAATTACCCCGTTTAATAGGGAGCAGCAGGCGAGCATTTATCGCCTTTTTTGTCAGCCAAATGTTGTCCTCTAACACTGAGAATGCCGTATGTATAATGAGCAAATTTTGATTGTTGAAGATGAACCTGCGATTCGTGAAATGATCGTCATGACGCTAGAGATGGCGGGATTTGATAGTCTGCAGGCAGCGGATGTATCTGAGGCGCACCAACAAGTGTCGATCACCGCCCTGCGCTGATTTTGCTAGATTGGATGCTGCCCGGTGATAAAAGTGGCATTGATTTTTGCCGATTGCTCAAAAACGATGAGCTACTCGCTGAGATACCAGTCATTATGCTGACGGCTAAAAGTGAAGAGGACAGCAAGGTGCATGGCCTCGATGCTGGTGCTGATGATTATATGACCAAGCCTTTTTCGACACGAGAGTTAATATCCAGAATCAAAGCAGTATTGCGGCGTAGTAACGCGCTCAGTAGCGATAAACCTATCGAAATCGGCAATCTGAGCCTTGATCCCAAAAGCCAGCGAGTGACAGCGGCTGGTAAAGTGGTTGATGTCGGGCCTACAGAATATCGATTATTGGCATTTTTTATGAGTCATCCAGAGCGTGCCTATACGCGGACGCAGCTGCTAGACCAAGTATGGGGCGGTAATGTATATATCGAAGATAGAACCATTGATGTGCATATCAAACGTTTGCGGACATTATTACGACCGCATCAATGTGATACGTTGATACAGACAGTACGTGGGACAGGCTATCGATTTTCTAGCTTTATTGAACCAATTTAACGAACGGTTTTTATTCGCTATAAAAGCAGTATGTCAATCGCAGCACAGTGAAAAACGGCGAATAGTGATAAGGATGATGGATGAACACCCTAATATCGGCTCAAGGCGACCAACAAAACAAGTCACTGCTAGCAACTCAGCAGAATACAACAGATCAACTCAAAAAAATTAGAAGCGCACTACGCGCATTGCGTGATGCGGTGGTTTTGCTCAATGACGATGATGGCTTGAATGGTGGAATCAGGCCGCCGAAGATTTAATGTTGTTACAGTTGTCAGATAAAGGTAAGTGCATTTTTGACTTTATTAGTGCGCCTGAATTTCGTCAGTATTATCAGGCGACAACCAACCTAACGATGGTGCTCAGGATGGTGTGCACATTGTCTCGTGGCGCGCGCCCAAGCGTTATTTAAAGTGTGAGCTCACGCCTTTTGGTGACGAGAAGCTGCTCATCATTTATGATGTGACGCGCTTGCATCATTTGGAGGAGATGCGCCGCGATTTTGTGGCGAATGTTTCGCATGAGTTACGCACACCGTTGACCGTCATGATGGGTTATCTGGAAAATTTTTCGGATCAGCCAGATATGCCGCCGCATTGGAAGCGCGGGTTTGAGCTGATGAGCCAACAGACTGCGCGTATGAATAGAATTGTGAATGACTTATTGCTGTTATCTCGCATCGAAATCGAAGAAACCCATGAGCTCAGTTATATTGATATGACCAAGCTGCTGACCCATGTTTATGATGATGCGCAAGCGTACAATCAAGAATATGGGCATACCATTCACTTGCAGATAGACACTTATGACGGACTGTATGGCTCAGAGATGTATCTAAATAGCGCGCTTTCTAATCTGGTGATTAATGCCATCAAATACACGCCCAAGGGCGGTAATATCGCCATTAGCTGGACAAAAACGTCAGAAGGCTGCCGATTTGCCGTCGAAGACAACGGTATTGGTATTGCACCTGAGCATATCGCACGGTTGACGGAGCGTTTTTATCGTATTGATAAAGGTCGTAGTCGGGCGACTGGCGGCACAGGGCTAGGTTTGGCAATCGTTAAACACGTTTTATATCAGCATGAGGCTAATTTACAAATTGAATCAGTAGAAGGGCTGGGCTCGACGTTCAGCATGGTATTTCCAGCTGCCCACATTAGATCAGCTGCGATACCCTAATTTTTTTGTAAAAGTGGATAGGGGTTCACTGCACTACCATTGATATAAATACCGTAATGTACATGTGGCGGCGTACCTTTTGCATTGCCACTGTCGCCGACGTAGCCGATGATATCGCCGGCATCAACCCAGTCGTTTGGACTAATATCTGCATAATCTTCTAAATGCGCATAATAATGCCCTGCGCCGCCTGGTCCAACCACGACCACCACACGACCGCCTAACGTATTTTCACCAACTTTGCTGACGATGCCTTGTGTTGTGGCTCGTATTGGTGTGCCTCGTGCGGCAAAGATATCGATACCTTCATGACTGCGACCTTGACTGCGTGCAGCGCCCCATGTATCTGTTAGATGTTGTTCTGGAAGTGGACTGGGTAAGCTGTTTTCCGTCGGTGGTTCTTGCTGTAATAAGCTGAGCTGTTGCCATTTTGCTATCACAAATGACTGAGTGTGTTGGCTGATACTGGGTAAGAGCCTATCAAATACAAATAATAGCATCAACAATACAGCCGCTTTAATGAGCACACTGAGTGCACTGCTTAAAAAGGTTGGCATTTTCTTTTGTTTTAATTGCGGATTACTGTCATCTGCTGGCATCTATCTCTCTTCAGTTTTTTAAATGGACTTCAATTGATATTATATAAGTGAAGTTATCTATTCTTTGTATGCCATTGTTATCTCTAGTTTTTATCCCCATAAATATAACGTTTCTTTTAAAGTTTACGTATTTTTAAAACGTTACAATAGATACCAATATTGCTATCTATTATTGCTATCTATGGCTGAACTTTTATGACTGATACTGCGCTGATTATCGACACCGAAACCGACCAAGGTCGTGATCCGCGTCCGATTCAAGTGGCGACTATTAATGCTATGACGGGTTTTGAGTGGATGAAGTATTTTAATAGTGGTCGTTCGATATCACCAGTTGTCATTAGAATTCATGGCATTACTGATGATGATGTCGCTGGTCTTGAGCGCTTTGATTTAGAGGCGTTTGAGTTGCCACAGTATTTGATTGGTCATAATGTCCGCTTTGATTGGCGGGTTATTGGCAGTCCATCTACTAAGTTGATATGTACGGTGCGGCTGGCGCGTGTGGCTTTTCCAGAGTGGAGTGCTTATGGTCAGTCCAAATGTATCGAGCAATTATTAGGCAAAGAGGAAGCAAGCAGGATGACGATTGCCGCTCATGATGCGCTGGGTGATGCGCGTATGTGTTATTTGCTTTATCAGGCGTGTTGTGAGCGCCTAGCCATTGCACCGACGGATTTTGCTGTTGTCCATGCTATCGCTAATAAAGCCAATCCAGTGAGCAAAATGCCTTTGGCAAACATAAGGGCATGCTGATTAAAGACGTGCCCATCAGCTACGTAAAATGGATGCTGGGTAATATCCACAATATGCAGCCGTCGCTTTATTCTGCCTTAACCAAGCGTGTCAAAGTAGAACAGGCAGCAAAAAATACGCCCTAAATAGAATTGCACTTGAATAGGTTAACTAAACCGAGCTTATTGCTGCTTAGCTAGCCAATCAACCGCCATTTGCCAAAGCTGTGGGGCTTTAGCGTTGGTTCTGCTACTAAAATAGCGCATATGACCGATGCTGTTTAGACCAAAGTCTTTGGGATCTAAAAACTGCTTTTCGACTGGCATTTTAGTAAAAACACGAATCATATCATCCATATTTTTGCTATTGGCAATGTCATCATCACTAAACCCCAGCCATAATGATGGCATAGTAATGTCATTGTAAAAGTGCGTTTGTATACTTTTGCCAAAGGCTGTTTTGATATAGCCTGCGCCATTACACCATTCGCGCCACTGCCGAGACACGCCCCGTGGTAGCGGTTCGCCCATACCAATTTTATCTGACGGCGTGTACCCTAACGTCAAGTTGGTGAGTGGAATAAAGGCATCCATAAAACCCATCGCCTTGAGTTTATAGGGCATGCTCATATTTTTAATACGACCTGATGAGCAGGCGACATTGAACACTGAAGCGAGCGCACTATAATTTGACATCAAACCAATCAGCTGACCGCCTGCACTATGACCAATTAAATGATAAGTGGCGTCGGCAAATTCATCTTGCAACGCATCAAGGACGGCTGGCATATCATGGCGACCCCAGCTAATCAGCGATGCATCGCATTTAGCCAATGCAGACGACAGCGATTCACCGATGCTTCATTGTCAAAGGTTAGTACACCAAAGCCATTTTCTGCTAAGTGAGTGGCAAAATTGTGATAAAACTGGCGCTTGATACCCGTTGCTGGCGCGATCATAACCGCTTTTTTTACCTCGTTTTTAGGGCGATAGACAGTCGCTGCCAATGCCTGATTGCGCTCAGTCATGATACTCAGTGAATAAATATCCGTCTGATACTGTTTATTTTCCATGCTGTAACCTTCATATTGTTATGGTTCTATACGGTGTGGAGTGGTTATTTATTTGCAATTATTTATCAATAATCTGCTCTTAAAATGTAGTCATTACGTAGTGATAAACCGCTTAAATTAGCTGATAGCCACCTGATAGCATCGCTTATGTTAAGATAAATGCTGGCAAGCAAGGCGTTCAATTGTGACTTTCAAGTTCTATGCTATTTATCTTGGGTGGTATTATCCATTAGGGTTTTAACGAGTATTTAACAAAAACAATCGATATAAAAATTAAGGAAGCTATATGCAAATGAAAATTAACAATGACACTTATGAAGTCATTACCAGTCAAGACATTACCAATATTGAAAAAGCAGTGGATAAATCAACGTTAACGATGCCGTTGGTAGCGGTTTATTGTGGTTCGCGTTTGGGCAATAATGAAGTCTATGAGCAGGCAGCCCGCGAGTTGGGTAGTGCGCTTGCCGACAATGGCATGGGTTTGGTCTACGGCGGCGCGAGCATCGGGCTGATGGGTGCCGTTGCAGATGAGGTGATTCAAGGCGGTGCGCAAGCGGTTGGTGTGATTCCAACCTTTATGCTCAAACATGAGATTGCTCATGAGCAGCTGACTCGCCTGCATTTGACAGATACCATGCACACTCGCAAAACCGTGATGGCGGAGTATGCCGATGCCTTTATTACCTTGCCGGGCGGGCTTGGTACTTTAGAGGAAATTATGGAAATCGCCACGTGGCGTCAGCTCTATCAACATGAAAAACCGATGATTATTTTGAATATCAATGGTTTCTATGATCGTATGATCGAGCACTTAAAATATACGGCTGACCAAGGTTTTATGAAGCAAGAAGATCTGGAGCGTTTGGTGGTATGTAACACGATTAATGAAGCCATTGAGCTATTAAAAACAGTCGTAAAAATAGATGATGCAGTCGATACTGAAAAAATGGCTGGTAATTAAGAGTACGTATTCTTATTTATAAATGCTTTTATATATAAATGTTTTATGCATAAGAAAAGAGAGAAGGGCTGATCGTTAGCCATTCTCTCCTTTTTTTGTGCAATTTTTAATAGAACGCTTTTTATATCTCAGTAGCACTTGCATCATTAGCGGTGTTGAAACCCTTTAAGGTTGTCTCGCCAATACCGTGATTCACATCAGCCATTGCTAATGGAAAGCCTCGTTGATCAGCCAGTGTACGTGCGACTTTATCAATCGCCGTACTATCGTGTTTTGTTAAATACGCCCAATTATGAGCATAACGATTGCGGTTGGCTGGCGTGTCATGATCGATTAAGCCAAGTTCAGTCAATTCATCAATGATTTGATCGGCAGCAATCAAAGTTGATGATGCTTTGACGTTTTCCGCACGAGCATAGCGAATATTAGAGTACAAGCTTACATCAGCTACTCGCAGCGTATCGTCCTCACCAGGAATTTGCTGCCCACCATATAGCGCGTTACCGACCGTACGTGCGCTATGGAATGTCGGTACAAACTCCGCTACATAATCAATCGCTTGCTGACTACGCGCTTGTAACGGTGCCTTATCCCAGCCATCTTCGATATAGTGTACATACTGCGGCGGCAGCTTAGGTTGGGCGCTGTCTTTGCTAGAGGCGACCAAGCCATCATTGAATAGCGTGATAAATTTGCTCATGCCATGTATTTGAAAATAACCACCGGGATAAGGCGTGAGTTGAGCCATGCCTTCTGGTGTGCCGCGACTGCCATAAACGATAATCTCCGGTATCTGTCCGCCAGTATCATTCCAGTGGGTAATATAAGACGATTTAAACTCGACCATACGCGTGACTTTGACCCCGACCATATCATCGATGACGCCAGTACGAAAACCGCAAGCGTTGATTAAGTAATCCACTTCGATAGATTCAGTTGTATTTTCAGTTGCAAATTTGGTTGTAAGCTTAGTTTCAGAGCTGGCAGCTCGTTGATAATCAATACGCCATTTAGTGACGTGGTGGTCTGCGTTTGAGCAGTTTTCACAATCAACAGGCATGACTTGCTTAACCTGCGTATCGGTAAAGACGTGAGCATGCTCATAATCTGCTAATGCCAATTGCGCAGAGGCTGCCAAGCGAAAAATATTCCAGCCGTACTCTTGCACGACAATCAGTGGAAACTTGACTTTATTTAAGTCCAAATACTTAGCTACTGGTATCATCCATTCATCAACCGACCGCGGCACAGTGACTTGTTCACGTTCTGACAGCGCAATGAGTTGCTCATGACTATAAAGCTGATAATAGTTTTCAGGTGCGCCCAACACTTTGTTATTAGCATCTTCGGCGATAAGCTTACGATACGCATCAGTCAAGATATCAAGACGTGGTAGCAAATCTTCTGGCAAGCCTTCATCGCGGGTTGGCACAGCAAATACGGTCGGGCGAACATCGATGGTATAAGGATAAAGGCGCAATATATCGATACATTGTTTTAGGAGAGCCACACAATCTTCATCAGGAATCTCGCGGTATAGATTGCCGCCAGCATGCAAGTGACACATCGGGGGACCATCAATCAGCGATTTGTTTTTTTCAAATACATAGGTTTCAAGCCCCAATGCCGCAAGGCGAATAGCAATGGTTGCTCCTGCCGTACCACCACCAAGAATACCGACACGTTTGGCAGAGTGCGCTTGGTTTTTCACTGGGTTTTTAATGAAAGAGTGAGTCATTGTCGTTGTTATATCCTTAATAGCAGTTACAGCAGGTCATGCTCGGTGTATTTGTTAAATGTTTTATTCTAAAATCTTATTTTAAAAAATTTGTCCTAATGGATGTTGTTCTAAGCCGTTTATAACTATTGATATGCGTGCAAAGGACGTCAAGTTCAATATCCATATGAAGCCGCAAGGGTCATATTTGTCATTGTGTAGTAATTCTTAATGTATATAGGGTATTCTACGAAAAATGATAACCAATATGATGGCAAATACGTAAGTAGATAGGTGAGTTTTGTCAATGAATGGCTATGGCGCTTGATAGCAATGGCTATGCCAGTTTACCCAATTTGCAAATACATAAGCTTTTGTAAATTTATATATGGATAGAAACGACTGCGCTGTTGCATATGCTATATTAAAACTGCTTGAAGTCAGCGGTAGGTTTTTTTGCCATTTAAATGGTCTGACGATGAGAAAAATCCAAATAGAAATTTATGATGACAATCACAATCAAAATGACAAGGAAGTTATTATGAAACGTATGCTTATATTATCGGCTCTCACCGGTGTTTTAACGCTTACTGGTTGTACCACGTTAAACAATGTATTCGGCAATGATGATTCTGGCATGCATGATGTACAAGCCACCAATAAAAATACCGCGCCAGTCGCGAGTAAAAACGGCATGTTAGTCGATGCAAGCAATCACATGACCTTATATACCTTTGACAAAGATGGGATGAACAAATCAGAGTGTGGGAGTGCTTGTCTAATTGCTTGGCCCGCATTTATGGCACCGAGTAATGCCAAAGCTTCAGGGCAGTTTGCAGCGTTTCAGCGCGAAGATGGCAAGTATCAATGGGCGGTAAATGGTAAACCGTTATATTTCTATGCCAATGATACAAAGGTGGGCGATAAAGATGGCGACAATAAACTGGGCGTTTGGCATATCGTCAAAACCAAGTAAAGTAAGCCATTGTCTACCGAAATGAAAGACAATTAGCATCAAAAAAGCAGCCATTGTAATGGCTGCTTTTTATTGGCTTGAATGATTAGAATCGTAAAATAACGCGATCAAATATCTGCCAAAGCTTCCGCTTGTTCAGTCTCCAAGATACTTTCTTTAGTAGGCTCTTTTCTATATAAAGGGAAAAAGTCGGAGCGTAAATCATTTTCGGTGAACCAGCTATCAGCGACTAATGCTTCGTATTTTGCTGGATTAACGACGAGTCTATAAGTTTTGAATAATAACTCTTGTGAGCTAAACCCTTTTTTATACTCGTATAAAGAATCTAGATTAGAGCCTACGCCGCCGCCAAGATGCAGTAATTTATAATGGTTGGTTCGGCCCCAATCACGAGCCACATGGGTAATAAGTTTGGAAGGTTGTAGATGGGTATAGGCGTTGAGCGTGCCTCCGAGATGAAATTGCATGATGCCCGATTCTTTACAGATTGTGTAGATAGAGGAACCAATGGCTTTATTATCCTGATAGGCAGTTATCAGTAGTATTCTGTCTTGCAAATTTTCGAGCAAATTAAAAAAGTAATCATCATCAAAGAAGTAGTACTGATCTGCCTTCACCTGCGCCATCGTTTCTTTGTAAATATTAGAAAACATCACTGCATTCTCTCTGGTTAAACGCTCAATTTTTGTCACGACATCCATTTTTAAGGCTTTTTTAATGCCTCTACGATGACGATTTTGAGTCTCGCTCCAGTGTTCCTCTTCAGATTTACCCAAGTCAGACATCAATGTCAATCCATGAGTGAGTGCTTTGCCGACCGTTGGTAGCCACTCTTTATTGATGATTGGATGCAGTCGCATGAATAAAGACACACAGCCTTTTGCTAAGAGAAAACCTCTTACTTCTGCCAATATTATGTCTAATTCGGCATCAGTGAGAGACTTATCCATGACAGGGCCGCCGTAACCATAAGTAGAGGTAGCATCCCAATGCTCTGAGTCGATTTCTCTTATAATGAGAGGCAAAAAGATCTTTTTATTGTTATAAGTGGCAATCACTCCTTGAGGAGTGCCTTTATCGACAATAGCTGACGCAGCAATCCAACCAGATAAGTGATAAATATCAAAGTGATAATCAGCGATGTTTTTATCCCATTCAGTATTTATCTCGGTAAAGTCTACCTGTACTGTATCCATCTTTCTGCTCCCTCAGCGTTATGTTTTATATTCGTAAATCCGTATATATGAATATAACAATAAAAACTGAGGTTAACAAGCAGATGGGAAGTATTTATGCGATTTATTGAATATATATAAATGTCGAGTGAGTTGATTCATTATTGTCAAAAAAGCAGCCACTATGATGGCTGCTTTTTTTAGAGTATGTAGAGAGAGTATGTAGAGGAAGTAGCGATTTGTGCTTGGCTAAAAATTAGACTTATTTAGATTTTTTGTTGGTTTGCGCTTTTTTCTCTATCAACTCACCATCGATTTGGATCGGGACATTGGTGGTAATGCCATCTGCGAAAGCTGTCATACCATAGGCTGCGCGATCAATATTACCCGTTGCACGGAAGCCAATAACTGGTTCTTTGGTAAGAGGGCTGTTGGCGATTTTATTCAAAGTCACATCCAAAGTTAATGGTTTGGTTTGACCTAACATAGTAAAGTCACCTGTGACCTTGGCTTGTTGCGGATTTATAAATTTTACGCTGGTTGATTTAAAGGTCATGGTTGGATATTTGGCGACGTTAAAAAATTCAGCCTTTTTTAAATGCTCATCACGTGCATCCCAATTGGTGTCAATGCTATCGGTTGCAATGGTGAAGCTCATATTGGTTTTACTGGGTGATTTGACGTCGTAATTAATGACCCCTTTGACGTCGTTAAAATGACCCATGGTGGTCGAAAATCCTAAATGATTGACAGAAAATCCCACACGGGTGTGCGAGTCGTCTAATTGCCATTGACTAGGTAATGCCGCACTTGCAATAGTGGTGAGTGCCAGTGCTGAGCTGATAATCAGGCTTTTGCGCTATTCTTCATAACAGTATTTATCATTATATTGTCCTTATTGAGTGTTTATAAATAGTGGGTGCTTGATTAATGAGGCGACATCAGACAGTATCCATCATCATTAACAAATGATTAACATCGAAAATAATTATTAACTAGATCTAAACTTAAGATATTTATTGATTATTTGAACTAATTTAATATTATACTAACATACCGTATACCTCTCAACAAAATAGAGATTTTGGTGATAACTTATCACATATATCACTCACAACTGCTGCTTGCGTCTAGCGGTAAAAACCGTTAAAATCGCGGTTTGATTTTCCCGCTGGGGAAAGGCTAAGTGAGCAGAGGAATGGTGTTGGGTGCTGGAATAAGCCAGTGATGCAGCTGCCATACTTATCAATGTCCTTAGTGCCTCAGTTACGTATGTCATGACTTGTTTGACACATCGTCTAAGATGGTGTTCAAGAGTGCTATACATACATCGGACATAGAGAGTTTATTATGCGTAAAGATATCCATCCTAATTACCAAGAAGTTTTGTTCCATGACACTAACGCTGACGTGTTTTTCTTAACTCGTTCAACCGTTAAAACCAAAACCACTCGTGAATACGAAGGGTCAGAATATCCATACTACCCACTTGATATCTCAAGTGCGTCGCATCCATTCTATACTGGCGAACAACGCAAAACTTCTACTGAAGGTCGTGTTGCTAGCTTCAACAAACGCTTTGGTGCATTTGGTGGCCGTAAGAAAGCTGCTGATACTGACGCTGCAGAATAATTCACACCTATTGCGTGATATTATTTTGAGCATGTGTTTTTTCAAACATGCACAGCTATAGTATTAAGAACATAAAAAAACCGCTGACTATTCAGCGGTTTTTTTGTTTTAAGTTTTAGAAGTAACGGCTCAATGGTTTTTAATCAGTCAACTCACCATCGGAAGGGGAAGGGTTCAGTAACTGTATAATCAACTCTGACAATTGCTGCGCCCAATAGCCATACATGAGGCTGCTAGGATGAAAACCGTCACTGGCAAACATCACTTTGATATCGATTGGAGTACCGTTCGAATGCTCTGCTATCATTCGTGGAAAGTCAGTGGCCATGTAGGTGACACTATCATGAGCGGCGCAAACTTGCTGCAACGTGTTATCAAGGATAGAGGCTTTAGCACCCACAAAGTTACTTAGCGGGGCAGGTATCGCAGGCATTTGTGCCATCGGCGGCAGGCTTAAAAAAATCAACTCTCGCACGCCGAATTTACGCTGAGCGATAGCAATGATACTTTCAATTTGCTGTTGCCATTTATCCACAGAGACTTTAGAGGTGGTGTCGTTGACGCCGACACTCAGCACCATCACATCAACAGGCTGGCTAGGCGCGAGTAGAACATAAAGCCTACGCAAGATATCAAAGCTGGTATGCCCCGTTGTCGCTTGCAATGACCAGTTCAGTATATCAAACTGATTTTGGATAGCAAACTGCTGCGTCAAAACAGGAATTAAGTTACCGACAAGCGCTTCTTGCTGCGTCTCACTACCGACGCCAGCCGCCGCCGAATCGCCAACGACCATTAGGTTTAATGTCCGCTTGTGCGCTTCTTTTAGCGACTCAATCGCGTCATTTAATTGAACTTGCCCGTGCCTTTCGCCATTTGGCTCAGGTAGACGTACCGTATCACGCTTAATTTTGCGCCCTTGATAAAGATAAATAGGAGCAAGCAGTACATCTCTTGCCACCGAGGCGATTTTATTGCTATTTATCATATTGCTACCATCCTGCACGCTTCCGAATAGTTGTGAGATTGTCTTCAATTAATAATTTACCATCGACATAAATATCACGCAGTAGGTTATCTGCGTCTGCAGCTAGGTCTTCAGCCTTGATGGTTTTTAGCTGTCCATTGCTGTTTTTGACCAGCGCCAAACGTCCCTTCTTTGAGCGTTTTGAGCGGCTGGTAATCGGGTCTTTATAGATGTCTGTCCATGTGCCATCGATAGAGATAGCGCTGGCTTTCATCGCCCAGCTCATGGTGTCGCGGTTGACTTGTTGTAATAGACCACCGCCCATACCAAAGGTCACGTTATCTGCGCTAAAGCCTGCTTTCATGATCACCTCAATGATCTTAGTTAAGCTTTGTGGGCTGATACCATCCCCTTGGATGACACGTACATAATCAGGCAGCACTTTATAACCTTTACTATTAATCGTCGTTCCAAATTTTACTGCCAAGCGCTCTAAGGCTTCGCGAACCACTTTGGCAGGCTCACCACTATCGGGTCGGATGACTAAGGTGCCGCCCATGTTTTTGACGTCGTCTTTCAGGCTGCCGCCCCAAATATTATCAATGGCGTTCCATAAGTCATAGCTGTCAGAGACCACTGAGAAGCTTTTACCTACGCCGCCAAACTGCTCAATCATATTGGCAAAAGCAGCGGTTTCGCCGTCACGACCCCACGCGGTCATGGTGCTATGCTCAGCGGCAGGAATAGAAAACGCGGGCATGTCTTTATCCATGTGGTACCAGCGGCTGGCAGCGACTAACGCCGTCATCGAATCGGTTCCAGCAAAGTTCACTAAATGCGCTAGGCTGCCGAGCGCGACAGACTCTTGACTAGATGCCCCGCGCGAGCCGAAATCGTGCAAACGAAAAGTGAGCGATTCGGTATTGTCTGCTGATTTTTCTAACGCCTGACGAATAATGCCTTTGCAATAATGCGAGACACTAGCGACGGTTGATGGATACCAAATGGCACGGAGTAGCGCCGTTTCGATATAGCTTGGCAGCCAATAAAACTCAGGATCGGTATTGATAACTTGGCAGACTACATTGGATACTGGCACGATGCTACCCTCAGGTATGGCTTCGATGCGCAGTGGCATGTAGCCGCCATGTTTATCAACCAAACGCTCCCAGCCAGCACGGTTAAAGGTCAAACCATGTGCTTGAATGACCATTTCGGCTTCATCAATGTCTTGATGAGTGGTTGGCGTGCTTAGATATTCTTTAATAAAGCTTGCAAGCCAAAGAACACCACATCGTAGTCGCCTTTACGCGCCTCAATATAGCTGGACAGGTACTCACTACCTTTTGGGTATTGCACCCAATGTGAGGTTTTGTAGCTGTCGCTATTTAGCATTAAATTGTTTAAATTGCTGGTATACATCACAGAACTCCTCTGCTTTGAGTTGCCGTAGCTGCGTTAATGAAAGAACAGTTACGGCGGTTAGCCCTTGCTGTCTATCAGCTTGGGCGTGGAAAATTGTTAATGAAAAATCGGATAATCGCCTGATAAAATCCTACAAACCGACCATTTTAGTAATAATTGCATAATGGTCTTCAAACATCATGGTAGCGTCAAGCTCAGCGAGTGGTAGCCAAAAAGCCGTGGCTGCATCGTCGCCGCCTTTTACTTTTGGCAAGCCTTTTGGGTCATTCTTCAGCTGAAAATAAAAGGCTTGGGTAATCGTGCGACCACGTGCTGAACGATAGGGATCGTCAAAGGTATGCTGACTATGACAAGAGCCGCGCAATACTGGTTCAGGGACTTTTAGGCGAGTCTCCTCACGTAGCTCACGGATACAGGCATCGAATAAGGTCTCTTTTGGATTTAAAAAGCCGCCTGGTAATGCCCACAGTCCGCGCCCTGGCATGCTGCGGCGCTCAACCAATAGAATATGTCCTGACTGGACAATCAGGGCATCTGCTGTCATAAAGGTTGGTGGATAAGGCGCTGATTCCCACTGTCTTTTATATTTATCAATAAAGTCGGCTTCTTCGTGCAGATTTTGATATTCGTCTGTTTTTTTGAAGTCATTCAAAACCTTGCGCGTCGACTCAGGCGTGCGTTCAGGAGTCGGGGTCGCACCCATTAGATAGCTATCGCGAATCGGGGTAGCGGATAGATTGTGATAGCTCGGTACTGAGACGGACGCCCAGTTGGGGAATAGCGATAAATAATACGAGGAGCTGTCTTTGGAATGACCAATCAAGCCGATATCAGTTTGCAAATCACCAGTAACAGACTTCACGCCTGCTTGCACGTACTGTAGCCAGCGCGTGTCGTTGTAGAGTGCATCATCTAGAGCAACGCAGTGAATACGTGCTGCTTCTGCTGCTGAATACGCGCCTTTAATCATGGCAGCACGCTCAGCGACGCTAAAGGGATTTCGTAAACTACGCGGTAAGTTAGCAGAGCCGATCAACATAATGACATTATCAGCACGCTTTAATGCTTCGTCGATGACTGCCTTATGTCCACGATGGAAGGCTGGAAACGCCCGATAAAACCAAATAACGATAGTGTTTATTGTCTTTAGCTGAACTTTGCTCTGATGATTCGCTCATATACGCCACTTTCCTACTACGGATATTTCATTGGTTAAAATTTATTGAGTAAAAAGTAATGACGCCAATACTGACACAGCCTATCACTCGCTGACAAGTATAAAGATGTTTAGAGGTGTGCGGTTTTTGGTTATAGTCCTTACCATGCTGTAGTTAGGCTACAACCGCACCGCTATTTTAACGGGCATGCTGCTCAATCCACGCGGTAACTGTTGGCCAAATTTCGTGAGCGGCGTTACGACTGATCATAATGCGGCTGTGCGTATAATCGTCCAAATCCCCATGGCTGAGCGAGTATTCTCGAAAAATATTGGCAGGGTTTTTAAAGGGTTCAAAAAACAGCTGACAACCACGAGTAGGGGAGATGAAATTGTCGCCTTTTGCGCTGATAGCATAGATAGGTATCGTGATTTTTGGCATCTGTTGCCGGTAGTCTAAAGGTGCATCATCAGCGGCGAATGTATCCATGCTGGCTGTCTTAAATGTACGTTGCTTAAGAAACTGCTGTTAAAGTTTTTTTGTAGATTCCAGTCGTACCACTGGCTCATCATATGATAGCTTTCATTAAAAGGCCCTAGCTTGATTTTTTTAGCAGGGATGTAGCCAACCAGCCACGTGAATAATTTTGCTACAAGAATTTTAGTATGATTTATCGGATTTATTGCAGCGCCATAAGCTTGGCAGGCAAACATGCTGGCGCTATTATCTTATCGATATAGCAGGGATGCTGGATCAAAAACATCGTTAAACCAACTCCGCCGCCGCTATGGGTGACGCAATGTAGATTATCGAGTTTTAATTCCTCAAAAAGGTAGCGAAAAGTCGCTTCATAGTCATAGGTTGCAACCGTTTCGAAGTTGAATTTTTCTTTGGGTATTGAGCTTGCGCCATGACCGCGCCATTCCATGATGTAGCAATGATGACCGAGGCGGGCTAGATACTCAGCGATTTTCAAACAGGTTTGTTTGTCCGAAAACGTGCCGTGCGTCAAAAATATGTTTTGCGCTTTTATGGCAAAGGTATTAGTGGTAGAGGTATCGCTCTTTGTTTCGTCTTTTGTATTATCTACAATCTTCCAAACGGCTACTTGTTCGTCGTCTTTGGTCGTTACTAGATTCAGTGTTTGTGTCATCATAAGATTGATTCAACTAAAATATGAAATTTCTGCTAGCTTAAATGTAATGTTTAACAATGAAAATTATAGTAATAAATATAAAGATGCTAAAAAATTGCGTTATAAAATAACGCTTGAACATCCTCTTTTCTTCGATATCTAAGCGATCTCTATAGTCAATATAAAAGAATATCAACTGGAGTAATGGATTATGAAAAAATACCAACGCTACATGAGTTTTGATATAGCGAGACATAATTTCTTTTACAGCTTTGGTATAGTCAACACCCTCCGGTACTAAAAGCGCGACGACTATAATAAGGGCAACAAGAATGCCTAATATAATGATCAATAAGTAAACCTATAAGAAGATATTTAGGACAATACACTTTACCTTGTAAATAGATCTAAAACTAGCGCTAGAAAATAGCAAGCATGATAAGTGCTTTGGTTGTATGGTCTCACACAGTGTTAGACATGCCGTAGTATTCGGAAGAAAGTAGGTGGTTAGTTAGTGTTCTAGGTGCTTGATAATCACGGTTGCTGTCTTTATATAGTAGGGGATATATCAATCATTAGATAAGCGCTATTTATCGTAACTATTTCGTCATTGTTAATAAAGCATTGATAAAACCGATAGCAGTCATTTGTAAGCATTTTGGTTTAATTCACAGTAGCGCAGTCGGAATTGTCGGCTGAGTACGTTATAATAGCTGCTATAAATTGAGCAAAATGTTATAACAACGGCAGTCAACATTCTAAGACAACAGACCGTAATGATTGATAACCCATATAACTTATACCCGCTACCTAATTTTAAATTCACGACACAGTAGCCATGACAGATATAGCGTTTGTGTCATAACGCATAGGACATATTATGAGTGAGCACAACCAAGCTGAGAGCCAACTAGACCAGTCAGCAGACTATGAATCAGCGCTAGATACTGAACAAACTGTAGCAAAGAGCAATATTACTATTACTGAGTCAGCCCAAAGCTACTTAGCAGATTTGTTATCCAAGCAGGATACCGATGGTATCGGCGTGCGTATTTTCGTTGAGCATCCAGGTACGCCGCGTGCAGAGTGCTGTATGGCTTA
This sequence comes from Psychrobacter sp. JCM 18903, assembly GCF_000586475.1. GTDB lineage: Bacteria > Pseudomonadota > Gammaproteobacteria > Pseudomonadales > Moraxellaceae > Psychrobacter. The sequence goes on along the minus strand of NZ_BAWJ01000019.1, from coordinate 21,472 downwards.
TAATCAACCGGGCGAAGAGGATAGTGCTGACCTGCGTTTTACGTATGACAGTTTTTCTGCCTTTATCGAAGCGGCGTCAGTTCCTTATTTAGAGGATGCGGTGATTGATTATAATAAAGACCGTTTTGGTGGTCAGCTGACCTTCCGCGCGCCAAATTCTAAAGTGCCTAAAGTGGGTGCGGATGCCAGTGTCGAAGAGCGTATCAACTACGTATTGCAGTCAGAGATTAATCCCGGCTTAGCGGCGCATGGTGGCGACGTACAGTTGCTTGAACTGATTGATGAAGAAGGCGTTGGTCTGACTGCGGTATTGAAGTTTGGTGGTGGTTGCCAAGGCTGTTCAGCCGTTGACATGACCTTACGTCAAGGCGTTGAAGTGCAGCTGAAACAACAAATTCCAGAGCTGACCCAAGTCATTGATGAAACCGATCATACCCGTACAGAAAACGCTTACTATAAATAGAAATCTCAGTAAAAGCCAAAGCGTTAAGTAATGTCTGAAGAGTTATTTTAATTAAAAAGCCAAGTTTTGATGAACTTGGCTTTTTTATTGCTATGATTTGGTAGATTGTTTTTTAGCTGAATTTTCAGTGACATATTGTTAATTAATAATTTGTTGATTAGTCATTTATTGATTAATAACTTTTATCGAAATAAAGGAATATATGATGAGTGACGAACAAGCAGCCCAGCAAACAGCCCAAAAATCAGCGACTCCTCAACGTCTTGAGACCTTGGCTATTCACGCTGGTTATAGCGTTGAGCCAACGACCAAGGCGGTCGCAGTGCCTATTTATCACACCAGCTCGTATGCTTTTGATAACACTCAGCATGGTGCTGATTTGTTTGATCTAAAAGTTGCAGGCAATATTTATACCCGTATCATGAACCCGACCAATGCCGTATTGGAGGAGCGCGTCGCGGCGCTCGAAGGTGGTATCGGTGCCCTTGCAGTAGCATCTGGCATGGCAGCCATCACTTATGCGATCCAAACCATCTGTGAAGCGGGCGATAATATCGTTGCTGTGTCGACCTTGTACGGCGGTACTTATAATTTGTTTGCCCATGCATTGCCGCGTCAAGGTATCGAAGTCCGCTTCTTTGATCACAAAAATCCTGAGGCGATTCGTGATTTGATCGATGATAAGACTAAGATGGTCTTTGCAGAAAGTATCGGTAATCCATTAGGTAACATCGTTGATATTCAAGCGCTGAGTGATATCGCACATGAATATGGTGTGCCAGTGGTGATTGATAGTACGGTTGCCACGCCTGCGTTATGTCGTCCTTTTGAGTTTGGTGCAGATGTCGTGATTCATTCGTTGACCAAATATATGAGTGGTACAGGTACCTCGATTGGTGGTGCGATTGTCGATAGTGGTAAGTTCGCATGGGGCGACTATCCTGAGCGTTTCCCGTTATTGAACACGCCAGATCATAGTTATCACGGTGTGAACTTTGTCAAAGACGTGGGCGCAGCAGCCTTTATCGCTCGTGCTCGTGTGGCACCGCTGCGTAATACGGGCGCGGCACTTAGCCCGCTCAATGCTTTTGGTATTTTGCAGGGTATGGAGACATTGAGTCTACGTATGGAGCGCCATGTACAGAACGCCCAAGCCGTTGCAGAATATCTACGTGACCATGATAAAGTTGCTTGGGTGAAATATGCAGGGTTACCTGATCATCCTGAGCATGAGCTTGCTAAGAAATACATGAAAGGCACGCCATCTGCCATCCTAACCTTTGGCGTTAAAGGTGGTCTGGAAGCAGGTGCGCGCTTTATCGATGCGCTGCAGCTGATTACTCGTTTGGTCAATATCGGTGATGCCAAATCACTAGCCTGTCATCCAGCGACGACCACCCATCGCCAGCTCAATGAGCAAGAGCTCGAAAATGCAGGTGTAAGCACTGATATGGTACGTCTATCAATTGGTATCGAGCACATCGAAGATATCAAAGCGGATCTTGCGCAAGCATTAGCCTCGGCTTAGTATTAAACGCTTTTTATTGAACTGAGCAATGTGAGCTGAGCAATGTGAGCTGAATAACTTGTCTCATGATTAATAATAAAAAAGCCCATATCAATTGAGATGGGCTTTTTTATTATTGGCAATGACAGATTTTTATAAGTTAAGCAGATAGTACACGCTTCGCAATATCTCTATAATCTTGTGAGGCTAATCGTGGTCCAAACTGTTGAATCACCTGCGCCGCCACTTCGCTGGCAAGACGACCACATTCAGGCAAGCTATAGTGCTGCGACAACGCGTATAAAAATGCTCCTGCGTAATTATCACCGGCACCGTTGGTATCAATGACATTAGTAACGATTGGTGTAGCAACTTCATAAATCTCAATCTCTGATTTATCATCAGCTTTATGAGCGATTGTTGCACCATTGGCACCATCAGTGACGACTGCTGTCTGGCAATACTCAAGCAGTGCGCGTGCGGCTGCCTTGACTTGTTTTTTGTCCGTAAAGAGTTTGGCTTCCTCACTATTACAGAATATCACTGCCACTTTATTGCCCAGCATATTGAGTAAACCGTCTTTAGCAAACTTCACCACGGCAGGATCAGCAAAACTTACGGCAATTTTTGTAGAATGAATCCCTGCTTGTTGACGCAACTGAGTCATGGCAGGCTGAATACTCTCAGTCATGGCCAAGTAGCCTTCTATATATAGCCAGTCAGCTTGTGTCAGCGCATCAAAATCGACATTTTCTGCGGTGATTTCGCTTGAAGTACCGAGATAAGTTTGCATGGTGCGCTCGCCATCTTCAGTCACTGCGACCACACATGAACCCGTTACTCCGCCTGCATGGATAGATTTCTCTGAAGTTGCAACACCTGCTTCATGTAAGTCTTTTAGATAAAACTCGCCTTGTTGATCGTCACCAACGCGGCAGGCATAAAATGGCTTGCCGCCTAAACTGGCAAAGGTATACATCGTATTAGCCGCTGAGCCACCACCAGCCTGCTTTGAAGGTGCAATTTCTGCCAGCTTAAAATACGCCAACAATTGCTGTTGCTCGTCGATACCTGCCAGCGTCATATTGCCTTTGGTCAAATCGGTTTCATCTAGCGCCGCATCTGACAATACATATTCATGGTCAACCAATGCGTTGCCTATCGCCATTACATTGTACATTGCTCACTTCTCCTCAATTAAGTTATAAATGCCTATTTTTTATAGTCAAAATTAGTCAGCTTGTAGCTCAAGCAGACGCTGATATAGCGCATTCTTTTTTACGCCCGTGATATCAGCGCCCAATGCAGCGGCTTTTTTAACCGATAAGTCCTCAAGCAAGCGCTGCAATAATTTATCATGAATACTGATGTCATCCGCATCCTGCGCCACATTCACGCCAGCGACGACCACGACTATCTCACCGCGCTGTTGATTGTCATCAGCTTTGACAAATTCCACCAAATCGCCAAGGGTACTTTTATGGACAGTCTCAAAGGTCTTAGTCAATTCACGGCAAAACGTCACTTCACGATCTGCGCCAAATACCGCCGCCATGTCTTCTAAACTGGCGATAATACGATGCGGCGCTTCATAAAATATCAGCGTTTCGGTACGTGAGTTTAGAGCCGTAAGCTGTTTTTGGCGACCGTGGGTTTTGGCGGGTAAAAACCCAATAAAGCTAAAGCGGTCTGAGGGCAATCCTGCGACTGACAGTGCGGCAATGGCAGCAGAGGCACCAATGATAGGAGAGACTCTAACGCCTGCGGCATGAGCGGCCTGTACCAGTTGATAACCTGGATCACTGATGAGTGGCGTACCGGCATCACTAATCAAAGCAACCGAATGACCTTGCTCGATCATCTCGATAATTTTGGGTGTTTGAATGGCACTATTGTGTTCATGGTATGCCCAAAGCTTGTTATGACCTTTTTGCTTGGTCGCGATATCAGCGTCTGTCACGTTATTATCGGTATTATTTTTAGTGTTGGGAGCTTCTGACTCTTTTTCGTCGTCGGCTTTACTGCCTTTGGTATCAATGCCAAAATGCGACAATAGCTTACCTGAAGTACGGGTGTCTTCACAGGCAATGATGGCGACTTGCTTTAAAACGTCAATGGCATGCGGCGTCATATCGCTCATATTGCCAATCGGCGTGGCAACGATATATAGACAAGCTGGCATCGCGGTAGGGCTAGACATGAAAACCTCGGAGTATTAAAAGCGGGAATTAAAATATAATGTGGCGCGCTGACTGACAAAACTGGTTAATAACAAATGCAAAAGTGCTTCATCAAATAGGGCTTAAGAAAAGCATAAAACACCATACCAGCATCTGCACGCGAAAGTGGCTAGTTTAGCATGATGTGCTATGATAATTCTGAAATGTTAACCAGACCCATCGACCTTATGTGCAGCCATAAACCTTTGAGCCTCACTTCACCAAAGCAGCGCCAAGGCAGTCTGTTCGAGCAGCAGGCGTGTGAGTTTTTACAATCGCAAGGATTGATTTTGATTGCCCAAAATTGGCAGCAGCCCAAAGTGGGTGAGCTGGATTTGATTATGCTGGAGACAGGTTCAGTATGGTCGACACTGATATTCATTGAAGTGCGTCAACGGCAGCGTTCAGGTTTTGGTGGTGCTGCACTGAGCGTGACGGCAAGCAAACAACGTAAAGTGATTAAAACGGCGCAATATTTTTTGCAACAGCATCCTGAGTATGAGGATTATGATTGCCGGTTCGATGTCATCGCTTATGATACGGTAGGTAATCATATTAAGACCATTGGTCAAAACATAGCAAATCAACCACAATGGCTCAAAGGTGCTTTATAGCAGATACGTGATATTAGGATGCAAAAGCTACCCAACTAGAAGGTAGTAAGTACTTATCATCAAATGAGCGTTACCAAAAACCTAACCGCTGATAGTAAAAATTAAGTAAAGTAGCTAAGTTGTTATTAACTGAATTAACAGTTGTCAAAACAAATGTTATTAGATTAAAACTGGCTCAATCAATTGACTTTATACGATCGTCACACTCATGTTCTAAGAGGTAAATCATGACACGGATGCATTTGCGCACTGCTATTTTTGGCTCATCACGCCGCACCGCGATAGGCGTTATGCTAATGACCAGCATCGTCACTACGGGCTGTACCACCAATTATTTGACCAACAGTACAGAAGGTACGTATGGTGTGCCGATGACAGAGCGTACCATTCCGCAGCGACTACTGGATCGCAGTATCGAACATACCGTTAAAATCAATGTTTATGGATTAAAAGAAGACCTGCAACAAACCAGTCGTATGGGTATTGATAGCTTTAATAGTGAAGTGTTATTGACAGGTGAAGTACCCACTGAGGCCATCAAAGTAGAAGTCGAAAAAGTCGTCAGCTCTATGCCAGATGTGCGTCATGTCTATAATGAGCTAAACGTCAGCGCGTCTAAAGGCTATAGCTCGACGGTTCATGATGGCTATATCACCTCAAAGCTGTTGGCAAAAGTAGCCGCGAGTGATGGTGTCAAAGCCTCACAGATCAAAGCCGTGACCAATGATGGTGTGGTTTATATTATGGGACGTATGACACCGACTCAGCAGAGTCATCTAATCGATATCGCCAATAGCACCGTTGGTGTGACTGAGCTGGTGCTGCTGACGACCGTCGTTGATGACAGGGGCGTAAAGATAAGTAAAGACGACATTATGTCTGAAAATAACTTGGTAAATCCTGCTTCAGCGCCAGTCGTTGTGGATGCTGCTAGCGTTAATAATTCTGAAGCGCCAGCGTCCGTTGGTACATCGACTCCTATCGTCGTGACCGAAGATGGCACAACCGTTGAGCAACCGTCATCAAGCCCCTATATTGACCTGTATCAAGATCAGTAAAAAGTGTTCTAAAACACAGCTGTTATTTATCAATAAAACAAAAAAACAGTGGCTAAATAGCTTGTAGGGTAAGCTATTTGCCCCGTTAGTTTAAACCGTGTTTAATGACAAGAAACCTAAACACTGTTAACAGGAAAAACACGAGAACTTCTGAGCCAGCCAGTAAGATATAAAAAGCGAAGAATAGACAAGACAGTATTAGTGCTTATTTTATAAAACGGCTGTCTCAACGCTATTACTTTTGATCCATGTATAAATATAATAGGGATACTGGCAATGAAGGATGCAAACAAGCGCTTAGAATATAATAAAAGCCGTCAAAAAATAAATAATGAAAGCATGATTAATAATACTGCTAGCAAAGTAGGCATTCTAAAATTCACAGGCGTCGCTGCCTTAGCACTGGGTAGCGTTGCGCTAGCCACCCAGAATGCGCAAGCCTATCGCCACTCGCTATCGTCAATGGCATTACTGCTAGTGGCGGCGTTGGCGTCAGCAAAAATATTCTCTATGGTGATGAGCCCGATCAAGATTTGGATATTTATTATCCCAAGCCATTAGCACAAGCGATGAAAGCCCAAAGCGCCATCAATGATGGTGCGATTAATGATAGCTATCCGATGGTGGTGTTTGTCCACGGTGGCTCATGGGAGAGTGGTAATAAAGAACAGTATGCCTTTGTCGGTCAGAGTTTGGCGCAAGCAGGTTATGTCACCGCCGTAATTAATTATCGTAAAGCGCCTGAGCATGTGTACCCTGATTATGTCAAAGATACGGCGCAAGCGATTGCTTGGAGTATCAATAATGCTCCGAGCCTACATGCTGATCCTAAACGCTTAGCGGTAATTGGACATTCTGCTGGTGCATTTAACGCGGTTGCAGCGGTCGCCAATGAAGATTTTTTAGCGCCTTATGGTATTAAGCCAAAGGATATTACCGCGGTCGTGGGTATTGCTGGTCCTTATAGTTACGACTTCCGTAAATTTGATAGCGCCACCGCCTTTGCTGCTGATGCTACGCCAGACGACGTCATGCCAGACCGTCAAATCAAAGGCGAGCAGCCCCCGTATTTATTGTTGACTGCCGAAAAAGACAAAGTGGTGTATGCGACCAATACGATTAAAATGACCAAAGCGTTGCAAGAGGCGGGCGTCACCGTAGAAAACGGTGAAATAAAAGGTGCCAGTCATGCGACCAGTATTGGTGCGATGGCACCGCCGCTACGTTGGGTCAATGATGTACGCGCGCAAGTACTGACGTACTTGGATAAAATGCTCAAATAATGGACGGCAATCAGAAGTTAGGTGCAGTTGCGTAAGACAGTACTGTAAGATGCTTAAACTCTTGTTATAATGTCGTCACTTTAAATCTATACCCTATCTGACACTTTAAGGCAGAATATTCTATGAGCATGAACGCTGATGATTTGATTGCATTTTTACAGACTCACTTCCCAGACGCTTTTATTCAAGCTGCCAATCAAGGTAATAAGTTTGATGTACGCGTGGTTGATGCCAGTTTTGAAGGTAAGCGTGCCGTGCAACGTCAGCAGGCGATTTATGCATTAGTCAATGATAAGATCGCCAGTGGCGATATTCATGCGCTCAATATTCAAGCGCTGACGCCTGCTGAATGGGAAGTTCAATCCAAAGGCTAGACCGTTATACATATGATTGGGCTTATTAGACTGGCTATTATATTGGCTAGGTGTGATTGGTCTGATTTTCACTATTTTAATACTCATCGTTAGGTTGTCACTTCTATGGATCAATTTTTAATCACTGGTAGTAGTCGTATCGCAGGGGAAGTTACTATCTCAGGCGCCAAAAATGCTGCTTTGCCGTTACTTGCCGCTATGATATTGGCCGAGACGCCAACGACATTGCACAATGTGCCATCGTTACAAGATGTGCGGACGTTGATTGAATTGATCGGTGGCATGGGTATCAAAATCCAAAAGCAGGACGATACTGTCACCTGCGATACCAAAAATATCGATAATTTCTATGCACCGTATGATTTAGTAAAGACCATGCGCGCCTCAATTTTAGTGCTTGGACCATTGCTAGCACGTTTTGGTGAGGCAGAAGTGTCATTGCCCGGCGGTTGTGCCATTGGTTCACGTCCTGTTGACCAACACCTAAAAGCCTTTGAGGCGATGGGTGCTGACATTAGTGTCGAAAATGGTTACGTAAAAGCACAAGCGCCAAAAGGCGGTAAGCTGATTGGCTGTAACTACTCTTTTGATATGATTACCGTTGGCGGTACTGAAAACGTCATTATGGCAGCCGCACTTGCCAAAGGTACGACCGTCTTAGGTAATTGTGCCCTTGAGCCAGAAGTCGTTGATTTGGCCAATATGTTGGTCGCGATGGGCGCTAAAATCAGCGGTATCGGCACTTCGATTATGACCATCGAAGGCGTTGAGCGCTTACACGGTTGTGAGTATTCGGTGGTACCGGATCGTATCGAAACAGGCTCATACCTTGCTGGCGCACTCATGACGCGTGGCGATGTGTTGACTAAAAACACCTCTGCGCTATTACTAACACCTGTATTAGAAAAATTCGAAGACATGGGTGCCATTATTACCACTGGTGATGGTTGGATTCGTGCGCAGATGAAAGGTCGCCCTAAAGCGGTTGATATCCGTACTCAGCCGCATCCAGGTTTCCCAACCGATATGCAAGCGCAGGTCATGGCTATTGCGTGTCTGGCGGATGGTACGAGTACCTTTATCGAAAATATCTTTGAAAACCGCTATATGCATGTCCCTGAGCTTAATCGTCTAGGCGCTTCTATCCAAGTAGATGGTCATACGGCCGTAGTAAAAGGCGTCGAAAACTTCACCGCTGCCCCTGTGATGGCGACTGATTTACGTGCGTCTATGTCATTGGTGATGGCAGCGGCAACTGCTGAAGGTGAAAGTTTAATCGACCGCATTTATCATATCGATCGTGGTTATGAGCATGTCGAAGAAAAGCTGCGTGCGCTTGGGGTCAATATCGAACGTATCAATACTAATGACTAATATCGATTTTCTTATCAAATCCATGACCTCAATCATTGATACGATTGGCGTTGATATGAATGGCTTAGCAATCTACCACTATTAGTAACCTACCACTAAAAGCCCCCTTCAGCGGGGGTGTTAACTGCACATGGACACGATGTCATTATGACTGAAGCAAGCAATAGCCTACCAAATGATGGTTTGTTAAATGAAGTAAATGATGAGTTTTCAGGCTTAACACTGGCCTTATCAAAAGGTCGTATTCTAGAAGAGACCATGCCACTGCTACGCGCAGCTGGTGTTGAGTTATTAGAAGATCCTGAAGCCTCACGCAAACTTATTTTTCCAACCTCAAACCCCAACGTGCGTGTATTGATTTTGCGTGCCAGTGATGTGCCAACCTACGTTGAACATGGCGCGGCTGACTTTGGAGTGGCGGGTAAAGATGTGTTGCTTGAAAATGGTGCCAACCATGTCTATGAGTTACTTGATTTGCAAATTGCTCAGTGTAAGTTGATGACAGCTGGCGTGAAAGATGCGCCGCTACCCAATCGTCGCCTACGTATTGCGACCAAATACGTCAATGTGGCCCGCGCTTACTTTGCCAGCCAAGGTCAGCAAGTAGATGTGATTAAACTGTATGGCTCTATGGAGCTTGCGCCGTTGGTCGGGTTGGGTGATTTGATCGTCGATGTGGTTGATACAGGTAATACGTTGCGCGCAAATGGTCTTGAAGCACGCGATCATATTTGCGATGTGTCCTCACGCCTTATCGTCAATCAAGTGAGCTACAAGCGTAAATTTGCGTTACTTGAGCCGATTTTAGATAGCTTTAAAAATAGTATTGCCAGCGCTTCATAAATTAATTCCTAATGAATCAATGTCTTATCAAACGATACTAATCATTGATAATCTTAAGCATTGTCATACAAATTTTTAAACCAGTTTAGCGCTATAAGATAGATATAGCGTGCTAAACTGGTTTTGTTGTATTTGCTTGCCAGAAAGTATGAGGTTAGTATAATCTGAACAAACTAAATATATAGAAACTGGTATATCAGCCATCACAATTATTATTAATACTCAATACCACTCATTTTTACATCGCTAATTTTCAGCAGTCTTTTATGCTCAGATATAGGATTAAGTCATGCGCCAACTAAGTACCCAAGATGCCGATTTTGACAGTCAGTTGACAGAGTTACTTGCCTTTGAAACCGTCAATGATGCCGATTTACTTAAGACCGTTGATGATATCATCGCGCAAGTTCGGCATGATGGCGATCGCGTCGTACTGGCGTTAACCCAGCAATTCGATCAGCATCCGGCGACGACGATGCAAGAGCTAGAGCTGTCTAAAGAGGCGCTTGCTGAAGCGTTTGCGAATCTTGATGATACAGTAAAATTGGCATTGACCACCGCAGCAACGCGTGTGCAGACCTTTCATGAGCGCAAGTACAAGAGACTTGGCAGTATGAAGATGAGCTTGGTAATCGCTTGGGTCAAAAAGTCACCGCACTTGATCGCGTTGGTATTTATGTGCCTGGTGGTTTGGCCTCTTATCCATCTTCTGTATTGATGAATGCCATTCCTGCCAAAGTGGCGGGTGTTAAAGAGGTCATCATGGTGGTGCCAGCGCCAAAAGGCGTGCTCAATCCATTGGTGCTAGCCGCCGCACATTTGGCACAAGTCGACCGTGTCTTTACCATCGGCGGTGCGCAAGCGGTTGCTGCCTTGGCTTACGGTACCGAAACGATTCCAGCGGTGGATAAAATCACTGGCCCTGGTAATAAATATGTTGCTGCCGCCAAGCGCGCAGTATTTGGTCAAGTTGGGATTGATATGATCGCTGGTCCCTCTGAAGTATTGGTCTATGCAGAGGGCGAGGCGCAAGATCGCGCCGATTGGTTGGCGATGGATTTATTGTCACAAGCTGAACATGACCGTATCGCTCAAGCTATCTTTGTCACGACCAGTGAACAGCAGCTTGCAGACGTAGCGGCTGAAATTGAAAAAGCGCTGGCAGAGTTGCCAAAAGCCGATATCGCCCGCGATTCGCTAAAAAATCGTGGCGCACTTATTTTAGTCAAAGACCGCGTTGAAGGTATGGCGGTGATTAATCGGGTTGCCCCAGAACATTTAGAGTTGTCAGTTGATCATCCTGATGTGCTACTCAACGATATTCGTCATGCAGGTGCTATTTTCATGGGACGTCACACGCCTGAGGCGATTGGTGACTACTGCGCAGGACCCAATCACGTGTTGCCAACCTCTGGCACTGCGCGTTTCTCTTCACCGCTTGGTGTTTATGATTTCCAAAAGAAATCCTCTATTATTTATTGTACTGAAGCCGGTAGTAAGCCATTGGCTGAGACCGCAGATATTTTAGCGCAACGTGAGGACTTAGAAGCCCATGCGCGCTCAGCCCGTTATCGTTATCAGTAACGTGGCTTAATGATTGCTTTTGAATTGTACTTTTGAGATTTATATTTAATAATTTATGTGGCTAATAGTAGGATAACTTATGAGTGAGTTAAAGATAGACACCAGACTTTGGTCATCTAAAGCGCGTAATTTGTCACCTTACGTTCTGGTGAGCAGCCTCAGCATGAAAATTTATGCAAATTAAATACCAATGAAAATCCATTCCCACCGTCACCAAAAGTAGGTGAGGCAATCGCAAAGGTTCTAGAGCAGCAAGCGGATGATCTGCGTTTATATCCAGCGCCTGAGTCTGATGATTTGCGTGCCGCATTGGCACAACTCTATGATATTGATATCAACCAAGTGTTTGTTGGCAATGGTTCTGATGAAGTGTTGGCGCTAGTATTTGCCAGCTTTTTCCTAAAAGAGCGACCTGTTTTAGCACCCGATATCAGCTATAGTTTCTATCCAGTCTATGCGCAGACCTTTGGTATCGAGCTGGTACAAATTGCCTTGGAAGAAGATTTTAGTATTGATCCTGATGCTTATCGCCAGCCTTGTAGCGGCATTATCATTGCCAATCCAAATGCCCCAACTGGATTATTATTATCGCTTGCCGATATTCGCAAGCTGGCTAGTGAGCACTCAAACTCAGTGATTGTGATTGATGAGGCTTATATTGATTTTGCGCGGGCAGTTGACGGTAGCTCAGATGCAGAAATTTCAGCAGTGAGCTTAATCAATGAGTTTGACAACATTCTTGTGACCCAAACCTTTTCAAAGTCACGTTCGCTTGCTGGATTACGCGTTGGTATGGCTTTTGGTAATGCCTCATTGATTGAAGCCTTAACCCGTATGAAAAACAGCTTTAATAGCTATCCACTGGATAAGCTGGCGCAAGTAGGGGCGACTGCCAGTGTATTGGATGTTGAGTATTTTACTCAGACCTGCCAGCAAGTCATCGACTTACGCCAATCTCTTACAGCAGAGCTGACAGCGTTAGGTTTTGATGTGTTGCCATCGCATGCCAACTTTGTTTTTGCCCGCCCTAAAGACGGTAATGCCAATACGGTAGCGAATGCGTTACGTGAGCAAGGTATCATCGTCCGTCATTTTGACAAGCCACGCATCAATGAGTATTTGCGTATCACTACTGGTACAGCAGAGCAAAACAGCCGTTTGATAGAGGCTTTACAGACGTTGCAAAAAGAGGCTGAAATCATTGCTGATTAATATCTGGTTCGCGATTTTGACAGTTAATAATTGAATGACGATGCTTATATTGATAAAAAGCCTGCCAACATTATGTTGAGCAGGCTTTTTGATGGATTTCTCCGATCATGTTTTTCGAACAACCTTAAGGATATTTGTGGATATTTTCTTGAGTTAAAACGCTTAATAGATTACCGACTTTATCCAAACATTCTTGGTATTCAGCATCGCAATCAGAGGCGACAGTGATACCACCGCCTGCCCATAAGCTGATATGTCTTTTTTTATCCAATTCATTATGTGATGAAGTGTTAGCTTGCAGCGTACGAATGAGCACATTCCATTGACCACTGCCATCAAAGTTCATATAGCCAATGTGCCGCAATAAGCACCGCGCGGTGTAGTTTCTAGCTCAGATATAATTTCAACCGCCCGCTTTTTTGGGGTGCCAGTAATCGAGCCAGCAGGCAAACTACCAAACAAAACGGCGAGTGGGTGAGTGTCCGTCTGTAATTCTGCGGTAATGGTGCTGACCATATGGTGCACATTACTAAAACTCTCAATCGCGAATAACTGCGGCACTTTTACGCTACCTATCTTGGCATATTTACCCAAGTCATTACGCAATAAATCGACAATCATCACGTTTTCGGCGCGATCCTTTTCACTATCAGTCAGTTGCTGTTTATAAGCATGGTCTTGTTGAATATTGGTGCTGCGCGGCATGGTCCCTTTGATGGCTTAGTGATGATATGGTGCTTGCCAGTATCGATATCCTTGGTAAATGTAAAGAACAACTCAGGCGAGCAGCTCAATAATTCAAACGGATGCTGGGACGTATTATCTTTGATTTCACAGTTAAAGGGATTAACCGCAAAGTATCCGGCAAAAGGTGCTCGGGTATTACGATGTAAAGCAGGTAAATAATCAATCAGCATCGGCAAAGCGCCATTATCGCTGGGATTATGATCAAAAAAACCTTGCCATTCTTGGGTTAGGTTGATTTGATAACAGTCGCCTTGCTGTAGATAGTTTTGGGTTTGATTGAATGCTTGTTGATAGTCCTGTTTGCGCCATCGTGATTTCAATACTACAGGAGCAGGCGTTGATGATGCTGTCAGTTGCGTTTTATTGAGACAGTCATCAGCCAGCTTTTTATCTACTATATTTAAATAAGAGACAAGTGCCATGATCATTTTATTTTTTTGCTGATTATCAGAGTCGTTTTCAGAGTCGTTAGCAGTTGCCTTTATCGTTAATTTCCAACCTGTGTTGCCATCATTTCCATCAGGTCTTAGGTAAATATCATAATGTCCTAATACGGCACAAGGCTGTGCTGCTCGCTCAATTTTGGCGGACGGGCTTAGCTCATGAGCCGCAATATCATAACCAATAAAACCTATCAAACCATGATGATAACTTGGTTTTTCATTTAAATCGCTTACTGATTCTGAGTTTTCATTATCAGTATCATAAGTTTGACTATAACTGATTAATTCATCTTGCCAGTCGCTATAACTCATATGAGTGCTAGTGATATCATTGTGAACGGCATCACGGCAGGTTTTTGTGACTTGATAAAGGGCTGCTTGTTCGTTCGAATCTGGCGTGTTTTCAGCGCAATCATAAACAGACCAGCTTACTTTTGGCAATAAACCAATCACTGGTTGATCATCATTGTCGAGCCAAACCAATTGCCAGTTTGCCTTAGTATCTTGTGCGATTAAATACTGCTGTAGCAGCGGCATAAGTTCTGCAGCCGATAGGTCACCAAAACGCCAGCTAGGTTTAGTAGCTGACGATGGATCAGACATTATTTGCTCAGTTTTGAGAGGATGTGCTGCGAGCATAGTTAGGCGTCAAACTTTTTAATGATTAATGTGGCATTAGTACCGCCAAAGCCAAAGCTGTTGCTCATTAGTGTCTCAAGCTTGGCTTCACGCATTTCGGTGACAATATCAAAGCCTTCAGCCGCAGGGTCTAAATTATCAACATTGATACTGGGCGCAATGAAGCCTTCTTCTAGCATCAACAAGCAATAAATCAGCTCTTGCGCACCAACGGCACCAAGGCTGTGACCTGTCATAGATTTGGTAGAGCTGATCGCAGGTACTTGACTGATATCATCGCCAAATGCTTTAGCAATGGCTTTAAGCTCAGTGATGTCACCAAGTGGCGTACTAGTACCGTGGCTATTGATATAGTCGACAGTTTGCAAACCAGCTTCGGCTAGTGCTTGCTGCATACAGCGTACGGCACCTTCACCACTTGGCGCAACCATTTCAGCGCCATCAGAGCTGGCACCATAACCGACGATTTCAGCCAATATGTTGGCGCCACGTGCTTGTGCATGCTCTAGACTTTCAACCACTACCATCGCACCACCAGCAGCAATCACGAAGCCATCACGATCTTTATCATAAGCTCTTGAGGCGCGCTGCGGTGTCTGATTATATTGAGTACTGACTGCACCCATGGCATCAAACATACAAGACTGTGTCCAGTGTTCCGCTTCGCTACCACCCGCAAGTATCACATCTGCTTTGCCCAACTGAATAAGTTCAGCCGCATGACCGATGCAATGGGTTGAGGTGGCACAAGCAGAGGTGAGCGAGTATGATACGCCTTGGATTTTTAAACCTGTTGCCAATGCCGCTGATACTGAACTGCCCATCGTTTTTGGCACAGCCATCGCGCCGACACCGCGCAGACCTTTATCCCGCATGGCATCTATAGCATTGACAATATTCTCTGTCGATGCGCCGCCAGAGCTTGCGACCACGCCCACGCGTGGATTATTATTGATGGTTTCAAGCGACAAACCAGACTGCTCAATGGCGTTTAAAGCACTGACATAAGCGTATAGACTGGCATCACTAAAAAACCGCTTCAACTTACGATCGATACCACTGGTATCAAGCGTCGACTGGTCGATACTACCGCTAACGTGTGATTTAAACCCATGCTCAGCATAAGCCTCATTAAATGTAATGCCAGACTGCCCTTGCTTTAAAGCGGCAGTGACCGTGGCTAAATCATGTCCGATACAAGAGACAATCCCTGCTCCAGTGATAACAACGCGGCGCATATTCTATTCCTTATGAGTAACGATTTTTCACAATTACTTTTAATAATCGTTTTTAAGTATGTATTTCTATTATTTAATATTAGGGTGTATTGAGCGTTAAAGTCTCATTTTACAATCATTGTGATGATCATAGTAAAACTATATGCTTGGTAACTGATTATTTATAAGTAACGAACTACTTATAAATAGAAGTACAAGTGTACTGTGAGTTATGGCACATGATAACGTATCGAGCGTCCAAAATCTTTGTACAAGTGCAAAATAACGACAAAATCGCGCTTGCTGTCTAAAGCCATCTAAAAAGACTATTTGGTTGAAGACAGCTTATATGATGGTATCAATCATACATCAAGTGATACTTTTGGATACAAAATTTGTGATTGCGATAACATTGTTCGCACTGACATCGATTATAGTGATTGACTAGAATGGCACATCTATTATTATAAATCGCTTACAATAAAACAAAATTACTCATCACATTAAGGACATCACGATGGCGAAGCGTAGCACTCTCTCTAAAGGTATCACTACCGTTGGCTCTTTTACTCGCAATAATCTAGAGCGCATGGGCGCTATGATTGATAGCATGAATGCTAAGACGGGAAAACCGCGTCAATACAAAGCAGTCAACTTAGGCGATGAAGACTATCAGCAGGATTTGTTCCGTGAGCAAACGTTAAAAGCCACTCAGCAATTATTAGGCCACGTTTTGCCACTTATGGTAAATATGCCAAAAAAGTAGTGCCAAACAGTTTTTTTCAGTCGACGGTCGATGGCGCTTTTGCACAAGTGGCAAATCTTGCCTCTAATTGGAGTCAGATCGATTTACCTAATGAGCATCGTTTCGCCAATATCGCAAGCTTAGATGATGAAGAGCGTTATGCATTAGCCACTGATATCGCCAATCAAAATCGTGCATTGGCAACGATAGGGGGCCTAACAGGTTTGGCTGGGCTTCCTGGTCTGCTGGCTGATACGCTTTGGCTTTTATTGGTATCATTACGTACCGTCTATCAGTTGGGTGCTGTCTACAATAAACCCCTCACAGGTAAACAAGGCGTTAAAATGGCTTATGAGCTGCTAGCGAATGCTGATCTGAGCAAGATGCAAGAAAAACAAGCATTGCTAGCAGGTATTGGTATCGGCAAAGGCTTATTGGATAATGCCCAAAGCAGTGGTCTACACAATGAGCTAAAAAACCTAGGTCTAAAGGATAAAAACGTCAACTTTTATGCAGAACAAGTTGACAGCATTGCCAGTCAGGTCGGTATTGACCTGGATAAAATCAATTTAACATGGATACGCAAATTCTTACCAGTTACCGCTGTTATCGTTGGTATGCGCTACAACAGCCAGCTCATTGATGAAGTGATTGGCGTGGCTCAAGCGACTTTTGCCCCAGAAGCCAAACTTGCCAATCGTGCAATCACTGATGATAGCGGTAATGAAGCTAAGGTAAACAAAACAGCTGACAATGACAAGCAGCAAGATGCTGAGAAAGAGTCAAGCAAGGATACCGATAGCAAGAAAGATACTGCTGAAGAAAAAAATAACCATCAAGAAGCTGATGAAAAGGTCGTGAAAGAAACGCAGAAAGACGACAATGACGATAATAACAAGCAAGGCAGTCAGAACAAATCCTCTGACAGCAAATCAAACAAGACGGCTAACAAGAAAAGCAAATAAGAGCGTCTAAACAATCAGACTTAAGTGTTACTTTTCTTAAGACAGCTTATATCATAGAAGGATTATGAGCTGGATATCTACTGCTAATTTTGGCGATATTATCTTCTTTCTCTTGAAAAACAAGATAATATCGCCATTTAGTACTCATAAATTGCTATTTATTTATAGTCAAACATTCTATTTAAATCGTTCGTAATGCTACTTTCGATATACTGTATGACAATCTACTTTTTAGCTGATTTTTAACTAAAAATAGATAAAGTGTTATAGTAGTAGGGTGAATGCATATCTATCAAATGTTGTAAAGTGCAATCACGCATAAGTGGTTGAAATAGCAGCAACAACTCTTTATAATACACTGTCCTAAAAATGGGTGTACCAAAATCTGTCATTAAAGTCAGATGGATGGTGCGTTTCCCCATTTTTTGTTTTATACCAAACGGGAGAAGGATGCCTCATGGCAACAACTAACCAATTGATTCGTAAAGGTCGCAAAACCATCAAGGAAAAGTCAAAAGTTCCTGCGTTGGAAGCGTGCCCACAACGTCGTGGTGTATGTACTCGCGTATATACTACTACCCCTAAAAAACCTAACTCAGCAATGCGTAAAGTATGTCGTGTACGTTTGACTTCAGGCTATGAAGTATCAAGCTACATCGGCGGCGAAGGTCATAACTTACAAGAGCACAGTGTTGTTCTTATCCGTGGTGGTCGTGTAAAAGATCTACCAGGTGTACGTTATCACACCGTTCGTGGTGCATTAGATTGCGCAGGCGTTAAAGACCGTAAGCAAGGTCGCTCTAAATATGGTGCTAAGAAGCCTAAAGTTTAATAACGAATCGTTATTAGCTAAGCTTTTTTATACCAAACATTAACTGTGCATGGGTCTGGTGTTGACAGTATTATTAAATTAGTAATTCACTGTTAAAACATACCGCCGTGCAGTAAGGCTGACTGACAACTCGATATAACGCCATCCAATATTAATTGGTGCGAGATTGTGAATGTCAGACACTCCTGAAGAAAAGGATTATTATTATGCCAAGACGTCGCGTCGTTGCTACCCGTGAGATCCTACCGGATCCTAAGTTTGGTAGCCAAACTGTTGCAAAATTCATCAACCATGTAATGAGTCATGGTAAAAAATCTACTGCTGAGCGTATCGTATACGGTGCACTTGAAACAGTAAGCGAAAAACGTAAAATCGAAGATCCAGTATCTTTCTTCGAAGAAGTTTTAGAAAATGTACGCCCAATGGTAGAAGTGAAAGCTCGCCGCGTTGGTGGTGCAACCTACCAAGTACCAATGGAAGTACGCCCCTCCCGTCGTACTGCCTTGGCTATGCGTTGGTTAGCTGAAGCTGCTGCTAAGCGTTCTGAAAAATCAATGGCTTTGCGTTTGGCTGGCGAATTGAATGATGCTGCTGATGGCAAAGGTGCTGCTATGAAAAAGCGTGACGAAGTTCACCGCATGGCAGATGCTAACAAAGCGTTCTCTCATTACCGCTTCTAAGCTACTGTCTATTAGTAGTAGCTTTAGATTAGCTGGCTGAAGTCAGCTCATCTTACATTGTTATTTATTCTATTGATTGCCGCCATCGTTTATCTTGTTGTAAGTAGTTTTTGACTATCAACAACGAGATGGCGGACATCTATCAAGATGTCTCTCTTAATTAAGTATGCTTGTCACAAGAGAGCATCCCAAATCTGATGCCGCACTATTCTTAGTATTTGCTCTTTTTTTGTCCGTATTAGGCTCAATAATCAGTAAGTAATATGAAGCTGACCGCTTTGTCATAGAGTATGAGGTAGAGACACAATACATTATTATATACACGACTTTTCCTAGGAAAACACTATGGCTCGTAAAACTCCCCTAAAACGCTATCGCAACATTGGTATCTCAGCGCACATCGATGCTGGTAAGACAACCACTACTGAGCGTGTTTTATTTTATACCGGTGTTAGTCACAAACTTGGTGAAGTACATGATGGCGCAGCCACTATGGACTGGATGGAGCAAGAACAAGAGCGCGGTATTACTATTACCTCAGCAGCGACAACTTGTTTTTGGTCAGGTATGGCAAAACAGTTTGACGAACATCGTATCAACATTATTGACACCCCAGGTCACGTTGACTTCACGATCGAAGTTGAACGTTCTATGCGTGTACTTGATGGCGCTTGCATGGTTTACTGTGCAGTAGGCGGCGTTCAGCCACAGTCTGAGACCGTATGGCGTCAGGCAAATAAATATAAAGTGCCACGTCTTGCATTTGTAAACAAAATGGATCGCGTTGGCGCTGATTTCTATCGTGTTATTGAGCAGATCAAAACTCGTCTAGGCGGTAATCCTGTACCATTGGTTATTCCAATTGGTAAAGAAGATGATTTCGAAGGCGTTATTGATCTAGTTACCATGAAAGCTCTTTATTGGGATGAAGCATCTCAAGGTATGGAGTTTGAAGAGCGCGAAATCCCAGCTGAATTACAAGAAAAAGCAGAAGAGTATCGTGAGATTCTTGTAGAAAATGCGGCTGAAGCAACAGAAGAATTGATGAATGAGTATCTAGAAAATGGCGAGTTGTCTGTAGAGCAGATCAACGTTGCTATTCGTCAATTGACTATTGATAACCAAATCATTCCATTACTTTGTGGTACTGCCTTTAAAAACAAAGGTGTACAAAAGATGTTGGATGCGGTTATTCAGTATCTTCCAGCACCAATGGATGTACCTGCTATTAAAGGTATCCTTGATGACAAAGATGAAACTGAAGGCACTCGTGAAGCGTCAGATGAAGCACCATTCTCAGCTTTAGCATTTAAAATCATGAATGACAAATTCGTTGGTAACTTAACCTTCGTTCGTGTTTATTCAGGTGTTTTAACGCAAGGCAGCAGTGTTTATAACCCAGTTAAAATGAAGCGTGAGCGCGTTGGTCGTATCGTACAGATGATGGCTAACTCTCAAGAAGAGTTGCAAGAAATCCGTACTGGTGATATCGCTGCATTGGTCGGCATGAAAGATGTAACGACTGGTGATACGCTATGTGATGAGCAAAATGTTATCACGCTTGAGCGTATGGAATTCCCCGATCCAGTTATCAGCCTAGCGGTTGAACCTAAGACCAAAGCTGACCAAGAAAGAATGTCAATCGCTTTGGGTCGTTTGGCGAAAGAAGATCCATCGTTCCGTGTACATACTGACGAAGAGTCTGGTCAGACAATCATCAGTGGTATGGGTGAGCTGCATCTAGAGATTCTTGTTGATCGTATGAAGCGTGAGTTTAACGTTGAAGCGAACATCGGTGCGCCGCAGGTTGCTTATCGTGAAACGATCCGTAACACGGTTGAGCAAGAAGGCAAATTCGTACGTCAGACTGGTGGTCGTGGTAAATTCGGTCACGTTTGGTTACGTCTTGAGCCACTTGATCCAGCGGGCGCAGTTGAATATGAATTCGCTGAAGAAGTTGTTGGTGGTACTGTACCGAAAGAATTCCATGGTGCTGTTGATAAAGGTATCCGAGAACGCATGAAAAATGGCGTACTTGCTGGTTATCCAGTGGTTGGCGTAAAAGCGACCTTGTATGACGGTTCTTACCATGACGTCGACTCGGATGAGCTATCATTTAAGATGGCTGGTTCTATGGCATTCAGAAAAGGCTTCATGGCAGCGGATCCAGCGCTACTTGAACCAATTATGAAAGTTGAAGTTGAAACGCCTGAAGATTATATGGGCGATATCATGGGCGATCTTAACCGTCGTCGTGGTTTAGTACAGGGTATGGAAGACCTACCTGGCGGTACTAAGCAGATCCGTGCCGAAGTACCATTAGCAGAAATGTTTGGTTATGCCACACAAATGCGCTCAATGTCACAAGGCCGTGCTACTTATTCAATGGAATTCCAAAAGTACGCTGAAATTCCAAAATCAGTTGCTGCTGACATCATCTCTAAATTCAACAGTAAAGATGATGACGAGTAAGTAATCGTCTATTAAATATGACAATGTAGCTATTATCTCTCTGTTGTCATAGAAGAATACGCCAATAATTGGTTAAAAGACTTGTTATTGGCGGTGATTTTCTTATAATATCTGCACATTAGTATGTGTACCCTTTTAACAATTATCTTAATGTGGTCAAGATCGTCTTTGTTATCGTATTTATACGAGCTTAGCATTTGA
>NZ_BAWJ01000020.1 GCF_000586475.1 Psychrobacter sp. JCM 18903 | reverse complement strand
ACAAAAAAACTGCCTAGTAAATGCTAAGCAGTTTTTCACATCAAACTAAGACGCTCAAATTTTAAAATACTTCAATTAACAAATACTTAAAGCAAATTTTTATATACTAAAGCGTAAACCCAATCACATTGAGCTTGTTCTCTTCTGCAAACTCAAATAACTTATGAACATGATTTAAATTCTCAAGAAATGTATTCAAACCTTCTTGGCTCTCTGCTTCGTAGTAACCGATGTCGTGTACCAATTTTTTTAAATCTGTCGCGGCAAACGCTCTGATAATCTTAGGTACGACTGCCATATCATATAATAGCCCGTCATGCTGATCATGCAGAGGCGTGCTGTTGTCTGTCAAAAATAACAGATAGCACAAGGCGTAATACCCCTCTCCCAACAGCTCAATCAATTCTTCCGTATAGTGTTCAACAGATGCTTGTTTCACATCCAAGTATTGGTTATCGCGATTTTCTCTTAGCTCATCAAGTGTAATACTACCATTGAACATACTTGCTAAATTTTCCTCACGAACACTACAAAAAAAAATGACATAGATGTAGAAATAGGCATCGTATTCTCCTTATCTGTTATTAAAAATAAGAACCACCTAGCAGAAGCTAAATGGTTCTTTCTTCAGTTCAATGAGATTGAATAAAAGATAGGTCGCAGGTTAAGTAATCAATAGCGAGTATTATGTAAGTTAAGTAAAACCCACAGTCTTGACTGGTTTGCTCATCTGTCATTTTAGCGCTTTTCTTTATACTGAATTTTCACCTGCTACAGATTATTAATCGCGTTTCACTGAATTATCTAGCTAGTTTATCTAGCATGGTCGAGAGCCATGCATTGTTATCTGCAATATACGTGTCCCCTAGTGCTAGGATCTCATCAGCCGCTTGCACAGAGTCAGGATGATCAATCATCGCTTCTTGTATATACGTCTGTCCATGCGACACCATATCTACCATACTCTTGTTAGTCACTTCAAAATGACATTGCCAACCAAGCACCCACGTACCTAATTCTTTATGCTTTGATGTTTGATAAACAAAACCTTGATTGGCCCAAGTATGTGACGTTGCTATTGGCATCGCGCCTTTGGGACACTCAAAACCATCGCCATGCCAATGAAATACAGTGAATTCATTCTTTGGCAAATCTGCTAGCAGCGGATGCGCAAGCCCCTGTTCGGTCAATTGAATGGGCAGCCAGCCAACCTCTTTTATGCCTGATGGCGCAACTTTCGCCCCCAAGCTATCTGCAATCAGTTGTGCACCCAAGCAAACACCAATCACGGTTTTTCCGTCATTAATACTTTGCTGAATGAAAGATTTTTCATCAGCTAGCCACTGAAAGTCACTTTCATCATGAATGCTCATTGGTCCACCCATAACGACTAACCAATCAAAACTGTCTTGCGCGGGTAATGGTTCATTTTTATAAAAACGTGTGACCGTAATACTATGGTCTCGATTATCTGCCCACTGCTTGATATGGCTGAGCTCTTCAAAATCAACATGGTAAAGAGCATGAATTCGTAGCATCATCAAATTATCCTTTTATTAAAAAAATAAAAAACCGCCTAGCAAAAGCTAAGCGGTTTCTGTTATACAGCTCTCAAAAAGAGTCAGTTAAGACTTACTGATTTTTTTCGTAAACTGGTAACTCTTTGCAGATCGCTTTTACTTTACCGCGTACTTCAGTAGCGACGGCTTCATCACCGCGGCTATCTAGTACATCACAAATCCAACCTGCCAAATCACCCGCTTGCGCTTCGTTGAAGCCACGAGTAGTGATTGCTGGCGTGCCGATACGGATGCCAGACGTCACAAACGGAGATTTCGGATCATTTGGTACGGCGTTTTTATTCACAGTAATATGCGCATCGCCAAGCCATTTGTCCGCCTCTTTACCCGTCATTTCTTGCTTAACTAGGCTGATCAGCATGAGATGGTTTTCAGTACCGCCAGAGATGATTTCATAGCCGCGGTCTTGAACCACTTTTGCCATCGCTTTAGCGTTTTTGACCACTTGCTGCTGATAAGTAGAAAAGTTATCTTCTAACGCTTCTTTAAAGCAAACCGCTTTTGCCGCGATGACATGCATCAACGGACCGCCTTGGTTACCTGGGAATACGGCAGAATTGAGCTTTTTAGCAAGTACTTCATCACGCGCCAAAATCATGCCTGAACGTGGGCCACGTAGGGTTTTGTGCGTAGTCGTTGTAACCACATCAGCGAACGGTACTGGGTTTGGATAAACACCACCAGCAACTAGACCAGCAACGTGCGCCATATCTACTAGCAAATAAGCACCAACTTCATCAGCGATTTCACGGAAACGTGCCCAATCCACTACCTGTGAATACGCTGAAAAACCAGCAATAATCATTTTAGGCTTATGCTCTTTTGCCAAACTTTCAACTTGGTCATAATCGATAAGACCAGTGCCTTCGACCAAGCCGTACTGTACAGCATTATAGTTCAGACCTGAAAAGTTAATGTGTGCGCCGTGAGTCAAGTGACCACCTGCGTCTAAGCTCATGCCTAGTACGGTGTCATTTGCTTCAAGTAACGCTAAAAATACGGCAGAGTTTGCTTGGCTACCAGAATGTGGCTGGACGTTGACGTACTCAGCACCGAACAACTCTTTTGCACGATCAATCGCCAATTGCTCTACAACGTCTACATGCTCACAACCACCATAATAACGCTTACCAGGATAGCCTTCAGCGTATTTGTTGGTTAGATCTGTGCCTTGCGCTTCCATCACTGCTTGCGAGCAGTAGTTTTCAGACGCAATCAATTCGATATGGTTTTCTTGACGAACGCTTTCTGCAGCCATCGCTTCAGCAAGTACTGGATCAAAATCTTTGATAGAAATATCTTTAAACATAGTGATGTCCTAGGTAGTGACTGTCATTGAAAAATGTCGTTGAAAAGAAGCTTATAGGCTGCCCACAATAAAACAATTACTGTGTCAACGTCGCTCAAAGTACCAGCGGTACTTTTACGCTCAGTTTTATGGTATGACCATTATTGTGAATTGAGTCTATTAGCAAAGATAAGTAGGAGTAAGCAGAGGCAATAGGCCTGTCATTAACTTGTCCAATTCGGCAATAAACTCGATACGCGCTGGCATCAAAATCATCGCTAAACATTAAGTGTAACATGAAAATTTGTGCGGTGAGCGCAAAAAAACCTCACTGTAAGCTGAGTGAATTAAATGGTGATATAACGCAGATAAATAGCCAATAAAATAAATGGTTTACCGCTATCATATTGCTCCTAGCCTGTTGTTGGTCAGCAGATTATTAGCGATATTTATCTATTGGCTGGCTACTTAACGGATATTTAACTGTCAGTAGTGACAAATGCTGGCAAGAAAGTTTCGCTGATCAGCAGCTGGCGACCATACCAATCATAACGTGTTTGCCGTTGCCAACCTTCAGCAGTCTGCTGGATAAAACGCTGATTGGGCAAAGTCCGGCTGCGTTTAAATAACACATAACCGATGGGTGTACCTTTAAGCTGCTGTAGACGGCGGGCGTGACCTTTGAGACTGGGTAACGGAAAGATACTTTGCGCGGCCACCCACGGATGCTCGTCATTGCCATATAGTTGCGCTTCACGCACCCATGCTAGCATGGGACGATTTAGCATGGCACCTGTGACATTCAATTGTTTTTTTTGTGCCAATGACAGCAATCGGTAGCCCTCAAGCTACGCTCCACGCGCAAGGGCTGCCCTGCTTTCACTTCCAACACCGCCGTGAGAGAGCCTGCGACATTGAGCCACGAGAGTAGCTCACTAGGAGGAGACAAATGGGTAAGACAAATAAAAGGAGTACTGGACATAGTTAACGGCTAATAGTGACATAATAATAAAAAAGAAAGCGAGCGTTAGGCGTATTAAGCAAAGCCTATTGAGTGGTATCAAAGGCTGGCATATTATCCGCATTAAAGGGCAATGCCTCAAACGCTTGCTGACGATACTGCGCCATATGCTCACGGTCTTGGGCGCAAAAATTGGCGATAGCTGGCACAAAACGTGGGTCATAAATACGGTGGATAGAGTGTGTCGTCGTTGGAATAAAACCACGAACCAGCTTATGCTCGCCTTGCGTACCCGGATCAAAATACTTAAGCCCTTGCTCGACGGCAAATTCAATACCTTGATAATAACACAGCTCAAAGTGTAAGCTGTCGTACTCACCCAGTGCCCCCCAATAGCGACCATAAAGAGTGGCATTTTCGCTATGGCGATCATCGTATAAAAACAAGCTACTGGCTATAATTTCACCAGAGGCATCTAACGCTTGTGCGAGCATTAAGTGCTCAGACATAGTCGCTGCCAGTGCCATAAAAAAATCTATCGTCAAATAAGGCTGTTGTCCACGTACTGCATAGGTCATCACATAACAATGATAAAAGGCTTTCCAGTCCTCGTCAGTAATAGCATCACCGCATTTACGTTGGCAGCTGATGCCTTGCTCAGCAACCTTACGACGCTCAGCACGGATGGTTTTGCGTTTTTTGGCTTTTAGCGTCGCTAAGAATGCTTCAAAATCAGCAAACGGTTGGCAGTCTTGTAGCAAGTCTTTATTTTGCCATAAGAACTGGCAGCCTTGACGTTCCAGTATAGGCATGTCAATTGCGGTTGATTCTAAACCATTATCTTGAGCGGCTAGCAAATGCGCTATATCAATATCAGTAGGCATAGATGCCGTCGCAATCTTTGCCAGCTCAGGCGTAATAAATAATCCATGCCAGCTTGAGGCACCTACTTGCTGAGCAATATCATCGACGCCTGCGATAGCTGTCTTTATAATGTCGGTGGTTAACGTCTCACCTTTTGCCAACCAAAGCCGCTGACCCGTAATCGGTGTATAGGGCACGCTAGTAACCAGCCTTGGATAATAATCCACCCCATAACGCGCATAGGCTTCTGCCCATGAATGGTCAAACACAAACTCGCCACGATGATGACCTTTGAGGAATACTGGCAACACCGCCACAGGATGCGCGACTGTTTGCGCAGCTTCGTTAATCGCAGAATGATTTTCACTATGGTTTTCACTATGGTTTTCACTATGGTTTTCACTATGATCAGCGTGGTCTATCGAGCTGCCGCTTTGACTATCTGCGACACGATGTACCAACACAAATATCGGCAACCAGCTGCCTGCTCACCAATCGCGCCAGTGTCAGCTAACGCTTGCCAAAAAGCAAACGACATAAAAGGGGTATCGGGGGTTTGCCAGTCTGTTTGACTCTGCCAGCTGGTGTCATTGAGTAATGCATATTGTAAACTCATAATACTCACTATTTATTTTTATATGGGCGTAGTTTTTTATACCTTGTTTCGTATATGACTAGCCTAGCAAAATTCTACTCAAACTCTGTCACAATTATGCTCTCATAATTGTCAGATATTACGAATAAAATAGGTAACAATGCACTCTCGATAATAAAAGCTACCCCAGTAAAGTCACCTCTAAAAACATAGATAATTTGGTTTGTCAGCTCATGTCTGACAGAAGAGTAAGAATCACTTAGTCACGATTCATATCTATGATATGACTGGCAGTTTTTTGAATAATGATTGTATTATTCATCGTTTTATGATGAATATTAGCAGGCAGTGTTTGTATAGAAAGGATGAAATTTTTATCGATGACTGGTAGAATAAGGCTCTTAACAGCTTAATGTAATTAAGACATATTAGAAACAACCGAAAACACTACACTTAGTTCATTATGCGATATTGACATCGTATCAGATTTATAATCAGTTAACTATGATGTAGCGTCCGCACTCTATTTTTAAGTCATTCATATGAGCAGGTCGTTCAGACAAGACAGTCAAACTGCCGCTTAACGAAGAAAAATTCTAAGCAGACTCGATGGTCTCCAAGAAACTGGCTACAAAAAGCTCGCGACACATTATTTAGTATCGTTGCATGATCCATTATTACATCAGAGCTGCATGGAATTATTAACTTATATTTGAGCCTTATTATTAATTACAACTAAAAGGAATGCCCAACTAATGTCTAAAATTATTTATACAAAAACTGACGAAGCACCAGCGCTAGCAACCTTATCATTTTTGCCAATTGTAAAAGCCTTTACTCAAACAGCAGGTATCGAAGTTGAAACCAGCGATATCTCTGTTGCTGCCCGTGTGTTGGCTGAGTTTCCAGAGTACTTAACGGAAGAGCAGCGCGTTCCTGATAATCTGGCTGAGCTGGGTCGTCTGACTCAAGATCCAGACACCAATATCATTAAACTGCCTAATATCAGTGCTTCTGTTGGACAGCTAAAAGCTTGTATCAAAGAGTTGCAAAGCAAAGGCTACGCTATCCCTGATTTTCCAGATGATCCTAAGACAGAAGAAGAAGAAGAGATCCGTAAGCGTTACGGCAAAAGCTTGGGCAGTTCTGTCAACCCAGTATTGCGTGAAGGCAACTCAGATCGCCGTGCACCAAAAGCGGTTAAAAACTATGCACGCAAGCATCCACACTCTATGGGTGAATGGAAGCAATGGTCACAGACCCACGTATCGCACATGCACAGTGGCGATTTCTATGCTGGTGAGCAATCTATCACTTTGGATAAAGCACGTAGCGTACGTATGGAGCGTGTCGCTGAAGATGGCACTATTCATGTCTTCAAAACAGGCATTGCCTTGCTGGACAAAGAAGTCATCGACTTGATGTTTATGAGCAAAAAATCATTACTTGAGTTTTATGAGCGTGAAATGGAAGATTGCCGTGAAGCTGGTATCTTGTTTTCACTGCACGTAAAAGCCACTATGATGAAAGTATCGCATCCTATCGTGTTTGGTCATGCGGTCAAAACTTATTATAAAGATGCCTTTAATAAGCATGGCGCTTTCTTTGACGAGCTAGGTATCAACGTCAACAACGGCATGGCAAGTTTGTACGAAAAAATCGCTGAGCTACCTGCCAGTAAGCGTGAAGAAATCGAACGCGATTTACATGCTTGCCAAGTGCATCGTCCACGCCTAGCGATGGTTGATTCATCAAAAGGTATCACCAACTTCCATTCACCAAGTGATGTGATTGTTGATGCGTCTATGCCAGCGATGATTCGTTCAGGCGGTAAAATGTGGGGCGCTGATGGCAAAATGTATGACTGTAAAGCGGTCATGCCTGAGTCTACTTTTGCTCGTATCTATCAAGAAATGATTAACTTCTGTAAATGGCATGGCAATTTTGATCCAACGACGATGGGTACGGTTCCTAACGTTGGTTTGATGGCGCAAAAAGCCGAAGAGTATGGCTCTCATGACAAGACTTTTGAGGCGAGTGGTTCAGGATTGGCTCGTATTGTCGATGAAGATACTGATGAGGTATTGCTTGAGCAGCAGGTTGAAAATGGCGACATCTGGCGCATGTGTCAGGTTAAAGATGAGCTATCCAAGATTGGGTAAAACTTGCCGTACGCCGTGCCCGTGAATCAGATACACCAGTTATCTTTTGGCTAGACCCTTATCGCCCACATGAGAACGAGTTGATCAAAAAAGTTCAAACTTACTTAAAAGATCATGATACGACAGGCCTGCATATTGAAATCATGTCACAGGTTCGTGCGATGCGTTATACGCTAGAGCGCGTTGCCCGTGGTCTGGATACTATCTCTGCAACTGGTAATATTTTACGTGATTACTTGACTGACTTGTTCCCAATTTTAGAATTAGGAACCAGTGCGAAAATGTTGTCAGTCGTACCATTAATGAAAGGCGGCGGTTTGTTTGAAACGGGCGCTGGTGGTTCTGCACCTAAACACGTTCAACAGCTACTAGAAGAAAACCATTTACGTTGGGATTCATTGGGTGAGTTCTTAGCCTTGACCGTCTCTTTGGAGCATTTGGCCAGTCACGATAACAATGCTAAAGCGCAAATCTTGGCGGATACATTGGACACGGCGACAGAGAAACTGTTGTTAAACAACAAAGGTCCATCACGTAAAACAGGTGAAATCGATAACCGTGGTAGTCATTTCTATCTGGCGATGTACTGGGCACAAGAGCTTGCAGCACAAGATAAAGATGCTGATCTAAAAGCAAAATTTGCACCGCTGGCAGAAAAACTTGAGAGCAACGAAGCTGCTATCGTCAAAGAGCTAAATGAAGCTCAAGGCAAGCCTGTAGACTTGAAAGGTTACTACTTGGCAGACGAAGCATTGGCTGAACAAGCGATGCGTCCAAGCACGCTATTCAATGCAGCAATCGCCTCATTGTAATTGAGTTGTGTGCTCATACAGCAGATAATTGGGCTTAATTTTCTTTACTTATAAAGACTTTTGAACCCAGTTAAGCAAAATAAAAACACCGCTTAGGTCTCAGACTTAAGCGGTGTTTTTTATGCTTGAACATAAGACAGTACGTTTAAAACGTTACTTTTAAAATACCACTTATAAACAGCAAAAAACTGCCAATAAAAAAGCCACCTACATAACTGTAGGTGGCTTTTTGACATTAATAAGTTCAACGATACTTTTGTGAATATTGATACTTTTATCAATAGTATAAAATTCTGATAACTGCTGACTCAGCTCTATATACTTTTTAAACATCCATGTGCTTGATAACCGCTTTACCAAACTCAGAAGTACTGAGCAAGATAGCATCTGGCATGAGGCGCTCAAAGTCATAAGTGACCGTTTTATTAGCAATCGCACCTTGGATACCACTGATAATGAGATCAGCGGCTTCTGTCCAGCCCATGTCTCGTAACATCATCTCAGCCGATAAAATCAATGAGCCAGGATTTACTTTATTCTGACCCGCATATTTAGGTGCTGTGCCATGAGTTGCCTCATAAACCGCAATTGCACCGCCTTTGTTAGCGCCCGGTGCGATACCAATACCGCCCACCTCGGCTGCTAGGGCATCTGAGATATAATCACCGTTTAAGTTTAGCGTCGCAACGACTGAATAATCCGCAGGACGCATCAAGATTTGCTGCAGAAAGGCATCAGCAATAACATCCTTGATAATAATATCATTGCCTGTTTTTGGATTTTTCATTGTCATCCAAGGACCACCATCTAATAATTCTGCATCGAAGCGTTCTGCTGCCAGCTCATAGCCCCATTCCTTAAATGCGCCTTCGGTATACTTCATAATATTGCCTTTGTGCACTAAAGTCACACTGGGCAAATCATTATCGATAGCATGTTGAATGGCTTTACGTACCAGACGCTGCGAGCCTTCTTTGGATACTGGCTTGATGCCGATACCGCAATCATCATCGAAGCGGATCTTCGTAACGCCCATCTCTTCTTTTAAGAATTTAATGATTTTCTTAGCATCCTCACTGCCCGCTTTCCATTCGATACCTGCATAGATATCTTCTGAATTTTCACGGAAAATAACCATATCTGTCAGCTCAGGATGCTGAACAGGACTTGGTACACCTTCAAACCAGCGAACTGGGCGCTGACAGACATAGAGGTCAAGCTCTTGACGTACCGCCACATTCAATGAGCGAAAGCCACCGCCAACTGGCGTGGTCAATGGGCCTTTGATACTGATAACATAGTCTTTTAAAATCTCTAGCGTCTCGCTTGGCAGATAGTCACCATCGTATATTTTAGCGGCTTTTTCGCAAGATAAGCCTCCATCCAAATGATGGACTGTTTGCCATGATAAGCTTTCTCCACGGCCGCATTGACCACTTTTATCATGACCGGCGTGATATCGATCCCGATACCATCGCCTTCAACGAACGGGATAATAGGATGATTGGGTACATTTAGCGACAGATCAGCATTTACGGTAATTTTTTCGCCGTCTCTCGGGACGATAACCTTCTCATAAGACATGGATAAAACTCCTTGGTTGTATGTTAGATATCGCAAGCATCCTTAGCACTCTGTTATGCTAGCCACTCTACTATGATTATTTATACCGCTTTAAACGCGGATTGGCCAAACTAAAAACTTTTAGCAATAGGTAAGTTGCGATATGCTGATAAATGATTTAAAAAATGAATAAATAAAATAGCGGTGCACTGAATAATCATTTATTGACTTAACGATACTGTAGAAATCCCTTTAGTAAAATAGCATCCACACAGACTGTTATAATAACGCGCAAAATAACAAAGATACTTTATATAAAATCAACAAATTTGCAGCTTATAGCGTTGATTTAAAAAAATAACGTTTTATTAGGGCGTGTCCTCGTTTTAAAAATCGTAAATTGAGGACCCGCCCCAGCCTCAAAATACGCACAAAATAATGATTCAAATTTAGGAAATCCCAAACCATGTCGACCTCTAGTCTGATTTTATTCAATAAACCTTATGGGGTGCAAAGTCAGTTTCGTGATGACAGCAACAATAATCACACCACCCTATCACAGTATTTTACCGATAAGTCTTTACGGATTGCTGGTAGCTTGATGCCACCTCAGAGGGCTTGCTGATTTTAACGAGTGATGGTCGAGTCAATAAAGCCATTACCCAGCCACCTTCTGCTGCTGATTTTGCAAAAAACCGTCATAAGCAGGGCAAAACTTACTTGGTGCAAGTTGAAGGCACAGCAACGCCAGCGCAGTTGAATGAGCTTGCCTCTGGCGTACATTTAAAAGATGGCAAGACACTACCGGCGACGGCTCTCATGGTAGAAGAGGCAAACTTACCCATTGATTTATGGCAACGTGAGCCGCCTATTCGTGAGCGTAAGAATGTACCGACTTCATGGCTCATGCTGACGATTTATGAAGGTAAGAATCGCCAAGTCAGACGTATGACAGCGCAGGTTGGACTGCCTTGCCTGCGTTTGATACGCTGGTCAGTGGCAGGGTTTGAATTGGGTGATTTAGCCGTTGGTGAGTTTGTGCGCATTCATCTCACTAGCGAACGCTGTCAGCAATTAGGCATTCTTGATTGATTAATTAATTAAGGGGCTGTCCTAGATAAGTAAAATAATCTAGGATAGTCATATGAGAAAGAGCAGATTAAGTTGGTACAAACAAACCAGACTCATTGAACTATTTATTGCCGGTTCTACCGCAAGAACAGCAGCAAGCTTAGTGGGTGTTAATAAAACAACAGCTAGCTATTACTTTCACAGGCTAAGACTACTGATTTATGAAAATAGTCAGGAACCTGGTCTTCTAGAAGGCGAAATAGAAGTTGATGAGAGCTACTTTGGCGGTAGACGCAAAGGCAAACGTGGTCGCGGTGCTGGTAATAAAGTGCCTGTGTTTGGACTGCTTAAGCGCAATGGCAGCGTCTATGCTTGTCTCATCCCTAATGCCAGAGCCGATACCTTAATCCCTATTATAAGAGAAAAAGTAAAGCCTGATAGCATCGTTTATACTGACTCATTCAGAAGTTACAATGCCCTTGATGTCAGTGAGTTTACCCATTACCGTATCAATCATTCAAAAGAGTTTGCACAAGACAGAAACCATATCAACGGAATAGAGAACTTTTGGAGCCAAGCCAAGCGTCATATGCGCAAATATAATGGCATCCCAAAAGAGCATTTCCATCTGTTTTTGAAGGAATGTGAGTGGCGTTTTAACTACAGTGATCCAAAACGTCAATTACACCAGCTAAAACAATGGGTTAAACAGGAACTGAACTAGTTATCTAGGACAGCCCCTTAATTAATTATTACTATCAATCTACTGGTATCTCATTGCTGATTACTTGTGACTGGCATCTGCTTATTTGGGCGTGCCCGCATTTCTATCAGTTTTTTAGATCAGAATACGTCTTAGTCATTGGCTTTGATAGCAATTAAAACCAATTACGACTTGCTAAACATCGCGTCTCGAACGAGCAAGGTTTATCTGCTAAGCTTCAGTACACCATTGTTTAGGTATCATAAGTCTCATCCACTTATCATTTGATTTTTTATTATAGGGATATGTTATGTTTGTTTCTCGTCGTTGGATCTTGTTGGCCACTAGCGTCTCTACGGCGCTTATACTGAGCGCCTGTCAGCCGACAAAAGACAACGATGACACAGATCCTACTGCAGCGACCCCACCTGTGACTGATATCGTCGATGCTTCAAATGACGTTGACGCTGATAACGACCTAGCAGCTGGCGAAAACAGCGCGGATGAGAGCCAAATGACCGATATACTCAGAGACTATACAAGGTCGATGACTAGAATGCATGATGAGATGATGATCGGTATGGGTTATAACGATCCTGATACAGCCTTTGCTAAAGCGATGCTTGGCCACCACCGCGGTGCCGTAGAAATGGCAAAAATTCAGCTGAAATATGGTACTGACGAAGAGATGCGTCAATTGGCACAAGAGATTATCACCGCTCAGCAACTTGAAATAGATATTTTGAATAAATGGCTTGCTAGCCACCCTGATACAGCCAAACCTAAACCCAACACTGAAGCGATGCAGCAAGCGTATGCCAGAAGCATGGATGTCTTAAATGGCGAGATGGTATTGGGTATCGCCGATCCTGTGCCTGACATGGCATTTGCACGTGGTATGCTGCCGCATCACATTGGCGCGGTAGCGATGGCAAACATTCAGCTGAATATGGCACTGACGAAGAGATGCGTCAATTGGCACAAGATATCATCGATGGTCAGCAGACTGAGATTGAGCATATGCAACAATGGATTGCAGATGCTAATGCTAGTACCGATAAAAATACTAAAGAGATACAGGGCACAAGTGAAGCGGATAATCATCAGCAATCTGAGCAAGCTCCTTCTTAGGTGCTGAATTATTAAACGCTGACCTAGCTGTTAATTTTTAGCACGCCTGAAAAAGACTACCAGTCATTACACAAAGCCCCTGCCAAATAATATTATTTAGCAGGGGCTTTTACTTTTAATCAATTATTGACCAGAATAGTGAGAACAAATACATTCACATTAATATATTTAGCAATGTATTTAACAATGTATTTAACCCTGATAACGCTCTATAGCGTTAAGCCATGCTTGCCAGCCTGCTTCGACTGGAGAAGAATTATCACTGACTCCTGACGATTGATTTGCTTTTGCCAAGTGCAAGCTCACTTTATGCGGAGATGCTTTGTCAATGGCTTCATCAGCCGCTTTAGGCAGCACATTAACACGCATCAACTCATCACGGCGAAACAGATGACACTCAATATCACGCTCCACATTACTTAGCAACGCCAATTGTTTACTGTCAGCTTTGATACCGTCAAGCGCCACAATGACATCGTTCGCTGAAATACCCGCTCTAGCAGCGACACTAGCACGTGTCACGCGATTGACTTTGAGTCCAGCGGCGTCTCAGTACAGCGCATGCCCCAAGGCACATGCTTGTCAGCCGTCTCTTTGCTATTGCTATGCATGCTAATGCCGTTTGCCGCCAGCAGCGCTTCAATTGGCAACTCTTCAACACCATTGACATAACGATACTCAAAGTCTTCCCAATCCTCTATGGGCATGAACTGCCCAATGACTGTACCCATATCAGCACTATTGATGCCAATGCGTTTATTGTCGTTTTGCTTTGCTTGAGTATAAAAAGCCTTGACCACATCAAACAGACGATAGCGACCATTGCTCTTTTGGAGCAGTGTCAAATCCAAGCATAACGCCACCAATGCACCTTTGTTGTAATAACTGATACCAGCATTGCCTGTATTTTCATCGTTACGGTATAGCTTAATCCACGCATCAAAGCTCGACTCTGCAATGCTTTGATACGCGCGACCCGCGGTTTGATAGTAACGATTAATTTGCTCAGCCAGTAGCTTGAGATAGCTTGGCTTATCAATCACGCCCGACGCTTGTAACATAAAGTCATCGATATACGAAGTAAAGCCCTCAAATACCCATAGCAGTGGTGTAAAAGCCTCGCGGCGCAAATCGACATCCAACATAACATCTGGGCGTACCGTTTTGACCCACCACGAATGAAAATACTCATGGCTGCATAAGCCCAAAAATCGCTGATAATCGGTGCTTGGTATTTTTGGCTCATCAAGAGTTGGTAAGTCTCGGCGCGGCGTAATGAGACTGGTCGAATTGATATGCTCAAGTCCACCATAATCCTGACCACTGGCAAAGGTCATAAACGTATAATCATTAAATGGCGCATCACCCAACCAATCTAAATAGCACTGACAGATCTGAGTGATATCCTGCTGTAGCCTGCCCATATTGGCACTGTGCTTACCTGAGAGATAGAAACGATGATGTAGCGTCTGATGCGTACTGTCTTGAATAATAAAGTCAAACTTATCTTGTTCTGCAATCTCAAACGGGTAATCAATAAGGTCGTGATAACTGCTTGCTTGTAGTCCATAGCTATGCTGCCCATCAAGACGTAGATGAGTAGACTCTAACCCACATGCCAATAGCAGCCGACTCTCGTCTTTACCTGCTAAAAATGCTGCTGGCACTGCTAAGCTAGCTTGTACAGCTCGATGCTCCTGCCCTTCTACAGCCAATGTCAGGGAGGTAAAATTCCCATACAAACGTTGCTGATCGACATAGGCAGTACGTACCGATAAATCATAGCAGTACACTTCATAGTGGACACCGATGGCTTGCCCTGCCTTAGCTTTTGGTAATTGCCACGTGTTTTTATCTATTTTGTGCGCGCGATAAACCTTAGGATGATTATCATCATCATGATTTGGCTGTCTAACGCTTTACTATCTAGCACCTGGCTGTCTAACACCTGGCTGTCTAACACCTTATAATGCACCGCGGTAATGTTGCGCGCAAACTCACGCATCAGATAACTACCGGGTATCCACGCTGGCATCCAAAGTTGAGGTGCATCATTTACTGCGGTAAAATTGAGCGACACATCAACCAAGTGCTCAGAAAAACGCTCGAAATTGAGTCGATAATTGATATCAGCTTTAGCTTTATGGTGATCGCTGATTGTATTAGCATCTGATAGCTGACTGCGTGAATTATTGGCAAATGAAGTCATTGTTTTTTTATCCTTATTTATATCATTATGGTAAAAGCCATTGTCCAAAAACGCAACTGGCAAACCCCGAATATCCATTTACGGTCTTCCAACCACAAAAAACTGTGTTTATTTTCATAAAAAACGACATTTATCAGTATAAAATAGCATTTTTTATTGTTTTTACCTTGAAAGTTATATGAGCCATCTCAATTAAAGATGCTAACTGCTAAAGTTACTTTAATAAACTGATGATAATTGACTAATGACGTGGCTATTTGGCTTGCTGATTGGATTTTTTAGGTTTATTGCAACCGTATTTAATTTTTTACATAGATATATTTAGGATAACTTATGACTATTATTGCAAAAGACACTGCCGTCAAATTCAATTACACACTAAAAGACGACGAAGGCAACATTCTTGACCAATCACCAGAAGGTCAACCACTTGCGTATTTGCATGGCCACAGCAACATCATTCCAGGCCTTGAGCAACAGCTAGAAGGTAAATCTGCTGGCGAACAAGTCAATGCTGTTGTTGAACCTGCTGATGGCTACGGCGAATATCAAGAGCAAGCGGTACAACATGTACCACGTGATAACTTCCAAGGCGTTGAAGATATCCAGCCGGGTATGCAGTTTCAGTCAGAAGCTGGCGGACAAGTAATGCTAGTTACCGTTACTGAAGTAAATGACAAAGAAGTGACCGTTGATGCAAACCATCCATTGGCTGGTAAGCGTTTGACGTTTGATGTTGAAATCCAAGAAGTGCGTGCAGCAACTGAAGACGAACTAAACCATGGTCATGTCCATGCGCTGGTGGCGTTGAGCACTAATCTCTTCTAGAGTATAGTAAAATGTTAAATGGCAGTCTTTATTAAGACTGCTATTTGTTCAAAAAAGGTCAGTGGCTTTGTCTACTGACCTTTTTTATGGCTATTATTTATCACAATCACCTTTTTAAAATATGAGCCTCTTAGGTGTACATTAAGTAACCTGACAGGCTTACAAACTATTCACTGCTACTGTGTTACCTATTAGGATCTATTAGCTAGTTAGGCGTGTTTCTCAATTAATATATAGCAGACGTAACAAAGCCGCATAACGACAAGCGTTATGCGGCTTTTATCACTAACCATCCATGTTATCGTTACATGATACCTAATCCCGGAGTATCCTATAACTGACAGGCATCCAGCCTTATCATCCTTAATCAGCAAACCACCTATCCCTGATGCGACCTTTGAGATACCAATCCCTAGTATCAATGAACCTTTTCGTTCAATCGTGCCGTACAGTTATAATCGCAGATTGCCTCATGGTTAGTAAGAGGTATAAACGTCAATCCATGTAAGCATATGCTTACATGGACTTTAATCACAGCCTTTTTGGCTGACAATACTGACCGTTTATAGCTTCTCTTCAGGGCTTAACAATGCTTTAGGTTCAGCGCTTAGCATAATATAGGCCGCTTCATTGATGAAGGCTTCGTCTTCAGGTAACTCTGGGCGCTCCTTGGCTTTCATGCGGCTGCGCTCTTCAAATTTTGCATCCATTGCTGCTTGATAGGTGTTCCAATTGGCATAAGGGCGCTCACCCGTTGCAATAAGACGTTTATTTTCAGCCTCTAGTGAACGCTTTTCAATCAATTGCATCTTAGCTCGGCGGCTATTGATATCAAGTGGAATTGGTTTTTTCTCATCTTCCATATCGCGAATGTTGTTTAGCGCTGATAGATAAACAAACTGTGGGTTTTGCTCTTGACGAATTTTAGACTGCTGGTTAAGTGTCGCCAGCGTCGTATCAGTGAACTTACCTTCAGGCTTGTAAGGCGCCGTTTTGATGGTATCCCAAGGCAACGCTTTTTTCTGCGCACGTTCACCAAAAGTGGCATCATCGTAGATATTGACCAACTCTACATCAGGTACCACACCTTTATTCTGCGTACTACCACCAGTGATGCGATAGAATTTGCGCTGCGTTAAAGTGGCTGAACCCAATGCCAAATTATCGAGTTGAATCTGCGCTGAACCTTTACCCGTTGTCGTACTGCCAACCACTAGCCCACGACCGTAATCTTGGATAGCCGCGGCAAATATCTCACTGGCTGAGGCAGACGCTAGGTTGGTAATAACGACCACTTTGCCATCATAAAGTTGCTCACCGCCATCATCGTCACGGTAGACCTGAATGTTGCCGCGATTGTCACGGATTTGCACCATCGGTCCGCTCTTGATAAAGAAGCCAAGCATTTTTGCTACTTCATCCAATGAACCACCTGGATTATTGCGCAAATCAACCACGAGGCCATCAATATTTTCTTTATTCAACGCTTTCAATGCTTTTTCGGTATCGATACTGACGCTGCGATAATCCTCACCGTTACGGCGTGCCTGATAATTCAGATAAAAGCTTGGTATCTCAAGGACGCCGATGCGTTTTGGCGTTTTATCAATATTAGGGCGCTGTAATTCTACCACGCGCTGGGTAACCCCTGACTCTTCTTGTTGAATAATGTCACGAACCACCGTCACGTTACGGGCACTGGCATCAGGCGTATTTGGCTGACGCACTTTGATGGTCACTGACGTACCACGTTTACCACGAATCAAGCTCACAATCTCACGCGTTGACCAGCCAACCACGTCTGTCATGTTCTCGCCATCTTTGGCAATACCGATAATCAAATCGTTGGGTTTAATCTGACCAGATTTGGCTGCTGGACCACCATCAACCAAGGTCACGATGCGAGTATAATCTGGGTTTTTACGATCAGGGCGAATAGAGACGCCAATGCCTTCTAATTGCAGGCTAGATTGGATTTGTAATTCGTTGGCCTGAATCGGTGCGTAATAATTACTGTGCGGATCGTAAGTCAACATCGCCGTATTTAAGATGGTTTCCATGATTTCATCGTTTGTGAGACGCTTAAACTGCTCTTGCTGTCGCGATAAACGATTTTGTAAAATCTCGCTTGGTGTACGTTGGTCGTTGCGCACCAAATCTTGTCCACGAGTAATATCTGGATTGCTTAGGAATACTTTTTCTTTGGCTTTTTCATCTTCTTGACCCAAGGTAATACTTATCAGCTGAAACTTAAGCTGACGCGTCCAATAATCACGCTGCTCTTTTTTGGTTTTAAAATGATTGAGTTTTTCACGGTCAAGTACAATCGTATCATCACCCGTCAAATCAATATCCGTTTTTAGCATCTTGCTCGCCATCGCAAAATACTCATTTGAGCGCTTGCGATAGCGTTCAAAGACCTCTACTCCTGCAGACAAGTCGCCACGCTTGAGGCGAGCACCGAATTCATCGGCGTATTTTTTCTTAAACTCATCCACATCAGACTGCAAAAACAACGTATGGTTTGGGTCAAGGCTATCAATATACATAGACAAGATTTCGCTGCCCGTTTTGCTATCTAGCGGCTGATTTAAATAGTGGCTACGATCCAGCAATGCGGCTACTTGGCGAGTGGTGACTTTTTGTTCAGGGGTTTGTACAAAGCCTTCAGTATTGGTGTCGGCCATTGCCGTCCCGTAGCTCTGGGTGAGAATAATACCGGCGATGCCCACTGACGCTGCACTGAGTAACCACTGTGCTGGTTGTTTTTTCATCATATATACCTAGTTATTTTACGTTAATAATATTATTTGTTTTATAAAAATCAAAAGTGATTAAATCAGTCGCCGCCTATAAATGCTTTATCTTTAAGTCACGAAATATTTATCTACCACTATCAATCGAATATGTATTCAATGATACTTTCTAAAATGCTATTTTCTGAATAGTTATGGTCACTAAATGCCATTGCTGTTTGCTAATATATTGTTAAAAATCACTCAATATTATCATGCACATAGATATCCAACTGTCTCAAACTGTATAAGCAATCTTACACGCTACGCCTGCACATACCAAACTTTCTATTACATTTATTGTTCATCATTATTTGGGTCATTTATTGACGATTCAATGCCCACTCGCGAATTGATTTGAGTCTATTCATCTGCCACATTATGCTCATCTAATAATAACTGTCATAATAAAGCAGTTTTGATAATAGTGGCGCATTGCCAATTATCATCATTTATTTATTTGAAGCTGAACCGATCATATAACAAGATATAACACCATAAGGATTACGCAATGTACGGCGTTTTAATGATTGATATCGATAGTACCGCACTGACAGCAGAAGATGTCAGCTTAATCAAACAGGCACAAGTGGGCGGGGTGATTCTATTTGCTCGAAACGTTGCAGATGCGGCACAAGTACGGGCGTTGTGTGACGACATACGTTATCACAACCCAGACATATTAATCGGCGTCGACCAAGAAGGTGGACGAGTCGCACGCCTGCGCAATGGCTTTACCCCACTACCCGCCATGGGCAGGCTTGGGGAATTATTTAATCAAGAGCCTAGCCATGCGCTAAGCTGTGCTTACGATTGTGGCTATCTAATGGCAACAGAAGTGTTGGCAGTGGGCATTGATCTCAGTTTTGCCCCAGTACTTGACAGAGATGGCATCAGCCAAGTCATCGGGATCGTAGTTTTCATCAAGAGCCGCAAGCGATCATTGCGCTGGCGACTCAGTTTATGCGCGGTATGAAAGCCGCTGGCATGGCAACCACGGGTAAGCACTTCCCCGGTCATGGTGCGATTGCCCCTGACTCCCATGTGGCTGAGGCCATCGATACGCGTAGCCTAGATGAGATTATGCATAGCGATATGCAGCCTTTTGCCCAAACCCTACCATGGCTTGATGCTTAATGCCTGCCCATGTTATTTTTTCGCAAGTCGATGACAGGCCAGCAGGTTTTTCTAAAATTTGGCTCAAGGACATCATACGGGATCAGCTAAAGTTTGATGGGGTCTTATTCTCTGATGATCTATGTATGGCAGGTGCTCAAGCCGCAGGCGATGTCAGCGCACGTGTGAAAGCCGCGATTGAAGCGGGTTGTGATATTGCGCTGGTTTGTAACGATCGCGTCGCCGCCCATGAAGCCGCAGAGACCGCACAAGAGCTACCTTATCCCAATCAAAACCGTATTAAAACAATGTGCGGACAGATACCAACATGGCAAGGTGATCTGGAATCAACTTGTCAACAATTTGACTATTGGCAACAGGCAAAGCAAAACGTGACTCAAACCTTTTTTAATCCTCAATCTGAGGCACAAGCGACTCGCAGCGCTATTGAATTAAAAGATCCGACCGCTTATAAATAATCGCTTATCATTAGATACTTATCATTAGCCACCTATAAACGAAACAACAGCTTTAACAAAATAAAAAACCGCACCTTTTATAAGATGCGGTTTTTTAGAATGAACAACTTCTCAATCAAGCTGTTGTACATTAATTGGTTGGATCTACTGCCGTACCTTGAGTGGCATCATCACCATCAGGCAATAAGTCATCGTTATTGCTATCCAGAGGGTTTAAGTCTGGGTCAAGCGCATCATTACTAATAATCATACCATCGTTCGCACTGGCCATCTCGTCATTGACTATAAATTCAATACGGCGATTACGGAAGCGCCCCTGCTCCGTTGAGTTATCAGCGATAGGTTCTGATTCACCCATGCCTTTCGTCATCAGTTTACTAGCATCAACACCTTGAGATACCAAATACTCTTTCACTGCCTCAGCGCGATCACGAGACAATTCTACATTGTAAGAATCTGATGCCTGACTGTCAGTATGACCGATAATCGTCAGCTTCATATTCGGTACTTCGTTGATAATCTTAGCAGCGCGGTCAAGCAGCTCTTTATTGACATCAGGAATGACCGCTTCATCCACTTCAAAGTTGATAACCTGAATACTCAATGCACGAGCCACATCACGTGGATCTGGGTTTTTACCAAGATTGGTCATAGCAACATCCGCAGCTGCCAAACTATTATCAATCTCACCCTGCAAATCTAACGGCCCTTCGGCTTGTATGGTCATCGCAGGAACAGCCGCTTGTAGGTCAGCCACTAGCTTATCTAATGCCGCTGCATCAGGCGCATTGACAGTGATAACATCACCTTTGATAATCATGCTCGCATTTGGTACATTTTTGACGATAGGCAAGATAGTAGCTAGCTGAGCCGCTGCTGGCATATCTACTGCAAAATTGTCATCGACATCAGCACGGCATTTATTGGCTTCTTCACCAAATGCACTGGTTAACGCATTCATTACATTGGTCTGCAAGGTCTCGTCGCCCACATTCATACGGCAAGCATACAGCTCACTATTTTCACCAGTCGCAATGCGCAATGATGCAGGCTCAATATCACCTGCCACTGCCAACTGACCCTCTCCCTGCGCTGCTTGTTGGGCAGTAGCCACCGGTGTAGCGACAGGCTCAGGGTTCTCTTGACAACCACGAAGTAAAGCCCAAGCCAATGCGCCTAAAATAATCAAGCCAATAATGGGGAGCAATGCTTTCATAAAGCTGCCTTGCTGCTCTTCTTCGCGTTGTAATGGAGCGGTGCTCACCGTATCAGAGATACGCGCGCCAGCAGCAGGCGTCGCTGCCAACACACCGACTGGCAGAACGGCGCTTGCCCAAGCAGGGATATAACGCTGATAACTGTCGAGATTATCATTTAAGAACTGCGGCACTGGTGTGGTACCTGCCAAGCTTTTGATTTCGTGAAAAGCCAGTGGCGCTGCCATCGCTATCAGTCCACGCGAAGACGTTGCATCAACATTATGCTTGCCTGCCAGCTCACGAGCGATTTGATCACGTTGCGAATCATCGCTCCATACACGGTCATAAAACCCTTGGTCATCACGAGTGATATTCTCATTTGCAAAACGATTATAAGTATCGTTATCCGCTAAGCGAGCCGCAAAAATAGCATAGAACTGTTCAAGTAGCCCTTTTTTAGCGGGACTATGATCATCTTCCAGCACGGCTGGGCTGACTGTACGCGTCAAATGACTGATAATATCCATAATACAATTCTCCTATTAATGCCTATATTAGTATCGATTTATATAATTAAAATATTCAAAAAATACCAGATAAAATAATGATTTAAAATAAGAACCATGACAGCTAAAACCATCTTGACCCTGTTCAATTTTCATCATTATAAAAGTATTAAGTCAGTGTTAACAATCAACAGGTTGTTGTACAAATGATACGTTAGGTAATATTTCAAGTGTCACACGTAACCAAAAACATGGCAAATAACCAATCATTAGCACAGTGAGAAGCCATAAAAGAATCAGTAAAACTTATGTATAGATGGAGAAAATATATCCTTTTTTCAGATACTTTATGGTTTTTTAAATAATTCTGACTGGGTATCAACAGAAAAAAATGGCGGTATAAGCAACTTATACCGCCATCCTTACTTGATAACTTGTTTCAATGGATAAATTGATCAAACAATCGTTAAACACCTCTATTATCCAATCATTTATTCCTTACTTGCGCAGGTTCAGCGATGATGAGTGTGCTTGCCATATCATCTACCTCCGATTCTGAAATAGCACCTGACTGTCTGTTATTCATCGGTGTATTGTTAGGGATATTGTTACTATAATTGTTGGGTGCAGGAGTAGGTACGATACGATCGCCTGTATCATCATCTGCTGCTTGGAACTCTCCAGACCCACTGTTGTTATAGTCATTAGCATACTGATTGTTGGCAGCTCCCTCATTTTCAAACTGATTATTCGTATTATTCATTGCATTGGCATCGTTATTTTCAGGCAATGGTAATGGTGCAGTACTATCGATGACCATGGCAGGTATCAAAGTACGCATATCCGTAACCAGTCGTTGCAAGAGCATACTGTCTGGCGCTTCTAACATAAGGCGATCATTCTGCAAATGTAGGCGTGCAAATGGCGTAGACTAATCATCGTCAAGACATTGGGCAGTACTTCCTCTGGTAAATTAGCAATACTACTGGCAACTCCAGCCTGCACTGTTAATTCGCAAATACTCGCTTGCTCACCAAAGCTGGTATTGAGCGCTTGTTGCAAGGTGCTTTGTAGCGCTGCATCGCCAATGGTAGCGCTACAGGCATACAGATTACCGCTGTTATCTACGCCAACGATGAGCTCAATGGGAGTCATTACCTGCGCTACTGGTGCAGGCGTTGGTGCTACCACAACAGGCACTGTCGCAGCGGCTTCTATAGGCGGCGCTTTGTTCGGTCTGATTAATATTGCCCAAGCAGCAAGCCCTATCGCGGCAATGGCTACTATTAATAAACCCACCCGTACCAGTAAATCATTACGTTGATTGCGAGTACGCACTTTTTCTTGCTTCATGCTGCTATTTTCTGCCAAATGATGTGCGGATGGATTGGCATGAATGGCGCCAGTATGAGCGCTAAAATGACCATCGGTATCACCTATCCTCATACTTTCTACATCAGTATTTCCAATATCTATTTTATTTGCTGTATCAGCATTTTGCCTATAAGCGGCTGTGGCTGCAGCGATCTTACTGGTATCTATATG
This sequence comes from Psychrobacter sp. JCM 18903, assembly GCF_000586475.1. Classification (GTDB taxonomy): domain Bacteria; phylum Pseudomonadota; class Gammaproteobacteria; order Pseudomonadales; family Moraxellaceae; genus Psychrobacter. The sequence continues at coordinate 35,688 of NZ_BAWJ01000020.1, read as the reverse complement.
AGAATTTTTTCGTCCATCCAAAGAGGTGTCACGCACTGGTACGCTATCAATATCTGCGGCGATGTATGGGTGTGCTTCTGATGCGCTATTGACGTTTTGAGGAGCAGTAATAATAGGTGCTGACCACATCGGTAAATACTGACGCAGTGCCGCCTGCTCTCCCTGCAAAAACGCTGGTAAAAACTGTCCGTTTGCCAATACTGTCAGCTCACGATAAGCCAGTGGCGCAGCATTGATGAGCAGCTGTAACGTAGCAGACTCATCAATATGATGGGTAGCAGACAGCTCTCGGATCATAAGCTGTTGTATGGTTTTATCTTGCCACAGTTGATCCAACAGTGGACTTTCTGTGACTCTATCAACCATCCCTTGCTCGGCGCGGATAAATTGTGAATACACTTGCGGCAAGGCGAGACGCGACGCCAAGATGGCATAAAACTGCTCCAATAAGCTGATGTAAGCCACACTATCATGACTATTGCGCTCACCTATGACAGCTGGCGTTACGGTCTTTTCTAATTGGTCGATAATACTCATAGATTACTGCCTCTTTCGGCCTTTATTTTAAATTTACCAACGCATGAAACGTTTATTTTACTTGTCGTTAGCATCTGTATTCTTGGATACCGCTCTCATTTAACCCGCCATTACCGTCAAGATACGAAGCATTACTCAATTTGCCTGACAGCCTGCTATATTATTCACTATAAAAGCATATAAATGCACTATTTTGTCACATAATAAGTTTTTGCATTGTCATAACTACTGTTAGTATTACTTTATTATAAATAGCTCATGCTTAATAATTGCTTGTCAGTCCTATTTAGTTTGCACTCAGCCATAATGCGTAGGCTTTGAATATTGTTATTCATCACATTGTCACATATCAGGCGCAGCTAAGGATTTTCCTTTGTTCAATCATACGACCCTTATTATTATTATCACGGTTATTGTCAGCTTAGTGGCATGGCAAAACAAGACAGTATTTAATCGACTTATTTTTTATCCGCCAGCGGTAAATAATGGGCAGTGGGACCGTTTTGTCACGCATGGCTTTATTCATGCCGATAGCATGCACCTGCTCTTTAATATGTTTACTTTATACTTTTTCGGTCGTGCTATTGAAGGACTGTATCAGCCGTTCTTATTTGGCTATGGTTTTGTGGTCTTTTACGTATTGGCCATTATCATTGCGATGATTCCAAGCTACCTCAAGAATAAAAACAATGCGAGCTATTTAAGCCTTGGCGCGTCAGGCGGTGTATCAGCCGTATTGTTTGCTTTTATTTTGCTGGCACCGTGGGAAAAAATCTACCTATTCGCGATTGTTCCTATACCTGCGATATTATTCGCCGTTGCTTATATCGCTTATAGTATCTATGCAGACAAACGGGGCGGCTCTAATATCAATCATATGGCGCATATGTGGGGCGGCGCGTTTGGGGTTATTGCCACGATTATTTTAGAACCGCAAGTCCTACCGCATTTTATCAATGCGCTATTATCACCTGGGCTTTAAATTTAGTAATGAAGTTTATTAATGACGCTCAATGATAAAAATTGAAATAAAACTCAGTGGCAAAAATTGAAATGAGCACTTGGGTTATGATGACAGTTTAAGTAATTAAGCGATGATTAACGTCGCGTTATATTTTGCACAAACTTATACTCAACAAACTATTTAAGAATTTGATAATTATTATGATGATAGATGTTATCGGTGATATTCATGGCTACGCAGACAAGTTAATTGGCTTATTAGAGCAGCTAGGTTACGTTCATAATGCACGTACTTTGTACCGCCAGCAGGGCATCGAGCGTTATTTATCGGTGACTTGATTGACCGAGGACCACAGCAATTGGCTACCTTAGAGATTGTTTTTGCCATGTTAGACGCTAACGTGGCAGATGCGATAATGGGTAATCATGAATATAACGCCCTCGCCTTTGCCACACTTGACCCTGATAACTCCAGCCAATATCTGCGCTCGCACAATGACATACATACGCGCCAACATGCCGCATTTTTAGCCGAAATAGCTTTTGGCTCAGAGCGTCATCAATATTGCTTAATCGGTTATACGAGCTGCCTTTATGGATTGAAACAAACGACGCTTGTTTTGTTCATGCCTGCTGGGATGTCGATAGTATGGCGGTATTGCAGCCACTATTGACTGACGATAACTGTTTAACGCCGCAGGGGCTAGTCGCCACTGCCAAAGAAAACACGGCGCCATTTGACGCGCTAGAGCGGGTATTAAAAGGTGTAGAAACAGCATTACCCGACGGCATGGTCATGGTCGATAAAGAAGGCACTGAGCGCAAGCGCGTGCGAGTATGCTGGTGGCTTGACGGGCTGAATAAGCGCCGTCTTTATGAGGTGGCGCGTGCGCCTGCATCAGCATTGGCGCAGATTCCAAAAGAGGTGTTGGCTGAAAGTATTGATTTCGCCTGAAAACGGATAAAGCGGTATTTGTCGGTCATTATTGGCTAACTGGCACGCCTGAGCCACTGAGTTCACAAGTTGCCTGTACTGATTATTCAGCGGCGGTAGACAGCGGATATCTGACTTGTTATCAGCTCAATACTGAGCAACCACTGCCACTAAGAGCCAGTAACTTTGTCCAATATCACCATGATAAATCTGCAAACCCCAATCCATAAAATTGGTACTATTGCCCCCGCTTTCTTATTAAAAATCAAACTTGGCTTTACGAGAGCAACAAAACTTTTGTATGATGGTCTTTTTGAGGATATCAAAGCATGAGCACCACAACAGCTACTGTTAACACGATGGATCAAAACAGTCCTATCGCCTCCCCTGCTGGTCAACCGAAAGTTGGCATTATTATGGGATCACAATCTGATTGGGCAACCATGAGTGCGGCAGCGCAATTGCTCGCAGACTTTGATATCGCTTTTGATTGTGAAGTGGTTTCAGCACACCGTACCCCTGATAGATTGTTTGACTATGCAAAAAGTGCAAAAGATAACGGTCTACAAGTTATTATCGCTGGCGCTGGCGGTGCTGCTCATCTGCCTGGCATGTGTGCCAGTCAAACGCCGTTACCTGTGTTTGGTGTTCCTGTAAAGTCTTCTATGCTCAGCGGTTGGGATAGCCTCTTGTCTATCGTACAGATGCCTAAAGGCGTCGCAGTTGGCACATTAGCGATTGGCTCAGCAGGCGCTTACAACGCTGCCCTGCTTGCGATTCAAGTGTTAGCATTGAATGATGAGACCATTGCGGCTAAGCTGGACAATCTGCGCCAAACGCAAACTGATACCATCCTTGCCAGCCCAACGCCCGGCATTATCAATACCTAATTACCTATCTTTGATAGCGGTTCTTGAATCCCATTATTGAGATATAGCGGCTATTTACTTGATATTTATTTTTAGATGGGTTTTACTTAATACAAGGTGCATGTAATGCACCTTTTCCTATTTTAATAGATGACTTTTTGCCTTTTAATACACCCAAAATATTATTCATTTTTAACTCAAAGAGCCTGCCATGACTACAGCGAACGCTTACCCTGTTACCCAAACCATTCGTACCATCGGTATTTTAGGCGGTGGTCAGCTTGGTATGATGCTTGCCGAAGCAGCGATGCCACTTGGCTACCAATGTGTGTTTTTAGAAGACAGCGCTGACTGCCCTGCTAGCCTATACGGCCGCGTCTTTCATAGTGATCAATTGGAAGACTTCATCGCCGCAGCAGACGTTTTCACTTTAGAGTTTGAAAACACACCGACGGCGACTGTAGAACAGCTTACTGCCTTGTCGAAGTCTGGTAGCAAACAAGGCATGTTTCCGCCATTGATTGCGCTTGATATCGCTCAAGACCGCTTGAAAGAAAAGCAGATGTTCAATGCACTTGAGATCGCCACTGTACCCTTTATGGCTGTCAATTCTGAAGCGGATTTGCAGCAAGCCTGTCATGAATTAGGACTGCCTATTGTCCTAAAAACCAGCCGTGGTGGTTATGATGGCAAAGGTCAGTTTGTGATTAGACAAGACAGTGATATCAAGGCGGCATGGCAAGATCTTAAAGATGCAGTTACGGGTAAGGCTCACTAACGCCAACGCCTGCACCTTTGATTGCAGAAGGTTTCATTAACTTTAGCCGCGAGCTTTCTATTATCGCCGCACGCGCACAAAATGGTCAGGTTCGTTGCTACGATTTGGTCGAAAACCATCATCATAATGGTATTTTAGCCAAGACCCAAGCGCCTGCCGTTGGCACCAGTCATTTATTCAAACAAGCAACCGATGCCATCACCAAAATCATGAACCATTTAGACTATGTTGGTGTGATGGCACTTGAGCTCTTTGTGACCAAAGATGCGCGTGGCCATGACACGCTACTCGCTAATGAAATTGCGCCGCGTGTACATAATTCAGGACATTGGAGTATTGAAGGTGCTATCACCAGCCAATTTGAAAACCACATTCGCGCCGTCGTCAATCTGCCATTAGGTGATACCGACAACGTGCATCCAGCGATTATGCTCAATGTCTTGGGGCAATATCCAGATATCAGCGCCGTACTAAATATCGATGGCGCACACTATCATAGCTACCATAAAGCAGAACGCGATGACCGCAAAATTGCGCACATTACCTTGATGCCCAATGATGTTGCCGACTTAGAGCCTGCTTTGGCCAAGCTCGTCGCTACGCTACCCAATAAAATGGGACTTGAGAAAAAACCATCTGCGATTGATAGCCAGCCAAAAGCGGTAGATAGTCTAACCACTACTGACAATAACAATGACAATATTTTAGAGAATACAGAAATCCATATTGATGACAGCCAAACAACTCAGGCTATCGACGCTAAGGCAAAAACAGAAAAGGTTAAGAAATAATGCAGATTTGGGTAGATGCCGATTCGGTGCCATTGATTGCCAAAGATTTGATTATCAAAACTGCTGAACGCACGCAAACCATGGCAATATTCGTCGCCAATCAGCCGATCAAACTGCGTAAGTCACCACTGCTTGTCATGACCGTGGTGCCATCAGGGTTTGATAAAGCCGATGATTATATCGTTGAGCAAATACAGCCAGGCGATCTAGCTATTACTAGCGACATTCCTTTGGCTAATGACATTTTGGACAAAGGTGGTATGGTATTGACGACACGCGGCATGGTCTACGACAAAAATAACATCAAGCAAAAGCTCAATATGCGTGATTTTATGGATACCATGCGCGGTACTGGCGTGCTCGATCTACAAGAAATGAGTGGTCAAAAACCTTATGGCGATCGTGACAAAAAAGCTTTTGCTGATGGATTAAACAAGTTGGTACGCTAGTTTTCACACGCTTTGTCTTTGGTTTTTTGATCTTATTCACTTTGCAAACTGTATACACGCCATAACCAAACACTATGCAATCGGCACGCTTCATAACGAAGTGTGCCGTTTTTTCTTGATACGCTATATCCAGTTTTTACAACAACGATAACGTACATAAGAATAGGAATGACAATGAAAATTTTAGTAATTGGGGCAAGTGGTCGAGTGGGTACGGATTTGGTTAAGCAGCTATTAGCGGATGACCATCAAGTTATTGGCACGACACGCCAAAAAGAAAAATTGTTTACCGATGACAATTATAGCCCACTCGATTTAGATATCACTGCCGAAAAAGAGGCTATACAAAAGCAAATTGATCAAGACATTGACGCTGTCTATTTCGTTGCAGGGTCTGGCGGTAAAGACGTCTTAGAAGTGGATTTACATGGGGCGGTCAAAACCATGCAAGCCGCAGAGGACAAAGGCATTAAGCGCTATATTATGCTTAGCACCGTCTTTTCGTTAGACACCAGTAAATGGGACAATGCTGGTATTGCTGACCTAAAAGAATATTATATCTGCAAGCATTATGCGGATCAGTGGTTGATTAATAATAGTAGCCTTGACTACACCATCGTTCAAGCAGGGGCGCTAAAAGAGCGCGAAGCAACTGGTAAAGTCACTATTAACGATGATAATGCTGGAGAAAATTCAATTGCCGATGTGGCGACTACTCTGGCAGCCGTCCTAAATGCCAATAATACCGTCAAGAAAGTGTTTAGTATGCATAACGGTGAGACTGCGATTGATGAAGCGATTGCAAAATTATAAGAATCAACTTTACAGCGATTAAAACGAAAAAGCGAGTAAGCCTAATGGGTTACTCGCTTTTTTCTAATAGGCTTGTCAAATAAGTGGCAACTGTATTAAGTCTCTCAATAATCGACTAGGCCAAACCGCTTGGAAAAGAAATCACATCTTCTAAGCTATTCGCGCCTGTGATTACCATGAGTAATCTATCGATACCAACGGCAATACCGCTACAGGGTATTAAAGCATCAGACGCTGCTAATAAATGCTCATCGATTGGCATTTGTGGCAGGTTATGACGCTTACGCAGTTGATTGTCTTGCTCAAACCGTTCTCTTAACGCTTGTCCATCTGCTAGCTCATCATAAGCGTTGGCAATCTCAATACCATTGATATACAGCTCGAAACGTTTAGCGACTGTATTGCCCTCTTTATCAACGCTGTTTTTGCCAGTGCCGCCGTGGCAGGTGGATATTCTATAATCAAGGTCGGTAAGTCGTGACCCAAGTTTGGCTCGACCGCATGACTGAACAGCAAATCCAGCCAGCTTTGACGAACCTCTGTTTCGCCATCTTCTGTATTATCCAAATCACTATTGAAATCAAAACCTGTCAAACCCTTATCTTCTGCTACTGCTTGCAGGGCATCAAGGCTAGCTGTCAGCGGATGTATGCCGACGAAATCCATAAACGCATCAACATAGCGGTAATGACTCATCACCACTGAATGCCCATAAAGCGCCGCTAATAACTCACTTAGCTCAGCCGCCATATCATCCAGACTATAATTCGGCTGATACCACTCAAGCATGGTAAATTCGATATTATGGCGTACGCCTATTTCGTTATCTCGAAATACGGAGCAAATTTGATATATAGGCACTTGCCAGCTGGCAAGTAAACGCTTCATGGCAAACTCAGGTGAAGTATGCAAATAATAAGTACAAGGTTTATCTTGATACGTCACTTGCGCGGCAACTGATTGTAAGAAAGTATCAGTATTGCCAGCCTGCGATAGTAGCGGTGTTTGCACTTCAAGCACTTGATGCGTGGCGAAAAACTGACGAACGGTGATCATCAATTGCGCACGCTGCTGAGCCATTGCCAATGTCATGGTCGGCGCATAGCTGGGTTTTGAAGAAGAGTTACTTTCTTGGGTCATTATTATTTACTGCAATTAAAGGATAAGAATAAGTTCTCAGATGCTACTTTAGGGTTGAGGGCTGCCTAACTTTTACCACTGCCATTCACGGCGTAAGTGATAATCTCGGCGCAACTGATCAAAGTCAGTACTTACTTGACCGTCAGCCAGTTTGCTTCTTAGTGCAGCATCATCGTGCATGATATCGTAAAACTTCTGTAATCTGTCTGGATGTGCTTTTAGCTCAGACCAGAGATAAGTATTGAGCGGTAGCAACTGATGCATCGACAATACAGGCAAGACTGCTAACTTTTCACATAAAGCGTCATAGATGATTTGCGTACCACGCAACTTACCTTCGACCGTATAGCCTGCGATATGAGGAGTGGCGATAGCAATTTGGACAATAAGCACTCAGAAATCTCTGGTTCAAACTCAAACACATCGAGCACTACTTGGCGATCTGTGCGTTCAATATCTGCTTCTAAATCACGCGCATTAATGACTGGTCCGCGCGCACTATTAATCAGCAAGGTATGCGCAGGCATCATTGCCAGCGCATTTGCGTCAATCAGATGCTTTGTTGGATAATCACTGCCACTAGGGTTTGTAGTATCTTTATCGGTTAAAGGCACATGTAAGCTCACTACATCGCTTTGGCTAAGCACTTGCTCAAGGCTGGCATTATTCGTATTCGAGGTAGGCAGTAATGGATCATAGCCTAGTACTTGCCAGCCTAAATCATTGGCATATTGAGCTAGCGTACTACCAATATTACCAAGTCCGATGATGCCCAATGTTAATGGCTTCGTGGATTGCTGCCAATAGTGCGGACGCAACGTCAAAATCGCCGTCAAGACATACTGTGCAACAGAATGTTTACTACATCCAGCCGCATTGGCGAAAGTGATATTTCGCGCCGCCAAATAGTCTTGATCGACATGATCGGTACCGATAGTCGCCGAACCGACAAATTTTACGCTGTTATTATTGGCTAGCAGTGCCTCACTTACTGGCGTCACCGAGCGTATCAACAGCACATCAGGCTGAACGTCTGCGAGCAACTGCGCATTGATATCGCGTCCAGCGACGGTGATTATATTGACCGTCTGCTCAGACGCCTGCCCAAGCATCGAAGCATTAAAAAACGCATCCAAGCTTGCGATATTGCTATCGGCCACGATAGTAATGCTGTCAATAGATTTCGCTCTATTTTGCATAGCGCTTGCAGTATTCTTATTTAACATGACTATGTGCCTCTACTCTGATTCATTGACTGGTGGCAACGTTTGGTTGTCAGACAATACCAAATCCTGCGGGGCAAATATCTCATTTTTATGCTGCGATATCCATTCTCGCCATACCGCCAATCCGATGGCTAGCACCACAGGACCGATAAACAAACCAACAAAGCCAAAAGCCGTTAGACCACCTAATACACCAATAAAAATAATAATAAAAGGGATTTTGGTCGCGCCACTAATCACAATAGGACGGATGAGATTGTCAACCCAGCTGATAACCAAAGTGCCCCATAGTGCCAAGCCAATTCCTTCTACAGTATGACCTTGGCTTAACAACCAAATGGATACACCGCCCCACACAAATGGCGTGCCAAACGGAATCAGGGCGATAATAAAGGTTACGATAGTGAGTAAGATAGGACTTGGTGCACCAGCGAAGTAGTAACCCACACCTGCGAGCAGTGCTTGCGCCAATGCCGTCAAACCAATACCATAAACCACCGCACGCGTGGTCGTACCCACAGAATCAATATAACCATCAATGCGATTGCCAATGATATTACGCAGTGCTTGGCGAATTTGACGCACCAAACTGGTACCATCACGATAAAAGAAAAACAACGTCATCAGCGCCATACCTAACTTGGCAAGACCGCTAAACACCACATCAAATGCTACTTTGCCATAATATAAATGTGACTGTACCCAAATACGAAACGCCTCTAACGTCCCTTCTGGGTTTTTATTGATTCTCCACAGCACATCTTTCACTTGCTGACCGATGATAGGCATATCTTTAATAGAATCAGGCACATCTAAATAGCCCACTTTTATACGATAAATCAAGTTACTGATTAGACTCAAGGCTTCTTGCTGTAGAATAAAAACACCGATAACCAGTGGCACACCTATCATTAAGGAGATACTCACCGTCATAATAGCAGCGCTAAAATTAGGACTCAGCTTTACTTTTTCGTAAAAAAAGTTATAAATAGGAAAGGTAACATACGCTAAAATCGCCGCCCATAATGCGGGTACAATAAAAAACTGTACCACTTGAAAACACAGTACGAACAGCACCACCAACAGAGTAATAGCCAATAGGCGCTGAATAATAAATTCTTTTGTCCAATTTTCAATCATAGCGTATAAACCAAGAGCAGACAGCGAAGATCTATCGCGACCTTGCTGGCAAGTTTATAAATGTGTGATGAATATCAACTCACAGACGGTGCCCATAAAAAGACCCTGTCCATTAGCGGTATTCATTAGCGAGGGGTGTAAACAATCCGTACCAGTAAACCTGCTTTGAGAGCATCAAATCGTAGCATACCGTAACATACTTACGGACGATAGTTTTGACTAACGCAAGATAAATATCAAGCGATTATCACGGCTTATTATGCCGCAAAATACGATAATGATATAACGATATGTTGTAATCTTTACTTACAACTTTCTCTGTATAAGCTTACTAGATGATGACATTAATAGATAGAAGTTGACACATAGATTTAACATGTAAAAACAATGCACTAAAAGGATATTTTACATTCATACTGTAAACTGACCTATTGAAAGGTAATTCACTGGCGCGTTCTATTTGCAACGATAATTGATGCTATACTAAAGCAATTATTTTAAGCTTTTTAATAGCATTAAATTCGTTTGTTCTTATTTATCTGGATCATTCTACATATATAACATTTTTCAGACGATGCGCTACAGCCCTCTTTCATCGTCCTTCTATAGACTATCATAAGATCAAACCTGTAGAGGGGCGTTACAATGTTGGATACTGTGCGTAAGCAAGCTCATCATCTCGGTTCACTATTAGAATTCGATATGACAGAGTGCTATTTTGAGTGAATTTCGGATTTACTTTGATTTTATTTTAAATCAACAATGACCCAACAAATTTTAAACCATATATCGATAGGAACAATAACAATGTCAAAAGACAATGATAATCCCAATATAACTCCCTCAACTGAGGCCAGTAAGACCAATAAAACCCAAGAAACCGTTACTTTTGCATTGGCTCAGTCGCATTTTTTGGTTGGTGATATCACTGCCAATGCTGAAAAAATGCGTGCACTCGCATTGCAAGCTCGCGAGCAAGGTGCGGATGTCATTATTTTCCCAGAACTTGCTTTATTAGGTTACCCACCGCAAGATTTATTACTACGCCCAAGTTTATCTGGTCGCATCAAAAGCGCCTTGTCTACTTTAAGTGATATCGATGACATCGTGATGATTGTCGGTTATCCACATGTCGACCATCATGGTACTTTCAACTCTGCTGCTATCTTGCATAATGGTCATCAAAAAGGCTTTTATCATAAGCAAATCTTGCCAAATTATGGCGTATTTGATGAGCGTCGTTATTTTGATAAAGGTCGTAACCAAGTTTTATTTGACTATAAAGGCATCACAATCGGTCTGCTCATCTGTGAAGACTTGTGGGAAAAAGGCCCTATTGCCGAGCTCAAAAAGCAAGGTGCTGATCTGATTATTAGCTTGAACGCCTCACCTTTTGAGATCGAAAAACAAGACAATCGTAAAACGATGCTGGCTAAGCGTAGCCGTGAGAATAATTTGCCTATCGTCTATGTCAATGCCGTTGGTGGTCAAGACGACTTGGTATTTGACGGTGGTTCTATGGCGGTGCAAGCTGATGGTAGCGTTGCCCACGAAGCACCACGTTTTATGAATCAGTTACTTCTTGCCACTTTAGACGTCAAAACTGCCAAGTTTAATAGTCAAACTAAAGCGCCATTAACACTGAGCCGTGAGTCAGAGATGTATCAAGCACTGGTCGTTGGCCTGCGTGATTATGTCAACCATTCAGGATTCACTGGTATTATCCTTGGTCTATCAGGTGGTATTGATTCTGCCTTAACGTTATGTATCGCTGTTGATGCTTTGGGTGCTGACAAGGTATATGCGGTGATGATGCCTTATGAATATACTTCTCAGATTAGTCTAGAAGATGCTCAAGCACAGGCTCGCCGCTTAAATGTTTCTTATACGGTTTGTCCTATTTTTGATGCGGTTGAAGGTATCCGTCATACCTTAGCCCCACTATTTAACAAATCGCCAGCAGACACCACTGAAGAAAATATCCAAGCGCGTGCGCGCGGTGTGGTACTGATGGCGCTGTCCAATAAGTTTGGGCACTTGGTCATCACCACCGGTAATAAGTCTGAGTTGGCGGTTGGCTATTCGACATTATATGGTGATATGGCAGGCGGCTTTGATGTGTTAAAAGATGTTTATAAGTCGCAGGTTTATAAATTGGCCAGTTATCGCAACCGTTTGGAAGACACTCCTGTCATCCCTGAGCGCGTAATCACTCGCCCGCCATCTGCTGAGTTACGCCCAGACCAAAAAGACCAAGACAGCTTGCCTGACTATGATGTATTAGATGGCATCTTAATGTCATACATCGATGAAGATATGGGCTATCAAGACATCATTAATAAAGGTTTTGACGCTGAACTGGTCGCAAAAGTCATCCAGATGGTAGACAATAGCGAATATAAGCGTTTACAAGCGCCAATCGGTACCAAAATTAGCCATAAAGCCTTTGGACGTGAACGTCGTTATCCATTAGTGAATAAATGGTCAGTAAAAGGCTAAATTAGATTAGCCATTGTTACTTGCCCTACTTTTATTATATAGAACGCGAGCAACATGGCTAATTTAATACTTTTATAAAAAATCAAATTTCTTGATGATTAGCTGGGTGCTTACCCAGCTTTTTTAGTTTCTATAAACCTATTTTCAATGCCAAGCTGTTATAAACAACACTTTCTTTTTGTACTTCTAATCCATTCATTCTTTAACTTCAATTATTTTAATCCCTATATTTTTTACCGAGTATGTCATGAGTTTGCTAACCGCTAGTATCTTTCTTCTTTTATTGCTTGCCCTAAGTGCCTTTGTATCCGCTGCCGAAATAGCCATCGCTGCTGGTCGCAAAATTAAGCTACAAATCATGGCAAAAGAAGGGGATGTCCGCGCATTTGACGTCCTTAAAATGCAAGAGCACCCTGGCAGTTTTATTACTGTCGTACAAGTGGTTTTGAATGCCGTCGCTATCTCAGCTGGTGCGGTCGGTGAGTCAGCTATTAGCCTTATCTAGAGCTTTTGGTGAAGAATGAAGCAGTGTCATCCGTCATATCATTTGTGCTGATCACCAGTTTGTTTTCTCTGCTCGCTGATTTGATGCCCAGACGATTGGCGATGTCAAACACTGAAGCTATCGCTGTACGTCTCGTACGACCAATGATGCTATTGATTTTTATATTCAAACCTGTGATTTGGATATTTGATGGTGCAGCAAATGTCATCTTTGAATTACTGGGTATTTCAACCATAAGGCAAGACGATATGACGCCAGAAGATATTTATGCTGTCATGGATGCTGGTGCTGAAGCTGGCGTACTCAAAAAACAAGAACATCATCTGATAGAAAATATCTTTGATATGCAAGAGCGCACCGTAACGTCGGTGATGAATCCACGTGAAAACATTGTTTATTTTGATACCAAAACGAGCACTGAAAAAGTCGTTGAAGTGATGATTGAACAACCACATAACAAGTTTTTGGTCTGTCAGGAAGATGATCTAGAGCACATTATTGGTTATGTAGAGTCGCGCAGCTTTTTGGCATTGGTTCTTAACCAGCAAGAGGTCAGCTTAACAGACAAAGCCCTACTAAAACCTGCACTCTTCGTTCCTGATACCTTGTCCTTGTTTGAAGTATTAGAGATGTTTAAATCTACAGGCGCTGACTTTGCCGTCATCGTGAATGAGTATGGATTGGTAGTGGGTGTCATCACGCTTAAAGATGTGATGAGTATCGTCATGGGCGAGCTTGTCACCTTGGAGGAGCAACCCATTGTTCAACGTACTGACAACTCGTGGCTAATCGATGGCATGACTCCTATCGAAGACGTCGTACGCGCTTTAGATATCGTTAATCTACCACGCAGTCAGAACTATGAAACCATTAGTGGCTTTATGATGTATATGCTACGCAAGATTCCAAAGAAAACCGATACTATCGAGTATGCCAATTATCGATTTGAGATTATCGCAACGGACAATCTCAAAATCACTCAGATGCTGGTGACTAGAATGGATGAGACTGTCTGATAAATAAAAATTTAAGCTCGTGCGCCAAATATGGCGCTACCAACGCGCACCATCGTTGAACCACTGGCTATCGCCTCTGTCATATCACCGCTCATGCCCATGCTCAGTGTATCCCAAGTATCTAGCTCTGCATGAGCCTCTTTAATCTCATCAAATAACTGCTTGGTACGGGTAAAAGCGTCTGTACCTTCCTTAGCAGGAATAATCATCAAACCTCGCAGCTGTAATCTGTCATACCCCTTGATAGCAGTTATCAAATCAGGTAGCTGTGCTGGCAGGCAGCCTGATTTGCTTTCTTCGTTATCGATATTCAACTGAATCAATACATTCAGTGGGGGTAGCTCAGCTGGGCGCTGGTCGTTTAGGCGTTGAGCAATAATGTCACGCTCAACCGTTTGTACCCAATCGAAATGCTCAGCAATATCACGGGTCTTATTGCGCTGGATACTACCAATATAATGCCAAACAATGCCTTTAGTTTCTGGCTGTCGTTTTAGCGTATCGATTTTTTCGATGGCTTCTTGCAGATAATTTTCACCAAAGTGCTGCTGTCCTTGCTGAGCCAAAGTAGCAATCATATCAGCTGGTTTGGTCTTGGAAACTGCCAGCAACGTCACACTATCTGCTTGTCGTGCCGCATGCTCACACGCTTGAGTGATTTGCTTACTCACTTGCTGCCAGCTCGCAATCAGATTTTGGCTATCAATGTTATTTTCTATTTCTTTCATATATTACTCACGAGAATAATTTAATCCATTTTTTAATCAGTCACTTTTAATGACTTCTATTTTTACTCACTTCTATAATGAACTTTTATTAATTAGGGTTAAACTTTATATAAATGTCTTCTAATCTAGATAAACTCAACAAGGATCGATCTATAAATCAATACTCATAATGACTAATTTTACATTTTATTGGTGTAGTAGATGGTTAATTGTCGGTAGTCTTGTTATTATATTGTTACATGGTTTAACATATGCTACTGAATATAATAGTAATGGTAAAGACCATCGCTACTCCTTTATTAACGTGACCGACTTTAATCAGATCGTTGATCGATTGATAATCACTCCCCTTTTTTGCTCTTTTGTCCTACCCTTATTGATTGATAGGAATATCCGATTATGGCTGAAAAAAACAATTTAAGCATCGAAGACTTGCTGCGCTTTACGGTTAAGCATAAAGCATCAGATTTACATATTTCAGCCGGTATGCCAGCAATGATACGTGTTGATGGTGAAATGACCCGTATTAATATGCCAGAGATGACTCATCAGGTTGTGCATCAGCTTATTTATGACATCATGAATGATAAGCAGCGCGCTGACTTTGAAGAATTTTATGAGACGGATTTCTCTTTTGAGATTCCCAATCTAGCACGTTTTCGGGTAAACGCATTCAATCAAAACCGTGGGGCAGGCGCTGTCTTTCGTACTATTCCGTCCAAAGTTTTGACAATGGAAGACCTCGGTATGGGTGATGTGTTTAAACGTGTATCAGACTTTAAGCGTGGCGTAGTATTGGTCACGGGTCCGACAGGTTCTGGTAAGTCCACAACGCTGGCGGCCATGATTGACTATATCAACGAGAGCCGTAAAGAACATATCTTGACCATTGAAGATCCGATCGAATTTGTCCACGATTCCAAGAAAAGCCTGATTAACCAACGTGAGGTGCACCGCGATACCTTAGGTTTCGAGCCTGCGCTACGCTCGGCCCTACGTGAGGATCCCGATGTTATTTTGGTCGGTGAGCTACGTGACCTTGAGACCATTCGCTTGGCATTGACAGCAGCAGAGACTGGTCACTTAGTATTCGGCACTCTACACACCAGTTCAGCCGCTAAGACCATTGACCGTGTTATTGATGTATTCCCCGCCGCAGAAAAAGACATGATTCGGGCGATGCTATCAGAGTCACTACAAGCCGTTATTTCACAAACGCTTTTGCGTCGTCAAGCAGGCGGACGTGTAGCCGCACATGAAATCATGCTCGGCACACCTGCTATCCGTAACTTGATACGTGAGAATAAAATTGCTCAAATGTACTCTGCTATCCAAACAGGTGCAGGTGAAGGTATGATTACGCTGGATCAAACGCTCAAAAACCTAGTAGCAAAAGGCACCATTAGTAAAGACGTAGCCCGTCCTTATGCCAAACAGCCTGAGGCATTCTTGTAATATTATTAATCGTGCGTCACTGGCTTATAATGATTGACGATTGATATGTGAGTCAATAATACAAGCATTCATAAGCCATGGTATGGCTTACTTTTATTGCTACTGGCGATTTTTAAAACATGATTTTAAATACTTTTTTAATCGATTTACATCGAATGCAGGTACGATATGGACATTGATAAACTATTGCAGTTAATGATCAATAAAAATGGCTCGGACCTTTTTATTACCGCTGATGTAGCGCCTTCCATGAAAGTGAATGGCAAAATTGCCTGTTGGTAAAACGCCTTTAACCGCTGAGCAAACCATGCGATTGGTCAAAGGCGTCATGACACCCAACCAGCAAAAAGAGTTTGAAGAGACCAACGAGTGCCAATTTGCCATTGCTGATGAAGCACAGCAAGCACGTTTTCGGGTCAGTGCCTTTATACAGCGTGATATGGCAGGGATGATTTTACGGAAAATTGAGAATAAAATTCCGACTGTCGAAGAGCTGCGTTTGCCGCCCGCGTTAAAAGAGCTGGCAATGAAAAAACGCGGTATCATTCTGCTAGTGGGTGCGACAGGTACAGGTAAATCAACGACCCTTGCTTCTATGATCGGACACCGTAATCAAAACTCGCATGGTCACATCATTACCATTGAAGATCCTATCGAGTTTGTTCATAAACATCGTGGTTGTATTATTACCCAGCGTGAAGTTGGTATCGATACCCATTCATTTGAAGCAGGGCTAAAAAACACGTTACGCCAAGCACCTGATGTTATTTTGATTGGTGAGATTCGTAACCGTGAAGTCATGAGTTACGCGATCCAGTACGCTGAGACAGGGCATTTGGTGTTTGCAACCTTACACGCCAACAACGCCAACCAAGCGATTGACCGTATCATTCACTTTTTTGAAACCAGTCGCCACAATCAGTTATTTATGGATTTGTCGCTCAACTTGCAAGCCATTATCGCGCAGCAGCTGATTCCCACTCCTGATGGTAAAGGACGCCGTGCAGCTATTGAGATTTTATTGAACTCACAGCTGATTAGTGACTATATCCGTAAAGGCGAGGTTCATGAAATCAAAGATGTCATGACACGATCGCGGGATAGCGGCATGCAAACCTTTGATCAGGCTCTTTTTGACTTATATGAGCAAGGAGAAATCACCTATAAAGAAGCCATTCTTCATGCTGACTCTCCTAATGATTTACGCCTAAAAATCAAACTCAGCAGTAAAAATGGCACCGCCAATCTGGATGAAGGTGCGGATAACTTATCATTAGATATCAGTTAAGCGTGGCTTTTGAGCGTTGTTATTCGTTTTTGCCATAAAAACTTATAAGAAAGCCTCATATTATTATGAGGGATTTTCCTATTTTATACGTGGCGATAACGCACTAAAAACGATATCAAAGGTAGATCATGCTCACCAATTAAAAAATTACTTGATGCTATCCCGACACTCTTGGTCATTACAAATACCGTATAGCACCAATGAATGACCTGATAACTTAAATCCATGCTTTTCTGCGACTTTAAGCTGCTCTTCTTCGATGACTTCATTATGAAATTCTATAATCTTGCCACAAACGTCACAAACCAAATGGTCATGATGGCCTTCTTGGGTAATCTCGAACACCGATAAATTATTTTCGAAGTTATGACGCTCGACGATACCAGCTTGTTCAAACTGCGTCAGCACTCGGTAGACAGTCGCTAAACCCACATCCTCACCTTGCTCTATCAGTGCCTTATAAACCTCCTCAGCACTCATATGATGCAACTCTGCACTCTCTAGTAACTCTAAAATCTTGATGCGAGGTAACGTGACTTTTAATCCCGCTTTACGTAAATCTTGATTGGTAAAAGAAGCCATAATATCCCTTCTGACTGTGACAGTCTTAGCAAATAAAGAACCAAAAATATGAGATAAATAATCGTTAATGATTATTTTTTATAATATATAAAACATTTTAATAACAGCAGACTGGCTGATTTGACCTCATGTCCAAGCCTGTTATTTTCTATAATAATCCTAACGCAAGTCTATGAATTTAAAATATAAATAATAAAATGACTCAGGTAGCATTTGGTAAATAATGTCGTAAGTGGTAGGAAATTGCAAGTAAATGACGTATCATTTGTCCAAGATTGTCGGCCAGACTCGCATTAACAACCTCTGGCTGCGCCTAATTCATTTCTTATGAGTCATCTTACCATGATAAAGACATTAACTTTTCGTCCGTTAAGCCCTGCAAGCGTATTACGCAAGATTGTCATAACCAGTATGCTTAGCGCTACTGTCGCTATGTCTGGCTGCTCATTATTGAGTGTTTATAAGATTGATTTGCCACAAGGCACTGCCATCACTCAAGCACAAGCGCAAAAACTGCAAGTGGGTATGAATCAAAACCAAGTCCTTTATATCCTTGGTAGCCCAGCTATTAGAGACACCTTAGAACCTAAGCGTTGGGATTATATTTACGATTACAAAGCAGGGACAGAAGGTAGCCGCAAGGGTATTGCTGATGTCAAAAATGCCAGTCAGCACTTAATTATCTACTTTGATAATAATGGTTTGGTCAATCGTATTGAAGGTATCGAAAGCCTGCCTGCCTCATAATCAAGAACGGCAACTGGCTTTAATGATAGATGGCGCAACATCGCTTAAACTCGAGATTTATTTTTGCGCTGAGACATGGGATCAGCGCTTAAGCTGCGATATACTTCAATACGATCAAAAGGCTGCAAGCGATAGCTGAGCGGCTGTTTTTGTGCATAGATACCCACATGCCAACGCTTCGCCGTTGGCGTTGCAATATCTGCCACTTGCTCACACCAACGTGCTAACGCTGGAAATTTCACCAACCACCCTGCCTGCCTCAATGCCTCATACAAACTTGTTTCATCATTAACTTGTAGGGTTAAATAATGCTGACATTTTGCATCTTCAGCGTATGCCAAATAAACAGTCATTAGCATGGTCTGCTCAGATGACGGCGCACAATTATTATCAGATTGAACGCCATTAGCGGTTAACTCAACCACTGCATCACCCAACCTATCAATGCCAATAACAGTGCTAGCGGCACAATCAAACGAATCGCTATTCGCCATAAGTTATAAAACGCTTCATTGCCAAAATTTAATGACTTACGCAGATGACTAATTTTCATCTGCCAACCCGCAAAGATAGACAGCAATAATACCGCTATGCTGCTAATAATCACTAAAAGTCCGACCAGCCACACAGTTGGTATGATAACGACTAACAAAAGCGCCAAAACAAAGGTTAATACCAAACTGACCAGTAGCCCAAACTTGTGCGCTAATTGCTGGGTACTATAATACAGCAAATAGCTGGCGACAAATAACACCCCTATCCAATACGATAGCTGTCCAATCGGTGGCAATGCCATGCCACTAATAGATAACGCCACAACCCCAACGAACAATTGTAATATCCAAATCGGGAGTACCAATTTGGTTGCCCGATACTCACTCGTCGCACGGCTGCGAGCAGGTTTTTGCGCATTGATATTGTCTGTGTCTACTGCTGTTGCCACTTGGTTCGTTACCAAGTTTTGACCAAACCAGTATAAGCCTGTGCCTGCACCCACACTAACCAACGCTAACGCGACTGCACGCGCCCATTCATTTAAGCTGATATCAGTCATCGCAAAGTCAATATTGGGTAGCCATTTGCCACGCCGAGCAATAAGCTATCACCATTAATCCCAGGCCAATCGGTAACGGTGCAACGCCCAATAAACTGAGTAACACAGCAATGACCATCAGGCCAGCAGCGATCGCAAAATCTGGTATAGCAGGAGCGCTATTAAGCTCCGTCAATGCCGCCAAAATACCTGTGCTCGCGCCTGAGATCACTAACGCCGCAATCAGAATAGAGACCAGCGCGGCGAGCCACCCAAAACTACGCCATATTGGGCTGGCATCTGCTTCGCGAGTAAGCTTTTGCATCCCTGCTAATGGCGCATCAACACTACGGTAGGCTAAGGCAATTTCCGCATAAACAACGGGCAAGGATACCAATACCATCGCCAATAGCCAGAGTAACCAAAAGTCAATCTCACCAATGGATGCTGGTGCAAACCAACGAAACAGCAGTAGCGGTAGCAGTGCCGCGATAAAATAAGAAGCATAACGGATCATCATAATCTAAATCCAAACGATCTAATACCTTTCACAAAAATGAGAATAGCTAGGAAAACGAGTGTCCGTACTACGCATTGTAGACGAAACAAGTTTGACACCGCCAATCATACTCTGTGGGTTTGGTATAAAGTGAATAACGATAATTTATCATGATACAGAGCAATGATAGGCCTCTGTAAGCAGTTTTATTTTATATAGTCGATTCCATTTAAAAGAAGCACAAGGTAACCAGAAGCAAATATATATTCAATACTTCAAGCGAGGTTAATGCGGCGACTCTTTTATAATGGAATGACTATAAGGTCTCTATAATATAAGGGATGAACAGTTATAAAAAAACCCCGAAATCGGGGTTTAATAATGAAACAATGGCGGATATCTGGTCAAGTGCTTATTAATTTCAGTGAGGCAAGGTGTATTAGGCACTCGTAGCTGATACCAATGAATTAGTGAACAGCACTGATATAGTCTGACAAGATACGAATATCACGATCCGATAGTTTCGATGCGACTGTCTGCATCATGCCCATATCACCTTCTTTCGCAGCATCATTGACACGTTTTTGCTCATCACTGTCAACATCATCAACACGGCCAGCCGCACGGAAGAGTTTTAGCTGAGTTGCGATGTACTGTGCATGCTGACCACCTAAGCGTGGAAATGCCGCCCAAGTATTACCAGCAGCATCTGGACCATGACAGCCTGCACAACCGATGACACCGCGTGACTTATCACCACCTAAGAATAGCTTAGTGGCTTCTTGGTTGGTCGCAGGATTACCAAATCCAACACCCCAAGGCGCTTGGCTAGCATAATAACCAGCCACGTTGGCTAAATCTTGCTGCGATAAGTTTGCAACTTGTGATTGCATAATACCATTCTTGCGATAACCTGCTTTAAAGTTGACCAACTGTTTGTAAAGATACTTTACGTTTTGGCCACCCAAGTTAGGCTGCGCAGGGACAACACTGACACCATCAACACCATGACAAGCAGCACAAACCGTTTCTGCAATTTGCTTACCGGCATTGACGTCGTACTCAGGAACAATAATAGCAGCTTGTACGCTGAAACTTGCAACGCATAAGCTGGCAGCAGCGATTAACTTTTTCATTGATACAAATCCTACTAGCTCGGCGTAAGCATTATTTAGAGTGATTGCACTGATAAGATACCTCATATAAACCACCCTACTATTGGTTAGGTAGGTATATGTTTTAAGGTCTTGGCCACAAGCAGTCTGAAAGTACTTACTAACATCAGGGTTTATTTTCGATTATTATAGCAAGACTTTGTAGCATTTGCCTACTTAATCGTCACATCCATCAGTTTTTCTAACACATAGACAAGTATGCCAACAAAAAACAAAAAGCGCTTACAGGCTAAAAAACCCAGCGCTTTTTTAAGTTGTTTTATAGTGTGTCGTATTGTGTTGCTTTATCGGTCAGCGTCTCACTTACTCATGTACTCAATCAACTTACGATAATCATCGTCGCTACAACTGTTACAAAGACCACCAGCAGGCATCTGCGTCATACCACTTTTAACGGAATTAATAAGTGTCGGCATGCTTTTTTGTTTGATAAGCTGTTGCCATTTGGCACTATCACCTTTTTTGATGGCGTTCAGCGCACCACTATCGTGACAGGCAGCACATGAGTTATCGTAGGTGGCTGCAATATCAGCAGCATTAGCGCTAGTCATGATAGCACTACTGAGCAGTAATGCCGCTCCGCTACCTACTAAAACTCGATAGGTCTGGCTAAAAAGTGCATTGATTGAAACCATAGAACACCTCCTTTTGATGCTTCTCTCGTTTAATCAATCTTGCTATTAAACGTCGTTCGTTCAGTATATCTTATTAAACATTGTAACAATGTATGTCGTATAAATATAGATAAATATAGTTTGGCTTTGGTAACGCATGAATAAAAGCAGCAACTTGCTCTAATGAGCGCTTATTTTAATGGTATTCTGTCATTTATGTGATGCTAATCATAGTTATTTCAATAAGTAAGATAAGTAATAGTATAGAATAGTCGATAACTTGAAATGACTGTGTTTATGACCAATAAACATTGAAAGTTATGATGAATAAATTCGTAACGATTTTTTGTCTAATGCACTGTCTTCTCGACAACCAGTTGATTAAAATTTTATAACCGTATCCAATTTCTTAAAGATTAATGAGCCATTTATGAGTACCCCGTTTACTGATGTCGCCGCCGAACATGCATTGTTCAACACTAAATCTCGTCAAAAAATTCAGCAAACTGAGTTTATGATGTCAGCGCCTACTTTTCGTCTCTGCCCACCCGATATGGCTTAGAAGTTGCCTTTGCAGGACGCTCAAACGCAGGTAAATCCTCTGCTATTAATGCCTTAACCAACCAACGCCAACTGGCACGCTCATCTAAAACGCCTGGTCGTACGCAGATGATTAACTTTTTTAGTATTGGTGATGCTGATAGACGTTTGGTGGATTTGCCAGGTTATGGCTACGCAGCCGTACCGCTTGAGATGAAAAAAGAATGGCAGGTTGAGCTAGAAGAATACTTGGTGGCGCGCTCAAGCCTTGCAGGTTTGGTGCTCATGACGGATATTCGTCATCCATTGAAGTTCTTTGATGAGCAAATGCTACGTTGGGCAAATGATGGTGAACTGCCGGTGCATATCTTGTTAACCAAAGCAGATAAGCTAAAGTATGGCGCATCTAAAAATGCGTTACTTAATACTCGTAAAAGACTAAAAGAACTGGGATTGAACTGTAGCATTCAGCTATTTTCAGCACTAAGAAAGGAAGGTCTTGATGAGCTGGCTGGTGTAATGGGCAACTGGTATGAGTATCAGCTTGAGGCAGACAAAATTATTGAATCCTCTTTTGCGTTACTAGAAGGCGCTGAGTTGGAAGAAGCGATCAAAAAAGATAGCATTGAAAAGGAAAGTACTCAGAAGGATAGCACTCAATAAGGATAGTGCTCAAAAATAAATCAAATAAACATTATCGTCTCCAAGTAAAAAGGGTTTATCGTTATTATCGATAAACCCTTTTTTTATTATCATTTTTTAGCATTCAAAAAGTTTTTTATTTAAGCACTTTTATTTAAGTGCTTTTAGTTAAGCACATAGTAGCTCAGCCAACGCTTGTGGCGTGTCAACCTGATAAGTGGGTTGCTGTGCGGCGAGCTCTGCAGGTGATGCTGTACCATAATTCACCGCAATACTGGTCATGCCTAGTTCCGTTGCCATTTGGATATCGTAGATACTGTCACCGATGAAAACAGCATTGGCGATTTGCTGCTGCGTATAATTCAAAATATCGGTCAACATCTGCGGGTCAGGTTTTGAGCCTGCCTCATCGGCACAGCGGGTCATCACAAAATAATGGTGGCTCTCTGAAGCATCTAATACGCGGTCTAAGCCCTTTCGCTTTTTACCAGTTGCAACCGCGAGACTTTTACCTTGGGCTTGTAGGGTCTGCAACATCCCTTCTATCGGCGCAAAAAGCGGTGTACTGTGGCTGTTGGCAATATAGTGGTCTGCGTAGCTTTGCTGAATCGCAAGCTTTTGTGTGTCATTGGCTTGCGGATACAAAATCTCAATGCCATTCATTAAGCTCAGCCCAATGATGTCTTGTACAGCTTTATCGGTGGTCTGGAACCATGCGCCTCTCCTGCCACATGCATTGACTCAACGATTAAGCCAATGGAATCCATTAGCGTTCCATCCCAATCAAAAATAATCAGCGTCTTATCCGCTAAACGATGACTGGCTGACAACTGAGTTCCTTTGAAAGCGCTAGAGATACTAGCGACAGATTGATTGCTCATAAATAGACCTTAACGAATATCAATAATAAATGGTAGATACGAAAACGTCACGGCAACTTATTAAGAAAAATAAGCGTTCGTGACGTTTAAAGTTAATGCTTAAAAATTTTATTTGGCGACTTATTCAGGCAACTTGGTTTGCTCTGGCAACCAGTCTGCCATGTCATCTGGTAGCGGTGCAGTAATAGTTTCATAGCCTGGAATGTCTAAACGCCACGCATGCAGACACAGACGATGGACGCCTGATTTATCATGCACATTATATTTATCATCACCCAAGATAGCGTGACCAATGTGAGCCAAATGCACACGGATTTGATGGGTACGACCCGTCAGTGGTTTGGCTTCAATTAGACTAACTGGCTGATCAGCAATCATAAAACGACCATGAACGACGATATCCGTCTGGCTGTCTTTAGATTGCGGATCTTGCGCATCTACTTTGACGCGGCGTTCACCACTAGCAACTGTATAGCGTAGCAATGACGCATCAATGCGTTGCTCATTTAATGCTGGCTGACCTTTGGCGATACATAAGTAATGCTTCTGGATGGTTTTATCAACGAGATGCTGTTGCAACGCTTTTAGCGCTGAGCGTTTTTTAGAAATCATCAATAGACCTGAGGTGTCTTTATCAATGCGATGTATCAGCTCTAGGTATTTTTTACCTGTCACTTCACGCATGGCTTCGATAACACCAAAGTCCAAACCACTACCACCGTGAACGGCGATGCCAGAAGGCTTATTCAGCACTAGCATTCCTTCGTCTTCATACACTACGCGTGCTAACAAGCTTTTAGCAAACTCAGCACTGATAATTGGTTTTTCGCGGGTAGCAAGTACCACTGGCGCGATACGTACCACGTCTTCACGCTGTACTCTATCGTGCGCTTTGCAGCGTTTATTATTGACCCGAATCTCATCTGAGCGAATCATTTTATAGATATGCGGTTTTGGCAAACCTTTTAAACGGTTCAACAAAAAGTTATCCAAGCGCTGATCGTGTTGATGGCGGGTTACTTCAAGATAATTTACCTTACCAAAGTTGCTGATTTCATCATCAGCGCTTTGCGGGCGTGTTTTACTATTAAAAATAGCAGGGGCTTCATGGTAGGTGCGTCGTCAGTCATTTTTGGCTTCGTCATTTTTAGTTAGGTATTTACAGAAAGATTTGCTATAGTTTAGCATGTTGAGCGACAATTAAGCAGAGACTGCAGCATAATCATTGTTGTTGTTCTAAATAGCGCATTACCATTTTTACGAACTTTTAGTGAAAAGGTATTAGCAGTATACCCTGCCAACATTGTATGTTTAATCGGATTTTAGGGCGCAGTATCTGTTTAGAAATATCACTTGTAGATATTTATAGATATGTCCCCATAAATTGTAAAATGAAAGTATCGTACTGACTTTACTCAGTACCATAGAATAAATAGTGA
Source organism: Psychrobacter sp. JCM 18903 (assembly GCF_000586475.1). Lineage (GTDB taxonomy): Bacteria > Pseudomonadota > Gammaproteobacteria > Pseudomonadales > Moraxellaceae > Psychrobacter. Next base: position 10,405 of record NZ_BAWJ01000020.1, on the reverse strand, counting down.
CACTAAATACCTTTGTGTTCATAAATTCAGTGTTGATAAGTTTGGCTAAATGCCTGTTTATTGACCGATAATGACACTACATTGACTCACAACCTGCATGACAACGACTTTATTTGATAATTATTCATGATTTAATGACTGGTTATTGGCGGTCTTTTACGCAAGTGTAGTTGAGCAAGTATGGGTTGTTTAGCATTAGGATCGAGAAGTATATCGATAGCTGCCTACGTATTGGTGGTCAAACAGATAACGATAAAAAAGATATGAATACAGCACCACACCGATAGTTTGGTCATTTATTCTGTTTGCCAAGTACGCCCCGCTGATCACCGGAGCCGCGACACCTAACCGTAAAACACCCAAGATATTATTGACGTTATACCAGAAAGAACGATAAATAAAGAGTGACCAATTGCTTTACCTAAACAAATAATTGCTGAATATCACCATTTCATATAATGGTATTTATAACAGCGATATTATTGCTAGACTTTGATGGATGGATTGCAGCAGCACAACGCCTTTTGAATATCAGTATATTGAATCTCGTCACTGCCCGTCGCCTGCTCTTACAAAGTAAGCTGGCATGACTACCAATAAAGCTTGCTGATAGTAAAACTGAATCGCATGCTGACGCATTAATATTTGTACCAAGCCTATCAATAATAGGATATAAATAGATAGCCTTACACCCTATAAATTTTATATTTACGTTAGTTCTGCTAACACGCTTTAGGTAAAAAACAAGCCATTGACAAAGCCCAAGTGCTTTATTAACCCATGATTTACGTTCTATCGTTGATTAACATCTGCCATGCTAATTTAAATGTTAGCCATACTTGCCATTGCGCTCTAAAGCCCGTCTCGTCGTTGTTATGCGTACTCATAGGATACAAATATGAAACGCATTTTGATCAACGCTACTCAAAACGAAGAAATTCGTGTCGCCTTATGTAAAGGCAATCATCTTTACGATTTCGATCTTGAAAACCGTACTCGTGAACAAAAAAAATCCAATATATATAAAGGTCATGTGACCCGTGTCGAGCCATCGCTTGAAGCGGTGTTTGTCGAATATGGCTCACAGCGCCAAGGTTTTTTACCCATTCGTGAAATCTCTGCTGAATACTTAAGCGGTAATCCACGTGACGAAAACATCAAAAAACTGATCAAAGAAGGCGATGAATTAATCGTCCAAGTCGAAAAAGAGGAGCGCGGTAACAAAGGCGCTGCCCTATCGACGTATGTCTCATTAGCTGGTCGTTATCTGGTATTAATGCCAAACAACCCTCGCGGCGGTGGTATCTCACGTCAAATCTCAGGCAAACTGCGCGAAGACATGAAGCGTATGCTAAGCAATCTTGATTTACCAAAAGGCATGAGTGTCATCATTCGTACCGCGGGTATTGGTAAAACTCAAGAAGATTTACAGCACGATTTAAATCACTTGCTGAATATCTGGCAAGCCATTCAAGAACAAAACCAAAAATATCCTTCACCGCGCTTGGTTCACCAAGAAGCGGGCGTTGTCACACGTGCTGTTCGTGATTATCTACGTGATGATATCGCTGAGATTTGGATTGATAATGAAAACGCTTATATTGAAGCGGCAGGATTTATCGATGCAGTGATGCCAAAACAAGCAGAAAAGCTACGCAAATATACCGATTATGAGCCGATGTTTTCGCGCTTTAATATCGAAAAACAGATCGAAACCGCGTATCAACGTGAAGTGCGTTTGCCATCAGGCGGCTCAATCGTTATTGATCAAACGGAAGCACTAGTCTCTATCGATATCAACTCAGCCAAGTCGACCAAAGGTTCAGACGTTGCCGAAACTGCGTATCATACCAACCTAGAAGCAGCCGATGAAATTGCCCGTCAGCTACGTTTGCGTGATATGGGTGGTTTGATTGTCATTGATTTTATTGATATGAATGACAATAAGCATCAAAAAGAAGTCGAAAAACGTCTGATTGATGCCACCAAATATGACCGTGCACGCGTGCAATTTGGTGATATTTCTAAGTTTGGTTTGATGGAAATGAGCCGTCAGCGTCTGCGTCCATCGCTAGAAGAGTCAACCGGTTATATCTGCCCACGCTGCCATGGTAACGGCATGATTCGTGACTTGCGCTCATTGTCACTATCAATTATGCGTCAGATTGAACAAATCGCGCTAAAAGAACGTCAAGGCGAAGTACAAGCAGAAGTTCCAACAGATATCGCCGCCTTCTTATTAAACGAAAAACGTGATGCCTTAGTTTATCTTGAGCAAGACAGTGGCACGCGTATCACGATTTTGCCACACGCGCATTTAGAGTCGCCTAACTTTAAACTACACTTTAACCGTGATGGCTTTGCGCCTTCAAGCTATGAGCGTATTACGGATACAGCCCAAGAACATAGCGATTTGGGTTATGAAGTTGACTGGCAAACGGCTGAAAAAGAGCGTCCAGAGCAACAGCCAACGCGCCAGCCACGTCAAATAGCGAGCAATGATACTGCTAGCCAATCAAACAAACCGACCAGTACAGCTGAGCATAGTAAACACAGTAACGACCATCGTAACAATAAAAATACGACCAACGTTTCATCGGCGCGCGCGCCACAAGCAAACAACAACCAGAGTGTGGCAGCCCCTGCCCCTGTTGCTCCAGTAGCAGCAACTACAGCTCCTGCACATGTTGAGACAGCAGCTCAGCCACAAGCAGTGGCGTGGTTATCAAACCTATTTGCGCAAGCACCACAAGCCTCAACGACGCATAGCGTCAGTAGTCGTGATGCAGCACAAGCCATTGAAGCACTAGTAAATAATGGCGCACAAAGCTTAGGCTCATTTGGACAAGTTGATAGCAGTGCCCTGAGTAATACATCAACGAGTGCATCGAACAACGTACCAGAAAATCAGCAGAACAGTCAGAAAAATAACGAACAACCATCCGACAACAATGCCAATCGTCAACAAGCGCGTCGTAGCTCAGACAGCGACACCGATGATGATAGCAGTAATGAAGATAGAAGAAGACGTAAGCCACGTAAATCTAGATCTTCTAAACCTCGTCAAAGAAAAGATCAGGCAGAAGAGTCAAGCAATGAAACAAGCGGCGATACCGAGAACAACGCCGTAAATAGTGCTGCAAGTAATGCTGATGACAAGCAGGCTGACAATCAAAACAAACGTCAGCAGGATACCAGACGCACGAATGAGCGCAATCGCAACAATCGTCAAGACAGTAGCCACCATGCAAACGAGCGCAATGATGATGCTGATAAAGACAGTAATACGGCAGATGAGCAAACTCGTGCGAAGCGTAAATCGCATAGCCAACGCGGTTCACGTGGCAAGTTAGAGCGCGGCGAGACACTAACAGCTGAAAATATTAAGCAACCCAATCAGCAAGCGACGACAGGTGCGAACAGCCGAAAAAATCACTCTAACACGCGTCGAAATCAAGATCCTAATGAAGTCGTGCTACAGGTCAATGAAGCAGCCGTTGAGCTGAAATCACCAGAAGTCGTACACTTGTCTCTAGATGACAGTAAGTCTACACAGACAAAGTCTCAATCTACTGAAAAGCAAAAACCAGTAAATGATGTTAATAAAGAAAGCAGTAAAAAAGAAGCTAATACACAGCAAAGTGATAATCAGCAGAGCAATGACAAAAAAGTTGCTCCTGAAACAGCTGCTGTGAAGGGTAACGACGAAGGCACTGTAGCGCCTCATGATGTTAATGTTGATGATGTTAACGTTAGCACCACTGAAGACAAGGGACAAAATAATGCCCCGAAAATAGACAGTAACGCTACTGACAAAAAACCTGCCGTAGATGAGCAACCAACATCTAACAGCGTTACCAAAGACCAAACTGACCATTCAAAATCTGTGGATACTAACGTGGACAGCGTAGCAATAACGCCAAAACAGCCCGAATCAGAATCGACAGAAAAAGCGAATAGTGACACTGTTGACACTGTTGACGCTACCGACAGTGACGCCGATGTTAGCAATGCCAATGACAGTCATAGCGCAAGTGGTCATAGCACAAATGATAAGAACAACTCAGACTGCGCTAACGCACGAAGCATTATTTGCCAAGCGCTACGTGACTGCTGAGAAGTTTGGTCAGGCTAGTAATGATCACGTGTGGTTCGTAGTCAGCAAGCACAATCAGCTCAACAACCACCAGTAGCTGAGCCTGCAGTAGTAAACCCATCGACTATTCGTGGCACTGTTGGTGATTTTGTTCGTAAAGCATTAGCAGATGCAGAAAGTCGTTTGAAAAATGACGGTGTCATTAGTTGCTTTATTGCTGCTATCGATGCACATACGCAGCAAACAAAATCAGCTAACAAATCAGCTAACATTGAAACGAGCGTCACACCGACTGCTGATACCAAAGTTGAGGACAGCAATTTCGACTTTAGCAACTATGGCTATCAGCCATTGGCGGCAGATTACCTGACGCGCTTTGAAACGATGACACAAGCGGTCAGTCAGTTTGCGGCAACGCAAGGTAAAACGGACGTCGAACCACGTGCCATTGGTAAGCGTGCTGGCAACGATCCACGTGGTCAACATCCTAGTTATCAGGAGCCCGCAGTGTTGAGTCTACCGACCGAACAAGCGGCTGATACTGAGCAAGCGGTTATTGAACATGATGATAACAATGTGGATGCTCATGATGTTGAGGCAAATGCTCTAGCCAATCAAGCTCAGGCTGATAATATCAGCGCTCACAGCGAACAATTACTAGAAGCAGATCAAGCCCTAGCAGAAACAACTGGCGAGCCGTCGAATGAAGGCACTGTGATTGCTGAGCGAGTAGCAGCTGAAAAGACTGACGGGGCACATGACGATAGCGAAGCTGCTGACATTGAAGAGGCTAATACTCAAGAAGCTGACGTTGAAAAAACTAAGCCAGCAGATGAGCCTAAGGTAGAGCAACCTATCAATACCAAAGAAGCAGGCAAAGACGACAGTCAGGCTGCTAAGTCAAAAACCACGATTGCCAGTTATAAAAACATGATTGAGAATGTGGCTGAACAACTGCTGCCACAGACTGGTATGTTTAATTTGACCACGCCAAAAGTACCAAAGGCACGTAGCCGTAAGCCTAAAACGGAGCATAAAAAGCCCACGCAAGCTGAAAAGCTAGAGACTGATGACTCAGATAGCGAAAGCTAATCGTATAACGTCCAACGCAAAAGCCCCAAAGTTGTCAGCAACTTTGGGGCTTTTTTACGAAATAAAATCACAATCAATATAAAGCTAAAGCACAGGTAACTGACTTAGTGTGCAGATGACGCTGTGTCGTCTTTTCCACGAATTTTACTAATAACTGTTAAGATAGCCACAACCGCAGCGCCAATGATAAAACCAATGACGCCATTTAATACCGTTGTCGTTAAGCTTTCAAAGATACCCGTTAAATCAGCGATATCCTCTACTCCATGATGTAAGAAGCCGATACCGTGTACTAAGATACCACCGCCTACTAAAAACATTGCCAACGTGCCAGCGATAGATAGAAACTTCATCAGTTTTGGTGCCGCTGCAAACATTAACTTGCCCAATTTTTGCTTGAACACTCCTTCTTGTTCCATTAAATGCAGACCTGCATCGTCTATTTTCACGATACCAGCGACCAAGCCATAAATACCAATCGTAATACCGATGGCTAAAATAGACAGCACCAAGCTTCGTTCTAATAAAGTGGCGCTTGCCGTTGATCCCAAGGCAATCACGATAATCTCAGCTGACAGAATAAAATCCGTACGTACTGCACCTTTGATCTTTTCTTTTTCAAAAGCGACCAAATCTATAGTCTCATCAGCATTGGCTTGCCGACGAGCATTTTGCTCCTCATCATGCGGCAAAGCATGTGGCCAAAATCGATGAATGACTTTTTCAGCGCCTTCGTAAACCAAAAACAAACCACCACACATTAGTAAAAAAGTGACCAGCGGTGGATAAACAGCACTAATCAAGAGTGCCGCTGGTACTAGAATAAGTTTATTAATAAATGAGCCTTTGGCGACCGCCCAGACCACTGGTAGCTCACGATTGGCTTTGACACCCGTGACCTGTTCTGCGTTGAGCGCCAAATCATCGCCCAATACACCAGCGGTTTTTTTAGCAGCGACTTTGGTCATGACGGAAACATCATCTAATATCACACTGATATCATCAAGTAGGGTTAATAAACTGGCACCTGCATGTGTGCTCCTTAGCAAAAATTTATTGAAATAAAGGGTTAAAAATAACTGATACCAATAGTTTTATAGGAATTTTTATAAAAACACTGTTATTAGCCGTAGACTACAAGGGCAAGCGTCGATATTAAATAGTACAAATGTATCTTGTTTTTTTGAATTGACGTTTATGCTACTACTATTATTGCTACCCTCACCTCCCTATATCACCTCATAGCCTGTGGCTGTTATTTGCCATAAATATGTTAATATAGGCGACATGATTACTTACCTTTTATAATTATTAAATTGTAAAAAAACCTTTTAATTTTAAACCTTTAAGACAATATCGATACGTATTGCTTTATATAGACATTTAGTATCATTTTTCTTAAAACGACTTCACGATTAGGCACGATGCTACAGGACACCTATATATGTCATCCCCGATTGCAAAAAACACCTTTGCTCAAAACCGCTTTTCTCGAAATAATTTATCTCGCTTTATTATGAGTGCTCTGCTTGTTGTGATTGCTGCGGGCTGCTCAAACAATGCAGCAGATGCGACTAGCAACACCAGTATCGTCAATAATACCGATGCTAAAACCAGTACAAGTAACGCATCCGCTGATAGCGATGCTGCCGTGGTAAAGGCATTGCAGGCGAATTTAAATACGTCCGGTATTGAAGAAAATATCATTTCAGCCGTACCAACAGATATGGATGGTATTTATTGGGTCACAGCGGAAGGACTGCCTTCTTTCTTTACTGATAAGTCTGGCAAACACATTATCCAAGGTCAGATTATTGCTGTTGGCGAGGCTCTGCCTGTCGATATCAGTGCGGCATTGGTTGCTAGTACCGCACAAGAAGCCCTAAAAGCCGTCGATAAAAAAGACATGGTGATTTATCCAGCAATAGGCGAAACGAAGTCAGTGGTCTATGCCTTTACCGATGCAGACTGTGGTTATTGTCGTAAATTGCACGAAGAGATGGATGATATCAATGCACGTGGTATCGAAGTACGTTATTTGGCATGGCCGCGCAGTCAGGAATCGGTGCCAAAAATGGAAGCCATTTGGTGTAGTCAAGATCGTAAGGCGGCATGAATCAAGGAAAAATGGGCGCTGATGTACAAGCGCCTAGCTGTGCCAGCCCTGTACAAGAACACATGGCACTGGGTGCAAAACTTGGTGTGCGTGGTACTCCCGCTATCTTTACAGAATCTGGTCAGCAAGTAGGCGGCTATCTACCTGCGGCGGAGTTGGCTCAAGCTGTCGGTGCTAGCTAAAATCTGTTATTGTTTCAGGTATTTGTGATATCTATGACGATGGCGACATTGTGTAGACGTCACAACTGCTTGTCGGTATGATACGATAAAGCGCTATGAAAAATCAGCAGCATACTTTTTATTTGAGTATTTTTTATTCAACTGTAATGAAAAATCGATAAAGCTGCGACTGTCAAAATGCACGCAAATACTACAGCTAGTAGCGCATGCGCATTTGACGCTGTGACAGCGTTATCATTGGTTCATTATATTTAACCTCTTGAGGATACTGTGAGTAATTCCATCAAACTAGCGATACTTGGTCTGGGCACCGTCGGAACGGGCGTGATCAATCTAATCAATGACAACTTAAATGAGCTAAAACGCCGTAGCGGACGCGACATTATCATTACCGAAGTTGGTACGCGCCGTCATCGTGATGATATTGATCCCAATATTATGCAAAACAGTGACTTGATGGCAACTGCTGCAAGCGACAATGTCGATATCGTCGTCGAGGTGATTGGCGGTACGACCCTTGCCAAAGACGTAATTATGCACGCCATTAAAAACGGCAAGCATGTGGTGACTGCAAATAAGGCGCTATTGGCAGAACATGGCAACGAAATCTTTGCCTTTGCTGAAGAGCATAACGTCCATGTCGCTTATGAAGCAGCCGTCGCAGGCGGTATCCCCATTATTAAAGTCATGCGCGAAGCGCTCGCTGCTAATAAAATCGATTGGCTAGCAGGTATCATCAACGGTACTGGCAACTTTATCATGACCGAAATGCGTGACAAAGGTCGCCCTTTTGCCGACGTACTAAGTGAAGCACAAGAATTGGGTTATGCAGAAGCAGATCCGACCTTTGATGTCGAAGGTATTGATGCGGCCCATAAACTGGCATTACTCGCCTCTATCGCCTTTGGTATTCCGCTGCAATTTGACAAGGTCTACTGTGAAGGCATCACTGGTATCACCTTACAAGACGTCAACTATGCGGAAGAGCTTGGCTACCGTATCAAGCATTTGGGCTTTGCCGTACGCCGTGATGGTCAAGGGAATGATGAGGCTTCTGGTATCGAGCTGCGCGTACACCCAACGCTTATTCCGCAGGATGCGTTACTCGCCAACGTCAATGGCGTAAAAAACGCCGTACTGGTCAACTCTCATCCGCTTGGACAGACGCTATATTGCGGTGATGGTGCTGGCGCTGGTGCGACGGCTTCTGCGGTGATGGCCGATGTGATGGACTTGGTGCGTGTTCTAGGTAGCAAAGACAGTAGCGATGAAAGCAACAGTAATCAAAACAACCACGGTCACCATGTGCCGCATTTAGCATTTATCCCCGAGCAGCTATCAGACACGCCCATATTGCGCGCTGAGCAGATGATTACCGGTTATTATTTGCGCGTGCATGCTTATGATAGCCCTGGTGTGTTGGCAGATATTACTCGCATTCTAAGCGATGCTGGTATTAATATCGATGCGATTTTACAAAAACCTGCGCACAAAGTTGGTCAAGTTCCGGTTATTATCTTGACGCTGCCCGTGGTCGAAAGTCAGATGAATCTAGCCATCGAAAAAATTGAAAAACTAGATACCATTACTGATAAAGTAGTACGCATTCGCTTGGATGAGCTAGCATAAAGCCTGCAGTTATTGAGCCTAAAAGATGCTATCTAGTCCGCGTTTGGTTTTAATTCAGACAAACTCATTTAAAATACGTAAAAAGGAATAATAACGATGTCAAATGATGCAATTGTAATTTTAAACGGCGCACGTACTCCAATGGGCGGCTTTCAAGGCGCACTAAAAGATATGAGCGCAACGGAACTTGGTGGTGCTGCCATTAAAGCCGCTGTCGAACGCTCAGGTGTGGCGGTCGATAGTATTGATGAAGTCATTATGGGCTGTATCTTGACCGCAGGCTTGGGTCAAGGCCCTGCGCGTCAAGCGATGCGTAATGCAGGTTTATCTGATGCAACTGGCGCTGTCACTATTAACAAGCTTTGTGGTTCAGGGCTAAAAGCAGTCATGCAAGCACATGACGGCATCAAAGCTGGTAGTTTCAATGTGGCAGTCGCTGGCGGCATGGAATCAATGACCAATGCGCCATACATCATGCCAGGGTCACGTGGCGGCTACCGTATGGGACATAAAGAAGTCAAAGATCATATGTTCCTAGACGGTTTAGAAGATGCTGAAACTGGCAAACTGATGGGTATGTTCGCACAGGAAATGCTGATGAAAAAGGCTATACCCGTGAGAAAATGGATGCGTTTGCTATCGAATCGCTAAATCGTGCGCTCACTGCTATCAAAGACGACCACTTCAAAGATGAAATCACGCCAGTGACTTTTAAAACCCGTAAAGGCGAGCAAACCGTCGATACCGATGAGCAACCAGCGCTTGCTAATGCTGAGCGTATCCCTACTCTACGTCCAGCCTTCGCCAAAGATGGCACCATCACGGCAGCAAATGCCAGCTCAATCTCAGACGGTGCGGCAGCGGTTGTAGTCATGAAAGAATCGCAAGCGAAAGCAGAAGGTTTGGACTATCAAGCGCGTATCGTTGCAACCGCATCAAACTCTCGTCACCCAAGCGAATTTACCATTGCTCCGATTGGTGCAATTGAAAAAGTATTGGCTAGTGCTGGTTGGTCAGTCGCTGATGTTGACTTATGGGAAATCAACGAAGCGTTTGCAATGGTAACCATGGCGGCGATGGACGAGCTAAAAATTGACCATGCCAAAGTAAACGTTGAAGGCGGTGCTTGTGCACTCGGTCATCCAGTAGGCTGTTCAGGTGCTCGTATCTTGATCACGCTTATCAACTCTCTCAAGCGTACTGGCGGCAAAAAAGGCGTTGCGACACTTTGTATTGGTGGCGGTGAAGCGTGGCTGTTGCTATTGAACTTGCTTGATACTCGAGCAGATT
>NZ_BAWJ01000021.1 GCF_000586475.1 Psychrobacter sp. JCM 18903 | reverse complement strand
TTAAAATTTCATTTAGACTTTAAACGCGTCAGAGTAATTTTCTAGTGCAATAAAAATCATATTAATAAAAATTAATTTTTACTTGTTTATCATAAATTTGGAATAAACCAATAGACCCTCATCCAATTAAAAGGAAATAATAATGAAAATGAATGTTTTAACCGCTGCCGTGATGATATCCAGTCTTGCTATGTTTGCAAGCTCTGCTAACGCCGCTATGACTACCGATAGCCACGGCAATGTTGGCTATGACAGTTATGAGGAGTGTGTCACCGCTGTCAAAGATGGTTCGGCCAAATTTTATACCCCTTATACTTATCAAAACCCAAAGCGCCAAGCAGGTGAAGCGACTGTCAAAAAAATGCGTTTGTCTGAAGTAATGATTCCTCAAACAGTGGTCAATGCAAACAACTTAACAGCCAGTGATTACTCAGCAGGTGCTTGTGATTTAGGAGTTGGGCAGTCAAATGGTCGCTATGGTGTTTCGGGTGCATTGGTTGGGAAATACGTCCCTATCGCCGCTGATATGCCTGTCAACGTTTATATGGACAAGGCTGGCAATCCAGTACGTTTAAGCATGCAGCAGTGTGATAACCACTTCGGTGCCAAGTTTCCAACGCCTATTATGAGCGAAACAAAAGAAGCTACAGCACCAGAAGCACAACTCGCGATTATCGAAGATCGCCGTGTAGAGCCTGTCATCGTTGAAACCACACGTGTTATCCGCCCTACTAAATATAGTGTCAAAGAAGTCATCATCGTACCAAAAGATCAAATCAAGCGAGTAAACACAGCGTCAGGTACAGCCATTGCTATCGAAGACGAGGCTAATCGTACTGTAATCGTTGGTGAAGAAGCAGATGCGGATGTCATCGACAACACTGAAATTAATCAAACTTTCCCAGTCATTCGTGTTCCTAATAGCAGTACTCAACAACGCGTCGTTGATCCAAACACTGGCAAGTATATTGTTATTGAATAAGACTTTAATGAAATATAAACGAACAAAATTCGTTGAGACATCATTGGTGTAAGAATTAGAGATAGGAAAATTAGAGATGGGAAAGTAGAAAATAATGCTACTTTCCTATCTGACAATAACCATACAATAGTTGCACAAAGTCACCTGCTAACATCCGTCTGTTAGAATTTTAATCTATGGACTACTGAACTAACGCTTGTTTAATTGGTATTCTCCCCTTTAGATTTTTATCACTGATTTAGGTCAGCTTATAAAGCTCTTTATCCAAATCCATCATGATAGTCTCTTAATGGTTATCATGATTTTATTTTGTCTACTAATCAAATGTTAGATATATTAAATATATATATTTGAATTACTAAATGAATGTGTAATATGCAACGGCTATATACAGCAGTTAGCAACATAAGCGTCAAGTTTGAAATTCTTTAAACTGACATTATAAGATTGTAAATTAAGGAATTGATTAATGAAAAAAAGTACTCTATCTTTATCGCTACTGATTGGCGCTGCGCTCACTATCCCAAGTTTGGCGATGGCAGCACCTGCTGATACTGCGGCAGTAGATGTGCAAGCAGCGGCTACCGCCACCACACTTGAGATGGAAGGTGACAATACAAATAATGCCTCAGCAGACAATCAATCTAGCCCATTTCAGATTAGTGAGACACAGATTATCTCAAGAGCAAACGTTAACAACAGTGCTGAGCAACAGCCGATGACTACTGAGCTTCAAGCGGAGCAAGAAGCAATGGCTGCCGAACAAGAGGTGATTCAAGATTCTGAAGAAGCGATGCAAGAAGAAGACTCGTTAGACACACAAGAAGAATTACAAGAAGCTGAAGAAGCCACAGAAGAATTATAGAATACGATACAAATCCCGCTGTTAGCTGAAATCATTGAAAAGAGGTTATTCAGCGAGTTAGGTTTGAGCAGTTATCAGTGTTCATTAACAATTTCTATCTTTAGATACATTCCATAAAAAAGGCAGCCTAATGGCTGCCTTTTTTATCACTATTAACATTAACTATTTTTTGGTTTTAGTCACACCAGCTTCCTGTAACAGCGCCCCAAACGTACCCATTTTGCTAGGTGCTTCTGCTTTATCAGCTTGGCGCTTTGCTACGATCATTATTAGCATGGTCTTTATCCTGACGATTACCGCGAGATTTCGACGGGCGCTTATCAGCGCTGGACGGCTACTGTTTGGGCGTTTGCTATTTGCATGATCGCTACGTGGACGACTGACTTTCTCATCATTACCAGTACTTTCAGCCGATTTCGCTGCTGGGCGCGCAGGCTTTTCAGATTCTGGCTTCATACTAAAGCCAATACGACCACGTTTTTCATCGATAGAGATGACACGTACCGAAACGATATCACCTGGCTTAACCCGGTTCATCGGGTCAGCGACAAAGTCATTGGCCATTTGTGAGATATGTACCAAACCATCCTGATGGACGCCAACATCAACGAAACAACCGAAGGCTGTCACATTGGTCACCACGCCTTCAAGCTGCATACCTTCTACTAAGTCTTTAATACTGTTAACGTCTTCACGGAAGTTAGCAGTCTTAAACTCAGGACGTGGGTCGCGTGCTGGTTTGGCTAGCTCATCGATGATAGCAGTTACACTAATATTGTCATCATTAGCAGCCAGTGCAGTGGTATCTATCGTATTTAATATGCCGTCATTACCGATGACTTCTGGCAATGCTTTACCAGTTTGTGCCAATAAGCTATCGACCAGCGCATAGCTTTCTGGATGCACACCAGTGGCATCAAGGGGATTACTACCACCATGGATACGCAAGAAGCCTGCTGCTTGTTCAAAGGTCTTAGCGCCTAAGCGTGGAACGTTTTTTAATGATTCACGACTTTCAAAAGCACCATGCTCTTTACGATAGGTCACGATTTGCTGCGCGACGTTTTTATTCAAACCAGCGATATGTGCCAAGATAGCAGGGCTTGCAGTATTTACATCAACGCCAACCGCATTTACGCTATCTTGCGTGACTTTATCAAGACTATCTGCCAATTGCGTTTGGTTGACATCATGCTGATATTGACCAACGCCAATGGCTTTTGGATCAACCTTGACCAATTCTGATAAAGGGTCTTGCAAGCGACGGGCGATAGAAACCGCACCGCGTACAGAAACGTCTAAATTACCAAGCTCATCAGTGGCAAGCTCACTGGCTGAATAAACAGACGCACCTGACTCATTGACGATAACTGATTTGGCTTGTAATTCAGAGTTGGCAGCCAAAATTTCTTTAATCATCGCATCTGTTTCGCGGCTCGCCGTACCATTACCGATAGCCACCAAATCAACGTTGTAAGTGCTTAATAATTCATCGATGACTTTTTTGGCTTCATCCATTTTATTATCAGGGGCAAATGGATAAACGGTTGCGACGACAGGCTTGTCTTCGCTATCTAACATGACGTGACCTTGAGCATCGACGATGGCCATTTTTACGCCATGACGAATGCCAGGATCAACGCCTAAAATTACTTTGCGACCGGCAGGCGCTGACATTAATAAGTGCTGTAAATTATTGGCAAACACGTCAATCGCATCTGCTTCAGCAGTCAGACGTTTTTCTGTCAATAAACGGTGTTCAATATGCGGACGCCATTTGTCTTTCCACAAACTCGTCGCCGCTTCTGTCAAAAACTCTTGACGCTCGGCTGGAGCTTTTGTATCAAGCTCAAAATGCTTGATGATTTTTTCGATAAAGGGTGCGTCTTCGCCTTCGATTTTAAGTCCTAAGACGTTTTCTTGACGACCACGTAGCATCGCTAATAAACGATGATTCGGCAGACGCGCAAGGCTTTCGCTATGCTCGAAGTAATCTTTGAATTTCTCGCCGACTTCGCGTTTTTCCTCACTGGCAACGGCAGATACGATACTCGCCGTCTTGGCAAAGCCACTGCGCAAATTGTCTAGTAAACCCAATGCCTGCGTCCATTCATCAACGATGATGGCTTGTACACCAGCCAATTGCTTGGTGATATCGCTAAAATCAACCTCAATCTCATTACCACTATCATCGGTAATGCTAGATTGCACTTGATAGTCTGCTAATGCGTCAGTTGGCGTGACTTCTTGCATCAAGACGGCTTGCGCTGCCACATCAAGACCAGCAGCACGTGCTTTGGCGGCAGGAGAGCGGCGACGCGGGCGGTATGGCAAGTAAATATCTTCAAGCTCAAGTTTAGACGTCGCATTATCAATACGCGTCTGCAGCTCGTCAGTTAAATTACCCTGCGTGCTGAGCAGCTCAGTAATTTTGAGGCGACGGGTTGCTATATCGCGCTCATAATTGAGCGACTTCTCTAAAGCTCGCAATTGCGCATCGTCAAGATTCTGCGTCTTTTCTTTACGGTAACGGGCAATAAATGGAACGGTCGCGCCTTCATCGTAAAGTTTGACAAACGCATTGACTTGAGCAGTCTTAATGCCAAGCGCGCGAGCAAGCTTGTCGTGAATATTCGCGTGTGTGGTTGCATCCAAAACCTGTGCATTTGTCGAGGTTTGAGATGGCGTTAAGGTATCAGTGCTACTCATAGACGTATCAATCGTTGAGAAATGTAGTTTTGCATTATAGCAAAAGCTGCATGAATAAAAATCCTTTTTATCTTTTCGTTATTTATCGCTGGTTTTACGGCGAAAATCGTCTCATATCATAGGTTCTGTCGCTTTGTTAAACAAACGCATACAGCATTTGTCCTGATGGGTGATGCAATTAGTGGTGCAATCTTATACACTAAAGTATCCAAGGCGCAAATATTGGTACGCGCTGACGCATTGAACAATAGTATTCAAATTTATGATGGATTGAGACGGACCTTTACTTTTGACCACTCATTGAATAAAGACAGTTTTTTTGTATAGTCGATTCAAGATAATTTAGCGATGAGGACAGCACGTTAAAATACTATAAATAGTAGACTCAACGAACCTGACACCGTATTTTCTTTATATCATTTTAACTATATAACCTTTAGCCTTGACTGTTAACGATAATTTCTACTAATAATAATTTTTATAAGAGGATGCCTGTATGTCTGAAAATAACAGCCCTGATACCTTAACTCAACGAATTTTAGTCGTTGATGACGATGCACGCTTGCGCTCTTTATTACAGCGCTTTCTAGAAGACGACGGTTTTGTCGTTCGTACCGCTCATGATGGTAGTCAAATGGACAAACTGTTGCAGCGTGAGCTTTTCTCGTTGGTGGTACTCGATTTGATGCTACCAGGCGAAGACGGCATCAGTATCTGTAAGCGTCTACGCGAAGACAATGGTGACATTCCTATCATTATGCTGACAGCCAAAGGTGGGGATGCCGATCGTATCGCTGGTCTAGAAGCGGGTGCAGATGATTATCTGCCAAAACCCTTTAACCCCAAAGAGCTGTTGGCTCGTATTAAAGCGGTATTACGTCGTCAAAATCGCGAGCTGCCTGGCGCACCAAGCCATCAGCTTGAAGTGGTTGAGTTTGGACCTTGGACGCTTGATTTATCGACACGTACGCTTAAACGTGACGGCAATGTTGTTACTTTAACGACAGGTGAGTTTTCGGTGCTAAAAGCACTGGTGCAGCATCCACGTGAGCCGTTGACACGTGATAAATTGATGAACCTTGCGCGTGGTCGTGAATGGGGTGCGATGGAGCGTTCTATCGACGTACAGGTATCACGTTTGCGTCGTTTGATTGAAGACAACCCTTCACAAGCGCGTTACATCCAAACCGTTTGGGGTGTAGGCTACGTATTCGTTCCTGACGAAGCCGAAGTAGAAACCGTTAAAAGTGATTAACTGTTGACTAAGTGTGTCCTCATTTTGAAAATTTCGATTATCGATTGAATTGAGGACACACGCTAATATCATTTCCATTTAATATAGGCCGTGTTTGATTACTCACAAATACTGCTATATGATGAGTGTCTCTGTGAAAAAACCTATTATTTTTCAAAACATACCCTGCACCTTGGTGACAGGGTTTTTGGGTGCTGGTAAGACCACAGTGATTAATCAGCTGCTTGCTATCAAACCTGCCGATGAGCGCTGGGCATTGCTGATCAATGAATTTGGTCGTATCGGTATTGATGGTGCGCTGCTGGCAAGCGCGCAAGAGAGTAAGCCTGAGCAAGATAATATTGCGATACGCGAAGTCAGTGGTGGCTGTATTTGTTGTACCAGTCAGCTGCCATTACAAATTGCTATCAGTCGGCTACTTAGTGAGCATCATCCACAGCGGTTGCTCATCGAACCCACAGGGCTTGCTCATCCACGTGAGCTTATCATGCAGCTCAGTGCACCGCATTGGCAAACAGCGCTCAATATGCAAGCAGTAATAACGGTACTGAGTGGCGTGCAATGGCAGCAAGATAAATACCGTCATCATGACGGTTTTCAAGCGCATGTCCGTGATGCCGATGTGTTAGTCATTAATCGCTATGCTCAATTAAGCGATAGCGAAAAACAAGCACTGCAACAATGGATAGCCAAGCTCAATGCACAGGTAAAAATTATTTGGGCAGCATCTGAGCAGATATCTCATGATACAAATGACTCATCCAATATTCTTTTATCAGAATCAAGCGTGTCAGAGTTGAAAACGCAGCTAACCAAGCCCAGTCAGGTTATCTCGAAACAACGCACAGTCAATATTGTTCACCCTCAAAAATCGACTACTAGCTTGCAACCGCAGAGTAAGGCCCTATCGATATCGACCACCTTGCCATCCGACGCTTTTACAAACAAAGATAATGCGCAGACCGACACAGATATTGAGCTACCTTATCGTTATCATGAAAAACAGCAAGAGTTACAGTTGGCGGGTTGGCGACTGCCAGCGCACTACATATTAAAAGCGGATGAGTTACAGAGCTGGTTATTAACGCTACCGAACTGGCAACGTATCAAAGGTGTGGTGCATACGTCTGATGGCTGGCTACAAATCAATTTTACCCCTGACAGCTTAACCACCAGTACGGTCAGCGCACAAGTTGATAGTCGGCTAGAGATTATATTACAGTTGGAGGCAAATGCTAATAACGACAACGATACAGCGGTAGAAAGCGACCGCTCAGAAGAACAAGATAGGACAGCATTTTTATCTTCTATAGAGACGCTACCTTCTATCGATTGGGATACCTGCGACCGTAAACTAATGGCACTGGTTATATAGTAATAGACAAAAAAGGGCAGACATTGCTGTTCGATATAGCAATATCTGCCCTTTTTCTTTTTTAACGTAATTGACTGTCTTTACTACCTCGCCGGTTGAACAACTCAGCGGCTCTCGCCTCTTGTTCAAGTTCTGTCTGACAGCTGACGCAATGCTGAATACCAGGCACTGCTAACCGCCGTGCTTCTGGAATAGGCTTGCCGCATTCATCACACATCTCGGCACTGATGCCAGTTGGCAACGCACGTCTTGCCCGCTCTAATGCATCATTTACCGTTGCATCCATTTGCTCATGCTCAGCACCATCTCTTGACCAACCACCTGCCATAACTTCATCCTATTTACGATAATCAGATATTACAAATCGCTTTAATAACAAATAGATGGGGTTGTTTATAATTAATTGCAACCTACTAGAGCATGCCTCAATCTGAAAGTATGCGAATAAATGCGCTAAGTAATGACATTTCCTAGCAAAAAATCACATGACTAATCTTTTGGCTGTAGCTCGACCACTTGCCCGCGTACCCCGATACTGGCATCACTCATCAGACAAACATAGCCTGCCATGATATCTTCAGGCGTTTTTAAGCTCATAGGACTCTCTCCTGGATAAGCATGGGCGCGCATATTGGTACGAGTGCCACCAGGATTGACACAGTTAAAACGTAAATTAGTCGTATTCTGCGTCTCTTGGGTAAAGATATCACTCATACCTTCTACGGCTTGCTTGGACAGCGCATAAGCACCCCAGAACGCGCGAGGATGTGTACCGACCGTGCTAGAGGTGAAAACAATAGAACCATTCTCAGCATCTTTAAGTAGTGGTAGCAGTGCTTGGGTGAGCATAAACGTCGAGGTAAAGTTCACCTTCATAACTTGTGCAAAAGTATCGACGTCATACATCTCAAGTGGGGTTAGCTGCCCAAGCATGCCCGCATTGTGCAAGATACCATCGAGCTGACCGACTTCTTTATTAATCAACCCCTCTAACTGCTGCATCTCAGCATAGGCTGCCCCTTCTAGATTCATCGGTAGCATGGCAGGCTGTTTGCCGCCAAGACTTTCAATCTCATCATAAACATATTCAAGCTTGCTGCTGGTACGTCCCAATAACAGGACTGTCGCTCCATAGCGAGCATAAGTCAGCGCGGCAACGCGGCCGATACCATCACCTGCACCTGTGACCAAAATAGTCTTACCGTCTAAACAATTATCAGATGGTACAAAGTTGCGAATATCGTTATGAGTTAAAGGTTGAGTTAGACTTTGAACGGTTTTTTGGTGGTCTTGCTGACTAGCTGACTGGTTAATATTGTCACTCATGGCATTGCTCACTGCTTATCGTTTAATAGTTGGGATGCTAAGTATTTATCGTATTTCTTTAAAAACATAGAGTGTGGCGGACTCGATTTATAATTTGATTTATAAATAGTCAAATTTACCAGATGAGAGCAACAGTTTATTTAATTGCTCAGGCGTATCAGTAATATAATCTGCGCCCCATTTCTTTAGGTTTTTTTGATCTTCAGGCGGGATATAACCGTAGGCAGCTAGAATCGTCGGCATGCCAGCGGCATTACCAGCTTCGATATCACGGATATGATCGCCAACATAAATAACGCTTTCAGCGGCGCCGCGAGGGATACCAAGCTTCTCTAACGCCGCATACATAGGCTCTGGGTCAGGTTTTGAGCGAGACACATCATCAGGACAGACCAAAGCAGAACAGCGCCCGTCTAACTGCATCTTGTCTAGTAACTTCTCTGCCAAATAACGCGGCTTGTTGGTCACAATACCCCATGGCACCCCTTTTTCTTCAAGAGCAGTCAACACGTCTTCTAATTCAGCGAACACACAACTATCGACGCATATCTCAGCTTCATAATCATCTAAAAACTGTTGGCGAAACTCCTGTAAAGCTTTTTCGCTAACCTCAATTTGATCGTTATGACGTAGCATCAACTGTACCATCGCTGAGGCACCAGCAGAAACTTGCTCGCGAATTTCTGTTTCAGGGGGTGCTTGCCAATCATTTTGGCGGCTCATTTTACCGATAATACGGACAAAATCAGCAGCCGTATCGATTAATGTCCCATCGAGATCAAATAAAACCGCTTTTACAAATTGGCTCATAGTGAATGCTCTTAATATAGATAAGGTGTTGAGTGAAATAGTATGGCATGAAAACAACCAAATACGGCATTCAGCTTAAGCCAGTGGCTTATGTACTGCCATCATGTAATTGACATCGACATTTTGAGCCAGCCAATAACGCTTGGTCAGCGGATTATAATGCAAGCCAATGATATCTTGACGTGTGAATCCAGCATCAATTGCCATTTTATCTAATTCGGCTGGCGTGATAAATTTGGCGTAGTCATGAGTGCCGCGATCGAGCAAGCGCAATACATATTCTGCCCCAACGATGGCAAATAGGTATGATTTAGGGTTTCGATTGATCGTCGATAGCACGCAAACACCGCCTGGTGCCAATAGCTCAAAACACGCCTGCACAATCGAGCTGGGATCAGGCACATGTTCGAGCATCTCCATGCAAGTCACCACATCGAACTGACCTGCATGAGTTTTGGCCAATTCTTCTACTGGGATATGCTGATAACGCAACGTCTCATGTAAAGCGCTTTGCTCTGCATGCAGCGCTGCCGCTTTTAGATTTTCGGTACCCAAATCAATCCCTGTCACATCCGCACCGCGACGTGCCATAGACTCTGACAAGATACCGCCGCCACAGCCGACATCGAGCACTTTTTTTCCAGCCAAGCCGGTTTCAGCCGTTTTATGAATGTCCGTATCAGCACTGTCATTTTGATAACTGCACTTGACGTTTTCTTCTATCCAATTTAAACGCAGTGGATTTATTTCATGCAAAGTCGCAAATGCACCCGTCTTACTCCACCATTCGCTTGCCAACTTATTAAACTTGTCGACTTCGCTAGGATCTACATTAATGGCGGTAGGCGTTGTATCATCAAGACTGCTGTTTGCTTGCTCATTCAAAGAAGGCGAGGAAGATGGAGCTGAGCTCATTGCATTTTTCCTTTATTGTCATTATCGTTATAATCATATACAGTGCACAATTATGTACCTAATATTAGCATGAGAGCGGCAGCTTTGTCGTGAGTACATCGTCACCGATTGTGAATGCTCTTAGCAAACGTTCATACTTTCTGTACCGTTTTTTAGATGATAGATGCCTCAAACAGCTTAAAATCTAAATAATAAAATGCTAAAAAATTCCAAAAAACGCGGTGAAATAAGCCTTAAATAATGGCTCACAGCTTTACAACCATTAGTTAAGAATCGGATTCACAAGCAACTATGTTTTACGTTATTATAGTCGATACGTCACTATAGTTCGATTATACTCGACGCTGTCTCGTTTGGGCACTTTAAAAACCTGTGCGCTATACCCAAAACCATACGATACTAAAACATTTCAACAAACCCTAAGTTTTCACACCTCAAGGATAAAGTATGAAACGTGTCATCACACTGACTGGTCTGGCCATGGCCATTGGACTTGCCACTATGGGCGCACAAGCTGCCGACTATGTCGCCGGAAAAGACTATCGCGTGCTAGACAATCCAGAAAAAATCAGCGGTGATGCTATCATTGTTCGTGAGTTTTTTTGGTATGGTTGCCCGCATTGTAACGTTCTTAACCCACATATGGAAAAATGGGCTAAAAACAAAGACAAAGACGTTGCCTTTTTCAAAACGCCAGCAGCGCTTAACCCTGTCTGGGAAGCCAACGCTCGTGGTTTCTATGCCGCTCAGCTGCTAGGGTTTGAAGACAAGACTCATGATGCGCTATTTGATGCCATTCACAAAGATGGTAAGAAAATCTTTGACCAATCATCATTAAGCAAATGGTATGCATCGAAAGGCGTTAATGAGAAGAAATTCAATAGCCTTTATAATTCATTCGCCGTTGGTACGAAAATTGGTCGTTCACAAGCAGGCGCTAAGCGTTATCAGCTCTCTGGTGTGCCAGCAGTCGTCGTGCAAGGCAAATACGTTGTAACTGGTGAAAGTGCTACTGTACCTAAAGTCGTTGACTATTTGGTTGACAAAGTACGTGCTGAAAAGAAATAAGTTAAGTACTAATATAAATTAAGTACCGTTATAAATTAGGGACTAGCATTTATCTATAAGTGTCATTTGTACCTAAATGCTCTTACCCATAAAAAAGCAATCACTTGATGATTGGCTTTTTTTATTTGCAGACTAAATTAATTTATAAGTGGAGATATTGTATAAATAGTGGTCAAAGTTATTTAGCCACTATCATCTTATTACTTTTCTTTTTTCAATTGCGACAAAATAGTGACTTCACGAATATAACTGGCTAAATCTGCTTTAGACTCTGCCATCAGCTCATCATCTTGGGTATGTTTGGCGTACTCAATCCATAACAGTAATTGATACATACTATTTTGTTCAGATGCTTGGTATTGTTTAACGAACTGCTTAAGCGTCCCTTCATCATTAATATTTAAACGCTCAAACCAACTTTCTATTTTTGAGACCTGCTCTTTAGGGAAAAACGCATCAAATAATGCTTTTACCAATTCGTGGCGGTTTTCTTCACTAATCAGCTTACCAACGCGCTTGGTTTGGCGAATACGAGCATTAGCGCTGGTGATATCGGCCAATGCCATGAGTTCTGCCATAAAATAGTCACTGGCTGGCAGATTTTTGAGTTGCTTTTTCGATAAGCTGGCAAGTGGTATCGACAACTTCTGCAAGCGCTCATGGGCCTTTTTGAGTTCAGTGCGCGAGACGCGCATATCCTGTTCTTTCCAGTCAATCATAAAAGCTTTCCAAAATAATAAATAATAAAATTAACAGGGGCATGTCCTCATTTTAAGAATAGTAATAAAAATGAAGATATGCCCCAGTGTTTACCAATAACTACCAACGATTTTTTTCACGATGTTTCGCCAGCACTTTTATACTTTGCGGCATAACATCGGCAAGACGACGTTGTAAATTATCGGTGATGAATACTGAACGATGCTTACCACCAGTACAGCCAATAGCCACTGTCACTGTATGGCGATTATTGTGTAAAAATTCGGGCAACCAACGGGTTAAAAACTTATCTATATCATCTGTCATCTCAGCCACTTCTGGATAGTCGGCAAAGAATGCAGCAACTTCCGTGTCTAGACCTGTCGAAGTACGCAATTCAGGGTTCCAATGCGGATTCGGTAAAATTCTTACATCAAAGACAAAATCTGCATCAATAGGACTGCCATATTTAAAGCCAAAAGACAGCAGATTAATCACAATCTGATTGTCCACGCCGACATGTTCACGCAAGCTGTCTTTCAATTGATGAATATTCAAATTGCTGGTATCAATTCTGATATCGGCATGACCTGCGATAGGCTCTAACAGCTCCACTTCTTTTTTAATCGCGGCAGGTAGATTAAAAGCAATATGCTTAGCATTATCACTATCGATATCCTGCGACATCAGCGGATGTACGCGGCGTGTCGCATTAAAACGTGCTATCAAAGTGCTTTCTTGCGCGGTCACATACACCACTTTGACCGCATGCGCCCCGTATGTTTTTTTTAGGGATGCATGCATCTCTGCAAAGTTGGATAGATCCGCTCGCGGTGTTCGAATATCAACACCAAGCGCAATACGACGAATCCCACTTTCATTGACCAATTTATGCGCAGCATCCGGCAATAAGGATAACGGTAAGTTATCAATAGAATAATATCCTAAATCTTCTAAGATATTTAATACTGAGGTTTTACCTGAGCCTGAACGCCCTGATACCACTAGGATACTGAGCTTATCGGTTGCTATTTTACACGCTGCCTGCTCAGATTGACTGTTATTTTCACCCTGACTCACATCCATGATTCACCCATTCTAGTCCATTGCATCCTGCAAATTACTATGTCACAACGATTGATCCACCGTCACCAATTGATTGTCTAACAAACGTGCACGTCCTAGCCAAGCAGCGACTAAAATCATCAAACTCTTATTTTCTGCATTAAAAGTTACAGTATTATTAGTGAGTGACTCTAGTGTATCGGTTTTAATGTCTAAATAATCAATAATGAAGCCAGCATCCGTAATATACTGATGCGTTTCTGCTAGCAACGACTGAACAGCTTGTTGGCTCTGTTCGCCTTTTTCTAACTGCTTTGCTAAATATTGTAGCGCTTGATGGATAACAGGTGCTACCTCACGTTCAGTGGCACTTAAATATTGGTTACGCGATGAGAGCGCCAAACCATCTGCAGCGCGGACAATAGGTGCCCCTATAATTTCAATGGGATAACTTAAATCACGTACCAATTGCTTAATAATCGCTAATTGTTGATAGTCTTTTTGTCCAAAAATAGCCATATCCGGTTGTACAATATTGAACAGTTTAGAGACGACAATACCAACACCGTCAAAATGCCCAGGGCGTGATTGACCACATAATTGAGTGGTAATAGCTCCCGCGAGAACGGAGGTCGGTGGCGGTAAGACTGGGTACATCTCGTCAATACTGGGCGCAAACACATAATCAGTATCGACCGTTGCTAGCTTAGCGACATCCTCATCAAGCGTGCGAGGATAACTATCAAAATCCTCTCCCGCGCCAAATTGAGTAGGGTTGACAAAAATACTAACCACCACGATATCAGCATATTGCTTGGCTATTTTTACTAATTCAAGATGACCGGCATGCAGATTGCCCATCGTTGGCACTAAAGCGATGCGCTGTGGGCCATCTTGATTGTCAGTTTTTTGTCCACGATAAGACTGTAAGGCCGTACGCAATGCGGAGATGTGATGATGAATGATTGGCATGGTTAACTATTCTTCTACTGATAATCGTAAAAACTAAAATGTTAGCTAAACTGGTGCTGCTCGGTTGGGAAGCTGCCTTCACGTACTGACTGCTGGTAAAGGGCAAATGCGCCTTCGATACTGTGCGCGCTATTACGCTCATCGGTCAAAAAGTCATGAATAAAGCGCGGGACACGGCCGTGTGCCATACCTAGCATGTCATGCATGACCAACACTTGACCATCCGTATCCGCACCAGCACCAATCCCAATAACTGGTACTGCGACGGCTTCCGTCACTGCTTTTGCAAGCTCAGCAGGTACGCACTCTAACACTAGCAGCGCAGCACCTGCCGCAACGACTGCTTTCGCATCAGCAAGCAATTTATCAGCCGCTTCGTCACCACGACCTTGGATTTTATAACCACCAAACACATTGACTGATTGCGGTGTTAATCCTAAATGCACACAAGTAGGCGTCCCTGCTTGCGCCAAAGTCGTGATTAAATCGCAAAGCTCACTACCGCCTTCAATCTTAATCACATGCGCGCCCGCCTGCATCAGCTGACGACTATTGGCAACCGCTTCTGGTAGGGTGACATAGCTCATGAATGGTAGGTCAGCCAAAATCAGCGCGTGTTTATTGCTACGGGCAATATTGGCTGTATGATAAGCCATATCATCGACCGTAACAGGCAACGTAGAATCATGACCCTGCACCACCATGCCCAAGCTATCACCGATTAAAATGGTATCAATCTCTGCTTTTTCCATCATGCGTGCGAACATCGAGTCATAGCACGTTAAGCAAGTGAACTTGGTGCCGTCTTTTTTAAACTTTTTTAAAGTAGATAACGTCGTCATATGATCCTCGATTAACCTTTAGTACCTTTTAGTACCTTTAGCTGTCTCTAGCTATTATTCTGATTGTGATCAAAAATTTTAGCAATCGTTTGGTATAGGTGATTTACCTTAAAAGAGGTGAACGCTGTCACTCTTTTATAATAGATTGGTTACAGTAGTTTTAAGCCTGTCCAATCTTTGCTAGGCGGATAGTCATCTATCGATTTGCCAGCAATGATAAGCGCTGGGGTTAACTCTCGCAGTGGTAATAAGACAAAATTACGCTCAAACAATCCAGCGTGCGGTACAGTTAATTGTGGCTCAGTGATTTGCGCCTCACCGTATAACAAAATATCGACATCCAACTACGCTCACCCCAACGCCGTATTCGTGCACGCTTAGCCTCTTTTTCTAACTGTTGACAGTAGGCAAGCAACTCAAAAGGCGGCAATATCGTCTCAAACCCAGCGACGGCATTAACAAAATCAGGCTGATCTTGCGGCCCCATAGGCGCTGAAGCGTAAAACGAAGAAACACGAACCGCACGTATTTGATTATGCTCTTGCATCGCTGCGATTGCCTGCTGCAAATGTTCTACTGGTGAACCCAAGTCGTTAGACAAATTGCTACCCAAACCTACGTAGCAGGTTACCCAATTCGCGTTGCCCGCATCATTAGTAATATTAGACATTGTCAGTACTAGGTTGGCGACGGCGACGTTTCGATGGGACAGGACCTTTATTGTCATTCACACTACTCATACCAACATTGCCGTTAGCAGCTTGGCTGGTTTTAACAGACTTTGCTTCTGTCGTTTTGGCTGGTTTTTTAGCGCTTGCAGGTGTCGTAACCTTCGTCACTTTTTCGCGCTCAACCGTTTTTTTAGCCGGAACATCTGTTTTATCAGTAGGCTGGGCTGCTGGCTTAGGTACTTTTTTTGCATACTTTGCTACAGCTTTAACGTCGTTGTTAGTCGTTACTTGCGTCTCTGTATTACTAGCAAGATTTATACTATCTACACTCGGCTGACGACGGCGACGCTTATGCGGTATCGGCTCATTATTCATACTGACGAGCGCTGGCGATCTTGCTACCGAGCGAGCCACAGATGAAGGCATAACCTCTGACTGTGTTGCTTTTGGCTGCTGAGCTTGATTTGAGCGATCAGGTTTACTGTCAGCCTTACTACTATAAGAGTTGGCATCAGAACTGATATCCTGATTTTTTAGCGCTTTCTCAGCCGATACACTCTTATGGACAGGTTTTTTCTGCGCAGCCCCTTGACGACTATCAGGTTTATCACCATTTGATAGCTGCTTCTGCAATGGTGGCACAACTTTTTCGTGCTCAATTACAAAGAGTGGTGCAGGCTTGGAATGATGGCGTTTATTTGCCGCTTGGTTACTGCTATTGGCAAGGGATAGCTGTCGTAACTGAGCAAGCTCATGGCTGTCTTGACTTACTTGCTGCGATTCATAGTGCTTGTTGTTATTGCCACCAGATTGCTTAACAGAGGCTGATTGACTGACAGCGCGGCGACGGCGTGCTGGAATATTTGACGGGTCATTTACCATATTCTGATCATTCCTACCCTGCTCAGCAGTATCATTGGCTTTGCTGTGCTTGGTATTTTTTTGATGAGATATTGAGTGATCGATGCTATTTGACTCTGAATTTTGACGATTACGCCCACGACCACGCTGCGCTTGTTGCCCTTTTTTATAGGCACCGAGACGAATATTTTCATCAAAATCATCAATGGCTTGCTGCTGCTCTCGTTCAGACAATGTCTGATAGGTCTGCCACCAATCGCCCATACCATTGGTCGACTCTGATAACGGATGCTCAGCGTCACCGCATTGCTCACGCAATAACAAAAAGTCAAAACCTGCGCGAAAGCGTGGATGCTCAGAGAGCTGGACGATTTGTTTGCTACGCGGGGCTGCAAGTCTTGGCTGCAATATCCAGATATCACGGATAAACTGCTCTGCAAATTTAGGAATCGCGGTCTTGATACGTTGACGATCAATCACTTTACCAGCGGCGTGCATTTGCGCTTCAGCAAACGGCATATTGCGCTTCTTGGCTTTTGCCAACTGATGCAGATAGTTTTCCCATAATAGCGCAGCATAAAAGAACGCCGGATTGATACTTTTGCCCGCAGCAATACGTTTGTCGGTATTAATAGCGACTTGATTGACCAGTGCACTTGGCTCAGATGGTGGGTAGATAATTAAGCTATCAATCGCCCCCGACTCAAACAATAGCGGCAATAATGGCACCAGATAACCACCAGTAAACATTTTTTGGGTTTCATCATAGAGACGATGCGGTGATATTTGCTCAAGCAATGCCCAATTGCCATCATGAAACTGATCGGCTAACTCGTCATCAAACTCAAAACCGAGCTTGGCTTTGAAACGTAAAGCACGCAACAAACGTACTGGATCTTCTTCGATACGCACTGGCGCATGGCCGAGCAGACGAATGATTTTATTATCAATGTCGTCAAGCGCACCGCAAAAATCATGAACCACACCTTTAAGCGGTTGATAATAAAGCGCATTAATAGAAAAATCACGACGAGAGAAGTCTTGTTTGATATCACCCCAAACATTATCACGCAGGATCATACCGTCTTGATTGGTATTAGCATCATTGGTTGGTGGACCACGGAAGGTAGCAACCTCAATCAACTCACGGCCTGAATACACGTGCGCCAACTGAAAGCGGCGACCGATAATGCGGCAGCGCTTTCCAAAGACATCTTTGATCTCATGCGGCTTGGCATCGGTGACAGCGTCAAAGTCTTTTGGACGTAAACCCAATAAGGTATCACGCACGCCGCCACCGACGATATAGGCATCAAACCCAGCTCGGTTTAAGGTGGCAATCACTTCAGTAATGGAATTGGGTAATTCAGATTTATTCAGTTCTAACTGCTTGGCGGCACGCTCGGCCATGCATCTACTCCTCGCCGGTATTCTTTAACCACCCCTGATGAACACAGCGTTTATCAGGCGGATGTACCTGCTAGTTTAACAAATTTTGCGCCTAGTAGGTGTGTTATGACTGATACTTACGTGCTATTTTGTCAATATTGGGGTTAATTAAAGCAAAATACTGCCCTTAATCTTGTACGCGTAAACGTCCTCGATTTTTCTCAACCGTTTTTGCACCAATACCTTTGACCTTTGCTAACTCATCCACTGTCTTAAAATCACCAAACATCTCACGATATAAAATAATCGCTTGGGCTTTGCTGCTGCCGATACCGTTTAATGAAACGAGCTCGCCTTCACTAGCACGATTGATATTTACAGTGGCTTGGTCACGTACCTGTATTTTGGCACTTTCTTGCGCCAATAGATATTCATAAGCCCTTTGAGGATTATCAAAACAAGGCGCAGCTTGAACACTGTTCAACATAAAAACCGCCAATATTAGACTGAAAACAGCCATATTGATCAAGCTAACAAACGAGGTCTTATGATAAGCGTTCATGACGATCGTTCATGTTGTTTCGCCGCTTCCCACAGTGCATCCATCTCTGTTATATCGCTGTCTTCTAAACACTTACCAGCCGCGGCTAACTGCGCTTCAATATAACCAAAACGTGATTTAAATTTATGCACACACGTTAAAGTGGCTGCTTCTGCATCAAGATTGAGTTTACGGGCGACATTGACGAGCGCAAACATACAATCACCCAGCTCTTTTTCAATATCGCTAATATTGGCTTTGCTTATGTCATATTCAGCAGCATCTTTTGATTTATCTATCAATTCAGCCTTTAACTCGGCAACCTCTTCATCTAGCTTATCAAAAGCACCGCTAACGCCCTCCCAGTCAAACCCTAACTTTGACGCCTGTTTTTGCACATCTTGCGCTTGCATGAGCGCACTGCCCGCTTTGGTATTGTCTAAACGACGTTTTGGTTTGCCTCGTGCCGCGCGCGCTTGCTGCTCCTCTGCTTTAATCTCATCCCAACGAGCTTTTACCGCCGTGTCATCTTCAAGGGTTTCAGCCTCAAACACATGTGGATGACGACGAATGAGCTTTTCTTGTAAAGTGGTGATAACATCGCTCATGCCAAAACGACCTTGCTCCGCATACATCTGACAATGAAACACCACTTGCAGTAGCACATCACCAAGCTCGCCTTTGATATCTTCATCGTCATCGCTTTGTACCGCTTCGCCTAACTCATAGGCTTCTTCGATGGCATAAGGAATAAGGCTGTGATTGGTTTGCTTTTTATCCCACGGACAGTCAACACGTAGCCGTGCCATCAAAGCCAATAAATCGTCTAATTCACCACTAGCAGTTGGCGTTCCTTGTGCTGGTATAGGCGCTACTATTTTATTGTCGAGAGTATTCATAAGGGAGGCTCTTATATTTTTGCTTATCGTTCAATTTAGCAGTTAGTGTATCATTGAACCTTGATTGGCTTATAATTGTGCTATCTATTTTATTATTTTACCACTGCACACGCGCAAGGAATTTTATCATTATGTCTACGTCTGCGACCATTCGTTATCAGCCAGAAACTGCATTTAATCCCATTCTTATTGATTCATTTAAAGCTTATGATATTCGCGGCGAGCTTGGGGTAAATCTAAACGAAGCCATTGCTTACCGTATTGGTCGTGCTTTTGCACAGATTTTATTTCAGCGTTATGGTACGGCGGTTGAGGCTCATGACAATGATATGGTAAATCTAAAACCTGCCATCGTTATTGGTAGTGACATTCGCCATTCAAGCGAGCAATTAAAACAAGCGACCATCGCTGGTATTGTAGATGCTGGTGTCAATGTGATTGACTTGGGCATGAGCGGCACAGAAGAGGTCTATTTTGCCACCAGTCATTATCAAGCATTGGGTGGTATTGAGGTCACAGCCAGCCATAATCCTATTAACTATAACGGCTTAAAATTGGTTAAGGAACATTCAAAGCCGATCAGTGCTGATGATGGTTTGGCAGAGATTCAAGCATTGGCAGAGTCTGGGAAATTTATCACTAAAAACCGATCAGGAACGTTGCAATTATTAACTGATAAAAGCGCTTATATCAATCATGTCATGACTTTTATTGATACCGATAAGCTCAAATCGCTTAAATTAGTGATTAACTCAGGCAATGGCAGTGCGGGACCCGTAGTTGACTTGTTGATTGAAAAGCTTGCACAAGCTGGTGCGCCAATTGAAGTGATTAAACTGCATCATACACCAAATGGTAGCTTCCCCAATGGCATCCCCAACCCTATGATTGAAGCCAATCGAGTGGCGACTCAGCAAGCTGTTTTGGAAAATAAAGCCGACCTTGGCATTGCCTTTGATGGCGACTTTGACCGCTGCTTTTTATTCGATGAACATGGTGAATTTATTGATGGCAGTTACATCGTCGGCATGCTTGCCCAAGCATTTTTGAATAAGTACCCAAATGAGTCAATCGTCTACGATCCACGGGTCATTTACAATACTGAAGCCGTGATTAAAGAACATAACGGTAAGGCTGTCATCAGTAAATCTGGACATTCATTTATTAAGCAAGTCATGCGTGACTCTGGCGCGGTTTATGGCGGCGAGATGTCTGCCCACCACTATTTCCGTGACTTTTTCTATTGCGATAGCGGCATGATTCCATGGCTGCTCACCATTGAGCTGTTGTCTGTCACTGGTAAGACTTTATCAGAATTGGTTACTGGCTATATTCAAGCTATCCAAGTTCAGGCGAGCTTAATTTTCGACTCACAACAAATGGTGCGCCAACTATTATTAGCGCTATTGAGGAAAAATTTAGCAGCGAAAATCCGACCAAATCAACTCTTGATGGCTTAAGTCTTAACTTCGGCGAGTGGCGCTTTAATCTGCGAGCCTCCAATACCGAACCACTTATCAGATTAAACATTGAAAGTCGTGGCAATGAAGAATTATTAGCTATTAAAATTCGAGAGATTCAACAGTGGCTTGCTAGCAAGGTGCTATACCAGCGTAAATGAATACGATTTAATATGGGTGATTTCGACTAAAAATCAAAAAAGCTCGCTGATAATTATCAACGAGCTTTTTTAGCAACTGAAAAACTTGAATAACGCTATTTAGACCGACCAATGCCCATATAGTCACCTACCAGATTATCGATCTGCAATCGTGTCAGTGCATTTTGCGCATCAAATACTGGCATCGCGTGTTGATTAAGCTTGGCAATATCTAGTTGATCTTGTGGCGACCAACTAATGATAAAAATCGCCTGTGCGGCACTTAGCTGCTGATAAGGATTATTAATCAATTGCAATAATGATTGCTGCTGATAAAGCACAGCGAGTTCGGCCTGCGCTTTGTCACTATAGACTATCGTACGAATATTATAAGACCATAATAACGCTAGCAATGGATGTATGGCTGAGCCTGCGGTACGTCCTGAGCCTGATTTATAACTACCGCCCCAAATCATCACCGTTTTATTATCAATAAAACCATCAAAATATTGCCAGAATTTGCGGAATATCAGCTCTTTTTGATCTTCGTTGATGTGCATGACTGACTGCAACAGCGGCATCTCTAAACTGTGCGTTTGGCTGGACTGCTGTAATTTAGCCAGCTCGGTCGGTAGTGTGTTACCACCAAAGCCCCAGCCTGCTTGCAGATAACTGCTGCCGACCCGCGCGTCTAGCCCCATGACACGACTGACTTGCTTGATATCTACCTGTTGACTGTCCGCCAAGCGTGACATCTCATTCATAAAACTCACTCGCGTCGCCAGCATCGCCATGATACTGCTACGGGCAAACTCTATCGTTGCGATATCAGCGTGATGAGCGGCACGCGCATGCTGCATTAACGGCTTCAATACTTCTAGATGCTGGCTACTATTGGCTGTTTTTTCACCAAGCAACCACAGTGAGGGATTTAACATTGAGCTATAAGCATCACCGTCTTGCAAGAATACAAACGGCACATAGTAGACCCACGCGCGCTGCAAATTTTGCGCCAGTGCTGAGACCACCCCTAGTTTCTCAATGCCACTTATAATCACGGGTAGCGATTGCTGATGACTATGGTTGAAGGCAGTAATCCAGCTGGCTTCTGCCCATACTGGTTGATACTGTCTAAAAATAACCAATAAAGCGCAACGGTGCTTTGGCTGTCAATCTTACTAATCTCATTGCTCTCATTGCTCTCATTGATGTGACGACTGTCACTAAAATTTGCCGTTTCATAATATTGTATTAGCGTGTCAGCGCTAGCCGGTAATGCTGTACTAATTATAACCTGCTGCTGCTCATACATCTGCCACAGTGCTTGCAAATGATGCTCAAAGCCATATTGTTGTATTTGCTGCGTCAATAGCTCAATATCTGCATAAAGATGCACGCGCTGACCTAGACTTGCCAGCACCACGGCGCTAGTAATGGCCTCAATGCTATGACCAATAAGCACACAAACTTGCTTGCTTGCAGTGCTTTGTGATTTAGATTCATGCGTATATTTAGGTGTATTGTCATTTATAGAAACAGCGCTCATGCGTTCACCTTTAATGATTATCGACTTAGTAGCAAAACGATCAAGACAACTGCTGAATATGTTTTAACAGCTGGTTAGTGGAGCTGTCAAACTGACTCTCACCTGCTTGCTGCATGGCTTGATGTACGGACTCCGCCATTTGCTTGCCCATCTCGACGCCCCATTGATCAAACGGGTTAATATCCCAAATGCTGGCCATAACATAGACTTTATGCTCATAAAGCGCAATCAGCGCTCCCAAACTATGCGGCGTCAGCTCATCGATTAGCAATGTCGTTGAAGCTGATTGCCACGGTAATATTTGTATTTATCAGCGGCAGAAGCTACTTGAACCTCAGACTCTTGAAGCGCGGCATTACCAAAAGCCAGCACTCGGCTCTGTGCTAGACAATTGGCCAAAGACAGCTCATGCTGCTGCTGTAATGGCGCATTTTGCGATTGACCACTATAGCGGCGCACACAAGCGATAAAGTCACAAGACACCTGCTGTGTGCCTTGATGTAGCAACTGATAAAAGGCATGCTGAGCATTAGAGCCAATCTCGCCCCACAGAATCGGACAGGTATCGTAGTCAATATGATCACCGTGCTGGGTGACCGATTTACCATTACTCTCCATCTCAAGCTGGGTTAAGTAGCTTGGTAAATAGCTGAGACGACCATCATAGGGCAATACGGTATGAGCATTTACCTGTAAAAAGGTACTGTTCCAAACAGCAAGCAAACCCAACAATACTGGTAAGTTTTCTGCAAAATCTGCT
This sequence comes from Psychrobacter sp. JCM 18903, assembly GCF_000586475.1. Classification (GTDB taxonomy): domain Bacteria; phylum Pseudomonadota; class Gammaproteobacteria; order Pseudomonadales; family Moraxellaceae; genus Psychrobacter. Next base: position 28,420 of record NZ_BAWJ01000021.1, on the reverse strand, counting down.
TTGGCAAAATGCTCATCCATACTATGAGCCCCAGCCAATAACGCTTTAAACCCATCTATACCGATACGAATAGCAATAGCAAGACCAATCGCCGACCATAAAGAAAAACGCCCACCAACCCATTCCCAAAGCTGTAGCTGATGCTCAGGATGAATACCCCACGCACTCATTTTTTCACTGTTAGCGGAGATACCAATAAAGTGGCGGCGTAGCACACTGTCTTCAGTACCTGCACGCAGCTTGGCAGTGGCAAGCAGCCATGATAATGCTGTTTTAGCATTAGATAACGTATCAACCGTACCAAATGACTTGGACGAGATGATAAACAAGGTCGTTTCAGGATTGAGGTGCTTGAGCAAATTATCAAGCTGAGTACCGTCCATATTAGAGACGAAATGTACTTCAATGTTGGTATCTGCCCACTCATCCAGTGCGGTCGTCGCCATAAGCGGGCCAAGATCAGAGCCACCAACGCCAATATTGACCACATCCGTGATGGCTTTACCAGAAAATCCGCGCCATGTACCACTACGGACACGTTCAGATAAACGTGCTACTTGCGACAGACTATCATGCACATCAGCGACGACATTTTGCCCATCAACGTCTAGTTTTGCAGACTCTGGCAATCGTAGTGCTGTATGCAAGGCAGCACGCTCCTCGCTGGTATTGACCATCGCCCCTTGCATCAGTGCATCAATCCTTGTGGACAATTCACAGCTTTCTGCTAGCTGCAACAGACTTGCTAGCACCTGTTCGTCAATACATTGCTTGCTATAGTCCATATATAGCGCGCCTGCTTGCATGCTAAAAAGCGTTGCACGACTGTCATCTTGTGCAAACAAGGCTGCCAGTGACCATGGCTGCTTCGCAAGCATTTGTAGTTGCTGCCAGTATGTAGAGTTCCGAGCACTTTTATAAGCGCTATTGCCCTTTATCTCAGCCATCAGCTATTCATCTTCTGCTAATTGCTGCTCGGCAAAATAGATAAATGCTTGCATATATGAGCGCATATCACCGGCATCATAGCTATCGCCGCGCATGGTCGTGACATTCACGCCGTATTCACTAATCAACGCATCAATCGCATCGGTCAGCTGAATTTCACCACCAACCGAGGCTTTGGTATTCGCCAGATAGTCAAAAATGTGATTGCTAAAGACATAACGACCAACGACTGCTAATTTTGAGGGTGCATTGGCTAAGTTGGGCTTTTCTATAAATCCTGCGACTTTGAAGCTGGCATTACTGTCTGCTTCACCATCTTCCCTGCTCACCTCACTAAACGCTTCATGCAGTTTGGCAATACCATATTTATGCACATCTTCATCAGCGACTTTATCGACCAATATCTGTGAATGGTTGTCTTCAGCAAAAGCATCAATCATAAAGGCTAAGTTATCAGCAGCCATATCGCCCGTAAAAGGATCAAGCACAACATCGGGCAATAATACGGCAAAATCATGCTCACCAATAATGGGGCGAGCCGCGAGTACCGCATGACCCAAACCTAATGCTTTACCTTGACGTATCATCGATACGGTCACATCGTCTGGCAGCCAGTTTAAGCTATCGGCTAGCTCATCTTTACCTTTGTGACGTAATTGATTATCTAGCTCAGCATTGATATCGAAATAATTTTCAATCGCGCTCTTTTGTGCATGACCAACCAAGACAATATGCTTAATACCAGCAGCAATCGCCTCTTCAACCACATAGTGAATAGCGGGACGGTTACCAAGTGGCAATAGCTCTTTTGGCACAGCTTTAGACAATGGCAACATACGAGTACCAAAGCCTGCAACAGGGATAACGGCGTGGGTGATTTTTTTCATAATTTTTAAACTGTATTAAAAGAGAATAAGATAAAGGTTATATTTTATAAAAACTAAGCTAGATTATAGCCATTCGGATTCATACTTTGCCAACGCCAGCTATCTTGGCACATCTCAGTAATTGATAATTTTGCTTGCCACTCTAACAGGTTTTTCGCTTTATCAGCACTGGCATAGCAGCTTGCTATGTCACCTGCGCGGCGTTCTGCAAATTGATAAGGAATTGGTTGTCCAGAAACGTTAGAAAATGCCGTTACTAACTCTAATACAGAAGTCCCTTTACCAGTACCTAAATTAATCGGTAAAAATCCTACTGGTGCTACTTGTCGCTCTAAATAATTTAACGCAGCGACATGACCTTGCGCCAAATCAGTAACATGGATAAAATCACGCACGCCAGTACCATCAATAGTTGGATAGTCATTACCAAAAACATTAAGTTTGGCAAGCTTACCAACAGCGACTTGCGAGATATAAGGCATCAAATTATTTGGGATATCATTAGGGTCTTCGCCAATCTGCCCTGACAGATGTGCCCCTACTGGATTAAAGTATCTCAAAGGAATCAGATTCCAACTGTCATCTGATACGGCAAGGTCTTCTAATATGTGCTCGACGGCAAGTTTGCTTTGACCATAGGGATTGGTACAAGAACGCGGTGAATTCTCGTCAATAGGCAGCGATTCGGGGTCACCATAAACTGTTGCTGATGATGAGAAAACAAGATTTTTGACATCATACTCAGCCATCACTTCTAGCAAGGTAATGGTACCACTGACGTTGTTATTGTAGTATAGCAATGGCTTGGCAACAGATTCGCCAACTGCTTTTAGTCCAGCGAAGTGAATCACGCCGAAGAAATGATGAGATAAAAATACTTGTCTAAGTGACTCAGCATCGCGAATATCGCCTTCGATAAACTCAATAGGCTGACCAATGAGAGCTGAGACACGATTGATGGCTTCACGACTACTATTAGATAAGTTGTCGTAAACTACAATCTCATAACCAGCTTCATGCAGTGCGATACAGGTGTGTGTGCCAATATAGCCCGCACCACCCGTGACTAGTATCTTGTTTTTCATAATATCGATCCATTATTTTTCGAAGTTATTATTTTTCGAAGTAGGTATTCGTTTTTACTCGTAAATGCAACTATACTGGGAACGATAAAACATTGCCAACGTAAATACCCAATCATGCCTATCTGCCCTCTCGCTATCAAACTAAGCAAGCCAACATATTATGAAATTTAACGCTTACATCCGACCGCTATTATCAGGTTATTATAAACATAATCGTCAGCCAAAACAGCGTTTGGCGTTAGTCGTTGGTATGCTGCCATGGCAAGACTTGGTTGATGACTGGGTATTGGAGTCATCACATGTTCAAATACAACGACATTTTGATATGCGCTACTTTGACATATGGTTAAAGCCATTTATCAAGCGTGTAAACCCTATTATCTATATTTGGGGTTATAAAGCGCCTGAGTATTTTATTGATTACATCCGCAAGCAAGGTCTAGACATTTTCTTTTTAGAAGATGGTTTTATTCGTTCAGGCCCTGACGATGAATCAGGCGCTCCACCGCTGTCTATTGTAATGGATAGCCAAGCGCCCTACTTTGATACCACTCGCCCAAATGACTTAACTGACCTCATAGCAAACTTTGATTTTGAGCAGGATGGTTATGATGAGGCGTTGGCACAGGAGATGCTGGATTATTACGTTTCTCATCGGGTGAGTAAATACAACCATCAGCCTTATGTCAATGTCATACCACTATATGGCGTTAAGAGTAAAAAACGTATATTAGTATTAGGTCAAGTGCCGCATGATGATTCATTAAAATATGGTGGCGGTATTGGTATTACGTTGCTTGATGTGGTCAATCAAGCAATTGAAGAAAATCCTGACGCACAAATCATTGTGAAACCACATCCAATGACACTCGATGATTTATCTATCGTCCATATACTCACTGAGCTAGATTGTCTTATTCTAACCCAGTCTATTCATTTGGTTGATGCTTTAAAGACTATCGATCACGTATATACCATTACATCATTAGGTGGGTTTGAAGCTTTGCTAAGAGGCAAAAAAGTCACCGTATTAGGGCGACCTTTTTATAAAGGTCTATGCAATGATGATGTAAAATCAAACACACCATTACTTTCTCAGCTATTTTATATCTGCTATTATGCCTACAATCTTAATTATCACTAAAGTAGCCAAACACTCTTATCTAATTAATTCATACCAAAAGGTCATTCGATGAATTCCAAAAAAATCGCCATTATAGGGTTAGGTTACGTAGGTCTACCACTAGCTTGTGCGTTTGCAAAAAAATATGACGTTATAGGCTTTGATATAAATGAAACACGTATTAACGAGTTATCTAATAATATTGATAAAACTAGAGAAGTGACCAGCGAATACCTCAAAAACACTTCTCGTCTTACTTTTACTTCTGACTCTAATGACCTAACCGCAGCGAACGTATTTATCATTACCGTACCAACACCAATTGATGATAATAACTTACCAGATTTATCCCCATTGGTTAAAGCTTCGCAGATGCTAAGTAAAATTATTAAGCGAGATGATATCGTTATCTATGAATCAACAGTATATCCAGGTGCTACAGAAGAAGTTTGTATTCCTGAGCTAGAAAAATCCAACTTAAAGTTAAATATAGATTTTGGTGTTGGTTATTCTCCAGAACGTATTAATCCAGGCGACAAACTGCGCACAGTAGAGAACATATTAAAAGTCACTTCAGGTTCAAACCCTTACTACACAGACATAGTGGATGAATTATATAGCTCAGTAATTACTGCTGGCACATTCAAGGCTTCCTCTATAAAAGTCGCAGAAGCATCTAAAGTTATTGAAAACACTCAGCGTGATGTCAATATTGCTTTGATAAACGAATTGGCCCTTATTTTCAACGAAGTTGGTATCGACACTCATGAAGTCATAGAAGCTGCTGCTACTAAATGGAACTTTATCAAGCTTATGCCTGGTTTAGTAGGTGGGCATTGTATTGGCGTAGATCCTTATTACTTGGCACACAAAGCATCATCTTTAGGATTAAATCCCAATTTAATTTTGACTTCTCGCGCAATCAACAACTCTATGAGTAAATTCGTTGCCGAACAAACCATCAAAAAGCTTATCTCATATGGGAAAAATATCAAAGATGCCCGTATTTTACTTTTAGGTGTTACCTTTAAAGAAAACTGTCCAGATGTCAGAAATACCAAAGTAACAGATATTGGTATTGAACTTGAGAAATATGGGGTAAGAATGACTTATTCCGATCCTTGGGTTACTGAAGAAGACTGGAGTAGCTAGATGTTGATTATGTCGATTATAACGACATTCGAGAAAATAGTTTTGACGCTGTTATTGTAGCCGTTAATCATGCAGAGTTCATTGGTGAAGACGACAAGATAAATAGTTTTTGTACCAAACCAAAAGTAATCATCGATGTTAAAGGTGCATTAGTGAACCCAGATTGGCGTTTATAGTCTATGAGTACACTTCTAAAAGAGTTTGATCACCATGTTCAGGCTCAGCAATACGCCAGCGCGGACGCTCTAGTTGAGAGCCTTCTACAGACTGACTGTATTGCTAGCTTGGAAAGAAAAGATGCACTTCAATTTCTATATAGAATAGGTTATGTCTATCCTGAATTAACTCTAGAATTAAGTAAGCAAAGAGATGATATCCCTAGACCATTTAAAGATACTTTAAGAATAGCTTTAGGAGATATTCCTCCTCTACGCTTTTATAACCAAGCTGATACACTAGTCGCCATAAAAATTTCTCTCATGCGACATAAACCGTTATGGGCAAAAATACTCATTTATAGGTTTTACCATCAGTACGGGCTACAACCTATCGATCTAGTTAAAAACAATAAGATTACCATCGGTAATAATCGTAAAAAAGTTAAGAAAATTCATAATGCTCAGAAAGTCAGCATTATAGTCACTACCTATAATTCTGCAGCTTTTATCGAAAACTGTATAGACTCTTTATTGAATCAGTCAATTAAAAATATTGAAATTATTGTAGTAGATGACGCTAGCACTGATGATACTGTAGATATCCTCAAGAAGTATTCAACGATAAAAGTTATTAAACTTTCAGAAAACAATGGCACATACCATGCTAGAAATATTGGCATAGAGCAATCAACCGGATATTTTGTAACATTCCAAGATTCAGATGATTGGTCACATCCTGAGCGTTTAGAGTTACAACTTAAAGAGCTCTTAAATACATCTACTGCTATTGCTAGTTTCTCACACTTTTTTAGAGTTGATCAATCATCTGGCTTACCAACTTGTAGACAAAACTATCCATTATTGCGTCTTAACCTTTCCTCAATGATGATATCACGCTCTATTCTAAACAAACTAGGGAAATTTGATTCGTCAAAAAGGATTGAATCAGATAAGAAGTTATTCGAGCTCATAAAGTCTAGCTATAACGATGGTTCTATTGTATATATCAGAAAACCTCTTGCTATTGGGCTATACAGACATGATTCTTTAACTACAGCTCAATGCTCTGGATTTGATAAATATGGCTACTCGAAGATGAGATACCTCACATAGTTAATTCAAAACAGTAAAAAGTACAAGACTTCTCACTAATACAGGATATAATTCTTATCTATAGATAAATGATTTGATTACATTTAGCATTAGGCCTCTTGCAAACGTAGATTCAGATCTCAGAGTATATAACTGAACCCTAAATACTTAAAAGATATACTAAACTACTTGAACAGAATGATGTAGGTTTTAAACGTTATACCAGCATTTATAAAGCCAATTTTGAGCAAATGCTAGAAGCCATGCAAGAGCATGAAGCTTCCAAGACCAAATCAGGTCGTTTAAGTGCTCTTAGCTTAGAAGCGCAGATTTTACTAGCAATGACCTATTGGTATGCACTTTAACGTTCATGATTCCTCCGCCAGTCGTATTGTCAGAAAAGCAGAAGACACCCTTGTTAACTCAGGCAGATTTGACTTGCCATGAGAACTGCCACACAGTAAGCCTGAGGATATCAATTGGTCAGCGGTCATCATCGATGCCACTGAAGCACCCATTGAACGTCCAAAAAAAACCAAAGTAAGCACTACAGCAGAAAAAAGAAACAATATACCTTAAAAGCTCAGATAATCATACAGTGGCAAATAGGTCTGATTAAGTTGTTTAAGATCGTCGCTCAGCGCTATCGCAATCGACGTCAACGTTATGAGTTAAGAATGAAACTGTTCGTAGGATTAGTAAATTTCAAGCTTAATCTATGACTTTTGCAAGAGGTTTAATATAGACTCTAAAAATTTTATGACTGTTTTTCTTCAGATTAATGATATATCTTATATTTTGTTTATAACTATATCACCTCATGATAAATAGTTATCTAATGCATAATAAAAAAACAATAAGATCTAGCAACACACTATGAAGAAGTATAGTGTACTGCTAGATCTTCTCACATTAATTTTTGTAACCTAATCCTAAAATACTCTTGTTAAGCTGCCTAGCCAGATTAGCAGAACTAAATTTATTTTTTGCCAATTTTATATTCTCATTTCTAAAATTAGAAATACATTCTCTATTAAGACTTAGAATATGCTGTGCATATAAATTGATTTCTGTTTCAGAATATTCTAAATTTTTCATATCCTTTCTTTGTTTTATGGGAATCAATTTTGAATTAAATTCCTTTAAAGTAATATTGATAGCGGGGAACTGAGGATAAATGCAATAAATTCCTTTTCCTAATTGCTCCAACATAGTGATGGGCAAGCCTTCTGATGGTGATAAGTTCACTGCTACATCTATGACATTGTAAAAATCTTCTAACTCTTTGCCTAATAACTCTCCAAGATAAATAATCTTTTTATTATCTTGAAGAGTTAATAACTTCTGTTCAAATAATTTAAAATAGTTAGAGTCTTCCACCCTATCTGACTTACCACCTACTATTATAAAATATATATCTTTTCTCTGTTTAGTAACAGTTTCTGCAAGATCAACTATATTAAGCAAGTTTTTATCTTTAGCTACTCTCCCAATGTATGATACAACTAATGCATCTTTTGGAATTTTTAATTTTCTTCTAAGTTCTAAATTTATATTTTCATAGTATTCAAACGAAAAATCATGATTCAAGGTGTTATTTACAATATTAACTTTATCAGTTGAAACACCTGCATTGACCAAGTCTTCTTTGATATAATTATGAATAGCAATGTAACGATGAGTGAAAAAACGGAATTCTTTTTGATATTTTATAATCCATTCTACATCCGAATGCATAATTGTAAGATAATAAAAGTGTTTATTATAAGACATCTTTTCAAAGAGCTTATCATTATAAGCATTACAATTATAAATATAATTGCCATCTTCTACTTCATTTGCAAAATTATTAAATTCGTCTTTTTCTTCAAAGAAATTGGGTACATAATGCGTTTCAAAGTTGTTACTTAAATATTTATCCAAATAGTAGCCACTACCTACAGACCAAATAACAATATCAAAACCTATTGTTCTTAAAGCATAAGCATGATTAAAATGAACATATTCAGCTCCTCCTATATGATTATTATGTATAATCATATGTAATTTAGGCTTTAATTCACTTTTCTTATATTCAAATATAGAACTTCTAGGAATATATGATAGATTAGATCTATCCTTCAAAATAAAGTCTTTAAAGCTTTCTTTTGAATCCTCACTTAAGTCGACTTTAAACTCGTTAACTATTCGCTCACTATCTAACGCTGGTTTATAGTCATCAAACTGAAGAGTAATAAAGCTAGGTGAGTTCTTAATATCATACAAGGTGTTTATGTTATTGAAACCCGCTCTACATGCCCTAACTGCAAAATCAATATGCCCATATCCCTTAAAACCAAAACTCTTAGTATCAAACCAACCTATCTTATTGACTACATCCATGTTGAACGCTAGGAAAGCACCTTGTGAATAATAAGCACTAGAATAAGATATACACTTATCTGTAGTGCTTTTCACCTTGGCGTCTCTCCATTTAGTTTGGTAATTACATAAAAATCCAAACTCATTCATTCCATCTATATATGCGTTATCCCAGCCTTTTTTAACAAAGATGACATCATCATCACATTTAAAAACATAATCTGGTTTTATTTTATTTATTCGATCTAATATAGCATTAGTACCTTCATGTACTCCTTTCCTATTATTATAAATAATATGAATCTCAGTACCAACAATATTAATATTTTTAAGATACTCAATAGTCCCATCTGTAGAGCCATCATCATTTATTATGAGATGCCATTTATAGTATGGATTTCTAGTTGACAACCAAGTTTTATAAAAACCTCAAGATAGTCTAGCCTATTATAAGTAGTAACAGCCAAAACAACTTCAAATTTATTTTTTTCACTAGAGTAGTACTTTGTTTTAAAATCGTCTTCTGGATGCCATTGATGATATAAGCCAGCAGCTTGAGCCCTAATAAAGCTATCTCCAAGCTGATCTTTCATATGATTATCTTCTGAACCCCACGATCTTTTCTCCCACCAGCTAATTTTCTCTGAAATCACTTTAGGTATAACAAGATTGCCCCACCCTTCATCTCTTATCCAACCTTCTTTATTATAAGGAGTGTAGTATGAATAACAAATAGGGAAGAATGGTTTTTGCTTGTCATAAGCATACTGCAAACTCTGAATCAAAAATTCTTTAGAAATAAGCATATCAGCGTCTGTAAAAAATAATATATCTCCAGTCGCCTTCTCTGCTGCTATATTTAAACCTCTACCTCTACTAAAAGGTTCATCACTCTTAATTACTTTTGCTTCAATTCCTTCTCTAACCCCTACAATTTCGTTTATCCAATCTTCCGGAGGATGATCATCTGAATTAAAATCAACAATAATTATTTCCAAGCATATACCATTAATTTTCGAATCGACGATACTTTTAACAAAGTTCTTTAAAAGATCTAACTGGAAGTTCATAGGATTTTTTTTATAGGAAGTAACAAAAGTTTTATTTTTAGTAACCCCATCCCAACTTACATTAACACAAGATCTGTTTTTTACTGAAATACAAAAGGTAAATTTAACATTATTCCATTTTTTTAATATAATTTCATCTAATTTTACCTGTAAATCTAAAACCTCATCTAAATCTGACTTTATTAAAGAATCAGACGCAATTTTTCCTAGATAATTTGGAAGACTATTAAAACAAAGTAAGTAACTAATATAATAATCTTTGAAATCAGGATTACTTTCAATTAAGCTCTCTAATAAGCTCATGACTTCAATTTTTTTATTACTTCTTATTAAACTATTTACTTCTTTTAAATTACTCATAAAACATCCCTAATAAAATTATTTTTTCTTAAAATTTTTCACTTCTTTAATCATTTTAAAAGGAAGTATTATGAAATTTATTGGTGAATCAAAGCTTTCAACAAAAACCTTACCTATTTTATAAGATAGATGTCTCTTAACTTTCTCTGCCTCAACTGAATCAGCATACATTTCTATACTTGAAGGTATACTTTTATTAGACTTGAAGTTCTTATGCTCATGTAATAAAGAAGCTGGCAGCTTTACAATACCTTTAACCGATTTAGAGTGTGTTATTATTGTAGAACCAAGTATATATGGTAATTCTTTTTTAAGAGCTTCTGCAGCACCCTTCGGATAAATTTTGTTACTATTACTTACTATACTTTCCTTAGTATTACCTAAATTTAAATAATACTCCTCAATTTTCTCTTGCGCTAATTGTAACTGCTCCATTAATAACTGGTTAGTTACTTCAAGCTCATTAGTACATTTATTGGTATCAATTTTTTTCTCGGATGTACGCCTATCTAAAATATTCTTAATCTCAATATATTTTTTTTCTATTTCTTTCTTATCTTTATTTACTTCATCTAATGTTTCTTTTAAAAAACTATTATCAACCTGTTGTTCATGATATTTTTCAGCTAAATCAGATTCCTGCAAATGGTTTAGTAAACTAACTAAACTATTTATATTGGTTTTTTTAAGCTTATAAATTGAATTACTATCCTTAATGGCTGCTTTATCTAATAAAGCATTAAATAGTCTAATTACCTCTGGATATTGACTCAATACCTCCTCAAAAACATGATCTTTTACTATATTAGACTGATGATCTAGACTGTGCTTACTGTTATCCTCAATCTGATTTGATACTTGCCAGCTACTCTTAAGTTGCAAGGTATTAGCAATCGTTTTCAGTTTTTCGCTTAGTTTACTGATGCTATCGATAGCACACTTTCCTTCTATCAATAACGCTTTATTTTGATTATTTTCTAGGAAATCTAACATATTCTGATGATAACTCACCCAATCACTCATAATTTGATTAAGTAAGTCTACTGTCATTGCTTGACTTGAAATTTGATTTAGTAGATTACTTGGATGGTCAAATACAAGAATAAATATTACATCAGATGCTGTTTCTTGCCAATACTCTAACGCCATTAGATTTTTTTCAGACTCCCAACCCCAATTTTCGAAATCTAAATTAGACAGTAAAAAGTCAGTCATGACATTATCAATCAATTTATTATTCGTAACAGCTGTACTATTTCGTGATATTACTTTAAAAATAGTATCTGCAATCTGCTGGGAAGTTAATTGATGAGTATAGCTATGTAGAGGCTCACTCAACCCTCTATTATATAGTTTTTGCATTAATAGCTTGGAGTTAGAAGAACGGTGTCCAGTTTGAATGATAATACTCATATGATTGTCTCTTTTAAATAATAAAATGGTAGATTAATAGATAGAATAAAGATATTTACTTATAACCATTCGGATTCATACTTTGCCAACGCCAGCTATCTTGGCACATCTCAGTAATTGATAATTTTGCTTGCCACTCTAACAGGTTTTTCGCTTTATCAGCACTGGCATAGCAGCTTGCTATGTCACCTGCGCGGCGTTCTGCAAATTGATAAGGAATTGATTGTCCAGAAACGTTAGAAAATGCTGTTACTAACTCTAAGACAGAAGTACCTTTACCAGTGCCTAAATTAATGGGTAAAAATCCTACTGGTACCACTTGTCGCTCTAAATAATTTAACGCAGCGACATGACCTGCTGCTAAGTCAGTGACATGGATAAAGTCACGTACACCTGTCCCATCTATTGTAGGATAGTCATTACCAAAAATATTAAGTGTTTCAAGCTTACCAACAGCGACTTGTGAGATATAAGGCATCAAATTATTTGGGATATCATTAGGGTCTTCGCCAATCTGCCTGATGGATGCGCCCCTACTGGATTAAAGTATCTAAGAGGTATCAGGTTCCAACTGTAATCCGATACAGCAAGGTCTTCTAAGATATGCTCGACCGTCAGTTTACTTTGTCCATAAGGATTGGTACAAGAACGCGGTGAATTCTCGTCAATAGGCAGCGATTCGGGATCACCATAGACAGTGGCAGATGAAGAAAAAACGAGGTTTTTGACATTAAATTTAGCCATAATCTCTAATAAAGTAATGGTGCCACTGACGTTGTTATTGTAGTATAGCAGTGGCTTGGCAACAGATTCACCAACGGCCTTTAATCCTGCAAAATGAATGACACCGAAGAACTGATGAGATAAAAATACTTGTCTAAGTGATTCAGCATCGCGAATATCGCCTTCGATAAACTCAATAGGCTGACCAATGAGAGCCGAGACACGATTGATGGCTTCACGACTACTATTAGATAGATTGTCGTAAACTACAATCTCATAGCCAGCTTCATGCAGTGCGATACAGGTGTGTGTGCCAATATAGCCCGCACCGCCCGTAACTAGTATTTTGTTTTTCATAAATTTATTTTCGAGACAAAAAAAGACACCCCATTGTAGGGGTGTCTTTGTTTCTTTGCAATGCAGTTTTGGTAGTTAAACTGTAGACTTATGCCTATCTTACCAACCAGTAACTTCTTTTAACTTCTCACCAAGCTTAGATGGGTCACGCGTATACGCGATACCAGCATCTTCAAACGCTTTGAATTTCTCTTCAGCAGTACCTTGACCGCCAGAGATGATAGCGCCGGCATGACCCATACGCTTGCCTTCTGGAGCGGTAACACCAGCAATATAACCAACGACTGGCTTAGTCACATGGTCTTTAATATAAGCGGCTGCTTCTTCTTCAGCAGTACCACCAATCTCACCGATTAAGATGATCGCTTCAGTTTGTGGATCTTCTTGGAACAGTTTCAATGCGTCAATTTGGTTCATACCAGGGATAGGATCACCACCGATACCGATACAAGTTGACTGACCAAAACCAAGCTTAGTGGTCTGAGCAACGGCTTCATAAGTCAATGTACCAGAGCGTGAGATGATACCCACTTTACCTGGCAGATGGATATGACCTGGCATGATACCAATTTTGCACTGACCTGGCGTGATAACACCTGGGCAGTTAGGACCAACCATGCGTACGCCTTCAGCTTCTTCGATATAACGTTTTGCTTTTAGCATGTCTAAAGTAGGCACGCCTTCAGTAATAACGATAATCAATTTAACACCAGCATCTACCGCTTCAACGATAGAATCTAGTACGAATGGTGCTGGGACATAGATAACAGAAGCGTCAGCTTGGGTGGCTTCCATAGCTTCTGCCATCGTGTTGAATACTGGTAGGCCTAAATGCGTTTGACCGCCTTTACCTGGCGTTACGCCACCGACGACTTTAGTACCGTACTCAATCGCTTGTTCAGAGTGAAACGTACCATTTTTACCAGTAAAACCTTGTACCAATACTTTGGTATCTTTATCGATTAATACACTCATTATTTATTCCTTGTATTCGGTTGTCTTGCAATAGCCACTTGATGATGTGTTATCCATTAAATGTTAATGATAAATTTATACCAACAAGCTGCTATTACGCGTTGACTACTATGCTTAAGCACGTATATTTAGAGGATTATGCCTCAAATATATTAAGCTTTAACAGCATCGACAATTTTTTGAGCCGCATCTGATAGGCCTTGGGCAGAAATCAATTTCAGACCAGACTCTTCTAGGATTTGCGCGCCTTTTTCAGCATTGTTACCCTCTAGACGGACAACAACAGGTACTTTTACGTCAACTTCTTTGATAGCAGCGATAATCGCTTCTGCAATCATGTCACAACGTACGATACCACCGAAGATGTTGATTAGAACGCCTTCAACGCTGCTGTCTTCAAGGATAATCTTGAATGCTTCAACAACGCGATCTTTAGTTGCGCCGCCGCCAACGTCCAAGAAGTTAGCAGGCTTGCCGCCATACAATTTGATGATGTCCATCGTTGCCATTGCAAGACCAGCACCGTTAACCATACAACCGATATTGCCTTCTAGCGCAACATAGTTTAGGTCAAACTCAGCCGCTTTAAGCTCACGCTCATTTTCTTGTGACTTGTCTTGTAGTGCTGCGATTTTAGGCAGACGATACAATGCGTTTGAATCGATACCAATTTTGCCATCAACACAAACGATTTCGCCATTTTCACGAACGGCTAATGGTTGATTTCTAACAAGGCAAAATCGTTATCGATAAATGCTTGATAAGCACCCGTCATCAATTTAACGAATTGATTGATTTGCTTGCCTTCTAAACCTAGTTTGAATGCCACATCACGTGCTTGGAAGGGCATCAAACCAACTAAAGGATCAACGTTTACTTTAAAGATTTTTTCTGGTGTCTCATTTGCGACTTCTTCGATATCAACGCCGCCTTCGGTTGATGCCATGAACGTTACGCGACGCGTAGAACGATCAACGACTGCACCAAGATATAGCTCAGTTTGTACTGGATACATATCTTCTGCAACCAATACGAAGTTAACTGGTTGGCCATCAGCGTCAGTTTGGAAAGTAACCAAATTGGTACCAATTAGCTCTTCAGCAACTTGCTTGGCTTCTTCACGAGTTTTAACCAGCTTTACGCCACCCGCTTTACCGCGACCACCAGCATGTACTTGCGCTTTGATTACCGCAATGTCTGTTGGCGTTTTATCAAAAGCAGCAGCAGCTTCGTCGCCGTTATAGGCAATAATGCCTTCTTGAATCGGCAAACCATAGCTTTTTAATAGCTCTTTTGCTTGATACTCATGTAAATTCATTGATTGTATCCTTTATTTTTTACAATTAATAAAAAGTGAAAACAAGTGCGCGTATATACATATTAGACAAGCATATGGCGCACTCATGACCGTGGTGGAAGCCATAACAACCCCACCGCGATCAGGTTATAAGTTGGTACTGATCAAAATAACGACTTATTTCTTACGCTTTTTACGCTGAA
The DNA here is from genome assembly GCF_000586475.1 of Psychrobacter sp. JCM 18903. Lineage (GTDB taxonomy): Bacteria > Pseudomonadota > Gammaproteobacteria > Pseudomonadales > Moraxellaceae > Psychrobacter. Next base: position 13,216 of record NZ_BAWJ01000021.1, on the reverse strand, counting down.
TGGCATGAATAGCACGGCCATCAGCAGACAGAGCAGCTTCATGCACGGCTTCTGAAATGGTTGGATGAGCAAAGGTCATCAACTGCAAATCTTCGATACTAGAGACAAATTCCATCGCAATCATACCTTGATGGACGATATCACCAGCACCAGCAGAGATAGCATGCATACCTAATAGGCGATCTGTTTTAGCATCAGCCACGACTTTGATAGAGCCTTCTGCTTCGCTTTGAGCCAATGCACGGCCGTTCGCTGCTAGGTTGAATGAACCTGTTTTAACTTCGTAGCCAGCGGCTTCAGCTTCTTGCTCAGTCAAACCAACCCATGCGATTTCTGGATGGGTATAGATGACGTTAATGATCGTGTCATAATTAACTTGGGCTTTTTCGCCATGAATGCGCTCAACGGCCATCATGCCTTCTTCCATCGCTTTATGCGCAAGCATTGGACCACGAACCAAATCACCGATGGCATAAACACCATCAAGATTGGTTTTACATTGATCATTCACGTCGATAAGACCACGTTCAGTCAATTGAATGCCACTGTCATCGCCAAGTAATTTTTCAGAATAAGCACGGCGACCAACACAAACGATCAGTTTGTCGAAGCTTTCTTCAGATGACTCGCCTTTGGTTTCGCTCGTGACAACAACTTGATCGCCTTTGACTTCAGCATTGGTTACTTTGGTATCAACACGAATATCAAGACCTTGCTTCTTCAGCATTTTGCCAGCTTCTTTTGAGATGTCTTTGTCAGCAGCTGCTAAGAAACTTGGCAACGCTTCATAAACAACCACTTCAGCGCCTAGACGACGCCATACTGAACCAAGCTCAAGACCGATGACACCAGCACCAATAACGCCTAAACGTTAGGTACAGCAGTGAAGTCAAGGGCGCCAGTAGAGTCAACGATGCGATCGCCATCAGTTTAGCAACTGGGATATCGATCGGCACAGAACCTGCCGCAAGAATCACGTTTTTAGCAGTGATGGTCGTTTCTACTTCATCTGCAAGCGCGGTAAATTTAACTTTTTTATCAGCGCCCTTGCCATCTTCTAACGTGCCCCAGCCTTGCAGCCAGTCAACGCCATTGCCTTTTAATAGTGCAGCAACGCCGCCCGTCAATTGCTTAACGATACCTTCTTTACGTGCAATCATTTGCTCAATATCAATAGCAACGTCACCAGTGCTGATACCATGTTCAGCAAGGTCATGCTTCGTCGCTTCGTAACGATGCGAGCTATCAAGTAGTGCTTTTGATGGAATGCAACCAACGTTTAAGCAAGTGCCGCCAAGTGCTGGCTCACCTTTATAAACGCGCTTTTCGATACAAGCAACGCTCATACCTAACTGACCTGCACGGATAGCGGCTTCATAACCACCAGGACCGCCGCCGATGACGACTAAATCATAATTGTCTTTCATAGTACGTTCCTATTTCTAATTATCGTTCTAATTGTAAATATCGTTTAAACTGAGGATTGTCTCGTTAATAAATAAGCCATATTTTGGTTCAAATTTTTTCACTTTACGGTAAATACACCACATCAGCGAAACATTCTTATTTATTAATAAACAGCGAGCACCACTGTTTAGACTAAAGTTAAAAAGCTTGTATCAGCGGTTGCCAATACAAGCTTAAAAGCTTACAGGTCTAGGAGCAACATGGCTGGATCTTCAACCAATTCTTTGATGGTTACTAAGAACTGTACCGCTTCTTTACCATCAATCATACGATGGTCATAAGACAATGCAAGATACATCATCGGTAGAATTTCAACTTTACCATCAACAGCCATTGGGCGGTCGTTGATCGCATGCATACCTAGGATAGCTGTTTGTGGTGGGTTCAAAATAGGTGTTGACATCAATGAGCCAAATACACCGCCATTTGAAATAGTGAAAGTACCACCAGTCATGTCATCTAGACCAAGTTTACCTTTTTGAGCCAAGCCACCAAGCTCACGGATACGGCTTTCAACATCAGCCATGCTCATGCGATCGGTATCACGTAGTACTGGAACAACCAAACCACGATCAGATGATACAGCAACACCGATATCGTAGAAACCATGATAAACAATGTCATCACCGTCTAGTGAAGCGTTGACTGCTGGGAAGCGTTTAAGTGCTTCGGTTGCCGCTTTCACGAACAATGACATAAAGCCTAAACGTACGCCATGACGTTTTTCGAACTGGTCTTTATATTTAGCGCGCATGTCCATTAATGGCTTCATGTTCACTTCGTTAAACGTCGTTAGCATCGCCGTTTCTTGTGAAGCTGCTAGCAGACGATTGGCGACTGTCTTACGTAGACGTGTCATTGGCACACGTTTCTCAGTACGCTCACCCATTGATTCAGCCACTGGACGGCCGCTATCAGATTTGATGCTGCTGTCTGCTTTCAATGTCGGGTTAGCCATATCTGTTTTGGTCACACGGCCGCCGCGACCACTACCTTCCACTTCTTTAGGATCTACGCCAGACTCTTTCGCTGCTTTACGCACTGCTGGGCTTTGATCTTTATGGTCCGCTTCGTCTTTTTTATCTGTTGCTTGGACAGGCTCGCCACCATCTGCTGCTTGCTTGGCTTGTACTGGCGCTGCTGGTTGATCTGGATCTACCGCAGGAGCATTATCTGCACTGGCGCTTGCACCAGCTTCGAATTGACCAATGATCTCGTCAGACAACACGGTATCATCAACCTGCTTAACGATTTTGGTCACAACGCCGTTATCAGGCGCTACAACTTCTAATACGACTTTATCAGTTTCGATCTCAGCCAATAGGTCATCACGATTGACTTGCTGACCTTCAGTGACATGCCACTCAACGATAGTACCGTCGGCAACTGATTCTGGAAAAACGGGGGCTTTGATATCAGCCATCGATATACTCCTTAGATTGGGATATTCATATTTGTTATTAAGTCGTGATAGGCAGTCAGTGCCATCTTGCATAGCGATCTTAGATAATACTATCTAGATTTTATTACAACATACTGACTGTTATCGCCTGATTCATTTATCTTCAATAATCTGTTACTTAGCCAACTCATCGACACTGATACCAAGACCACCAGCGATCAACGCTTGCTGCTGTTGAGCATGCAGTTTCGGTGACCCTGTGGCAGGTGCTGCACTCGCAGGACGCGCCACTGGTTCCATGACTTTCGCCTTGGTTGGGTGTGGTACGACGATACGGTACATATGCGGTGCTAAATAATACCAAGCGCCTTGGTTAAGCGGCTCTTCTTGCGTCCAAACAATCTCAGCCAAGTTACTATATTTTTCAATCTCAGCAATCAAACGCTGCTCTGGTAATGGGTAGAGCTGCTCAATACGAACAATAGCGACATGATCTAGACCTAATGCGCGGCGCTGCTCAAGCAAGTCGTAATAAACTTTACCACCACAAAGCACCATACGAGTGACTTGGTCTGCATTTTGGTTATCCATCTCTGGCAGTACCGTTTCAAACTTACCATTCGCCAGCTCTTCAAGATTTGAAGTTGCTAGCTTATGACGTAGTAAGCTCTTCGGTGACATGACAATCAATGGCTTACGAATTGGGCGAACCGCTTGACGACGTAGCGCATGATAGATCTGTGCAGGTGTCGTTGGCGTTATTACTTGCATATTGTCTTCAGCACATAGCTGTAAGAAACGCTCAAGACGAGCAGATGAATGCTCAGGACCTTGACCTTCAAAACCATGTGGTAATAACATAGTTAGACCACAAACGCGCTGCCATTTCGTCTCACCACTTGAGATAAACTGGTCAATCACTACCTGCGCGCCGTTGACGAAGTCACCAAACTGCGCTTCCCAAACGATCAAGGCATTTGGTACTGTCGTTGCATAACCATATTCAAATGCTAATACCGCTTCTTCTGACAACAATGAGTTATAAGTGGCAAAGCGGGCTTGAGTGTCACTCATATGAGCCAATGGCACATACATACTGCCATCATTGATATTATAGATTTCGCTATGACGATGTGAGAAAGTACCGCGACCCACATCTTCACCAGTAATACGTACCAATACTTTATCGTTATCGACTAGTGATGCGTATGCCAGCGTTTCAGCTGCACCCCAGTTTAATGGCTCTTCGCCTGTCTGCATGGCCAAGCGCTGCTCAACCACTTTTTGGACTTGGCGTTGTAACTTATAGCCTTCTGGCATTTCCGCCATACGACGTCCATACCCTTTTAGAATCTCGATGTCGACACTGGTATCCCAATCATCCACCAAATCGTGACCTAAATAAGGTTTCCAATCGACGAACAACTCTTCGTTAGGCTCATTAACCAATGAGTTTGCAACATAGTCACCACGGTCTAAAGACTCACGATAGTCATCTTCATACTGCTTTTCTTCTTCAGCATTCAAAATACCGTCTTCGATGAGTTTTTGTGCATAAATCGTACGAGTCGTTGGTAGTTTCTTGATAACTGCATACATGAGTGGCTGAGTCGCTGACGGCTCATCCGCTTCGTTATGACCATTACGGCGATAGCAGAACAGATCGATAATGATGTCTTTATCAAACTCGTGACGGTAATCTAATGCTAACTGCGCGGCAAATACGACCGACTCAGGATCATCACCGTTCACATGTAGAATAGGTGCATGTACCATTTTTGCAACATCAGTACAGTACTCAGTCGAACGCACGTCTTCTTGACGGCTGGTCGTGAAACCGACTTGGTTATTGATCACAATATGTACAGTACCACCAGTGGTATAAGCACGGGTTTGTGACATTTGGAACGTTTCTTGAACCACGCCTTGACCAGCAAACGCAGCATCACCATGAATAACGATTGGCAATACTGAATTACCGCCTTTATTATCCAAAAGTGGCTGATCGTTGCGACGCACCTGACGGGCACGTACAGAGCCTTGCAATACCGGTGCGACAATCTCAAGATGTGATGGGTTAAATGCTAAAGCCAAATGCGCTTCACCGCCTGGCGTCATCACGTTTGATGAAAAACCATTATGGTATTTAACGTCACCTGAGCCTTTTTCTGGCTGTACTTTACCATCAAACTCGTCAAACAAGTCCGCAGGGTTTTTACCTAAGATATTGACCAGTAGGTTTAGGCGTCCACGGTGAGCCATACCAATGACCATCTCTTTAGTGCCATAACCGCCTGCACGTTGGATGATTTCATTGATAGCAGGGATAAAGCTTTCGCCGCCCTCTAGTCCGAAACGCTTAACGCCCGTATATTTACGTGCTAAGTATTTTTCTAGACCTTCAGCTGCTGTGAGGCGCTCAAGAATAGATAAGCGCTTTTCTTTATCAAACTTGATGTAACCTAAGTTGGTTTCTAGATACTTTTCCATCCAGCGTTTTTCAGTACTGGTGGTAACGTGCATGTATTCAGTACCAATGTAACGGCAGTAAACACGTTCCATAATTTCGATAATTTCACGTAATGGCGCTTCGTCTTTACCGATATTCAAATCATTGGTAGGAAATACTGTATCAAGATCAGCTTCTGAAAGATTATGATAAGCAAGGGTCAAATCTTCCACTTCTGCACGTGGATGTAGATTTAACGGATCAAGCTTGGCGCGGCGATGACCACGGCGACGGTAAGCTGAAATTAGCTGCTGTACACCCATTTGTTTAGGGTTAGCACAGTCAGCTAAGCCTGCATTTTCAGCAGGCGCTTGAGTGCTGGCTTTGTTGGCAGTTTGGTTGCGGGCAAGCAACAAAAACTGTTCCTTAATAGCGTTATGCTGTGCATCGTTTGGCGATTTGTATTGTTCAAAATACGTTTGCCAATCGGTATCAACGCTATCAGGGTCATTTAGGTACTGCTCATAAAGAGCTTCTATATAGCTGGCGTTGTCAGCAGCCAGTTCTGTATGTCCTAGGCTTGCGGCTTCTTTAGTTATACTATTCATAATAATCGTCTATTTGATAGATAAATGAATGGAATCGTGCTTATTATTGTGTAATCTGTTGTATGTAAAACATCTCAATACTATAAAAACTCAATCGTATTCTGTTCAGTACTGATTTATGAACCACACTTATTACTATTTACTATAAAAGAAAAGTACGCTTGTCTGTGCTTTTGCTTATGACAGACAGTTATGCTAAATAGTGATAATAAGTGCCATTACAATACCTATATTAAAAATATAATTATTTGTGAACGTCCAGTTTTGTTATCTGACTCGTCTCACAACATTAATTTATATATACTGAAGTTAGTCATAACCAATTCATCAAAGATAAATGATCGATGAATTATTGACGCCTTCAGCTGGCCTATCATTTGGCTATCCTCGCTGGAACGTCTGGTTATTCCCAAGCTATCATTGCTTTTATGGCAAACATACGTTGCTGTATAGAGTAGCATGACAGCGTTTTGCGCCATAGTTTGTTTGTTCAATACTAACTATTTAGGTAATGAATATCTACTATCATTTTGGATGTATTATTCCAGTCTATTATTTGTTTTGAATACTTATTTATCAGTAAGTTAAACATTAACGACTGATAGTGGTTCGTCAAAACCACTAATTATTAAAATAATGCGCTATTCTAACATTTAACGTGGTGAATATCTCTGGCTGAATACTTTTTTCTAACACCAATTATATAGATTGCTGACGTATATATCATGCCTTCTTACATACAACCAACGTATTGATAGCCCAGCCTTACCTTTAACCATGTCGAATAATCGTCTCTATAAGCCCTATCTGACACTGAAAAAATTAAATAATTTTAGATATATTGTTCATAAAAAACACCACCTAATGATTAGGTGGTGTTTTTCGTACGCTATCTGCAAAAAAACCAGACAATTATAAACGATTAACCTGCTTGGTCAATGAGCATATTACGTAAATGACCAATTGCTTTGGTTGGGTTTAAGCCTTTTGGACAAACTGATACACAGTTCATGATACCGCGGCAACGGAATAGGCTAAATGGATCATCTAACGCGCCAAACGTGCTTGCGTATCACCATCACGGCTATCAGCTACGAAGCGATAAGCATGCAGTAGTGCTGATGGACCTAAGAATTTATCAGGTTCCACCAGAACGATGGGCAGCTGGTTGAACAGCATGCGCATAGAATACATTCGTACAAACCGTTTAGCTTTTCGCGTTGTTCAGGTGATTGCAAACGCTCTGTCGGCGGTGCTGGCTGGTCATTAATCAAGTACGGATGTACTTTCTCATATTGCTCATAGAATTGGTTCATATCAACAACCAAATCGCGAACAACAGGTAGACCTGGTAATGGACGAACCGTGACTTTTTCTGGCAGAGTGTTCATGTTAATGAGACACGCTAGACCATTTTTGCCATTGATGTTCATGCCATCAGAGCCACAAATACCTTCACGGCAAGAGCGACGGAAGGTCAGTGTTTCGTCTTCCTTTTTCAGGCGTAATAACACGTCAAGCAACATACGATCTGAGTCTAGCAACTCAATCGTATACGTTGCATGCGCGGCGCTGCGTCCAGATCAGGATCGTAGCGATAGATTTCGATGGTGCGAGTACCTCGGCTCATAATGCTAAACTCCACACGTAGGTGATGGCGGGCATACAAAGGTTGCAGCATATCAGCGCTATTGATTAGCCCATATTGACAGTAATTATCAAATATAAACTAATCATATTGTCACGCTGGCATGAGCATGTAGCTGGCGGTCACCTTTTAATAAATGAATAAAAAATAAAACGTTTACGCTGTTCGTATCGCTAAATTGCGCAGTCTAAAATTAATAGACGCGAACTTTTGGTTCGATATAATCAACCGTTAGTGGTACTTTACGAACTGGCTTATAAATGATTCGATTGCCTTCAGAATACCATAAGGTATGCTTCATCCACTCGTGGTCATTACGGCCATTTGGTGCGTAATCATCATCTTCTGGACGGTCATAGTCAGACACACTATGAGCACCGCGGCTTTCGTGACGCATTGCCGCTGATACCATCGTCGCTTTGGCCACTTCATACAAGTTAGCCACTTCGAATGCTTCAATGCGCGCTGTGTTAAATACTTGTGATTTATCAGCCAAATGGATTTTTTCAATCTTGTCACCAAGCGCTAAAATCTTCTCAACACCTTCGTCCATCATCGCTTGCGTACGGAACACACTCGCATGCGCTTGCATGGTCGCACGAATCTCGTCAGCCACATCTTGGGCATTGTAGCCTTCGGTCGACTGTTGTAGCTTGTCTAAACGACCGACCGTATAATCTAGCACGCGTGGATCTAGAGGCTTATAGTTATGATCGGCATGATGGAATTCATCAACGATATGCTTACCAGCAGCACGACCAAATACCAATAGATCAAGCAGTGAATTCGTACCTAAGCGGTTGGCACCATGAACACTGACACAAGCACATTCACCGATAGCATAAAGACCTTTAACCACGTTGCCTTTTGCATATAGACCGTCTTCATCAGTACCCGCTTCTAGATCAGGCGTGATTACTTGACCATGGATGGTGGTTGGAATACCGCCCATCATATAGTGAATGGTTGGAATAACGGGAATTGGCTCTTTGGTGATATCAACGTTAGCGAAGTTTTTACCAATCTCAAATACTGATGGTAAACGCTTCATGATGGTTTCAACACCTAAATGCGTCATATCCATCACGATATGGTCAGCATTTGGACCACAACCACGACCTTCTTTGATTTCTTGATCCATAGAACGAGAAACCAAATCACGTGGTGCTAAGTCTTTAACCGTTGGCGCATAACGCTCCATGAACGCTTCGCCATCTTTATTACGTAAGATAGCGCCTTCACCACGGCAACCTTCAGTTAACAGTACGCCTGCACCGTGGACACCTGTTGGGTGGAACTGCCAAAACTCCATGTCTTGTAATGGAATACCAGCACGAACGGCCATGCCAATACCGTCACCAGTATTGATATAAGCGTTAGTAGAAGCGGCGAAGATACGACCTGCACCACCTGTCGCTAGGACAGTAATCGGTGACTGGAATACGGCAACCGTACCTGTCTCTTGCTCAAGCGCGATAACACCGTTAATATTACCCGCTTCGTCTTTGATCAAATCAAGCGCAATCCACTCGATAAAGAACTCAGTGCCTTGCTGCAAATTCTTCTGATATAACGTATGTAATAGCGCGTGACCCGTACGGTCAGCTGCAGCACACGCACGTTGTACGGCTTTTTCACCATAGTTTGAGGTATGACCACCAAATGGGCGCTGATAAATTGTGCCGTCTTCGTTACGGTCAAACGGCATGCCCATGTGCTCAAGCTCATAGACGACTTTAGGCGCTTCACGGCACATATATTCAATCGCGTCTTGGTCACCCAACCAATCTGACCCTTTAACGGTATCATAAAAGTGGAAATGCCAGTTATCGTTGCTCATGTTGCCTAAACTTGCGCCGATACCGCCCTGAGCCGCAACCGTGTGCGAACGGGTTGGGAATACTTTGGTCAAAACGGCAACTTTCATGCCTGCTTCTGCCAAATGTAGTGAAGCACGCATACCTGAGCCGCCGCCACCAACGATGACTGCGTCATAGTTTAGCGTCTTAATATTACTAATGGTATTATCTTGTCTAGTTGCCATTACGGTTTTCCTAATGCCTATTAATGCTTAGAAGTAAATAAAAAGGCTGTCTCAAAATCATCCTATTGCTGGACAAAACACTTTATTGTCTTGCCACTATTTGCAATTATCAAAGTGGATGACGCTCACAACCTTTAACCACCTAATTTGCATATCTATCGTTATATTGGGTTCGCTCACTGACTAAACCATAGCGCACCTATTATATAAGTGACTGGCTAAGTCAATGATGTCCAACGCTATGATTGGCTATGACTATTTTTGGCTACTAACGGATGACTTTGACATTTGCTAGTCGCGTCCGTTATTGTTTATAGATAAATCAAGTTGCAGATAAATAAATATTATCAATACATAGTCTGTTCAATATAATATGGATACAAGGAGGGCATGTCACCAGAACTACAAATAGTAGACTAGGCGAGTCTGACACCGTATCCAGATTATAAGGGATTGGCTATCGTTAAACAGCAACCACACCGAAACCAGTACCCCAAAAAATCATAATACCCCAAAATAGAAACACTAAAATAGCGATAATCATCAATGACTGTAGCACTAAGCGTAGACCTGCTGCGCTTGAGCCCAATTTGCCCGTGGTAATATAGTCAGTGAAAACCGTCCACATACCAACCCAAGCATGACCAGCTAGGCAAGTACCGCCACCAAGCTAAATAGACGCATAGGTAAACTGGTCATAAATGATGACCATTCAAGATAAGTAACATCGCCGTGCGTCAAAAAGAAGCCCAGCAATACCACACTATAAACGGCTAAAACGACAGCGCTAATACGCTGGATAATCCAATCGCGTGAGCCTGAACCTGTCAGACCAGTCGCACTTTTGATTCCTGAATCATTTTTTATCATTAGAACATCACCCATACAAATGACGCGACAATTAGAATCGCTGCAATCACAAAACTAACCATAGACGCAGTGCGACCAGATTTTAGCTCTTCGTTCATGCCCATATCAGCAAATAAGTGCTTAATACCCATCACAAAGTGATAAGCAATCGCGGCAACAAATATCCATGCTAAGAAGCGCACAAGTACATTGTCAAATACGGTTGCAAAGCTCTCAGCCGAAGCCAATGAGTTCTGTAGTAACCACAGCATGACAGGAATCAATAAAAATAAAATAATGCCAGAGATACGATGCAAGATAGAGGCGATCGCAATCGGTGAGCGATTAACGCTAATCACTTGGCTTAAAGGCAGATCAATAGGTCGGTTGCTTTTCACAGCGGGCATCCTTTTTGCGGTTATACTCCTGTATCTGCTATCAACGCTTGATATCACTGATGTCGATTAAGCATTGAGCAACACACGAGACGAATAAAGTAAGGAAGAGCTAGCTGACTTCGTTTAGTTTGCGCTAAATATGAAGAAAGGATCGTGGGGTACAAGGTATTGATAAACTGTTTAATATCGCTCGTCAAATCGACAGGTCTATAAAACAACCCGTCTATTATACAACAAAGAAAATAAACATGAGTAAGATCGATTAACTAGTCTATTTTTACTGGTCATATCAATAAAGACAGCGCTACTCCGTCATCGATATCAATACAGCCCTTTTACTAATGACTTAAAAATAGAACAGTTAACAAAAGCATTCAAACCATGGATTACAGATATTGTCTATCAAAACGCTAGTGCGTCGTTGCTCTTGTGCTACTCAGCCATAACCGAGTATGAATAGAAAAACGACACTACATCATGACCACTTATCAATTCGCACAAAGCGAGTGCCAGTTAAGTTCCTACAATTATAAAATGACTGGGCGATAATTACAAATTTATCCCCTAAGTAGTAAAAGGCAAACGCTGGGTTAACAAATAAATAGACAGCGGTCATACGTATTTGCCAAAATTGCTCAATTTTGAGGAAATTTACGCCAAACTCAATTCGTCTACTACGCATACTCTGTCTGTTTTTAACCCGAATATTAATAAAACCTGCTACATTATTATCGTAAAATTCTTTAAAAATTATGCGGATAATGTAGCTGTACTTACTGTCATAAAAACAAGCTTTCTAAGCAAAATAACCAATCAGACATATTTTGATACAAAAATTACAGTGAATAAACACGACTAAACCGTGCCAATTGGTGCTATTGATGGTAAAAGTCTTTTCAAATCATAAGTAATTACTGCTAATATACCCTGCGTATTAAATGAGTTAAATGCATTTTTATGATTTGACTAACGATAGACCGAGGGTATGCGTCTGTCGTAATTTTATTCTAACAAGCTAAAACCAATGGAGAGCAATTTATGGCTGACACTAATGCCAAACTAACCGTCAATGGTAAAGAATACGAGTTTCCTATTATCGAAGGTACTTTAGGGCGTCCAGTTCTAGATATTGCTGCTCTACAAGAATCAGGATTTTGGTCTTATGACCCTGGTTTTAAAGTAACCGCTCCTGTTGAATCAAAGATTACTTATATTGATGGCGGTAAAGGTGAGCTACTACACCGCGGCTACCCTATCGATCAATTGGCAAACAATGCTGAATATTTAGAAGTGGCTTATGCCTTGATTCATGGCGACTTGCCGAACGCTGAGCAAAAAGCAGATTTCTTTGAAAAAATCCGTAAGCATACGGGTGTTCATGATCAGTTGCGCAAGTTCTTTGAAGGCTTCCGCCGTGACGCACATCCAATGGCCATTATGGTTGGTGTCGTTGGTGCTTTATCCGCGTTTTATCATGAAGCATTAGACGTCAGTAACGAAGAGCATCGTGAAATCACGGCTATCCGTCTAATCGCTAAAATGCCAACGCTTGCTGCGATGAGTTATAAATACTCGCAAGGCGAACCGTTCATGTACCCACGCAATGACTTTAGCTATGCTGAAAACTTCTTATACATGATGTTTGCCACGCCTGCTGATGTTGATTATAAAACCAATGACGTCATCACTCGCGCCATGGACAAAATCTTTACTTTGCATGCTGACCACGAGCAAAACGCGTCAACGTCTACTGTACGTCTAGCTGGTTCTACTGGCGCTAACCCTTATGCGTGTATCGCTGCTGGTATCGCCGCCCTTTGGGGACCATCACATGGCGGCGCGAACGAAGCCGTGCTTGAGATGTTAGATGAGATCGGTTCAGTTGAAAATGTGCCTGAATTCATGGAAAAAGTGAAGAGCCGTGAAGTGAAACTGATGGGCTTTGGTCATCGCGTTTATAAAAACTTTGATCCACGCGCACAAGTAATGAAAGAAACTTGTGACGAAGTATTGGGCGCATTGGGCATCAATGATCCTAAGCTTGAGCTTGCCATGGCACTTGAGAAAATTGCTTTAGAAGACCCGTTCTTCGTTGAGCGTAACTTGTATCCAAACGTTGATTTTTACTCGGGCATTATCCTTAAAGCCATCGGTATCCCAACGTCAATGTTTACCGTTATTTTCTCATTGGCTCGTACTTCTGGTTGGATCAGCCATTGGTTAGAGATGCACAGCACACCGTTCAAAATTGGTCGTCCACGTCAGTTATACACTGGTGAAACGCATCGCGACTTCGTTAAAGTTGAAGACCGTAAATAGTCACTTATATTTTAGTTTTTAGAACCATAAAA
>NZ_BAWJ01000022.1 GCF_000586475.1 Psychrobacter sp. JCM 18903 | reverse complement strand
TCGTAACATTAGTATTAGTCGTTTCTAGCTGACTAAAATTCACCGCATCTTTTGCGTTAACCCCATCATCAACGTTAATAACTCTCTTATTACCCGCATTGACCCCGCTTTTGGTGATGCTTGGACCATTTAAAATGGTCAGACCATTGCTGGTTAACGTGGCATTGGTAGGGTTAAATATGTTTCCACCCGTTACCGTGACACCTGCACCACTAACGGTAGTGACGCCAGTGAGCACGCCGCCAGTGACAATACCTAGACCATTGACCGTTGTGCCGTTTAATAAGTTGCCAGTGCTAACGCTGCCTGTTGTACCTAGGTTTAAGTTGTCATTGAGCTCGACTTCGATTTTGCCATTTTTTACTCGGGTGTCGATGTTGCTGTTAGAGCCAACTACCTCAACGGCTTGTCCCAATGGTTTCTGTACTGTATTACCATCAGCGGCTTTTAGCGCAAAGCCTTTGTTAATAGTCGTGGTATTATTTCCGACCGCTTCATTGGTCGCATATAATTGACTACCATTCACGGCATCTGTACTAGCCGCAGTGACAGCTCCACCAGCGACGTTTTTGATCTGACGCTCAGATCCTACTACGCCCACGGATACTTGCGCACCCTCTCGTAGCATGCCCTTATCATCAATGACATTACCGGCGATATCATATACCACGCCACCAACTGTCATTGTCTTTTCAGAGCTTGCACTTGTTGCTGTTGTAGAGCCTGCACCTAAAGAGACTGAACCATCTTTGCTAGCTGACGCACCAACACCGAACGCTGAAGAAGCCGTTCCCGAGGTATTGGAATGAACACCAACGGCTGTAGACAGATCACCTTTAGACAGCGATTTTGCACCAATGGCTATCGACGCAGCACCTCCAGCTTCGGTATTAACATTGTACTGATTGGTTTCTACCAAATCTTTACCTACGTAGGATTTGAAAACATCGTTAACTGTGCCACTATTTAATGGTGACAACGGACTACCATCGATATTAGTTTTCGATGCAAAATTTAGGTCATCACCGCCTATTGCGATAGACGATGCCCCTCTAGACACGACGTTAGCACCGATAGCAATCGATTGCTCACCACTTGCCATCGTCTGTTGCCCAAATTCTGAGCTGCCAATCGCAATGGTTTGGCTGCCTGTGGCTTTTGCATTTCCGCCCAGCGCCATGGCGTTATAACCTGTCGCTCCGTCGTTATTAGCATTACCGATAGCAGCTGAGTCCACGCTATAATACTTGGTTTTATTATTAGCGACAGTATTCGACAGCCCCGTTAGCTGAGCCACATTGACAGCATCACTGTCACTGCTACCTGCTGCGACGTTTACAATCTGACGGTTGCCACCCGCTGCTCCTGTTCCTACAGAGACCGCGCCAAGTGTAACGCTATCCGTTGCTTGGATGACTGAACTATCTGCTCCTACTGGCACAAAACCACTGGCACCACCAGCACGATTTGCAGTAGAGTTTGAACCTAATGCGATGCCATTTACTGCGTTAGATCGAGAGCCGACACCAAAAGCAAGACTGTTATCAGCAGTCGCTTTTGCATTACTACCAAAGGCAATCGTATCACTGCCAACTGCTTGAGTTTGTCCATTCGCTCTATAACCTACATTTGCTTGATCAGCCACTGTACCTGCATTTTCAAAATCAGTTGAACCAATCGCAATACCACGTTGCCTGAGGCAAGTGCTGAATGACCAACAGCTAGAGAGCCTTGACCCGTTGCTGAGGAGACATTACCGATAGCCTGAGCAAAGTCAGCAGTCGCTGCCGATTGACGTCCAAGCGCTAACGAGGTATTTCCATTAGAATACGCTGCCGCCCCAATTGCCACAGATGACCGACCAATGGCTTTTGCTTGAGTGCCTAGAGCAGTAGCGACGTCACCGGCTTCTGTCCCAGTGCCAATGGCGGTACTACCAGAGTTGTTTTGTGAACCACCCGTCCAAGTAAATGACGGATTGCCTCTATCGACCAGATTGAAGTTTTGCCCAGCGTCCGCTTCACAGCCAATGGCAACCGAATAGCTGCCTTCAGCATTCGCTTCAGTACTGTTTGTATTACAAGAAGAAATTGCCGTACCAGATCCCGTACCACCGCCGACATTCACTTGTGCAAAAGCTTGCGGTGACATTGTAAATCCAGCCGCCAGCATCCCTATGGCGATCGTGGATAGTCGGAAAAATTGGGTAGAAGAAAGATTAGAAGTCGTATTGATGGTCGCGTTTGCGCTCACGCTAGATTTGGAAGATTTGCCGCGCCCCTTTGCATATTCACCAACTGCGGTAAAACAGCTCAAGGCTTCATTCCATATTACTTTATAGATGCGGTTCATAGTGTGCACTCCCTTACAGACTGGTCAGATTTAAAAATCAGAGATAATATCCATCTTGCAGAGAGTCGATATCACAAAATAAAACACGTTATCGGCGGATAACGATTAAATGTTTTTTGTTCATTATTTATCTTGTTAACCAACAACTAACACTTTTTATCTTGAAAATCCCTAATCGCTCTCTCTATATATTAGTATTACCGAATATATAGAGAGAGACAATGCCGCTCATCGGGCATTTATTACCGTTCATCCAATTATATAACAAAAAATGAATATATAGATGTTTTTTGCTCCTTGCTTATATTGAATGCTCCCACTTTTTTGAAATAATCCGCTTTGAAACTTAATAAAACACACGCTTATACACACACTTTAGAGATGTTTTAAGCGCGTGTTCGCCACTTTATGCTGCTCTTAGTCCCCTTCAGAGTTAACAGGCAATGTTATTTGCATCACCAGCCCTTGGATATCATCTTGGCGATTATAGACATGAATCTGACCCTTGTGTGCCATTACCACGCATGAACGATTGCCAGCCCCAAACCATAACCCCCCGTTTCACGATGGCGAGCCGAGTCAAGCCGTACAAAGGCTGAAAAATACGCGCCAAGTCATTATCCGCGATGCCACCACCCTCGTCTGTGATGCTGATTTGAAGTGCAGGCTTATTGCCTCCATCTCCACTTTTTTAATGTCAGCAATGACTGTTGAATCAGAGGCCGTATGCATAAAAGCATTACGAATGACATTCTCAAGCGCACTGTGCAGCTGTTCTTGATTGCCAGATATGGTCCAACACTCTGTCAGAGAATCCGTTCGTGATATTTTTAGTGAGGAGCTAGGCGGCTGCCATTGCCAGCGTACGTTTTTATGTTGAAACTCGAAACAAACATCTTGGGCAATGTCGCTAATAATCTCAGAGAGATTGACGGCCTCACTTTCTAGATTATCGATGGTGTATTGCTGCATTTGTAGCGATTGAATATGGATAATTTGCTCAATCAACTCATTCATTCGTGCCGACTCTTTATCGATACGGTCGAGATAACGACTGGCATTGGGCGCAAAATCCCGCGTCAGCTCAGTGGCGACATCCAAACGCGCCAATGGCGAGCGCAGCTCATGCGAGATGTCACTGAGCATCTGCTTACGTGCCAGCTCACTCTCAGCCAACCGTTTTGATAGTTTAGCCACATCTTTCGCGAGTAAACCAAGCTCATCATCTCCCATTTTTGATAGGTCTGGATGGGTCTGATAATCGCCATCAATCATACGGTGTACGGTATTTTGTACACGGCGGATACGCTGAGTCATTGTACGGCTCAGCCAAATACAAACCAAGACGCTAAAAACGAGAATAAATAGCAAACGTATGGGAAAATTGCCACGTTGCAGCGCCATAACATCAGCAAAACGCAAATGCGGACGTAATTGTATAATGACAGACTGCTCATCTGGTAAGACGACCGTCACATCAGCCAGCTCAGGGCGACTGTCGAAATCAGCTAGCGTAGCGCTATTTGGCATCATCGGTTGCAGAATATGGTTTAAGAATAACGACTTATCATTCGACATTTTATTATCATCGTGACTACTAATCCTGTTATTGTCCACATTGGGCTGAGCTGCCATTGATTGCATTGATGGTTGCCCTACTTCACGCCGACTACCCTGCATACCTTTTTGCCTACGCTCATCTCTATTGCGATAACGCGGAAATATAATCGCCCCTTCTTCATCGTAAACACTTATCTGATTCATGAGTTGACGGTCCTGACGATACATCTGCTTAACTGTACTTAAATCACCCGCTCTTAATGCCTCAACCATTTCTTGACGCTTAATCAATAAACTATCAATTTGTACGTTCATGCGAGCCGTTAGTGCTTTTTCGACCAGCCAGCGCTCCACCATGATCGATAAAATAGAGGTGATGATAATTGTTAATAATAGACTTAGAAACAAACGCCAAAATAGTGTGATTCGCACTTTAAACTTTGGTGTTTGCTTAAGCATTTTATGGTTAATAGCTTTCTTGGAAGCGTTCATCGATGAGTCCATCATTACAATACCAGCTGATAACCTTTACCACGAACCGCTTTGATCGGCTCATCATGAAAAGGTTGGAGTTTTTTGCGGAGTCGTGAGACATGCACATCAAGCTACGGTCGAAGGGTTGTAATTCACGTTGTAAAACATGCTCTGACAGCCACGCTTTGCTCACCACCTCACCTTTTTGTTTCAGTAGCGCAACCAGTAAATCAAATTCTGTCCCCGTCACTTGTAGTTCTATGCCATCTATCTGACAAAGCCGCTGGTTTTGATCCAGATGCAAACGGCTCTCTGGTAGCGGCGTATGCTCTGATGTCGCTGCGCTAGTACGTTTGATGACGGCATTAATACGTGCCAGCAGTTCTCTAGGATTGCAGGGTTTGGTAATATAATCATCAGCACCAAGTTCAAGCCCAATGATACGATCAATCTCCTCCCCTTTTGCGGTCAGCATAATGACAGGGATATCACTGATATTGGGCAATTGACGCAAGACACTCAATCCATCGATTTTTGGCATCATAATATCTAGCACTAAAAGGTCGTAAGCAGCAGTACCATTAAGCACATTATTGCTCGCAGTTTTGAGTTTCTGTATGACAGCCTCACCATCGTGAACGCAGTCGCATGTCACCCCATGATTGTGCAAGTATTCTTGTAATAACTGGGTCAACTCTTCGTCATCATCGCCTAGTAGTATGTTTGGCACATCTTTCTCCTTAAGCGTTAAATCGCTTTATGAGCCATATTATCAGTCAATTGCTTATCGATTCGCTATAAACGTTACCTTTCTTAATACTTCATAAATGTTCGTAACCTCTAACTGTCGTAATATAGCGTCTATCAGCGACAAATACTGATAACAAGCTGTGATGGATAGTGGCTATCCGGGACACTTAGCATTCATAAGCTGATCAGATAAAAACTGACTTTTTCGCAACCAATAACGTATGCACCATAAATTAAGGTAACGATGATGAAAAAATTATTAATGGGCTCAGTATTAGCAATGTCTAGCATTTTCACCGTAACAGCTTGTACCAGTGTTAATGCAACCACTGATACCACACCAACGACCAGTAAAATGCAGCATAAAGATGGCATGAAAAAAGGTGGTATGAAAAAAGGCGGCATGAGAGGTCCAATGTCGCAACTAGATCTAACAGCAACGCAACAAGCGCAAATCAAAGCCATCATGCAAGCACAACACGGCGATCGTAAAGCTGACCGTACAAAAAACAAATTGGAACGGGCGCAAATGCAGCAACAGATGCAAGCATTGACTAATAGTAGCACTCTAAATACAGCCGCAGTTAATCGCTTAGCTGATCAGCAAGCGGCTAAAACCAAGCAGCGCTTCATTGAGCGAGTACAGACTCAACATGCTATCTCTCAAGTATTGACTGCTGAGCAACGAGCAAAACTTGCTACATTAAAAGCTGAAAAAATAGCGAAAGGTCATAAAGGCTCAGAGCACGGTAAAATGCATGGCAAACCACATCAAGGCATGTAATTCGTCATTAATAGGCTATTTTGCATTCATACTGAATGTCCTATAAGACTGATTATGAACACATAAAAAAGCGCATCGTATAAACGGTGCGCTTTTTGGTTCCAGATATTTAGATTCAAATAAACCTGTCATTTTAAAGATCTTTCTGGCGCCGTACTGAATTATTCAATCGCTCCAAACTTCTCTTTAGCCATTGGCATGACACTAAACATCATTTTTCCCATCGCAGTACCATTGCCATCACGATAATACTGCATCAACTCGCTGCCATACTCGCGCACATCAATACTATTACTGGCATTAGGCACTTGTACATCACTTGGTAAATTGGGAAATGCCATGTTTTTGGCGCTTACAGCGGAATACTGCTGCAAAACATCTATGACCATATTATTAGAAGTAGTTTCGCTCGGAAGCTCACTACGCAGGTGCTGCCATTTAAGCTGACCACCCTTATCAAACCCATACAACTCTTGCGTCTCTGCATTAGCTAGCATTGCACTTTGTGTTTTCTCGGCTGTTGTTTCCGCTATTGTCTCAGAGCCACTATCTATGTCATTCTTTATCATTGCTAGCATTTGCTGCGCCAACGCTTTACTGGTAAATTTCTTAGCATTTGTGTCGCTTGCCTCGTAGGGCTCACTTTCTTTAACCAGTTCTGGATATCGCTGACTTAGCCGCTCGTAGATGATACGCATATAATCTTGATAAAACTGCTCATAACTCTCAGCACTTTGTACACGGCGAATGACTTGGTTACTTGCCAGCATGGCTGGTAGCTGATGCGCGGGTAGCTTGGGAGAGAGCGAGGCTAGCGTATTAGGGGCGACATAATCAAACTGGCTAATCGGTGCGGCATCAAATGTGGCATCTAACGCGGCAAAGTGGCTTTTTATCAACTCACTACCAAAGCCTTTGGGTAAGCTGCCATCATCAATGGCTAGCTTTAACCACTTGTTGCGCCACTTTGTGCCGAGCTTATCGTCTAATAGTTCTGAATTAAACATCGCAAAATTATCTGCCCACAGATAAATATTACCGTTTTTGAGATCCAGATAAATCGGCTGATTCATGCTGCTTTGATGATTACGTGTTTGATACTGCACGCTCGCCAACATCGTCGCCTTGCCAGCCATTGGCTGATAGACGCCTTGTGCATTGATAGACAGCGGCTTTAGCACATAAGCATCTAGCAACTTTGCTTTTTTGATATCTTGCGCTGTTGCTCGGTCGTCGTAATTGTCAAATAACTGTTGGTAAAGCGCTGGCACAGTGATTTCACTATCATATTTACTCTCTACCCATGCCTCATAGGCATCCGTACACTCAAGATAGCGGTCTTTGAGCACCGTTCGCTGAGCATCATAATCTGCCGCTAAAATATCTTTATTTTGCGCTTCTTCTTGGGTAATTAAGGCGGCATACGCTTGATCGTGCGTGTCTTCGCAGTATTCATCGATATAGCCTGAGGCGACTGGCGCTTTAGCATCTATTTCAATATTTGTATCGCTAAACTGCTGCTCGTTACTAATTTCAAGATTGCTATGATAGCTAAAGGACTGTCGGCGCTGTTTCTGTAACGCCGTCGCCAACGCTGTCTTTGCTGCCACTGGCGTTTGCTTAGCAGTCATAGCATTGGATTGGTCAAGACTGGTAGATTGGCAGCCCGTTAACAATAGTGCTCCTGTGACCAACGCGCCAGCGAATAGGCGATTGCCTTAAGAACTGACGCAAGGCTCGCTGACGGAAGATGACTTGCAATGATTTGATGTGCTTTTTTCATTTTTTATCCTTAATAAATATTGGCTTGAACATGACAAGATAGCGTTATTGATCATCTACCCTGTTGTCAGCATCGTCTTCGATATCAGTGTCATCTTGACTATCAGCACTGTCATATTCTGCTGCATCATAGCCACTATCACCATCTGCATAATCGCTACTATAGTCATCATCATTGTAATCATCACTGCTCCCACTATAGTCATAGCGGGCATCACGTGCCGTTTGCAATCTGTCCTTTTGTTGGCGTTGCTCTGCCATCCATGCATTGCCATCAATAGCAGCTTTAGCATTTGCGCCAAAAGACTCGGTCAATAAAGGCGTTAGTGCATGTTTATTAAAGCTTCTTTTATCATAGCGTATTTGATTCAGCACGCTGGTTGTCGAACCCATCAAGTCGCCACCGATATTCACCCGCTGCTGCTTAGCAAGCAGGCGATCTGATCGGTCTAAATAATAGTAATTTATCTGATTAAAAGATATCGGACCGATGGCCTCAATAAGCTGCAATAGCGCACCCACATCTGCACTTTGGTAGCCTTTATTGTATAGCTGCACTTTCGCAAGCGCAGTTTTTAGCATAGCGCCATCAGGATATTTCTGTGGATTGGCATCGACATAATCCTGCAGCGATTTTGTCATGTATTTTAGGGTTTTGCCGATCATCTCACCGCTTTGCTTGCTGCCAAAATAGACTTTTACCGCTCGGCTCGCCCCGACTTCTTTGGCAAAGGCATCACTGCGAATATCTACCGCGCTAAAATGCTCAGGCGCTAGCTCTGCCATGCTGCTCTGTATGGCAGCAATGGCGGCATCGTAAAGCACTGCTGGCGGCAGCTGCGCGGTAATACTCTCCGGCAACCCAAAACTAACGGTATGTGAGGTCATTTGGTTAGGTAAAGGGGTGTTTTCAGGATTAACAAGCGCCACGATAGGCATGATTGCCGATGGGTCTACCGTGACTTTACTATGGTTAAAATCGACGCTAACGGTATCTGGATGGATGAGGCAATCGTCGGCGTCACATAGTCATAGCTATAGACGCTTTGCAGTTGTCGCTGTTTGGGTTTGTACTGACTGACACTATTAAACGTTAAATTTTGATATTGATAAGCATTTGACGCAGCTATTTGTTCCGGCGTGCGATGGAACATACTCAGCATTTGACCAATGACGCCCGTAGACGTTGCTGATTGGCTACCTTGTTCTACATCCTCTGGTTGTTGTTTTGCCATTTGTACGGCTTCATACTGCTCTATCATGCTTTTTGGGTTTAATTTTGATAACTTTGAAAAAGCACTGTCTGATTCATAATCATCGGTGTCATAGTTCCCTTCGCCGTAACTCTCTGATTGATAGTCACTGCGACTATAACCGTTTTCGTCATAGTTAACATCCTCTACAACACAGACTTCATAAGCGTCATCGTCCTCATTGTCATTGCATTTATTCGACTCTGCACTTACCGCTGCTAACTCTGCCATAGCCTCAGTTTGCCTGTCCTCATAATCACTTTCATCATAATCACTTTCATCATAATCACTTTCATCATAATCACTTTCATCATAGTCACCGTCAGGCTTATAAGCATAGGCTTCTATAATTGTTCTAAGCAAGCTACTAGAACCGGCATCGATACTATCTGGATCAATAAAAGGAACGGCTTGATAATTGGCTTGCGCGACTGATACGTGTTCTGTTGCCAAATGCTGACGAATAGCTGCCAGTAAATGTGATTTGGCTTGATTGTCCGTATTGGGATATTTTTCTTGGTAAAATAATTGCTGATAACGCTCAGATTTGGCTGTGAGGCTGGCATTAAATGCGCGTCCTTGTGCTTGGCTCTGCGCGCTATCAGCGGTACTAAAATCAATCATACTTTTTGACAGCGCAGGCGATGATACCGCTGGGCTTGATTGACAGCCCAAAAGAGCCAGAGACGTAGTGCCAACCAGCAAGGCGATAGACGTCAATTTACCTACCTGATATACATGGTCGTTATTATTGATAGACGAATGATGACTCGTCATCTCAGAGTAGCGCTGTCGATTATGATTATTAATATGATTTGATGACATAGTAATCTCTTTGTATAAATAGCCAGTCTATAATTAGTGTACATTAGTACCGTTATTTATATCACAATGCGTTACAATTTAGTAATATTAGAACCTATTTATTAAGAAAATACTTTGGTTTTTTTATACAAAACAAGTTTCTCACTACTGCTTTCTCGCCCAAGTAAAAAGGACTTTACAATGCCAACCTCTATATCAAAAAACAACATACGCACTGCTGACAATAATTCTCAAAGTAGAGCAAATATTAAAGCGGCTATTTTGTTAATCAGTAGCACATTTTTAGTATCACTATCTGCTCACGCGCTTGAGCCGACAACCAATCAATCAACTACTATCAACCAAACATCGATTAACACTAGCGCCATCAATCTCGCGATTATGGCTGATAATCCTACTGTAATATCTGAAACTCAGCGTGTGACAAGAGCCAAAATCAATGCCCTCACTTCCACGATTAACAATGCCAAGACCGATCAAGCCATCTATTCTGAAGATGCGATTCACCACCCTGTTTGGGCAAAGAACGGCATGGTCGCCACCCAAGAAGCCCTCGCCTCTGATATTGGACTCAAGATTTTAAAAGACGGTGGTAATGCGGTTGATGCTGGCGTCGCCGTTGGCTTTGCGCTAGCCGTTACCTTACCGCGCGCAGGTAACATCGGTGGTGGTGGATTTATGATGATTTATGATGCCAAGCAAGGCAAAACGGTGGCACTCGATTACCGTGAAAAAGCCCCGAGTGCTGCCACTCGTGATATGTATCTCGATGAGGATGGCAATGCGGTCAGCGACTTGTCTCGTTATCACGGTCTAGCAGTTGGCGTACCGGGAACAGTAGCAGGATTACTTAAAGCATTAGAAGAACATGGCACGATGAGCCGCGGACAGGTGATGGCACCAGCATTGCACTGGCTGAAAATGGTATTGAAGTTACCGCAGGCTTGTCCGAGTCGTTAGAAGCGTTAAGCGATCGCATGCAAAAATGGCCAAGTACCAAAAAGATATTCTTTAAACCTGATGGTAGCGCTATCAACCCGGTGAGCGTTTAAAACAACCGGAGCTTGCAAAGTCTCTTAAACTGATTGCCGCAAAAGGGGCGGATGGATTCTATAAAGGAGAAACCGCAAGTAAGTTGGTCAAAGCGGTCAATGAGGCTGGTGGTAGCATGAGCTTACAAGATTTAGCCAACTATGAAGCCATCGCTCGCGTGCCCGTCA
Organism: Psychrobacter sp. JCM 18903; assembly: GCF_000586475.1. GTDB lineage: Bacteria > Pseudomonadota > Gammaproteobacteria > Pseudomonadales > Moraxellaceae > Psychrobacter. The sequence goes on along the minus strand of NZ_BAWJ01000022.1, from coordinate 26,617 downwards.
AAGGCGATTATCGTGGTTATGAGATTGTCTCCATGCCACCGCCGTCTTCTGGTGGCATTCATATCGTGCAGATTTTAAATATCTTAGAAGGTTATCCGCTAAAAGACTACGGTCAAAACAGCGCGCAAACCATTCATTTAATGGCGGAAGCCATGCAGCTAGCTTATGCGGATCGCGCAGAGTATTTGGGCGATTCTGACTTTATCGATGTGCCTGCCAGCGGTTTAGCTTCTCAGGCTTATGCGGATAAACTACGCACCTTAATCAATCCAGACAAAGCCACACCAGCGTCTACCATCAAAGCCAACAACCCTCTACCCTATGAGAGTGATCAGACCACGCATTTCTCTATCGTTGATAAAGATGGCAATGCAATAGCCAATACTTATACGCTGAACTTTTCTTATGGCACAGGTCTTGTCGCTGAAGGTACGGGGATATTGCTCAATAATGAGATGGATGATTTTTCTGCCAAACCGGGTGTGCCTAATGGTTATGGATTATTGGGCGGTGAAGCAAATGCCGTTGAAGCCAATAAACGCCCATTATCTTCTATGAGTCCGACACTGATATTTAAAGACAGTAAACCATATATCGTCACGGGTAGCCCTGGTGGTAGCCGCATCATCACCACCGTTACCCAAATAATATCGAACGTCATCGATCATGATATGAATATTGCTGAGGCTACTCACGCACCGCGTATCCATGACCAATGCTGCCTGATGAGATTCGGGTCGAAAAAGCACTGAATATTGATACGGTTAAAAAGCTTGAATCAATGGGTCATACGGTCAGTCCAAAATCAGCCATGGGCTCAACCCAGTCGATTATGATTACGCCAAATGGTGTCTACGGCTCGTCTGATCCACGTATCGTTGATGCAGCTGTGGTTGGATACTGATTTAACTTTTTATGATAAATGCATTTGGCGAAATTGGCTGGGCGACAAGCCTGTAAATTGTTTGAACTGGCGGCTAAAGGCGCTATGATCACTATAGCCGCAGTTCAATGATATTTGAGTGACTGACATCTCAGGCATGGCTAATAGCTTAACCGCATATTCTAATCTCAGCTTTTGTACAAACTGTAAGGGCGACATATTGAGCACCGCTTTAAAGGTGCGCTCCAACTGCGATAAGCTCAAATGTGCCAGCTCCGCCAATTCTGCGATATTAATTTTCTGATCAAGATTGCCACGTACAAACTGTGCGACTTCCGCCAAGCGCGCATGCTTACGTAAAATGCGTTCGTTATCTTCATCAATATCGACGGATATCCCAACCATTGCGACCACTTGTTGATTGCTATTATAGATAGGCAGTTTATTGGTAATGCACCAACCTAACTGACCAGATGCATAACTGTGCAGCTCTAAATTATCAACGATTGATTTCCCATCTCGCAACACTTTCATATCCTGCAAGATATAATCCTTACTCTGCTGATGAGAAAACACCTGCTCAGTGGTAAATCCCACGATATCACTATGCTGACTTAACTTACAACGCTTTAACAATGTTTTGTTTGCCAGCTGATAGCGTGCCTGCTCATCTTTCACAAAAAACACCACATTCTTTAAAGTATCAAGTAGAGGTAGTAATAATGAGACATTACCAATAAATGCCTCACTACTTTCTGAATAATAAGTAGCCATGCTCTGCCGCAACGAGGCAGTAAGGCCGACAAGCCCCGCCTCTTCTATTACATCCATCATCCTATGTCATCCCTGTCATCTAAATCCCAGTCATGAACAAGCAATACTGCTTGCTTATCTCTCGCTAAAGATAGTAAACCTCTATCAAAACACTACTTAATCAGAAGCTATCTCACGATGTCTTTTGACCATTAAACACCATCATTATAGCCTCTAGTGTACACCGAGCCACTGTGCAGGAATGCGCATTTTTTCATCAGAAAACAGCAAGACGCTGTATCTAAAAAAGTTCATTCTATATACAGACCGCGTTAACAGGATGGTTTTGACAAGGTCTAACAGACAACAATGGAATGTTACTTTTTCACGGATGAATTAGGATGTCGGTCATGGATTCTTCTCTATTTAACTTCAAAATTATCGACTCGCATACGGGCGGTGAGCCTACTCGCATGGTCTATGACGGATTTCCTGACCTCGTCGGCGATACTATTCAAGACAAGCTGCAATCCTTCAAACAAAATTTTGATCATCTACGTCAAAGCATCATTTTAGAGCCTCGTGGCAATGATGTCCTTGTTGGCGCGCTACTTCTTCCCGCAAGCCATCCTAAAGCCACAGCGGGCGTTATATTTTTTAATAACGCTGGATATCTGGGCATGTGCGGTCATGGCACGATTGGCGTCATCGTCTCTTTAGCTTATCAACAAAAAATATCAGCAGGCGTACATTGGCTTGAGACTCCCGTAGGTCTGGTTAAAGCAACCCTACATGATGATGGCAGCTGCAGTGTACAAAATGTCCCTTCTTATCGTTATAAAAAACAAGTCGAAGTTCACGTTCCTGAGTTAGGGCTTATCTGCGGTGATATCGCTTGGGGTGGCAACTGGTTCTTTTTGGTCAGTGAACATGGACAAGACATTCAAGCAAATAATGTCGAAAAATTGACTCAAGTAACCATGCAAATCAAACAAGCACTGGTCGCTGCTAATATCACTGGCGAAAACAGTAGCGAGATTGACCATATTGAGTTATTTGCCGATAGCGATGATACACAAGTAGATAGTAAAAACTTTGTTTTGTGCCCAGGTTCAGCCTACGATCGCTCCCCTTGTGGTACCGGCACAAGTGCCAAACTTGCTTGCCTAGCGGCTGACAATAAACTCGCTCCTGAAAAATTATGGCAGCAACAAGCGTCGTCGGCAGCGTATTTACTGGCAGTTATCAGTATGTATCTGAGCTTAATACTGATCTGAGTACCGATCTTAGTACTAGGCTCAATAATCCAGCTGGTGCAGCTTATCCGGCACAAACCATCATCCCAACGATTTGTGGTCATGCTTATGTTTGTGCTGAAACCACGCTCATGGTGCAAGAAGACGATCCCTTTAAATGGGGAATCCCATCTTAATAAAATCGCAGCATTATTTATGAAATGACAGGTTTATTGATAAACGCGTGAACACTCTTAAAACTCCTTAATCGACAGAACGTAATCGAGAAAACCATGACGACCTCAGACTTCGACTTACATATTATTGGCGGCGGTATTATCGGTCTAGCGGCGGCAGTGACGTTGCAAGCACGAGGCGTCAAGGTCGCACTGCTAGACGCAACGAAGTTGGTCAAGGAGCATCATTTGGTAACGCAGGTCATATCGCTACTGAGCAAGTATTCCCCATTGCAGATGCCAGCATGCTGCGTCATGTACCAGCCATGTTAATCGATCCGACTGGACCACTGCGTATAGACTGGCGCTATCTACCTCGCTTGATGCCTTGGGCAATGAAGCTATTGATGAATATGCGCCCTGAGCCATTTGCGCGTATTCATCAAGCATTATTAAACTTAAATAAAAACAGTCTGCAAGCATGGCAAGGCTTTGCCAATCAGTGGCAATTGGACGAATGGGTACAGGTAAAAGGTTCATTATTGACGGTCGAGAATACAAGTAGCGTCGATCCTCTCATAGCACATGGTAGTCGACTTAACGATATTGGCGTGGATAATGAGCTATTGACCAAAGAAGCGTTATTAGAACGTGAACCTGCTTTACGAGATAACCAATTAGCGGCGTTATTTTTTCCAAATACAGGACATATAACCAATTTAAAAGCTGTTATTAATCAGCTTCACCATACTTTTAGAAAGTTAGGCGGTCATGTCATTGAACATTGCCATGTTCTTGCAGCGACCAATGATACAGACGGTATTCACCTAACAACCAGCCAAGGTGATATGACAGCGTCCAAAGTGATGCTAGCCGCAGGCGCACACTCTAAAGCATTGGCCAAGCAACTGACAGGCGTGAATGTGCCGCTAGATACCGAACGCGGTTATCACTTAATGCTACCGCATGAAAGTACGCGCTTGCAGATACCGGTATCAAGCATGGATCGCCGTTTTATCATGACACCGATGCAAGAGGGGCTACGCTTGGCAGGCACAGTAGAATACGCAGGACTTGATGCCCATGCCAATATGCAGCGCGCGCATATGCTATTACAACAAGCGCAGCCTATGCTCAAAGCCGAGTTAGACGCTACTGATAGTACGCCATGGATGGGGTTTCGACCATCGACCGCAGACTCCTTGCCAGTCATCGACAAAATCGAACGCCTCTTTTTAAGCTTTGGGCATCAACATTTAGGCCTAACGCAAGCTGTCGTTAGTGCGCAAATGATTGCCAACTACTATTTTGATGAAGATCACCCTATCGATCCAAAACCGTATCAACTCTCACGCTTTAAATAAGCAGATTATTAAACGTTTATAAACCCAGAAAAACTAACCGATTCAGCATTGAATCATCACCCGTCAAATCACCAACAATATCAACATCACTAAGGATAGTCTTATGAACATTAATGGAATTTTAGTCCCAATCGTTACTCCTTTTGACAGTAATGGCAACGTTGATGCACAAAAATTAAAGACACTGGTCGAAGCTTTTATTGACAAAGGTGTAGCCGGTATCGTTGCTTGCGGTACTACGGGTGAATACTATACCTTTTCGGCAGTAGAGCGTGAGCTCGTATTAACCACTATCGCTGAAGCAGCAAAAGATAAGGTGACTCTTATCGCTGGTATCAATAGCTTATCGACTGACCATTCTATTGAGCTTTCTGCTCAAGCAAAAGCCTTAGGTTATGACGGTCTGATGCTGTCTGCCACGCCTTATAGCTTGCCTGAACAAGACGGCATTATTGCTCACTTTGAAAAAGTCGCAGATGCAAGTGAGCTGCCTATTATCATGTATAACTTCCCTGCTCGTGTTGGCGTTGCCATTGAATTTGACACCGTCGCTCATCTAGCCAAACACCCTAACATCGTTGGTGTAAAAGAAAGTAGCGGCGACTTTAGTCATGCGTTACGCATGCTACAAGCTGATTTTGACAACTTTGAGGTGGTTTGTGGCTGTGATGATCAACCGGTCGATTTCTTCTTTTGGGGTGCAAAGAGCTGGATTGCAGGCGCAGCCAACGTTTTCCCAGAAGAACAAGTTGCACTATTTAATGCCACTCAGCAAGGCGACTGGGATAAAGCCAAACAAATTATGAGCGAGATTTATCCTGCCATCCATTCTATGGAATCTGGCAACTACAACCAAAAGGCTAAAGCGGGCTGCTTAAAAGGCAGTATGGATGTTGGCTCAGTGCGTGTGCCATTAACTGATATGCCAAAAGATGAGAAAGCAGCGTTTTTAGCCTTATTGGCTAAATAGTACTCAGCTTAGTAAAACAACGTTAAGGATAACCAACGCTATATTTGATGCCGCAATCAAACTTTGAATCTATGGCATCGAAATTAGCAAATAAGGATTAGAAAAATGAGCACTAAAGAGCAAGCTACTAAAGAAAAAATCTCTAAAAAACAAGTATTTGAGAAAGCAAAACAGCAACAGCTCTGGGCTGGTCACTTAATAGCGGCTGATCATTTATCAGACGCTACTTTGGACAATTACACGCCTATTGATAATAGCGTTATCGGTCAGATTGCCTCTGGTACTAGCGGTGATGTCGATATTGCCGTGCAAATAGCCCGCGATAGTTTTGAAAATGGTGAATGGCGTCGCCTGGCTCCAGCAGAGCGTAAGTCTGTTATGCAGCGCTGGTGTGCCTGATGCATGAGCATTCTGAAGAACTTGCCGCCCTAGATTGTGTAGATGCAGGTAAACCAATTACTGAATGTTTAAACACTGACATGCCAGCGACTATTGAGACGTTCGAGTGGTATGCCGAAGCGGCTGATAAGATATTTGGTAAAGTCGCGCCAACTGGTAGCGCAGCTTTAGGCTTATTGTCCAAGAGCCTATTGGTGTCGTTGGTGCCGTATTGCCTTGGAATTTCCCAGCCCAAATGTACGCGTGGAAAGTCGCCCCTGCTCTGATTATGGGCAACTCCGTCATTGTTAAACCAGCTGAGCTGACCTCATTATCTGCCTACCGCCTAACCAAGCTTGCCTATGAGGCTGGCGTGCCAAGAGAAGCGCTGCAAATGGTCTGCGGTCTTGGTGAAAATGTCGGCGCGGCGCTTGGTCAACATATGGATGTTGACATGGTGTCTTTCACTGGCTCAACTGAGGTCGGACGTCTGTTTTTACAATACTCAGCACAAAGTAATCTAAAAGAAATCGTCTTAGAATGCGGCGGTAAAAGCCCGCAAATAGTCTTTGACGACGCTGTACTCGATGACGCTGCCATTAACGATATCTTATCAGCCGCATTTTGGAATATGAGTGAAAACTGTAGCTGTGGTTCACGTCTGCTGGTACATAGTAGCCAAAAACAAGTGCTACTTGAGCAGCTAAAAAATGGTCTAAAAGATTGGAATGTTGGCTCACCTTACGACCCTGACACTGCCATTGGTCCTATGATTGAAAAAGCACACTTCGATAAGGTTTGTCATTACTTACAGACTGCAAAAGAGGAAGGTGCAACGATTGTCGCAGGTGGCAATATCCACACAGACTTAGGTAGTGGCTGGTATGTCGAGCCGACTATATTTGACAATGTCAGTGCCGATATGACTTTATTCAAAGAAGAAGTATTTGGTCCTTTGCTTGCGGTGACGAGCTTTGAGACGGAAGAAGAAGCCATCAAATTAGCCAATGAGACCAACTATGGACTCGCTGCTTCTTTTTATACCCAGAACATCAAGCGTGCTTATCGTGTGGCATCGTCTATTAAAGCAGGCACCGTCTCAATCAATGGGTTTTCAGAAGGTGATATCACAACGCCATTTGGCGGTTATAAGCAATCAGGATTTGGCGGTCGCGATAATGGTTTAGAGGCTTTAGAACAATACACACAGACTAAAACCATCTGGGTGGTCAATTAGCATACTTACTCAATAGGCACAGGTTATATAACCGTATTCACTAATAAAAACAGCAGCTTAGTTGATTTAAGCCTTTAGTCACATACTTACAGGGAAGTAAGGTCATGGAAGCGATTATTAATACTATCGTCGGCTATATATGGAGCGATGCTTTAGTTTATTTGGCACTTGGTGTCGGCATTTATTTTACCGTTGTGACTCGCGGTGTACAGTTCCGCTATCTTAAAGAGATGGTTAGGCTCTTATTTGATAAGCAAACCTCAACCCAAGGTATCAGCTCATTCCAAGCCTTTTGTATGGCGTTGTCTGGTCGTATTGGGGTTGGTAATATCGCAGGTGTGGCCACCGCTATTGCAGCTGGTGGTCCAGGAGCGGTATTTTGGATGATCGTTATGGGCTTGCTTGGCGGTGCCAGTGCCTTTATCGAGTCAACCCTTGCGCAGGTATATAAGCATGACGTTGATGGTCAATATCGCGGCGGCTCCCCTTTCTACATTGAGCGCGGCCTAAAGATGAAACCGTTCGCTATTGTAGTAGCAGCGGTGACCTGTCTTTCTTACGGCGTTTTGGTGCCAGGCGTACAAGCCAATACCATCGCCGACTCTTTTAATACCGCCTTTAATATTCCGCCCATCATCACAGGGAGCATTATCATTGCTCTATTGGCCTTTATTATCTTTGGCGGTGTCAAACGTATTGCCAGCTTTGCGGGCACAGTTGTGCCCTTTATGGCAATCGGCTATATTTTGCTTATGGTCATTGTTTTAGGCTTTAATGCTTCAAACTTACCTGCCATGTTCACGCTCATTTTCAAAAGTGCCTTTGGCATGGATGCAGTATTTGGTGGTATTGTTGGTCTAGCGATTTCTTGGGGTGTACGCCGCGCAGTCTTTTCAAACGTCGCTGGTGCAGGCGAAGCCACTTTCAGCTCGGCTGCCGCAGAAGTGTCTCATCCTGCCAAACAAGGCTTGGTACAGAGCTTTTCTATCTATGTTGATACGGTTCTCGTCTGTACTGCAACTGCGCTCATGATCTTGTCTACTGGCATGTATAACGTAATTCCAGCAGAAGGATTGGTGCTAGTTGAAAACATGCCAGGCATTGAAGCTGGAACCGCATTTACCCAAGCCGCTGTATCGACAGTATTTAGCCAATATGGTAGCGGTTTTGTCGCTATTGCTATCTTCTTATTTGCTTTTACTTGCTTGATTGCTTATTACTATATCGCTGAAACCACGCTTGTCTATTTAGATAGTAAGTTACGCTATCCGGTGCTAAAGCCGATATTAAAAGTGGTATTTTTAATCATTTGTTTCACTGGCAGTATGCAATCAGTCGGTGTCATGTGGGCATTAGGTGATATTGGCTTTGGTAGTATGTGTTACCTCAACTTTATCGCTATCGTATTACTCAGTAAAACAGCTCTCAAAGTATTAAAAGACTACGATGAGCAAATGAAGCTGGGACTTGACCCTATCTTTGACCCTAGAAAAGCAGGCGTTGAAAATGCAGACTTTTGGATAGAGTATAGTGATAAATATGATAAGCGCTAAACAGCAATGATATGATCTCCCTAAACACAACCTTCTTTCCCAGACGATTAAAGTCTCTAAACCACTATGATTTAGAGGGCTTTAATCGTATTAATAAACATTAAAATATTATTTAAGAGTCATTATTCAATCAATACAACTTGATCTTGTTGAAGAAGTCATTGTCTAATAACAATTTCGGTCTGGCATTAACCTCTTTTAGACCCACCTTATGTTGCATCATAAGCTCTATGAGATTCATTTGATCGATGAGTATCAAACTGTGCGAATCCGTTGCATTGGCATATTCCTGCGCAGGCTTGGTAAAGCTTGTCGTGGTAATAAACAAGCATGATGATTAGTTTTTTGTGGTGGATAAGCCCTATGAAGTTTCTCAAATCGCCATTAGATATATTATTACCGGCACTATATAGTTTGGCTTGAATATAATAGTTATGCACCTCACCATCTGGGAAATCCTGAATAATCAGCCCATCAATGCCATTGTCATTCGAGCGTCCAGTATGACGCGAGGTCAAATTACTCTCAGGACTTTCAATCTCTAAAGATCGTTCAATCATTTTTAGACAAAACCACTCAAATTACAGAGGTGACAAGCTTTCAAGCTGTGCCATAATCATATCAGGCGTTACCTTGACAAAATCATTCCCCACAGTAGCATCTGCATAATTATTCATAAACATAGACGTTCGGCGCTGAGTTCCTTCTATCAAATGATTAATAAGTGCATCGCCGTTTTTACCATAAGCCACAATATTGACTTTTTGCAGATCAGCAAAGGCTTTATTATCAAAACGGGTCAAGTTAGCAATATAATCACTATTTGGAATGCCTTCGTTAATGTATTGAGTAAAATTGTTTCCTGCTAACCAAAAATAGACTTTGCCAAACGGGTCTAAACGTATGATGTTTTTAGGCGTTACTTTTTCATCAAAAGTAATAAAATTAGCAAAATTCTGATTTAAATTGGGTACTAAGCTGAACTTGTCTTCTTTGACCAGCCCCATCGCGGACAAGCACAATAAAATTAGATCAACGATGTCATCATAACAAGGTGAGCCGTTATGACACTCATGGCGTATATCATAATTACTCATGTAATTGATTTCTTTATGATCATTGACAATTTGTGCTAACTTTTCAAACTCTCTATAAAATACCGTGCGACCAACGGTATTCCGCGTACTCAAATTTTTTATGGTTTGTATACCCGCATTTAACATGTCACCAAATGCGGGCAGCTTCGTAATGTTACTCATAATATTATCGTCTTTATTTGATTACATGAACATTATTGTGTGAAATAAGGCGTCAAATGGGCTTTGTTTCGCAATAACTTAAGGACAAATGTTTATGCTACCAACTATTAAGACAAAACACAGCAAAATCTCACCTTTATAAATAAGAAAAACAAATCCTCTCACTCAGATTAAACCCTTTGAATCAGTGGCTGTCTACGGCAAATAATGCTATTATTGACGACCCCATTTAAAACGTATCAACATGGCTATCGAGGTCTTATTTACCTTTGAACATCCATATAAATAACGGATACACATCCTTTATTTTATCGATAGCTTATTGCTTTTGATCGTACTAGTAAGAGTCTTCTATGGCATTTGTACACCTTGGCATCCACAGCGAATATTCAATCACCGATTCTATCGTGCGTATCAAACCGCTGGTAAAAGCTGCTGCGGCTGACAATCAGCGCGCGTTGGCATTGACCGATTTGTCCAATTTGTATGCCACGGTGAAGTTTTATCGTGCCTGCCTAGGTGCGGGTATCAAGCCCATTATCGGCAGTGAAGTCATCATGGAAAATGAAGACACACGGCTCACCCTACTCGCGATGGACAACGAGGGCTATCAAAACATCACTCGTATCGTATCACTTGGCTTTACCGAAGGGCGCGCCGACGATGCCAATCATGGTGTGCCAGTCGTCAAGCGCAGTCATATTCTAGCGCATGCGGCAGGCGTGATTGTTTTATTTACTGAAAAATCAGATGTCGGTCAGGCACTGGTTGGCTCGATGCCAGAAAAAGCCGATGAGCTGCTAATAGAATGGCAAGCGCAATTTGCTGATCGCTTATATTTTGCGATTAAGCGTACCAATCGCTCAGGTGAAGACGCCTTTATTAAAGCGGCTATTCACTCTGGTGCTAAGCATCATATTCCTATCATTGCTCATAATGATGTGCGGTTTTTAGAGCAGGATGATTTCGATGCTCACGAAGCGCGGGTTTGTATCGCAGGCTCCTACGTACTTGCCGACCAAAATCGCCCGCAGACTTATTCCGATGCGCAATATCTTAAAACCCAAGCGCAAATGCAGCAGCTATTTGCTGATATTCCGCAGGTTATCGACAATACTTTGCACTTAGCAAGCCGCTGTAATGTGACGTTGACGCTTGGTATCAATGTCCTGCCTGACTTTCCTGTGCCTGAAGGTGAGACGATTGAATCGTTTTTCCGTGCAGAATCAATCCGTGGCTTAATAATCGACTAGATAAACTATTCCCGATCGAGAAACGTAGCGATAATTGGAGCGACTTTCGCCAAAGATATGATGACCGCTTAGAGTATGAGCTAAAGGTTATTCTTTCAATGGGCTTTCCTGGTTACTTCCTCATCGTCATGGACTTTATCCGCTGGGCAAAAGCCAATGGCGTACCAGTCGGTCCTGGTCGTGGTTCTGGTGCAGGCTCGCTCGTTGCTTATTCGCTCAATATTACCGACCTCGACCCTATTCATTACGACTTATTGTTTGAGCGCTTTTTAAACCTGAGCGTGTGTCCATGCCCGATTTCGATATTGACTTCTGTATTGAAGGTCGCGACCGCGTTATTGATTATGTCGCGCAAACCTATGGTCGTGAAGCGGTCTCGCAAATCATTACCTTTGGTACGATGGCAGCAAAAGCGGTAGTTCGAGATGTGGCACGTGCACAAAGTAAATCCTACTTCCTTGCCAGTAAAATGTCGAAACTGATACCTAAAACACCGGGTATCACCCTCAGTCAAGCGCTTGAGCAAGAGCCGCAGCTCAAAGACTTAATCTCCAATCCTGATAACATGGATTATGAAGATGCCACTGAAGTGTGGGAGATGGCGATTAAGCTTGAAGCATTTGCCGGAACGTGGGTAAACATGCTGGTGGCGTATTGATTGCGCCGCACAGAATCACAGATTTTAGCGCGATTTATTGTGATGATGAAGGTCACCGTGTCAGCCAATTTGATAAGGATGACGTTGAAGCCGTTGGGCTAGTAAAATTTGACTTTTTGGGTCTACGTAACTTGACGGTGATTGATGCTGCTGTCAGAAATATCAACCTGCGCCGTGCAAAAGAAGGCAAAGATGCGTTGGTGTTAGAAGACCTACCATTAGATGATAAAAAAGCCTACAAGCTCTTGCAAGATGCCAAGACCACTGCCGTTTTTCAGCTAGAAAGTATGGGCATGAAAAAGTATCTGGCGAAATTACAACCGACCAACATCGAAGATGTGATCGCCATGTGTGCGCTTTATCGTCCCGGTCCGCTCGATGCGGGCATGGTAGAGATGTATATCGACCGTAAGCACGGTCGCGAGGAAGTGATTTATGATCATCCCAATCTTGAGCCGATTTTAGAAAATACCAATGGCGTTATTGTTTATCAAGAACAGGTCATGCAAATCTCGCAGGTGATGGCAGGCTATAGCTTGGGCGGTGCAGATATGCTACGCCGAGCCATGGGTAAAAAGAAACCTGAAGAAATGGCTAAGCAGCGCGATATCTTTATTACTGGTGCAACAGAGCAAGGTATTGATGAAGCAACGTCAGGCGGCGTGTTTGACTTGATGGAGAAGTTTGCCGGTTACGGTTTTAACCGCTCACATTCCGCCGCTTATGGCGTGCTCGCTTATCAGACCGCTTATCTCAAACAATACTACCCTGCTGAATTTATGGCGGCGGTATTAACTTCCGATATGAACAACACCGATAACGTGGTGTTCTTTATCAATGATTGCCGTGAAAACTTTGATTTAACCGTGGTTAATCCATCCGTTAACCGTAGTGAATGGCATTTTGTTGCCGATACACCGACCAATATTATTTATGGCTTAGGTGCGATTAAAGGCGTTGGTGAAGGTGCGGTTGAGTCTATCGTTGATGCACGCCGCCGTGAAGGTCCGTTTAAAGATCTCTATGATTTTTGTCGCCGCGTTGATATTAAAAAGGTCAATAAACGCACTTTAGAGGGACTGATAAACGCGGGATGTTTTGATGACTTTGCAGCTACCCTGCGACCAGATTTACCAGCCGATGAAGCGTACGAGATTCGCGGCGCATTAATGAGCCAGCTGCCAAGTGCCGTACAAGCTGCTGAACAAGACCGTCAGAACCGTGAAATCGGCATGATGGATTTGTTTGGTGAAATGGATGGTGTCGTCGCCGCGCCGCCACTGGTTATGACGCCAGAGCTGATTTGGGGTGATAAACATCGTTTAAAAGCAGAAAAGAACACGTTAGGATTGTATTTGACGGGTCATCCAATCAATGAATACTTGGATGAATTGAAGCGCTATACCTCTGGTGCGCGTCTCGACAAGTTGACCGATACTGGCTACAACGGCAGCTGCTATTTCTCGGGCTTATCATAGATATTGCAACTTTGGTAATCGCAACGTGATTACTTTAGATGATGGTACATCGAGACTCGAGGTCAGCTGCTACGCTGAGCGTTTTAATCGTGTCAAAGAACAGTTGAAAATCGATGAAGTCGTCATCATCAAAGGCAGCATCCGTGAGCGTGATGGACGTTTGTTTGCCCGTCTTGATAGTGCCATGAGCATGGTCGATGCGCGCCTAAGATGGATGAAAAAAATCAGTATTAAAATTCATGGCAGCGACATCAATCTGCTGACGCGACTGCAACCGTTACTCAAGTCTGCACAAGCCAGCATTATTCCGGCACCAAAACTCTCTCATGACAACGAGCAAGACGAGCAAAGTGGCAGCTTTAATGGCAATAGTGGCTACGATGCTGCGATGGGCGGAAGTTATATGATGAAAATGGCAATGATTTATTGGCGCTAGAAAATGACATGAATCAAAATAGTGCTAATCAAAGTTATGCCAATAATGCTTTGAGCAATACCGACACCTCCATTAATGATAATTGTCTGCCACTGGGACTGAGCATTTATGAGGAATTTGGCATCGCTAACGTAGGGCTATCTGAGCACTGGCGCATCTACCCCAACGATGATAACTTACAGCAATTAAAGAATATGGTTAGTGAAGACAATTTGCATTTCCATTATAGCTAGGGTGTGTCCTCATTTTAAAAATGTTGATAAACATGAGATAAATTGCCGTCAAACAAGGAAGATATCGCCGTTAATATCGAGATATTGATAAGCTATTTGACGATGTTTAACAAAATTTAGCCATGTTTAGCCCATTTACAGAGTAATTGATTGAATTGAGGACACGCCCTAATACCTGAAGAACATTGACGTATTTATAACAAACCCTTTACCGCTTTAACTTTTAGAATTGGACATAAAACCATGGATGAAACCCCAAATAAAAATATGGCTCACCAAGCTGAAGAAATCATTAATCATGAGCAATTTGAAGACATGCGTGATTTGTTAGAAGAAGACTTTGCTGATTTGATACAAGTGTATATCACTGATAGTCAGCAGCGAGTAAGTGCGCTGCGAGTCGCTCAGCAAGAAAATGACAATGCCAATGGTTTTGAGGTTGCTCATGCGCTAAAAGGGGCCAGCGCCAACTTGGGCACGACCCAATTAATGAACTTGAGCAGCCAGTTACAAGAGCGCTGCCGCGAGCGTCTTATCAGCGAGCAAGCGGCACTGATTGAAAATATCGCCGTCGCATTGCAACGCGCAGAACAAGAAATCAATCTAAGACTGGGGTTGTAATGAGTAATGATTCTACTTATATTAGCAGCATCTACTGTCAACCATACAGTGAGCGACTATTTGTCTTGTGTTCAAATCGTCATGATTAATACCACTTTGCCTGCCAATATTGGCTCAGCAGCGCGCGCGATGCACACAATGGGTTTGTCTCGTTTGACGGTTGTCGATCCTAAGTTACCAATTGATGAAACCAGTGTGTCTCATGCAGCAGGTGGCAGCGAGCTGCTATCATCAGCCATCATTGCACCTACTTTAGAATCTGCTATTGCGGATTGCCAGCTGGTATTTGCTGCCAGCAGTCGCAGTCGTCATTTGCCTCGCCCTGTCGTGACACCCACGCAAGCTGCTAAGATTATGTTTGATTTCATCGATAAACAGTCGGCGTCGAGCAAAGGCGATAGCAACGCTGATACCCTATCGGCTGCTACTACTAATAAACCAAATATCGCTATCCTATTTGGGCGTGAAGATCGTGGATTAACCAATGAAGAGTTGGCTTATGCCGATTATCATATCCAAATCGATGCCAACCCTGCTTATCCTGTACTCAATGTCGCGTCAGCCGTGCAAGTAATCGCTAGCTTTATTTTTGCCTACGCGCAATCACACACTCAGACAGCGGATAGTTTAGATACTGCTTTGAGTACTACTACTCAGCCAATGCTCGATGTACATTTACGTCAGCAATGGGATGAACCCGCCATTACCCAGCAGCAATTGCAACAGCTGACTCATCGCACAACTGAACTGATGGTTCAACGTGGTTTAGCCGATAGCGAAAACTTGAAGTCATTACCATCGCGGCTGTCACGACTGGGCTCACGCTTACAGCTTGATCAAAAAGAGTATCAGCTATTAAGCGCATTAATTGCCAAACTTGCAAAAGACTAAAACTTTTAATATGTAAGGTTTCCGGCATTGAGTTTCTATTGCATTAGCAGCCGTAGCATTTACAAATCCTATGATTTTAAAAATGATATGATTCAATAATAAAAAGGAATTGATGATGAATTGGAACGTTTATTTGTCTGGAGAAATACACACTGACTGGCGACAAAAAATCATGCAAGGCGCGAAAGACAAAGGTTTAGATATTACCTTTACCTCCGCAGTGACTGAACATGAAGCCAGTGACGCCGCTGGTGACGTACTCGGTAAAGAAGATAATGGGTTCTGGCGCGACCATCAGTCATCAAAGGTGAATGCGATTCGCACCAAAAACATGATTCAAAAGTGCGATATTGCTATCATTCGTTTTGGTGATAAATATAAGCAGTGGAACGCTGCCTTCGATGCCGGCTACTGCGCGGCTTTAGGCAAGCCGTATATTACCCTTCATGCTGAAGATATTATCCATCCGCTAAAAGAAGTCGATGCGGCGGCAATGGCTTGGGCGCAAACGCCAGAGCAAGTTGTTGATCTGCTAAAATATGTTGTCAGTGATAGCTAAATCATAAATAATTGCCTGTAGATAAATTGTCAATGACTGGCATTTTATCTATCAGCCGTCTATTTTTATTTATCGCTCATCGCTATATTTTGTGCTGCAAAGCTGCTATAACTAAATAGATTGTAATCAAAAATACGATAGGACAATTTATGTCATTGCCAACTGCCTTATTCAAATCACTTTCACGCATCAAAAAAGACCTAACAGAAGATATCGATGCGGTATTTAACCGTGATCCTGCTGCGCGTAATAGTCTGGAAGTCATCTTGACTTATCCTGGCATCCACGCGCTCGTCCTACATCGCGGTGCCCATTATCTTTGGAATCATGAACAAAAACTGGCGGCGCGAGTAATTTCTTATGGCTCACGCATCATCACAGGTATTGAGATACACCCTGCTGCCAAAATCGGTCGACGATTTTTATTGATCATGGTATGGGTATCGTGATTGGCGAAACGGCAGAGATTGGCAATGATGTGACGCTTTATCACGGGGTCACGCTTGGCGGCGTCTCTTGGAATAATGGCAAGCGCCACCCTACTTTGGAAGATGGGGTTATCGTTGGTGCTGGTGCTAAAGTATTGGGACCATTTACTGTCGGTAAAGGCGCCAAAATTGGCTCAAATGCCGTCGTAGTAAAGGCAGTACCAGCAGGTGCGACTATGGTCGGCAGCGCAGCTCGGATGATATCAGACCATCATGATGAAAAGGGCAATCCAATTGTCAAAAAAGTCGATGATGCCAAGCAGCAAGAAAAAGTAGCGCAAGCTGCTTCTACAGATAATGGCATAGATAAAAAGGCAGTAGATAAAAAATCAATAGATGAAAAAGCCACCAATCATTTAGCACGCGAAAACGCGTTTCGGGCTTATGGCATCGACCTATGTCACAAGACCCTGTCGCCGAAGCCTTTGCTAAAATGCTCGAACACATTCAGCAATCAGAAAATCGCTTAGATCAATTACAAGCAGCGATGTGCAAAATCGATCCTGACTTTTGTAAAAAAGAATATGACAAACTTTGCTTAGAGGATATCGATGTGATTGGTCGTGCTGATATGGATGAGATAGACACTGAGCAGAAGTAATCTTCTAGCTGTCGTCGATACTGAATAAAAAAGAGGCCAAATGGCTTCTTTTTACATTTTAATCAATTGATAAACAATGCTTTACTGACTAGCTATTTAACAGACAATATTTATAAAAAAGATGAGTCAGGCTGCGTCAAAAACGCTATTTCTTCACTACTCGAAACCCGTCCCAAAATATCATTACGATGCGGATAACGACCAAAACGATCGATAATCACTTTATGTCTAAGCTCAGCATCCACGGTATCTGCATTGGTATATTGCTTAAATAGCCGTTCCGCCTGCTGATGAATCAGTTTTGATTCGCTGTGCATATAAGGCATCAATAAAAACTTACGCTCATCCATCGTTTCAAGCGCCTCTAATGCACCGGCAGCAACCGCTTCTTGCGCGAGCGCGAGACTCATCGCATCTTGGGCAAAAGCTGCTGGCGTATCACGGTAAATATTGCGTGAAAATTGATCCAATATAATTATTTCTGCTAAACGCCCCTTTATGCTACTACGCCATGTATAAAACTCTGCAGCCTTCGCTTGCTCAAGTATATCGCTGTATCGCTCTATTAATAATTGATCAAACGCTATGTCTTTCTCAAAAAACTTCTCACTACCCGCCTCTTTAAAACAGAAATTTAATATGTCGTTATACATCATTTCCTCACTACATTATTTAAAACAGTCAGCCAAAAGCATTATTCAAAGCTATCATTTAAAAACATCAAGTATTGACTTTTGGTTTCATAATCACTAAGGAGTATTTAGCGATTGTGTCCTATACTCTTTCATTATTCATAACTAAAAAAATAGGAAAACTCATGGCGCGTTTACAAGATAAAGTTATCATTATTACTGGTGCCGCTCAAGGCATGGGCGAGACTCATGTGCGTTTGTGTATGGCAGAAGGCGCTAAAGTCGTCTTGACCGACATCAACTCTGATAAAGGCAACGCATTAGCAAAAGAGCTTGGCGATAGCGCTCTATTTATTAAGCATGACGTTACTAGTGAAGAAGATTGGACGCAAGTTGTTACAGCCACCCAAGATAAATTTGGCAAAATTGATGTACTGGTTAATAATGCAGGTATCACTACGCACAAATCTATTTTAGATACCTCAGTAGAAGCGTATCGCAAGATTCTAGAGATTAACCAGGTGTCGGTCTTTTTAGGCATGAAAGCAGTCATTCCAACGATGAAAGCCGCCAAACAAGGTTCTATCATCAATATCTCATCAATTAATGGCTTGGTTGGCGGCGCTATCGGCTATACCGATTCTAAGTTTGCGGTACGCGGTATGACCAAAGCGGCAGCATTAGAGTGCGCCCCTCATGGCATTCGCGTGAACTCCATTCACCCCGGCGTTATTGCTACACCGATGATTATGCAAGGCGATACCAAAGATGCGGTTGAAGCATTTGCCAAAACTATTCCGATGAGACGTGTGGCACAGCCAGAAGAAGTCAGCGGCATGGTGTTATTTTTAGCGTCTGATGACTCAAGCTACTCGACGGGTTCAGAGTTTGTCGTTGATGGTGGTTTGACCGCACAGTAGGCGTAATAGTTAAAATTTTTAAATGTGATATAGGCTGGGCATTTTGCTCAGCTTTTATTTTGAGAGGTTTTAAGCAAAACACTAGGGCGTGTCCTCAATAACTTTTACTTATTTAGAATAGCATCTAGGCTGCTTCATGTGACCTTTTAAAAAATGACCTTTAATCAACTCCTCTACCCCTGCTCTTTCATGCGCTTTGAATGGGTAACGATCTGCCATTACAATCCAATTAGACTCTTCAAATTCCTTATTACTGCTTAGGCTATTTTTATCAGAAACAACTTCTATTAATAGCTTTTCTATCAATAGCTTTTCTATCAATAGAATATCGATATCCATCGTAACTTTTTTTATTGGCGTCTGAGCTTCTGTTAGACGCTGTCTATGACAGTCACCTTCAAGATCTTTGAAAACCTGCTGTAACTGTTGCAGTGTTACAGGTTTTGTTAAACGTAAATAGACACACTGATTGGTATAATCGGGCTTTGGTTGCGCTTTGGTCGATGTAAAGTCAGGATTTTCAAACGCAGTAGATAACTGTATTTCCCCTAGCGCCGCTAGATCCTTTCGGACAAGCGGCAGATAATGTTTAGCTTGATAATTACTACCTAAAGCCAATAATACTGCCGTCACAGATTGTGTTTGCAACTGTTCAGGCGTCTGCTTTTTTAGAGTCTCAAGACTCAAATCAGCCAAATTTTTATGCATATTATGCATCATCGTCCTTGCTTACAACTGGCTTATCTTCGATGACCGTTGCATAACGCGTGATTTGAACCCCAACCGCATCGGCTTGCTTTATAGCAGTGGGCTTAGCAATGCTTAAAGTGATTTTATGACAGCTATATTTTGCAAGCAACTTATCAGCGATTTGCCCCGCTAAATGCTCTAGCAACTGCGCTTTAATCGCTTGGCACCACGCGCTCACATCATCGCAAACCGCTTTATAATTCAGCGCATCATTGACATCATCTGAGATAGCCGCACGGCTGATATCTGTTTCAAGTGCTATATCAATCAGCAGCGGCTGCGTGATTGCGCGCTCCCACGCGTAAACACCGATGACTGCTTCTACTGTTAAGCCTTTAACGAATACTACATCAGATTCGGTATGAAACATGCTCTCATCCTTGTTTGCTAAATTTTAATTAGATTTTGAACTCAGGTTTTTTAATTGGTTTTCTGCAACGCCTCTTCACGCAAACGCGCGGCTTTTAGCGCTTTACTAGGTCGATGACGCCATAAGTCAATGCTAAATAATAACAGACCAAACCAAATCAGACCAAACACTGCAAGACGCTGTAAATCAAATGGCTCGTTATAATAGAACACCGCTAAGAAGAAGATAAAGGTCGGCGTCAGATAATTCATAAAACTTAAAATGCTATAAGCAACGAGCTTGGTAGATTTATTAAACAATAATAGCGGTATCAAGGTAATCGGCCCTGCGATCATTAGTAGCCAAATATTGGGACTAAACCAAAAACTCAATTGACTACTGACCACATCTGATTGCCAGAACCACCATAAGCAAATCGGCACCAACATCGTTGTTTCGACAAACATGGCATCGACAGCCGTCAAAGGCGTCTGCCGTTGAATGGTGCCATAAGTACTAAAACTAAAGGCTAAAATCAGTGATATCCATGGCAAGCTACCAATCATAACTACTTGAATGACCACGGATAATAAGGCGAAACCGATGGCAACCCATTGCAGCGTACGTAAGCGCTCTTTGAATAAAATCATCGATAGTGCAACGCCCACCAATGGTCCGATAAAATAACCCAAACTGGCTTCGAGAATGCGGTCGTGATTGACGGCCCATACATAAGTGAGCCAGTTGGTGGCAATAATCAAACCCGATATAAATGAGAACGCGATCCATCTCGGGTTTTTCTTTAAGGTATCGATCCACTGCCAGCGCTTGGTGACTACCAACACGATAAGCAAGCAAGCAAACGTCCAAATAATACGGTGACCGATAATCTCGGTCGCATCGTAGGCGGCCAATTGTTTAAAATATAATGGAAACCCACCCCAGATAAAAAAGGCAATGAGTGCGGTGATGATGCCACGTCTGGTTGTCTTAATGGGCGTAACTGGTTTTTTGATGACGTTTTGGGTGGTCATAGTACAGTACAACTTTTTAGAGCAAAGCGCACTCTTGCCCCATATTAATTTCTATATCAATTCAATGGCAAAAGCGCAGGGTCACTACAGATAGGATACAAGTTAAAAAGCAATGCGCTCATGCCAATATAGGCATCAACACATTGCTAACGATAACAACTTTAAAAACAACATTTACATCAAGGCTAATGAGCAACTTTTTAGACTTTATTGAATGCTGTAGCCAGCATTTTACAATTCAGTACTTTAAAGCTCAGTGTTGCAAAAGCCAATAACACTATTCAGCAAGTTAATATAGTTTGTGGTATTAAACCGCAGCATTATCAACTTTAATAGACATTCCAATGTGATTGGCAAGCTCTGCAAATCCTGGGAAACTGGTATTGACGGTCTCAACGCCTTCAATAGTAATTTGCTTGGATGCACGTAAGCTGGCAATGGCAAAACTCATGGCAATGCGATGATCATGGTGCGAGGTAATGTGACCGCCACCAAAGACAGGCTGGCTATTATTGATATTGCTATTTTGACCCTCAATGCCTTTACCTTCGATGATTAGCCCATCTTCCGTCACGGTACAATCAATACCCAGTGTTTGTAATCCTTCTGCCATGACTGCAATACGATCAGACTCTTTTACACGCAGCTCTTTGGCACCAGTCAACACCGTACGACCTTGCGCACAGCTGGCAGCAATGAACAATACTGGGAATTCGTCAATCGCTAATGGCACTAAATGCTCTGGGATTTCAATACCTTTTAGGCTTGAGCTACGAATAGTGATATCTGCGACTGGTTCGCCGCCGACATGTGTCTCATTACTTAAGCTGATATCTGCTTGCATTAATTTTAAGATATCGATAATGCCCGTGCGTGTCGGATTAATACCTACTTGCGTCAAGGTCAGCTCGCTATTTTGGCTGATCGCAGCAGCGACCATAAAAAATGCCGCAGAGGATATATCAGCAGGGACAGCGATATCACCACCTGTGAGTTGTCCGCCACCTGCTACACTGATGCGGTTGCCATCAACCGTTACTGGATAACCAAAAGCTGAAAGCATACGCTCGGTATGGTCACGACTGACTTCCGGTTGGGTAACGGTTGTGGTGCCTTCTGCCCAAAGTCCAGCCAGCAACAAGCAGGATTTAATCTGCGCAGAAGCCACAGGCATCTCATAATCGATACCTTGTAATGGCTTACCAATAGTCGCTCGACCAGTGATACTAAGTGGCGCCGTACCACTATGACCCGTACTTTGAATGACTGCACCCATCTCGCGTAAAGGTGCGGCTACACGCTCCATTGGGCGTTTATTTAGGCTGGTATCGCCTGTCAACACGCTGTCAAATGATTGCGCCGCCAAAATACCAGCCAGCAGGCGCATGCTAGTACCTGAGTTGCCCATATACAATGGTGTTTTACTCGGTTTCAGACCGTTCATACCCACGCCATGAATGGTCAATTTGCCGTTATCAGCCCTTCAATGGTCACGCCCATATCACGGAATGCTTGCAAGGTGGCAAGCGCATCTTCCCCTTCCAAAAATCCAGTGACATTGGTCACGCCTGTCGCAAGGCTGCCCAGCATAATGCTGCGATGCGAGATAGACTTGTCACCAGGAATGGCAATAGTGCCCAATACAGTATTGCTAGGAGTAATATTATAAGAAGCTGACATGGCAGAAGTATCCGTATAAGGGGTGCTGGCTAACATATGGCCAAAATGTCGCCGTGCGGCTTGCGCGCGGCCCAAAAGTCCCATCAGGGCGGTTGAATCTTTATCGATGATGAGCTGACGCATGGTCTGTAGGTAAACGCCATACTCATCAAGGGCGCTAACAATCGCGCTTTCGTTGGCAAAAAATATATCATGCCACATTTTAGGGTCACTGGCAGCGATACGGCTAAAGTCACGAAAGCCGCCCGCTGCATAGCGAAACATATCTAAATTATCATCATGGCTTGCCAGCTGCTCAACCAAATTGAAGGCAAGCAGATGTGGCAGATGACTGGTGTGCGCCAATATGCGATCGTGGTGTTCCGCATCCATTGACATAACGTTTGCACCTACCGCTTCCCATAACTGCCGCAGCTTAGCAATGGCGCTATTATGGGTCGTTGGTAGCTCGCAGATAATGACACTATGATTAACAAACAATGTCGCACGTCTGGCATGATATCCTGAATTCTCTGCACCCGCAATTGGATGTGCAGGCACCAATCCTGTCGGTAGCGAGCCGAACACCGCTTGAGCCGCATCAATGATATTGACCTTGGTGCTACAAACATCAGTAATGATGCAATCAGTGGCAAGTTGTCCATTATCCATCGCTGCTTTGATATCAATAAATACGGCTTGCACCGCTTGTACTGGTACGGCGATAACAATCAAATCACTACCAAACACTACTTCACTTAAGACAGCACTACCAGCGTCTAATAAGCCGTGCTGAATGGCTTCGTCGATGCTTGGTGTATGTCTATCAACCGCCACTAAGCGCTCACTTAGACCATTGTCTTTAATGGCTTGGGCAAGGCTCGCACCGATAAGCCCTAAACCAATCACACAAATCTGTTTAAATAACGGCGGCTGAGTATTCATAGACTGCATATTATTGTTTTGATTGCTTATGTTTTGATTGCTTATGTTTTGATTGCTTATGTTTTGATTGCTTATGTTTTGATTGCTTATGTTTTGATTGCTTATATTGTTTTGCTGGCGACTCACGGCTTTTCTCGTTAAACAAACTAGCGTCAGAATGACTAAAACAAGCCGACGCTAGTGTCATGAAAATGATTAATAAATTATTTACTTATCCAAAACGACCTAACATACTTCTGATCAATTATCAGTCAAGATTGAGCGCAGTGTATCAATCAGGCGCATATTTTCTTCTGCTACCCCTACTGTGATACGCAGCCAATGAGGTAAGCCATAGCCCTCTAATGGACGGACGATAACACCCTGCTCTAGCAATGCTTGATGAATAGAAGCAGCGGTGATGTCTTCCATCTCAACGGCTATTTCCACCATAATAAAGTTAGCATGTGACTTAATGAAACCCAACCCTAATGCGTCAAACTGCTTTTCTAACCAGCGCATTTGCTCATCATTCATCAGACGAGTTTTTTCAATAAAGTCTGAGTCAGCAAGTGCCGCCGCCGCCGCCGCTAAAGCCACTCTACTCACGTTAAATGGTTGACGGATTCGGTTGAGTAAGTCCGCGACAGCCACTGAGCTAAGCGCATAACCGACACGTAAACCCGCCAGTCCATAAGCTTTGGAAAAAGTGCGCACGATAACGACATTATCAAATTCATCTAACAACGCCCGATTATTACTCTCAGGCTATATTCAATATACGCCTCATCTAATACCACCAATACCGAGCTTGGTATACTAGCCATAAATGCTCGTAACTCTTGAGGTTCAAGCTGTGTGCCAGTTGGATTATTAGGATTGGCGATAAAGACTATTTTAGTATTGGGGTTGTCTTGAACCGCTTGACTCATCGCTTTTAAATCATGCCCAAAGCGATGGGCAGGCACTTCTATACCTGTCGCCCCTTGTATTTTAGCCAACATCGGATAAACGATAAAGGCATATTGACTGTAAACGATAGCATCGTCAGCACCAGCAAAACTACGCGCTAAAATATCAAGCAAATCGTCAGAGCCATTACCCAAAGTAATCTGCTCCACACTGACATCATTGAAGTCAGCCAGCGCTTGTTTTAGATAGTAACCGTTGCCATCAGGATAACGTGCCAACTGACCCAATTGCTCAGTAATCGCTAGCGTGACGTGCGGTGAGCAGCCTCTTGGGTTTTCATTACTGGCAAGTTTTACCACATCTGAGACGCCATACTCACGCGTCAACTCTTCAATCGGCTTGCCCGTTTGATAAGGCACTAGCTCTAAAATACTATCGTAGGCAGGTACAAGCGGTGATAAATTTGACTCTACTGAATGAGATGACGGCATGATTTATCCTTAGATATGATTTTGGCAAGTGATGTGAGCCATTCGGCGTTATATCGTTGGTTCAATTTCAGAGCGAGTCAAGGGTAACCAAGGCAACCGAGTGCAGATGATTATGTGATGCTTCACGCAAGGTAAACGCCATGACTCTTTTACAGTAGAGGGACTATAGCACTGCTTTTGGATAAGAACCTAGAACACGCACATCTTTTACCAACGGACGGATATCAGCGATAGCAGCGCTGACGTTTGGCTCGTCAATATGACCATTCATATCGATGAAAAACACGTATGCCCACTTATTCGGACGCTCAGGACGGGTTTCGATACTGGTCATCGACACGCCATGATAAGACAAAGGCTTCAAAATCTCGATCAATGCACCCGCTTTGTCATGTGCTGATACGACGATAGACGTTTTATCCTGACCTGATGGCGCAATCGCTTCGTGACCGATGATAAGGAATCGCGTGGTATTGCTCGGGTTGTCTTCGATATTTGAATATAGCTTATGCAAGCCATATTCAGCAGCAGCCACATCACCTGCGATTGCCGCTGAATGCCATTCGTTTTTCAAGCGGCGGGCCGCTTCGCCGTTGCTCGATACCGCCACGCGCTCGACATTCGGGTAATTGACATCGAGCCAATGACGACACTGCGCTAGTGACTGCTGATGCGAGTAAATACGGCTTAAACCATCAAGTTTGGTATGTTCAGCGACCAAGAAATTCTGATGAATCGGCAGCTCAACTTCTCCAATTATCTTTAAGGTAGAAGACAAAAATCCATCTAACGTATGGTTAACCACACCCTCAGACGAGTTTTCGACTGGCACCACACCATACATCGCTGTGCCTGCTTCAACTTCACGGAATACATCAGTGATGGTGGTCATTGGTACGGTATCAGCGGCTTTACCGAAATGCTTGAGCGCAGCAGCATGAGTAAAAGTACCTACTGGTCCCAAGAAAGCAATGCGCTGCGGTGCTTCTAAGTCAAGGCAGACCGACATAATTTCACGGAACAACCGCGCCATTTTGTCATCAGCGATCGGACCTGTGTTGCGTTCCATCACCGCTTTTAGCACTTGCGCTTCACGCTCAGGGCGATAAAAAATAGGATTGCTATTGTCGGCAGTCGGGTTATTGACAATGTGTTGTTTCTTTACTGCGGCCACTTGCTGAGCCAACTTGGCACGGTTATTAATCAATGTCTGGATTTCGCAGTCTACTGTATCAATACTTTGGCGAATATCGTCCAAAAATGCTTTTTCAGTTGCAGTATCGTTAGCCCCTGCGATGGCTTGATTTAGCTTATCCATGTTTTGCTCTGATGACTGCTCACTCATTACCGCCTATCCTTTTTCTAAAATTATTACTGAGTTTTTTACTAGTTAGGTACTGCTTTTTTAACTTTGAAGGCTTCAAGTATTTCTAATTATCGACAACCAATCATTTCATTATTGAATCAGCACTCAATGACGGTCAAAGGTGTCAAGCATACTAGCAATGATATTCGATAGGAATCACACTAAATAGCAGGCAGCCTCTCAAAAGCACCCTGCACGGCGAGCGCTATCGTCTACTATTGCCGTATGTTAGTCACACACACCAGCATGCAAATGTAGCAGCCAGATCGCTGACCCGCTCTACTATAACAAAAACTATCGACAGTGCCCATGTGTAAATGCGCGTAAATTCGTCAATATTGGCAAACAGAGGCAATATGGCAGCGATGCACGGCAAAACTATGAAGGAACATCCACTCAAAACTATGTTACAGTCTAAAACTGATAGCAAATAGCACTATAAAGTAGAAAATTACCACGTAACTGAACACAATCTGTTTTTGATCAAAAGGATATCTGATGAGCGCATTACAACAGCTTCGTACCATGACCACCATTGTCGCTGATACTGGTCG
>NZ_BAWJ01000023.1 GCF_000586475.1 Psychrobacter sp. JCM 18903 | reverse complement strand
TGAAATATCCCCCGACTAGTTATCTAGGCGGGGGATTTTCTTTGTGTGGGATTTGGGAGATTAAGTGTAAAATTATACTTAATCTAACTTACTTTTATAATTCACACTCTATAAGTGTATTTTCTATTTGAATTGACGATTTTTTTGTTTAATTGCTATGCAATTTTATGAATATATTTTCTAGTCCTGCCATCAAAATGATTTGACTTATATCATTATAGCTGCTAATTTTAAACTATATTTTTATTACAGGTATGTAAAAGATATATTTAAAACTTGTAAATTATTACATCTGGTATAGATTGGATTATTTACCAGTGATGTATTACTCCTATTTTCACAATTATCAAAAGGAATTGATAATGAAGCTAGCTCCTCTTTTTTCAATTGGTGCCTTAGCGGCTGTTAGTCTTTTAGGCTGCTCTAACCAATCTGCTAACACGACTGATGGCTCATCAGCAAACTCTCAAGAAACGACCGTTTTACGCTTCTCCCACTTTTGGCCAGCAACCTCTTCTATTAGCACAGAGGTTTTTGAACCTTGGGCCAAGCAAATAGAGACAGATTCTAATGGTCGCTTAAAAGTAGAGTTGTATCCTTCCGCGGGTCTTGCCAAAGCAGATGTTACGTACGAATCTGCTGCTAAAGGTACGATAGATATCGGCTCACAAGCACATGGTTATACCAGTGGACGTTTTCCTTTAACTCAAATCACTGAACTTCCTGGTTTATCAAACTCAGCGACTCAAATGGGTTGTATGCTTCAGACTCTTTATGAGGATGGCACGCTTGCTAGTGAGTATGAAGACTCACATCTACTATTTATGTATGGCGCTGGGCCTGGCTCACTGCATACTACGGATAAGTTGATTCGGACTCCTGAAGACATGAAAGGCATGCGCATCCGCCGCCCTTCTGCGGTCGCGGGTGACATTATCGAAAGTGCTGGGGCGTCACCAGTAGGATTGCCTGCTAATGATATGTATACCTCGCTACAGCGCGGCGTCGTCGATGGGTTGAGTTTTCCATGGGAGGCCGTAACAGCGTTCAAAATTGACGAAATCACCAAATATCATACCAATATTCCTTTTTATAGTTCGGCGCTGATGGTTACTATGAATAAGGATAAATATAACAACTTACCTGATGATTTAAAGCAAGTGTTGGATAAAAACTCAGGAATGGCATTGGCTAATAAAGTTGGTGAAGTGTTTGATAAGCATGATCAAATGGCCATTCAAGCTGCTAAAGCTAAAGGCGATGAGATCGTTGAAATTCCTGATCCATTGAATGATCCTGATTGGAAAGGACCACTTGAAAAAGGTACTAAAAAATATCTAAGTGATGTCAATGCTTTGGGTTTAGATGCTGATAGTGTCTATGAGAAAGCAAAAGCTGCCAGTGCCGCTTGTAAAGTGGTATAACCCATTGGAGGTGTCACATGGCATTTTTAGTAAAAATCAGTATTCTAATCTCTAGATTATGCCAGTTTATTGGTGGTATCAGCCTTATTATTATTGTCCTCACAACGATGCTCGATGTGACTGCTCGTTATATTTTCAAGCTGACTGGTGGCGAGTTTGGCTTTACCGTTAAAGGCAGTGTAGAGATCGTCTCTTATTTCATGCTCTTTGCTTTACTTGCTGCCTTTGGCGCTTTCGTCGAACGCTCACAAATCATCGTTGATGTCTTTACCCAAAAATGCCGCAAGCCGTCAAAGGCTATATGATGGGCGTCTTTATGATGGGCTTTTTTATCATTGGTATCGTTTTTGCTTGGGGGCTTTATGAGAGTGCTGTTGATGCCATAGAATACGGCAAAGTCACTCAAGATCTTCGATTGTCAATGATTCCCATCTATGCATTTAGTGCATTTTTAAGTCTCTTACTCGCCATTCGCTCATTAATCGAATCCATCAATATCTTTAAAACGGGCGAGTTCTTTGACGCCGAGGAGACAGGCGCATGAGTCCAGAAATTATTGGAGCTATCGGCTTAATCGTCATGATACTGCTTGTTGTCCTACGAGTTCCAGTGGCGCTTGCCATGTTAGGTGTTGGATTGGTTGGTTTTGGCGCAGTGACGGCGCCCAGTGGCGCACTGCAAATGCTCAAAGATATTCCGGTAGATGTGCTAGCCAAATATGACTTTAGTGCGATTCCCTTATTTATTTTAATGGGCGTTTTTGCCACTCATTCAGGTATGGCAGGGAAGTTGTTTGAAGCTACCCGAACTATTTTTGGGGGAGTGAGGGGCAGTTTGGGTATTGCTGGTATAGGATCGTCTGGTATTTTTGCTTCTATTTCAGGCTCATCCTTAGCCACAGCATCCACTATGACCAAAGTTGCGCTGCCACAAATGGAGAAATATGGTTATCAACCAGGTTTTGCCTGTGGTATTTTAGCAGCGGGTGGCACGTTAGGTATTATGATTCCGCCTAGCATTGCGCTACTGGTCTATGCCATCTTAACCCAGCAGTCAGTCGGTGACATGTTCATCGCTGGTTTCTTGCCTGGGATTTTGGGCATGGTGATGTATTCAATCACTGTTATGATTATGGTACGCTGGAAGCCGCATTTAGCGCGTCGCGGTGAGCCTACTTCTTGGAAAGCCAAGCTGCTGTCATTGACGGGACTCATACCATTTAGCTTTATTTTTATTGTGATTATCGCTGGTATTTTCTTTGGGTTATTTACTCCGACAGAAGGAGCGGCAGTCGGTGCTTTTGTTTCTTGGGCTTATGCTTTTGCCAAAGGCATGCGTATAAAAGGTCTAAAGCAATCTTTGATTGAAACGCTTGCATTATCAGCGGTGGTGTTCTTTATGCTGCTGGGTGCAGAAGCCTTGGGTTACTTTATCTCCGTCTCACGCTTGTCTTATACGCTAGCGACTTGGATTGGTACATTAGCAGTCAGCCCGATGATTGTACTGATCTGTATCTTAATCATGTACTTCCTCTTAGGGTTGTTCATGGATGCTTTGGCGATGCTGGTCATTACCATTCCAGTGGTATATCCAATCATTGTGGCGTTAGGGTTTGATCCCGTATGGTTTGGTATCATCGCTGTATTGACAGTAGAGCTTGGACTGATTACGCCGCCGATGGGGATGAATATCTTTGTCATTAAAGCGATGGCACCCCATATTAAGCTGTCTGATATGTTTCGCGGGGTCGCACCGTTCATTGTCTCTGATCTGATTCGACTGGTTATTTTGGTCGCCTTTCCAGCGATATCTTTAGTGCTGCTAACGTAAGCCCTATTGATAAAAGTAAGCTTAGAAAATCATAGCTTCGTTGCTCATCTACATTGTTCATTAATAGAGCCATATTGTTTCCATAACAATATGGCTTTTTTATGATAAAAGAAAAAGTTAGCGTAATAATTCTATGGTTAAATTATTCCACATAAAGTCACATTATGAGACATTTTTTGAGCGGTCATTTTGATTACCTAAAAGTAGTTTTTATACTAAATGACATTATACGTGGATAACTTTTCTTATCATTCTAAGGGCTTGTGAATGTAGTAAACTGGTTGGCATTTCCGAATAGATAACTTTATAAGTAGAGAAAATCATGCAGTCGATTTTAGTAATACGCTCATCGTCGCGATTTCTGCAACGGCACTTTTTGATTTAACAGAATCAGAAAATTATTTACTAGAGCTGCTAGAGCAGAGACCTGTAAGCGCCATAAAAGAGTTTCGAGACTATATGACCAAGCGTGAAAACGATGCTCTCAGTATTGGTGCTGGTTATCCATTAATTAAAGCTCTATTAAATCTGAATAATTATTGCAATGATGGCATGCAAGATTTAGAGGTTGAGACACCTTTGGTGGAAGTGGTCATTGTTTCAAAGAGTAGTCCAGATACGGGCATTCAAGTCCTCAATGCCATTCTTGAACATGAGCTGACTATCTCACGCTCGGCATTTATTTCAGGCAGTTCTGTTGCTCCTTATATTAAAGACTTCAACGTCGATCTATTTTTGACGACCAATCGCGAAGATGCCCAGCAAGTGGCTGATGCCAATATCTGCGCTTGTGCGATACTCGATGCAACCCCTGTCAATACCTATGAGTTAGATACTGATCAGCTACGTATTGCTTTTGATGGTGATGCGGTGCTGTTTGATGATTCAGGTGAACTGCTGTACAAGCAAAAAGGACTGCGTGCTTTTCACGATCGCGAAATACAGATGCGTGATTTACCCATTGAAAAAGGCCCCTATGCTGAACTTTTGATTAAACTATCAAATTTACAGGAACGTCTACCCGCTGGTCTCAAGTATTCTCCAATAAAGATTGCATTGGTGACAGCTCGCAACGCACCCGCTGATCTGCGTGCGATTAAGACATTGCGAGAGTGGGGCGTCAATGTTGATATGGCGTTTTTCTTAGGAGGTTTAGAAAAAACAGCTGTGCTTAGAACATTTGCACCTCATATCTTTTTTGATGATTCTATCAAACATATCGATGCCGCTCGTCGCTTCGTACCCACCGCTTTAGTGCCTTATCACTCGACGTCGTTATTACATAGTGACAGTTATTTGATGACTGACAAAGAGGCTGCATTGTTAGATTTTACACCTGTAACACGCTCCACTGCTACGCTGAGTCATTAAAATATCGCTAAAAACATAGATTAAAACATGAATTAAAAGAATAGGGCATTATATGAATTGGCAGCAACTGCTTAGCTTGATTATGATACGAATAAAGCAGGTTATAGGCTTATATGCTTTTGTATTAATACCGATGTGGGGCATGTTTTTTTTAAATGAAGTGGCATTATTCGGCATGTGGAATATCTTTGGGATTGTGCCTCGTGCCTTAGATGTGGGCAGTATGATTGGGGTATTTGCGTCATGGACGATGCATGGCAATTTTTCACATTTGCTTGGTAACACTTTGACGTTGTTACAAATTTTATTTTTGTTTGGATTGTTTGAGAAGAATGCTTATCGAACAGTGATTAAGCTCATTATCGCGTCTGGATTGGTCACTTGGATCATTGGCTCGCCATTGTCAATTCATGTTGGCGCATCAGGATTATGCTTCGCGATGCTCGGCTATATGATAGGCGGTGCTGTATTTGCGCGGCGTTGGGGTTATTTGATTGCCTGTATTGTCATGGGTACTGGCTATTGGTTGACCATCAAGCAAGGATTGATGCCGCAACAAGGTATCTCGTTTGCGGCGCACTTCGGTGGTCTATGCGCTGGATTGCTGTTAGGCGCTAATTCTAAGCATACTTATACCGCAGCTTCTCAGCGCAATTGAATACATGACTATAATATAAGCCGTCTTAAATCCCTTAATAATCAGCTATTTTAGCAGGGTTGTATTTGCATATTTATGAGGAGGTTAGCTTTTACCAGTACAAATACTAATGAACAACGGGTCATCTGTTGCCAACTCTCGCCATGCTGTTGTTTGCTTGACATGTTCATCAATCGTTAGCTTACTGTCTTTTTCGGGTATGACATAATCGGCACGCGCAGGAATACGACAGTCTATAACTTGTGGTACTTTCTGCACGCTTCTGCGTCTTTCAAACAGATATAAATTAACCAAATATACATCTGGATTGTCTACCTGCACGCTAGCGTTGGCGGTATCGGCAGCGATAAAACGTAATATTTGCGGTTTGATATAAGACCATGGGCGAAACCACTCGGTGCTTTTTGCTACTTTGACGACTTGCGCGCTTGCTGGTAACTTGCTCACTTGCTGACCATACCAGTTATACTCTTGGTGTATTTGAAAGGCAAACATACCAATCGCAGCAAACAAAGGAATAAGCCACTTTGGTGCGCGTTTGCCAGCCAGTTTACTGAGGTGAGTTATAATGAGTGCCAGACCAGCCATGCCAAATGCGGCAGCAATGGTAGCGATAAACTCAAAAAGCATAAAATCTTCCTTAATGCGTTAAGCACTTTTAATTGAGCGCTTTTAACTAGGGCGTGTTCTCATTTTAAAAATGCTCATAAAAATGAGATAAATTGCCGTCAGACAAGGAAAGTAGCGCAAATAATATCGAGATATTGATAAGCTATTGACGATGTTTGGCAAAATTTAGCCATTTTTAGCCCATTTACAGGGTAATCGATTTAATTGAGGACACGTCCTAAGCATAGTTAATAAAGTATATTCAATAAAGCAAAAATCTAACATTTTTTATAATAAATAAAAGATAAAAAAATCACTCACAAGCAGCTACTGCCTGTGAGTGATATATAGTAACTGAAGATATATTCTCATTTATACACTTAGTGGTCGACTGCACCGCCCGCGCCACGTGGAGAGCGGACACTTTCAACCAACTCTTGAATGTGTAATGGTGGCGGAGCAGTAGCATAAGAGACAGCAAACGCTACGATAAAGTTAAGCAATGCCCCAATCGCACCAAATGATAGTGGTGAGATACCAAACAACCAATACTCTGCCGTATCAGGGAAGTTCGCTGTACCGCTAATGAAGAACCAACCTTTAAAGACAAAGATATAAACAAGGATACTAATCAGACCTGTTAGCATACCAGCGATGGCACCAACATTATTGATCCGTTTAGAGAAAATACCCATCATCAGTGCAGGGAAGAGCGATGCACCAGCGATACCGAATGCTAATGCGACTACCTGTGCGGCAAACCCTGGTGGATTTATTCCTAACCAAGTAGCAACTACAATCGCAACACCCATCGTAATACGCGCAACTCTCAATTCGCCTTTATCAGTAATATTTGGATTAAGGTTTCGTTTAATCAAGTCATGACTGATCGCTGACGAAATAGCCAGTAGTAGGCCTGCTGCTGTTGAGAGCGCTGCTGCCAAACCACCTGCGGCGATAAGACCAATAACCCATGGTGGAAGATTCGCAATTTCTGGGTTAGCTAATACTAAGATATCGGCATTGACATCCAGCTCATTACCCTTCCAGCCTGCTGCGGTAAAGCGTCCATCAAGTTCTAGATCCTGTGCGACACGTGCAGTCTCTACAGCTGCAGTGGCAGCGGCTACATCGCCACCATCCACTTGTGCAGCAGTCAAGGCAAGCTCAGCGGCACCAAGCCACTGTCGTTGTACATTTGGATACGACCATCATTATTAAGATCATTATATTTAATAAGACCGGTATCTTCCCATGTCTTCATCCAATCTGGACGTTGATCATAGTTTATAGGTGCTTCTGCTACCCCTTGTGGATAAATCGTATCAATCAGGTTTAAACGTGCCATTGCACCTACGGCAGGAGCAGTGAAGTATAATAGCGAGATAAATACCAACGTCCAACCAGCTGTCCAACGCGCATCAGCGACTTTAGGTACGGTGAAGAAGCGGATGATAACGTGTGGTAGACCTGCTGTACCAATCATGAGCGATAAGGTAAATAGCACCATGTTTAGCTTGTTAGGAACGTCAGCGGTATAAGCCGTGAAACCCAAATCAGTAACCACCTGATCTAGCTTGGTTAAGATAGGAACGCCTGCTTCCACATGGTTTGAAAACAAGCCCAAACCTGGAATTGGATTGCCTGTTAACTCAAGTGAGATGAAAACAGCAGGAATGGTATATGCAATCATTAGAACCACATACTGCGCTACCTGCGTATAAGTAATCCCTTTCATACCACCAAGTACAGCGTAGAAGAAGACAACAACCGCAGCAATCAGTAGACCAGTAGTGTTTTCAACTTCCAAGAAGCGTGAGAAAGCGACACCAGCACCCGTCATCTGACCAATAACATAAGTCGTTGACGCGATAATCAAACAAATTACGGCAATCATTGCTGCCGTTTTTGAATAAAAACGGTCACCGATGAAGTCAGGTACCGTAAACTTACCAAATTTACGTAAATAAGGTGCTAGGAGCATTGCCAGTAGTACATAACCACCTGTCCAACCCATCAAATAAGTTGATGCGCCATAACCGCCAGCGGCAAGAATACCTGCCATCGAAATAAATGACGCAGCACTCATCCAGTCAGCAGCCGTTGCCATACCGTTGACGACAGGGTGAACACCGCCGCCTGCTACGTAGAATTCACTCGTTGTGCCAGCACGTGCCCAAATTGCAATACCGAAGTATAGAGCGAAAGATAGACCTACAAAAATAATATTAATCGTAAATTGACTCATGGGGCTATTCCTCGTCTACGCCGTATTGTTTATCTAACTTATTCATACGCCAAGCGTAGAAGAAAATTAAAACGATAAATACCCCAATGGATCCTTGCTGAGCAAACCAAAAGCCCAAGTCGGTACCACCGATTTTAATACCTGCTAAGAGAGGACGTAACAAAATCCCGAACCCGTATGAGCATAGCGCCCAAATAAATAGGCTACCTAAGATGAGACGGACATTGGCACGCCAATAACCGGATGGATCGTTGTGGTTTTCCATAGGACAACTCCTTTTGCCTAACATAAAAACAAGATTACTGATTTGAGCCTGACAAGTTATTTTGCTTTAGCATGTATCACATGATGGAAGACAGTTCGATACGTTGTCTATAAACGGATCCTAAAATTAGTTTATAGGCTGATAAAGCAGAATGACCAACCAGTAGTAAGTAACCCAATATTATCGAAAAAAAAGCAGATTTCTATCAATCAAAGCACTGCAAAAAATACTTTTCTGTGGTTCGATTTTGCTAAAAATTACATTGTAAAATATGGCTGTGGGTCGACTATAACCTAAACATCTAACAAGAATTATGGGCTATAGAATGACTGGATTTATAGTATATAGAGATGAGGATTTATGGAGGAGGGTCGTTATTGATTGACAGTCCTCTGTCTTATTATGCTCATCATCCCTGATGATATTGTCTTAATATTTCAACTTATTATTCATGCCAATAAGTATTGCAAGAAATATTTATGAACTTATTGGGAATATATACAATATTGACTTAATTAACAATAAATAAATTTTATTTACTTTATGTAACTAAATGTTTGCTTTATGGAAACCATGGTCAACTTATGTTAGAGAGAGCAGCTAAAAAAAAGGCCGTTGCTCAGGTGTTGTGCTAAAACCCTATTTATATTAAGGATTTAGTTTTATAGAGGTATTAGAGCATTATTAGCAATAAAAGTCATTCATTCTATAAATATACCAATACTTTACTCAATAAATATTATGGCAGTGACTATTTTTTTGGAATGGTGTTTATATGAATACGTTTTAAAATCTATTTGTTGACCTAGTCTCAAAAGTTTTCTTTAGTATTTCATATAAAAAATATTTTTTTGATTTTTATCTAAATACCTTACAAAAGTTCGTAGTTATTTAATTTTATAATAGAGGTTTGAAATAGTTAAATAATCTCTAGTCAGTTAAAATGTAGCGACAGGATGTTAGTGATTTACTTTGCCAGTATATTGATCAGATATTTACTGTTTCATGAGTAGGCAGAGGGATTAGTAAGCATTTTTAAATATCATTAATCACATCAATCCATAAAATATACTAGCAGTATAAAATGTAAGTGAGAGGATAGCAGTATGGGTGAAGGGATAGCAGGTTGGTTTAATAGCATCGTCAATTATGGTGTCAGCATCATTTGGGGCAACAATGATTGGTTGATTGCGAGTAACCCTTGGTATGGATTACTGATGTTCGTACTGATTGGTGCGGGTCTTTATTTTACCATTGCCACACGTTTTATTCAGTTTCGCCACTTTGGGCATATGTGGCAGCTATTGCGCGTGTCCAATCAAGGGCGTAAAGATGGCGGCATCAGCTCATTTGAGGCGCTGATGACCTCATTGGCAGCGCGGGTCGGTACAGGTAACTTGGCAGGGGTCGCAATCGCGATTTACCTTGGCGGTCCGGGTGCAGTGTTTTGGATGTGGATGACTGCGATCGTCGGTATGTCGACCAGTTTTATCGAATCAACATTAGCACAAGCCTATAAAGTGCCGCACAATGACAATGTTTACCGCGGTGGACCGGCTTATTACATCGAAAAAGGTCTCGGTCAGCGCTGGCTAGCGATATTTTTCTCATTATGCTTA
Organism: Psychrobacter sp. JCM 18903; assembly: GCF_000586475.1. Classification (GTDB taxonomy): domain Bacteria; phylum Pseudomonadota; class Gammaproteobacteria; order Pseudomonadales; family Moraxellaceae; genus Psychrobacter. The sequence goes on along the minus strand of NZ_BAWJ01000023.1, from coordinate 25,891 downwards.
TTAGTAGCGTTCGGTTTAGCCTTTAATGGCGTGCAGTCAAATACCATCGCACAAGCGACCAACGAAGCATTCGGTGTTCCAACGTGGATGACAGGCTTGGTATTGGTTGTATTAGTGGCGCCAGTGGTATTCGGTGGTTTGCGCTCGGTTGCTCGTATTGCAGGTAAAATCGTACCCGTTATGGCGATTCTCTATATCTTATTGGCCTTGTTCATTATCGTGACGAATTTTAGTCAATTCCCAGCGGCGATTGTGTTAATTGTTAAATCGGCATTTGGTTTTGAGCAAGCAGCAGGCGGGGTGATTGGTTATGGTATTGCTCAGGCAATGATTAACGGTATCAAGCGTGGTCTGTTTTCAAATGAGGCGGGTATGGGTTCAGCGCCTAATGCGGCGGCAACAGCGAAAAGTCACCCCGATCATCCAGCGGTGCAAGGATTTATGCAAATGCTGGGTGTGTTTATGGATACGCTTGTCATTTGTACGGCAACGGCGTCGATTATTATTTTGTCCGGCGTGGTCGATCCTAGTGTTGAGCAAGAAGGTATTCAGCTGACTCAGTTGGCACTGTCGCAGTATGTGGGTGATATGGGTGTTATCTTCGTTGCGATCGCTATTTTCTTCTTCTCTTTCACCTCTATCATTGCCAATTATAGTTATGGTGAATCTAATCTTGAATTTATCTCTGGTGAAAAAAATGCCAAAGTCATGATCATGATATTCCGCTTTATGGTACTTGGTATGGTATTTGTGGGTGCTATTGCCAGTCTTCCTGCCATATGGAACTTCGCTGACTTATCAATGGGTCTAATGGCACTCGTTAACTTAGTGGCTATTTTAATCTTGTCACCCGTAGCGCTACGCATATTGCGTGATTACGAGCGTCAGATTAAAGAAGGTAAAACTGGCGATCAAATCAAGTTTAATCCTGATGACTTTGTGAAGCTTAAAAACGAAGCCAATCGTGATGCATGGACGGATTAATCTCACCTGATTAAAGATAAACTTGTCTCATGTGTCGAAGTTAAAAAAACCGCCCTTATGAATTCATAAGGGCGGTTTTTAGTATTAGTGATTAGTTCTAACATTGTTATATTTACATATTAGGATAGTTAGGGCCACCGCCACCTTCTGGCGTTACCCAAGTGATATTCTGTGAAGGATCTTTGATATCACAAGTTTTACAATGCACACAGTTTTGCGCATTGATCACAAACTTAGCTCCTTCGGCATCTTTTACCACTTCATATACCCAGCTGGGCAGTATAAACGGGCAGGCTCAGCATATAACGGTAAGTTAATTGAAACAGGTACCGTTGGATCAGTCAGTTTCAAATGTACCGGCTGGTCTTCTGCATGATTAGTATTAGAGATAAATACCGATGACAGCTTGTCAAATACCAGTTTGCCATCAGGCTTGAGGTAGGTTGGCTGAAAAGCATGATTGGCACGCTCTAACTGATCATAATCTGGCAGGCTGTCATGTAAGGTAATCGGCATTTTACCTTTTAATAAGTTGTGCTCGATAAAGGTAAAAGCACCGCCCATAAACAGACCCATGCGATGTATTGCAGGCGAGAAGTTGCGTGACTCATAGTTGTCTTGATACAACCATGACTCTTTATACATGGTGGTATAAGCAACCACTTCATCATGCTGACGATCGGCTTGTAGTGCCTCAAAGATGGCTTCGGCGGCTAGCATGCCTGACTTCATCGATGTGTGTGTGCCTTTGATTTTAGCGGGGTTCAAGAATCCAGCATCATCACCGACCAATACACCACCTGGGAAAGTGAATTTCGGTAGAGAGTTTAAGCCACCTTTGGTTAAAGCACGTGCGCCATAAGAGATGCGCTTGCCGCCTTCCAATACGTTTTTGATCACAGGATGGGTCTTTAGGCGCTGCATCTCATCGAATGGCGACATATATGGGTTGTGGTAAGACAGGTCAGCGACAAGACCAAAACTTACTTGGTTGTTTTCGTCGAAATATAACCACCAGCCACCAGTAGAGCCTGTTTCGGTCAATGGCCAGCCAAGACCGTGCATGACCACGCCTTGCTCGTGTTTCTCAGGTGCTACGTCCCACAGCTCTTTTAGACCAATACCATAATGCTGAGGATCTGAGTCTTTATCAAGATCAAAACGGCTAATTAAGCGCTTACCTAAATGACCACGGCTCTTCGGCAAAAATAGTGTACTTAGCAAGTAACTCATAACCTGGCTCAAAGCTAGGCTTGGCTTCGCCATTGGAAGCCACACCCATATCGCCCGTTAAGACACCGCGTACAGAACCGTCATCGTTATATAAGATATCATCTGCAGGGAAGCCTGGGAACATCATGACTTCAAGCTCTTCAGCTTGTACCGCCAACCAGCGCACCACATTGCCCAAGGAGACAATATAGTTGCCATTGTTGTGCATCGGTCCTGGAATCAACGAGTCAGGTACTTTAGTAGAGCGCGTGGCTGAGTTTAAATAATAAAAGCGATCTTCGGTCGCTGGCACATTAAGCGGCGCGCCTTTTTCTTTCCAGTTTGGTATCAGCTCGTTCAAAGCGCGCGGTTCGATGACAGCACCTGATAAGGTATGCGCACCAAACTCAGAACCTTTTTCGACCACACAAACCATAAACTCATCATTACCAGCAGCGATAGCGAGCTGACGCAGGCGGATAGCAGCAGATAGCCCAGCAGGTCCACCACCAACGATGATAACGTCAAATTCCATGGACTCACGTTCAATCTCAGGCTCTGCCGCGACAGCTTCTACTACTGGCTCTGGCGCTTTGTCGATAGCGACTGTTTCAGCTGGCGCTTCTTGGGTCACAACGGCTGGCTCTGCTTTATCTAGATTTGCCGTCTCTGTCGCTACTGATGGGTCAGTATTCACAGTGTCATTATCAATGACTGGCTTTTGATTGTCTTGCTCTTGCATACCTACTCCTAAACTTTTAGTGGCTTATCTCAGGGCATCATTAGCTTAACAATTGAATAATAGACTTGCGGCGCTAACATTACTCAGACATATGGCTGCCCGATAAAAACTGTCTTTGCGACATCAATTGACCATGTTACTGTCGAGATCCATGTATTTAAGGATATCAACACATCACGTAAAATGTGTCATTAACACAACACCCACTTGACCATTTCAATAAAAAATCGTTACTCATTATAAAAGAAAAGTCCTACAAACACGATACGCATTTATGAGTATCGATGTTAAGGTAAGATTGAACTAATGAGGGTGCTAAGATGATATGTTTTCATCATACCCGAAACTAAAATTTATAGTAATAATAGATTTGCCAAACTTTGAATACTAAGTAAAGGATTATACGATGAATAACAATAATGAAGACATAATTCAAAACGATGAAACGGCAGCTAAACCGCCAAAAGACGTGCTATCTGAGCTAAATAATATAGATTCTCTCAGTCAGTATCTAAAGTCTACCGTAGGCAAACGTGTAGGACGTGCCATCCCACCATTGGATAAATGGCACCCAAAAGATGTGGCCGATATGGATCTGGTCATAAAAGCAAATGGCGAGTGGTGGCATGAAGGCGGGCAAATGACCAGAGAGTCATTGGTGAGCTTATTTGCGACTATTTTATGGAAAGAAGACAATAATGGCATCATTGAATATTTTTTAAAGACGCCAGTACAGAAAATCCGTATCCAAGTTGAAGATGCCCCTTTATTAATCAATGACGTCGGTATCGTCAACGAAGGCAATAACCGTTGGCTAGAATTTACCACGACGACTGGCGATGTGGTGCGTTTAGATGATGAGCACACCATCACATTAAAGGCGTATAATCCTACAGACAATGATACGATTGATCAGCAGACAGCTGCGATAAATACTGAAAACAGTCAGCAGACAGCAATTGATATGCAGGTACGTCCTTATATGCCCGTTAGAAATGGTTTGGACGCACTTATTGGGCGTAATACTTTTTATCACTTGAGCGAAATTGGCGAATTGACAGAGCAAAATGGTGAGACGATACTGACGTTACAAAGTGGCGGAAAATCCTATGAGCTGTCGATGCCAGACAGTAATGCAAGGTCTCAAAGCTAAGTATCTGTCAAATGATTTACGGCTTAGATATAGTCAATCCTATATAAATCAGATACGGTGTCAGGCTCGCTTAGTCTACTATTTGTAGTACTTTCGCTTGCCCTCCTTGTATCCAAATTATATTGAACCGACTATAGCGATAAATCACCAGATAATTACTGTAGTATGCCAAACAGCAAACAGCAAACAGCATAAAGATGACAATATGTATATAAAAATGGCAGTAGAGTAGTGATGGATATTGCTGCAAGTAATAGCTTAAATAGGGTGAAAATGCGCTCAGATAGCTTGATGGTAAACATGTTGAGCATGTCGAGAATGCAACTAATGCTAAAGCTGACATCCATAAAATGAATCTCGGCACAGTTATAAATAATAAAAAGCGCAATGCGCCAATCGGATTGTTTGACTCTGGTGTCGGTGGACTGTCTGTTTATCTACATTTGGCACAGCAGTTGCCTGCCGAGCGTTATGTCTATTATGCAGACACCTTAAATGTGCCTTATGGTAATCGTGATAGCGCTGATATTGAAGCGTTGACTTTAACAGCCGTTGATTGGTTGTATGAGCAGGGCTGCAAGCTCATTGTTATTGCTTGTAATAGCGCCTCAGCTTATGCTTTGGAAACAGCCAGACGGCGTTATCCGCAGCTGCCTATCGTCGGATTAGTCCCGGCGCTAAAGCCCGCCATATCGGCGAGCAAAACTGGTCGCGTGGTCGTTTTAGCGACTAAAGCTACCTTGAATGGCACATTGCTTAATGAGGTCATCGATCACTTTGCTAAACCCAACAATACGGTAGTGACCAAATATTTTGATCCGCAATTGGTACCTTGGGTAGAGGCGGGAATGCCAGAGCAGGATGATACTGCTTTAAGATTACGCCAGCAGCTCACATTATTTGCTCATGATGGCGTTGATCAATTGGTACTAGGCTGTACGCACTATCCATTTTTCAAAACGTTTTTGTTAGATGAGATTGCTCAGCAGCAATTGGCGATGCAGGTCGTTGATTCTGGACAAGCCATTGCTGAGCGAGTTAAGCAGCTATTGGCTGCAAACCAGCTGTCTGCATTGGTTGACAATACCCCAGATGATCATTGTTTAGAAACAACTGACAAAACAAAAGTTGTCATTCGACCGCCATTGATTTTTTATGCGACTAAGTTCGATGATAAACTGGGTACTTTAATAGCGCGTTTGCTTGGCAAAGACGCCATCTTGCAATACTGTTCTGAATAGGCGCAGCTAAAGGTGTTTATATCAAACCCATAACCATAATATTGATATATTAAAAATAAATTGAGCTTATTTTTATAAGATTATGCTAGGCTGTGCAACACAAGATATTTGTGCTCTATTTTATATCATATTATTCTATGTCATGACCTAAGCTTAGAGGTGATTGTGCCAAACCGTCGCTATCATATTCACATCATATGCGCTGACAATGATCAATTGTTGGTCTTGGACAGCTTGGCGATATTTTTTCAGTCGCGGGCTTTCTTGACCTATGATGTGTCGAGCCAATTGCCAAAAGCATCGCTATATGGTCGACAATGTATTGACTCCTGCGATTATGCACTGATGCTCATTGGAGACAGTTATGGCACCGTGCAAAGGAATGGCGTTAGCAAATGCATTTGAGCTATTTGAATGCCAAAGCCAAGCTCAAACCGTTAATCATCTTAATCAAAAATCATCATCCAGATGCGATTATCAGTCGTCAACTGCAAGAATTTATTAAGTCGGTAACTCGGCAGGACAATACGATATATTATTATGATACAGAAACGGATATTGAGCCATTACTTGTACAAGCTTACTATAACGCAGTGACCAATCATCAGGTCGTTGGTGGATGGCTGAGAGCTAATGAGGAAATGATTAAATTTAGCAAGCAAACCGTGGCGGAACGGTTTGCAGATCTATTGTCTACTGACAAAACGCTAAAGGAAAATAGCCCACCTGCTGATGAATTCGTCTCTGATGATGTGAGTAAGCCCATTCTATTGCTAGAAGCTTTTGATATTCAGTATAGCGCTCAAGCTTATGCAGGTGGCAACCTAACCGATGTTACCAGACCCATGACCTTGACATGGCAAGAGATATTGATCGCCTTGATGAAAATACCAGCGACCTTTTCGAGCTATGGCTTGCAAAATGCTGTGAATCGCTTGATAGCGTCAAAAGCTGAGCAAGACATCAAAAAAGAGATGCCGAATGTCCATGCCGTCTCGCGCTGCCAAATTTCTCAAGATGATTTGAACCAGCTACAACGTCAGCTAGTGGGTGCAAACTGGATCCAGCTCACAACCTATGGCACTCGCGTCTCGCAAGAACTTTGGAAGTTGACCTTTCACGCAAAAAATTTATTGAACGAAGTCCATCATAACTCCCAATGATTCGCACTCTGCACTAATAATATTCCTGCCTCCCTCATTCCAAAATAGTCATAGCCTATCTGCTGTAAAGAGCACACGTGTGGCTGTGACTACGTTTTGTAATACAAAGCATACGCGTCAACGGTTGTGAATCCATTTAAGACTGGTAATATTGAGACTAATCAGAGATTGATAATAAATACATTATTTATATTAAAATTACTGACGTATATATTGTATACATATAAGTCGAATGTATATAAATCGTATAATAATACTGACTAAGGAGAGCACCTGATGAGTAACGCTAAAAACGATGCATTAAAAAAAGAGCTTGATGGCTTAGAAGAATCTATGCATGCTGCCGAGCAGTTTCATACCCTAGAAGAGCAAGTAGCGGACATGAAACGTCGCGGTATCGACCCTAGCCAAGCTTATAAAGACTTGGACAGAAAAGAAGAAGATGCTGATTGGGGCGATGCTACTTGGAAAGAAAACGGCAAGTGGGAGCCAAAAACGCCTGCTGATCTAGATGAAAAAGCACGTGAGAACTGGGATGGTGACAATGGTAAACCGAACCCACCACCGATCGTTTAAGTTAAAAATTGACTAAAAACTAAAGAATAGATCCTATGAAAAAAGCCACGTTATTATTAACGTGGCTTTTTTATTTGCTTAATCTAAGATACATCCGCGGAATACTAAGAACCTTCGTCAACACGAACGAGTTTCACCACACCGTCGCTACCAGTGACACGGCGATAGCGTGTGTTACCAGAGGTAGGTGATTGTACAGAAGGCTGCGTCGAGTAAGTATTAGGAGTACTCGTTTGCTGCTGAATCAACTGTCCCATGCGATCAGCAGAGGCAGGGTTTAAAGGCTGGCTATTCGACGGCTGTCCGTATTGATTGCCGTATTGCGTACTTTTCGGGGCTGTGTTTCCAGCATCTCCAATGATTGCGCGGTAGAATTTCTGTCCTGCGCGGCCATCCGCTGGCAAGATACCACGACTAGATTGGTATTGCTGAATCGCGATACGGGTATTGTCGCCAATAATGCCGTCAACACCACCAATATCGTAACCCGCGTTCAATAACGCCTGCTGGATATCTTTGGCTTGCTGGCGACTGATACCAGGGTCATCGGTAGGCCATGCCGTGACAAAGTCAGTTTTGCTGCTGTCCTCTTTGGTGATTAAGTCTGATAAATGGGCGATTGCCAATGCGTAATTTTCTGACGCATTATAAGAATAAAACGTATCGAAGTTTTTACCGACTAAGAAAGCAGGACCATCTTTGCCAGCGGGTAATAATAGACCAGCACTACTCAAATCGTTTGGCAATGGGCTACCATTGGCGAGCGTGATACCTTGATTGCGCCAGTGGCTAATAGACTTCTTGTTTTTACGGTCAGACGCTGCCCAAAATCCACTGGGTAGCTTGACTTCGTAACCCCAAGGCTCGCCCGTGCGATAGCCGCGCTTATCTAAGAAGTTGGCGGTAGAGGCTAGCGCGTCAGGCACACTATTGACCAAGTCGCGGCGACCATCACCATCGAAATCAACTGCCAACTCTAAAAAGGTGCTTGGCATAAATTGCGTTTGCCCAAAAGCGCCTGCCCATGAGCCGGTCATATCACTTGGCGCGATATCACCGTTTTGGACGATTTTTAGTGCATTAGCGTATTCACCTTGGAAGTAGCTCTGACGGCGATCAAAACAAGACAGCGTCGCTAGAGACTCAAACAAAGGTTTTTTGCCCAATGTCTGCCCAAAGTTTGACTCAACGCCCCATACACCTAGTACGTGCTCGGCTTTGACGCCATAGCGTGATTCAATTTGACGTAGCGTATCTGCCCATTGACGCTTGGCGCGGATGCCATCTTCTACACGCTCTTTATCGACCAGTGAAGATAAATAGTCCCAAACGTCTTTTTGAAATTCTGGCTGATAATTCAATGACTGAATCACGCTAGGATCAGGCTGGCTAGGGCGATAGTTATTAAAAGTAAAGCTATCAACGCCGCGAAATTTACTAGAGTTTTTTAAACCGTCTAAGCATTGTTGAAACTCGGCATTAGATAAGTTTGGTGCTGGTGGTTTGGCTGCTTGAGCAGTGCTAGCAAAACTCAGCCCAACAGCAAGGCTGAGTAACGATAAAGTAGAAACTGGAGTCAAACGCATGAAAATATCCTATAAACGTTGAAATAGTTATTAAAAGAGAAAGCAAAGCGGATTGGTGCAGTATGGACTTAGAGTAACCAATCTCATGGGTAAAGAAAAGGTATCGAAGTAAGCTGTTACTATAAATTGACGATGGCGTGAGGTTGAGAGAGGGTTTAGGCAAGTTGAGGATTTTTCCCCAAAACAATAGCATTCCTCAGCTGTGTTTTAAGTTGCTATACTGACTGGTAAGAATTTTCAAAGAAATTGATAAAATACCTAAATATTTACTACCTATAAAAATAAGGTAAACAATGAAAGTCAAACGCTTACACCTACAAAATTATGGTCGCTTTGAAGACTTAACAATAGACTTTGCGCCAACTTCTGAAAAGATGGGTAATGTCACTGTTATTGTGGGTAATAATGGGGCTGGTAAGTCACAAGTTTTGCAAGCACTGGCGACAAATTTGAGTTGGTTTGTAGCAAAACTTGCTAGTGATGAAGATGGTTTTAATATTGATAAAACTTATATAAATAATGGTAAGAACGAGGTCAAAGCTAGTATAAGGGTTGATTTTAACGAGAACAATCCAATGCCTTATGGATTAGAAGAAGATGCAGACTGGAGTATTACTTCTGTTAAAGATGGACGTCTTAAATCTTTGAGTAATTATATGAAATTGTTAAGTAAAACTGTCAGAAGTTTTCGCTCAAACCTAACTAAAGAAGATAAGTATTCTTTACCTCTTATAACTTTCTATTCAGTCAATAGGACAATATCAGTTGAAATTCAGAAGGATATCTTTTCATACCAATATGATCAGTTGGATGCTTATAAAAACTGTTTAAACTCAAACTCTATAGTTTTCTCGAATTTCCTAGATTGGTTTAGAAATTCAGAAGATATTGAAAATGAAAGGAAAGTATCAACTGAAAGTATTTTGGAAGGATTAAATAGTGAAAATGAAAAAGTTTTGAATGAAGTTAAGAAAATTTTAAGTCAGCTTAAGTCTTCTAAAGAAGACAAAGTAAATATTGGTCTAGAGATGTTAGAGGAATCTAAATATAAGATAGAAAAAGAAATACATGAAGTGCAAAAGCTACAAAAGCATAGCGAGGACATTTCTAGAGACTTACCTTTATTCTTTGTGAAAAGCGCACTGAAGTATTTTACTGGGTTCACTGATTTTTATATCCGTCGTAAAGGTACTGCTACCATGATAGTGGAAAAGGATGGCGAAAAGTTAGATGTTAATCAGTTATCCCAAGGAGAGAAATCACTTCTAGCTTTAGTAGGTGATATAGCTCGCCGTCTAGCAATCCTTAATCCAAGCCTAGCGAATCCATTAGAAGGTGAAGGCGTAGTGATGATTGATGAGGTGGATTTGCATCTTCATCCAAAGTGGCAACATGATTTGATTGATAAGTTGGTCGCTACTTTCCCAAACGTTCAGTTTATCTTAACCACACATTCGCCACATGTTATCAGTGATCGTAATGATATTTTGTTGTATTCATTGGATGATGGTGAATTAACAGAAATGCCTAATGTCTATGGTGAAGATGCCAATACAGTGCTTACCAAAATATTTGATGTGGATATCCGAGACAGTAAAGTCGAAGAGCAGTTTACAGTTATTCGCCGCGCTGTCAGTAAGCATGATTATGTGACAGCAGATACTCGTATAACAGAGCTAGCTGAAAAACTGCCATCTGACCATCTAGAACTATTAAAGTGTCGTCTATTATTGGCTCAAGCGAAATTGGCGAAATCTAATAAAGATGAGTCGAATCATGCAAAAGATTGATAAGTTAGGATCAATGCCTTTTGAGACAGCAAAGAGTTTTAAAAAGTATCAAACTAAGAATTGGGGCGAAATTCCAGAAACTATTAAAGCGCCTTTGCGTCAGCAGTTGTATGATGAACAGCGTGGAGTTTGCTGTTACTGCTGTAAAAGTCTTGGCAATGGAAACACGACTATTGAACATTTAAAAAGCCGTAACGAATATCCACATAAGTGCTTTGACTATGATAATTTATTATTAAGTTGTAGAACTGCTAAGCAGTGTGACAACGCAAAAGGCAGCCAAGAACTGCTTTTAACACCGCTTATGGATGAATGTGAAGAAGAGATAAAACTAAATCTTGCAGGAGAGTTAGAGTCTGATAGTAAACGTGGTAGTGAAGCTATTCAAATGTTGAATCTAAATAGTCGTAAAGCCTGTAGACACCGCAAAGATTTATTCACTATGATGAGTGAGGTTTTTGGTTATGACTTACCGTATAAGCCTCCCATAGAAATAGCAAATGAATACGCTCTTGAAATACTTTTAACATGTCTACCTGATGAAGGGCAAAGAAGTGAGCTTCAATATATTGTCAAAAAACTGACTAAATAAGTTATAGGAGGTTTCGAGGTTTCAAAAATAATCACTCCCCCAAAACCCTATCCAACTCTTCAATCAACTTATGAATCCGCGCCGCATTTTTGCCCAAATCGCTCCCACCAACCCGTGACTTGCTACGAATATCTACTAGACGTTCACTACTGTTATCCGTGATACGCACGACAACATCATCTTTAAAACCGAACCAAGCAGTCGTATCGGTCGCTTCAATGACGCCTTTGTCAGCATCGATATTGACAAGCTCCCAACCTAAATTATCGATGGCTTGTTTGGTTGCCTCAACCAACTCAGATTTTGACTGGCTATAGCGTAATGTTTGTAATTCAGGGTAGGCGGCGCGCTGCTGCGTTGCAGTCTCTACACCTGCATACTCAACTGGGTTTGGTGCATCAGCGCGCAGTGGGGCAATGGCCACAAATTCAGGTGGATTCACTAGGTCGGTTGAAATATCGTGAATGGGCGGTACGTTTTTGGCGGTATTCATCATGCTTAGTGGAATAGCAATGGCAATGATAGCAAGCGCTGCTGATGTTAATACGCTACCAAGGCTAGCCGTGTCTCGTTTAAATAAAAGCTGTATGCCTAATAGTACCAATGCTGCGATACCAGCAAATACACCAAACTTAAACCCTGCAAACGCAGTCGCTAAATCGACTAAGCCAAACTTGTACAGCGGACCTGCGAGCGTGACTAGCAAAATAGAGATTAAACTTATCAGCCCAACGAATATTTTCATTCAATTTCTCCATCATAATTTAGTACTGATTAATCGCTACGCAAACGGGCTTATTAACGACTCATTTCATTTATTAACCACTTATTTCAATAGCCAAACATGCTCCGAGACTGTTAGCTCAGGTGCCGATCCTATAGAAGTAGGTTCACTCGTCAGTTCGCTGATATGATAGTTATCGCCATAATATTGCTGTATTTTCTCGCTACTGATAGAGAACGGCGGTCCCGCTTTTTTGCTTTGGTCATAAGTGAGAGTGATGATAAATTGTGGTGCATGACCACTTATTTTACATATATGCTCGCTATACTTCGTACGCATATTTTCTGGCAGCGCAATCAATGCGGCTTTATCATACACCGCCTTTACAGATCCGATATCCTCAGATAACAGTGCAAAAATATCAGCAACCCATAAGGTAATGGTTTGTCCTGACAACTGACCTTGATAGTATTTAATGGCTGGATTGTCTGTATGCTGGTGCACAGTAGGGGAGATATTCTGCTCAGCAAAAAATGCTTGTACCGCTGTTTCCACCAATTCAACGCCTACAACGTCGTAGCCTTGCGCTGCCAGCCAAGCCATATCAATCGATTTACCGCAAAGAGGAACAAAGACACGGCTACCAGCTGGCACGTTTAACTGCTCAAAGCACCTCATTAATAATGGATTCACCGCAGACTGATTAAAGCCAATGCGTTTCTCTTGCCAGCGGCTGTGCCAAAATTCAGCGTTCATACCTTCGCCTTTATTCGTTGAGGGTTATATTTGAGTTGTTTCTATCATAACTGTTTGAGTGAGAATGCTAAAGATGTTAAAAAGCCAAACGCTAATACAATAAGCGTTTGGCTATAATGAAATACCAAGATGTTTTTTTATTCTAAATAAAAATTATCTTCATTTTGTCGTTTAGCTCACCATATATTGACTAAACTCTTTACGCAATTTGGCAAGCTTTGGCGGTATGGCAAAGTTACAATACCCTTGTCCTGGATTCTTATTAAAGAAATCCTGATGGGTCTCTTCTGCTTGATAAAACTCAACAGCTGGATGTACTTCGGTGACCACATTGACGCCCATATCGCGCAGTTTGTTGATGGTGCGGTCAATCGTTGGTTTCTGATTTTCTTCGGTATAAAAAACCACGCTACGATACTGGCTACCGACGTCATTGCCTTGACGATCCATTGTGGTGGGATCATGGGTGGCAAAAAAAACATCAAGTATCACTTCTAACGGGACAATAGAGTCATCGAACTCGATTTTGATGACTTCAACGTGCCCTGTATTGCCACTACAGACCGCTTCGTAATTGGCAGAAACAGCGTCACCGCCCATGTAGCCTGAGATAACAGATTGCACACCTTTTACGGATAAAAATACCGATTCGGTGCACCAAAAACAGCCACCGCCCAAAATAATGGTTTGCATAATTTTTCCTATTTTTATAAATATAAAATATGAGCCAAGTGTTTTTTACTTAGCAATACGTATTTAGCTTAGCAGGGCATCTGACCGCGATAAGTAACAAACAGTAATGTTATAATGGGCTTTTGCTACGTCGTGCCGCTTTCAGCTAGTAATGACAAGCAAGACCATTAATTATCTCCTAATTTAAGTTCTATTATTACAAAATGAGTCGCACCATGAGTCAATCTAAGCCTGCTATTGTTAAACACGACACCCTATTTGACAAACCGTTTACCACGCCACTTGATAAAGCAGCGCGCTTCTCCTTTGATGAGCAAGTGGTGGCTTGTTTCCCTGATATGATTCGTCGCAGTGTGCCCGGTTATGGTCAGGTGCTAGCGATGCTGCCTATATTTGCCCGACGCCATTGTAAGTATCGTCAACAGAGCGATAGTGGACAGCGCGTCAGTCGAGTGTATGATTTGGGCTGTTCACTTGGTGCAGCAAGCATGACGTTGGCGGGTGAGTTTGAGCCGCAAGACTTGCAGATTAAAGCGATTGATATCTCACCAGCGATGACGACCGAAGCGACCACGCTACTGAGTGACAATTATCCTGCGCATGACATCGAAGTGATTACCGCTGATATTCGCGATGTCGAGCTTGAACCGTGCGATATGGTGATTTTGAATTTAACGCTACAGTTTTTACCCGCTGCTGATAGAGTCGCAGTATTAGAGAAAATTTATGCAGCGTTAAGTGAAGGCGGGATACTGGTATTAACTGAAAAAACCCATGCTTTTGATGAGCAATATGATGCGTGGTTGGTTGAGCGTTATTACGACTTCAAGCGTGCTAATGGTTATAGCGAGATGGAAATCAGCGGCAAGCGTAATGCGTTAGAAAACGTATTAATTACTGATACGTTAGACGGGCATCATGCACGTTTGAATGACGTTGGCTTTCAGCGGCATCTCACATGGTTTCAGTTTTTGAACTTCGTCTCTATTGTGGCATTTAAATAGGATAGAGGTAGCTTAACTCAAGAGCCGATATGATTGATGATAGCTTTAAACTTATTAAAAAACTTAATTCTACTTAATTTAGTATTTCCCGACAGTTGATGTCGCCTAAAGATGTTTTGTACTTGTATTTATAGATATTTATCTATAGAGTTATAGGGTTATATACTCAATATTAAAAGTGAATCTAAAAAATAAAATAATATAAAATTTAATTTAATTTAGGAATAATATGAACAGCTTAGAAGCTAGTGAATTAAAAGAAAAAACTATCAAAAATATTGAATATCTAAAAGCACGTCAGGCGGGTTTCAAAGATTCTAATGTCTTAATGAAAGATAATGGTTTGACTGCATCGGTTGGGATGGATAGTGTTATTAATAAAATAAGTAAATTAGATGAAGAAATAGATAAAAAAACCATCAAGAAATTAGCAAGGGCAACAGATGGATATTTAAATAAACATATTCTGTTTGCTTCAAAGAGGATTTATGTTTATAAGTTAAATAAGAGTCAATTGCTAAATATAAAATCTGGATTTGAGCGTGGCGATTATTTTTTAGATAAACTGGAAAAAGGAAACGAAAAATCATTTGATATAATATTACCTGAAAATAAAATTAAGAAACGAGCTTGAAAATTTCTTTAAGTAAAACACTTGAAGTTTTTTATATTAAGGGTCTTCGTGAGTATATTAACAAGGAGTCTATACCATCTTTGATTGACGAAATAGATGATAATGATGTACGTGAAGTTATTGATGTATTTAAGGTAATTCGGAATAAGATAACTGTTTTTGATTTTATTGCGCTTGATTTAAAAAACGAAGCTTTAATTTTAGGTCTAGATTTGGAGAGTAGCTTCATCAGAGCTGAAATGAATAAATCTTATGCTCGGCTTTATGAGATTTTTAAAAATCATTTTAATATTACTAGTGTTAATCCAATGGACTTAAGATCATGTATTGAAAAGATGGAGCAAGAAAAAACTGGTAATATACTAAAACACAAATTTTCGACAGATAATGGTGGGTATAGTCATACTAGTGGAAGCACGTCTAAAAATTTAGATACTAGAAGTGACAACTTTTATATCAGTGGAGAAAAAAATAGTACACTTGACTACTATGGAACTATTAAACGCTATTCCTTACAGAGAAATGAAGAACCTATTATTTCTATTGAAATGAGCTATCGCGAATATGCGAAATCTGCTTTTTCAAAAATTGAGCATGCAGTAATTACTGATGTAAAAACAGAAAAAGGCTTCCAGTTCTGTGTTGACAAAATTTTCCAACATGTGTGATTCATATGAATAACATATTTCAGTTCTACATAGTAAAAATACATAAACATACATTTGGTCGTGATGATGCAACTGAAGTTAGTTATTCCTGTAAGAATATATTAAATGAAATAATAGAACAAAATAATTTATCTAAAGATTCAATATTCAATTATTCATCTCTTTTTAAGAAATCAAAGTTAAAAGAAGAGGATAAGAATGTATTTATACAATCAGTCTATGTATTAGCACATATTAATGTGAAAGTTTTAGAACAACGCTTTCATTATTTAGATAATACTGGTTGTTGGGAAGAAATGGATTTAGAGAATATTTTCCAATCGTACAAAGAGAATGAGTTTTATAATCCTATAACGCATGAAAAAATAAATGAAAAAAAATTTAATGATATTGTTTTACCTTATTTTTGCCCAACTGATGAGTTGGTTTCATTGCTTAAAGGAGTTAAGCAATGAATATAGGAAATACTATAAATGACTTTATTTTAGCTCGTGAATTGATGATGCATGACCTACATTCAAAATTCTCGTATGACGATTTTATTGAGCTGCTTTATAAAGACTTAGAATATATTACTTCTGTCATGATGGATGGAGTTGAAACATATATTGATATGTCTGAAACAGAAATATCACGTCAAATTTATAATAATTTAAAAATGAAGAATTACGGTGCTGAATTAGATAGTGATAAAAATGGAAATGCTGATATTTCAGTCACATCAGGAAATTATAAATGGATAAGTGAAGCAAAGATTTTTGGTGGTGCAAACAAATATGGGTTTGATCACATAAACGAAGGTTTTTTGCAATTAACTACTAGATATAGTAAAGGGGAAAGTCAAGCTTATCATGGTGGTTTATTTATTTATATAAAACCAAAAGGAAAAAGTGATACAGAGAAAAGCATAATGGATGACTGGAAAGCAATCATAGAAAGCAACAAAGATGAACTTAATAATCTAGAAATCGACGGACATCATCAAAATAAAAGATATTTAACGACTAAACATGATCATCAAGTTAGTGGCTATCCATATATTGTGAAACATATCCCTATTTGCCTACTCCATCTTCCGGAAGATAAAAGTGGGTTGAAAGCTAAAAAATATATGCAAGCTAGAGAAGAATATAAAAATAATAGTTAGAACACCTATTCAATTGGATTATGTGGCTAAAAGTAATATAAATTATTTGTAGAACAAAGATGATTTCGAGAAAGATATTATTCTATCAACTATAAATTAGATAGAAAAATTTTGTCCTAGATTTTTTATCTAATTTATAAATTTTTTCATTAGAGACAGCCTTAAAATAATGGCTAATTGTTCATTTAAAAAATTATTCTAAAGTAAGACTATGCTTTTAAGTTTTTTAATTTTTCCGTTATTTTTAAGGCTTTATTTAATACTATTCTTTATAATAGGAAGCCTCTCCTTTCAAAAAAAATCTGCTGTGACCACCCCAAATCAAACTACTACTGCACGTGAACTATATCTTGATTTAATAGCTAAAGTAGGTTGAGTAAGATTTACAATACCTAAATCCTTAACTATATAAAATGTAAATCACTGGTTGACGAGAGTGCAGAGTGAACCCTTAAAAATAAATACCCTATGCCTCGCATCTTTTCCCACTTTTAAAGCACTCCAATCTTGAGGCTCATCTTTTTTGAATCTTTTCATTATTATCCATTTAAATATAAATTAATCCGAACTGAAATCTTATGCTTAACGACACTATTACCCACGCCGAACGCGAATTGTATTTAACCTTGCTAGAATTAGCCCAGCAGCAGCCGAGTGCTTATGAATGGCTTACGCGCTTGCCAACATGGTTAAATGATATCAAGGACAAAGCCAACTACGCGCATGCACCTGCTTATCAAGCGTCAGTCGCTCGTTTGCCAACATTAACCGTCAATAATGTCGATCTGAACAGTGATGTCCTGACGATTGAGGCAAATCTTAGTGAGTCTCAGCGCAAACAAACAATGGCATTATTAAAACAGCTCATGCCGTGGCGCAAAGGGCCTTTTCAAATTGGTGGTCAGCTCGAAAATCAAATTGATAGTGGTCAGAATGAAGACCAACAAGCCGCGCCAATATTTATAGATACCGAGTGGCACAGTGATTGGAAGTGGCAACGGGTCGCACCGCATTTGGGTAATTTAAAAGGTCGGCGTGTATTAGATGTGGGCGGTGGCTCTGGCTATCACGGCTGGCGTATGGCTGGCGCTGGCGCGGATACAGTCATTATCATTGATCCGTCTTGCTTATTTTATCATCAGTTTATGGCGATTCGTCATTTTGTCGGGGCTGCTGATAGCTATAAAACGCATTATATCCCCGTACCACTTGAAGCCTTGCCCGAGCATAGCCAATTATTTGACACCGTATTTAGTATGGGGGTGCTCTATCATCGCCAATCGCCGTTTGAGCATTTACAACAGCTTAAAGGGCAGTTGGTCAAAGGCGGTGAGTTGGTGCTTGAAACCTTGGTTATCGAAGGTGATGCCAATACCGTACTGGTGCCACATGACCGCTATGCCAGATGAATAACGTGTATTTTTTACCATCAGTCGCGGCATTGACAGGCTGGCTAGAAAAAGCTGGATTCTCAGACGTACGTTGTGTCGATGTGGCAACGACTTCTATCGATGAGCAGCGTAAAACGGAATGGATGACTTATCATTCGCTGGCCGACTTCTTAGATCCTAATGATACTAGCAAAACGCTTGAAGGCTATCCTGCGCCGATGCGTGCAACTTTGATTGCCAAAAAGTAGCGCGTGCGTACTGTATCACTCATAAGGAATATGGACAGTGAAAAAATTAACGATTTTGCTCAGCGCTATGATGGGCTTGCTGCCATTGACGTCCCTACCAGCTCATGCTACCTATGGTACGCCATTTGAAGGGTGGGGCTTTGTGCAGGATGATTGGCAGGTGGTTTGTGATAATACATTGACTTGTCGCGCAGCAGGTTATGCAGAGGAGGATCAGTTAGATACTTCTGCCTCAATATTGCTCACAGTATTACCTAAAGTTTCTTTACCAAGTGCCACAGTACAGTTTTTACCAGAGGTTCCAAAGCAGAATAATACCGAGGCTGAGCTTTGGTTAAATGGTAAGAACTATGGCGAGATACAGGCAGATGCGGACGGTTACGCCTATGATTTAACCACCAAGCAAACTCAGCAACTTCTGAGTCATTCGCGTCAAAATACTAAGATAGAGATAAGAGCGGGTGGTAAAAATTGGTCTATTAGCGACAAAGGTATGAGTGCCGTGCTGCTAAAACTTGATGAGGTACAAGGCAGAGTGGGCACGCCAATAGCATTGGTAAGTCAAAACCACACAAGTAAGCAAATACCGAAATCCGCTAAGCCAAAGCCAATCATCAAAAAGGCATTCTCGTATTCAGAAAAAGAAAATAAGACACTATCTGCATCAAAACAGGCGTACTTTCAGGTCAATATAAACAAGTGGATCGATATTGATGCCAAGGAGCTTATAGGCTCTGAAGATGATATGGGAGACTGTGAGCTGATTAATCCAAAAACCGAAGTGTACCAACGAATGCAAGAGTATGGTTCTGATAGACTGAATTGGACATTTACACCCGTAGATGCCACCCATACGCTTGCTAGCCATCTGTGCTGGCAAGGCGCATATAATGAGAGTTCGGGTTATTGGCTTATTAATCATGACAAACCAAGCAAGCCAAAACTGATCACCACCGCAGGCAATGACTATTCTGATGGCGAGATTTGGGCAACACATAAAGATCGAGGCTTGGGTGATTGCTGGAATCATGCGATATGGGTTTGGAATGGTCAAACATTTGCCAAATCAGAAGATTCCAGCTCAGGAATGTGTCGCGGTTTTGCTGGTGGTGCGTGGGATTTACCAACTTACGTGAGTGAAGTCGTAAAAAATGATAGCAAGGCTCAGTGAGTGATATTTTGATAGGAATGATTGACACACTATAAAGTGAAGCCGTCATGAGCCATGCATTTTTTAATTGATCATTTAACTGTCTATTTATCAGTGATAGGTGAGTTATTCATTACCTATCATTGACAGTGAGGACACGGCCCAGTTATATAAAAATTATATCAACCACCTTTTAAAAGCGACTTCCAACAATAGCTTGAGTAAGAAGCCCACAAACCCTGCGCCTAGTGCTAAGAAAATCCAAAATGTACCCGCACGCCCAGCTTGAGATTCTTTAGAGATATCCCACATAATAAAAAATAAGAAGGCGATGAATATGGGTAGTAAAACATACAATCCCCAACTGGTAACTGTACTGGCAGCAATAGCAAACATGGCATAATCCTATAAAGTAGTAACGCCGTCTTTATTTATTTCTATTATGGATCTTTTGATAATAATTGCCTTCAAAATGAAGTATCACCATTCATGATATAAGCAGTAATCCATAAAATAAGTCAGAAAAAAGCAGGCAGCAATACAAACCGTTATTATAACGCGGAAGCGAGCAGGTATAAACTGCTGCTAAGTATGAGACAACAGTAACGCTACAATTTGCAGGGTTGACTGATCGGTAACAGCGCTAAATCCTGATCTATTTAAAATATTTCAATCTGACTTATCGTGAATGAAAGCACAGACAACACATGTTAGGGCGTGTCTCCAATTCAATCGATTATCCTCTAAATGGGATAAAAATGGCTAAATTTTGCCAAACATCGTCAAATAGCTTATCAATATCTCGATATTATTTGCGCTACTTTCCTTGTTTAACGGCAATTTATCTCCTTTTTATCACCATTTTTACAATGAGGACACGCCCTAGTCACCTAAATTATCAGTGTTAACTGTCATAACCGTAAGATTTTAGTGCTAATTTTGGTGCACATAGTGCAATGCAGGGCAAAGATTGTTATATTTACAGGTTACTTATCTTTTTTGTATTATTTTATCCCCTGCAATGTCGGTCGCTATTATAATAGGCAGTTATTGCTGCTCGCATTCGCCACATTTTTATACCGTTTTTGTTGTTTATTTAACTGAGTTCAAATCCTTATGTCACAAGCCCAAATTGATACACTTGCATCACTATTTAACGATGCGATTCAAACCCTACAAGCAGATGGCACGTTACCAAGCGATTGGCAAAATAATAGCCAAATCACCCGTACTAAAGACTTAAGCATGGTGATTTCGCCAGTAATATCGCGCTGACAGCGGCCAAAGCTGCCAAGGTCAATCCACGACAGCTTGCCGAAAAAATCGTCAATGCGCTGCCTGAAAACCAAGACATTCGCCAAGTAGAAATTGCAGGTCCAGGCTTTATTAACGTGTTCTTAAATGCGGAAGCCAAATTTGCGGTATTAGATGATATCTTTGCCTTGCAAGATCGCTTTGGTTTAAGCGATCAGTTTGACGGGCAAAAAATTCAGGTTGAGTTTGTCTCTGCCAATCCAACGTCAAGTTTGCACGTTGGGCATGGTCGCGGTGCAGCGTTCGGTATGAGCGTGGCAAACCTGCTTGAAGCGATTGGTTATGACGTCACGCGTGAGTATTATGTCAACGATGCGGGTCGGCAGATGGACATCTTGGCGACCAGTACCTATTTGCGTTATCTGGAAACCAATGGCGAGCAAATAATCTTCCCAGTCAATGGTTATCAAGGTGATTATGTCAGTGACATCGCCCAAACGTTAAAAGCGCAACACGGTGATCATTACGTTCATAGCTTTGCAGCAATCGCTAAAGATGTGCCAGCAGATGCTGAGTTTGAGATCAATGCGGACGGCGAAAAAACACTGCTATCAGGTGACAAAGAAGCGCATATTGATGGCTTGATTGCCAACAGTAAAGCCTTGCTTGGTGAAGGTTATGAGCTGTTTTTAAATGCGGCATTGAGCAGTATTTTAGCCGATATCAAAGATGACTTAAATGACTTTGGTGTGCGCTACGAGTGCTGGTTTAGCGAACGGTCTATTGATAGCGATATTGAGCCAGTCTTGCAAACCTTAGATGAAAAAGGCTATCTATACGAAAAAGACGGTAATATTTGGTTCAAATCAACCGATTTTGGTGATGAAAAAGACCGTGTTGTGCGCCGTGCCAATGGTCAATCTACTTATTTTGCTTCTGATATTGCCTATCACAAAAACAAATTTGATCGCGGTTTTGATAAAGTGGTCAATGTTTGGGGTGCCGATCACCATGGTTATGTGCCACGCGTAAAAGCTGCTTTATTGGCGCTTGGTATTGATGCTGAGCGTTTAGATGTGGTGCTTGTGCAATTTGTTGCATTATGGCGTGGTAGTGAAAAAGTGCAAATGTCCTCGCGTTCAGGTCAATTTGTCACCCTGCGTGATTTACGTACCGAAGTTGGTAACGACGCCGCGCGTTTTTATTATGTCGCCCGTAAGCCTGAAGTGCATATTGATTTTGATTTGGAGCTGGCTAAATCACAAAGCAAAGACAATCAAGTGTATTACATTCAATACGCGCATGCTCGTGTTTGCCGAGTATTAGAAAAGCTACAAAACAGTGGTCTTGTGGTAGATGATGCAATTGGTTTAGAACACCAAAACTTACTTAGTGCACCAAACGAAGACGAGCTGATTAAATTATTAGCAGGATATCCAGCGACATTATTACGCGCCGCGACGGGTTATGAGCCACATGTCTTGACCAACTATCTTAAAGAGTTGGCAGCGCTATTTCATGGTTGGTATGACAGTAATCGCATTTTGCCAGTGAGTTTGACGTCAGGTGAGACACCAAGCTCGGATGAGATGGAATTGATGCAAGCCCGTTTGCGTTTGTCTAAAGCCGTGCGCCAAGTATTGGCCAATGGTCTTAGTTTGTTAGGGTTGTCGGCACCATCTAGCATGTAGTTTTTTTCTAGTATATAGTAACTTTCTAACATGTAGTATGAGTATAGATGACTGCCAGCCATAATTTGATGATAGTTAGATTCAGTAGGGAGAACCAGATCCATGCTAGCCAAAAAACCTAAAGGTGCGACTGAAAAACGCAAAACAAGTAGCGTATCAGGCTTATTGTGGATGTTTGTCGGGGCTGTATTGACCTTATGATAGGGGTATTTATATACTTGTCACCATTATTTGATTTCAGTCCCGCTGACAGCACCGCTGGTAATGATCCTGATCGTCAGGTACAGCCACGTGTCGACACTGATACTGATAATGGTGATTATGAGTTCTATGATATTTTGCCCAATCAAGAGATGGCGACTATTCCTGATGAAGATATTGCTGAGACAGGCAATGATCGCATAGGGGATATCAGTACCTTTGAGCCTGATGTGGTGGTGACTCAACCTGAAGATGGCTCAGCCAGTCGCAATGATGATACTGGTAACTTTGGTATCTCTGAAAATACAGTGATTGCGCCCAGTCGTGGCAATAGCGCTGCTACCAGTAATAGCGGCGATGACATTGTGATCGTTGAAGAAGACGCGACCTATGATGGATCGACGCCTGCTAGTAGCAATAATACGTCCAATAATACGGGCGCAGGTACTGCTAGCGTTCAGGCTGCAAAACCTGCGGCAACTTACATTTTGCAGATCAACAGCTTCGGTGATGCGGATGAAGCAGATCGCCGCCGTGCTCAAGTGTTGATGGCAGGTGTAGACGCTCGCGTGGTCAAGAATACGACGGGTAATGGTTTGCCAATCTATCAAGTTATTTCTCGCCCGATGAATAACCGCCAAGCAGTAACCACTGCTCAGCAGCGCCTACAGAATAACGGTATTGACTCCATTATTGTTGAACAGCGTCGTTAAGTTATGCTGTTTAATGACAGTTATAGTTCTTTATGAATAATAAAAAAAGCGTCGCAATGACGTTTTTTTTATCTCTGATTTTTAGCAAAGTTATTTTTCTGTTGGTTTATTACCTTTCATCAAAAATTTTATAAAGAGCATGGCTATGACAGTCTCTCATTTAGCAACACCGCTTACTGGCTTTATTAAAGCATTTTTCCAAAAGTATTTTATTGAGGCGTTTACTGGTATGGCTTTAGGGCTATTTGTCACATTGATTGCTGGTCTAATCATCTCGCAAATCGGTGGCTGGTTAGATTTGCCCGCATTGGTTGCGGTGGGCAAGCTTGCTCAGTACTAATGGGTGCGGGTATCGGAGTAGGTATCGCCTATTACCTTAAAGCACCGACGCTCGTCATGCTCAGCTGCTTGGTGGCGGGTATGCTTGGCGCACACTCTGAAGCATTAATGGCAGGGACGTTATTTACGCCCCAAGTAGGCGGACCTGCGACCTTTGCCGCCTTACCGGGCAATCCGATAGGGGCGTATTTGACCTCGGTATTTGCTTACCGTGCTGGTACTTGGGTCGCTGGCAAAACCAAGCTCGATATTCTATTGGTTCCTTTATTGGTATGCGCAGTAGCATTAGCAGTTTGCGCCCTATTGAATCCACCTATCGTCGCTGCGGTCGCTGCCATTGGTCAAGGTATTCAAGCAGCCACTGAGTTACAGCCTCTGTTAATGGGTATTGTGATTGCAGTGGTGGTGGGTATTTTATTGACATTGCCAACGTCCAGCGCTGCTATTTGTATCGCAATTGGGCTTGGTGGCGTAGCAGGCGGGGCAGCAGTGGTAGGCTGTGCGGCACACATGATTGGCTTTGCCGTTGCAAGCTTTAAAGACAACGGCGTCAGTGGCGTAATATCTCAAGGTCTGGGCACCAGTATGCTACAGATTCCTAATGTGTTAAAAAAACCGCTGGTGTTATTGCCTGCTGTGATTGCCAGTGCCATCGTTGGTCCTATTGCGACCGTAGGCTTTGGACTGGCATGTACGGCAACGGGTGCAGGTATGGGTACTGCTGGATTGGTCGGCGTATTTGGAGTGATTGAAGCGTCACAAGACATCATGAGTACGGGTCAATTATGGACAGCGATTATCCTGTTGATGTTTGTATTACCTGCCCTAATTGCAGGGGTGGTCGCTCATGTGATGCGCCGCGTGGGCTGGCTGGTTGATGGTGATATGAAATTGCCTTAAATTAGAGATAAAGGACGCAAATTGTCCTAACTATCAATAGTAAAAAGCCCAGCTATTTAAGTAGTTGGGCTTTTTTATGGTAACTTTTAAAGGTGCTTAAAACTAGCGGCGTACATCTTTAGGGGCATCACCATTTGGCCAGTCTTTGTCTTTGTTGGCTTTGATAGGTCGCGGCAGATGGGTAAAGTAAGCGGCAATATCGACCGCTTCTTGGTCACTAAGCGAGTTACCTTGACCAAAGGGCATTTTGCCTTTGATAAAGGCAGCTGCTGTATAAGTCCGCGCCATACCTGCGCCATCGTTGAATGACTTGTCTCCGGCTACTGCTGGATAGATATAAGTGCCATCGTCGTTATATTGACCTTCGCCATTTTCACCATGCAAACGCTACATTTCTCAGCAAACAGCTTTTTGCCATTATCCGTATTTGGCTCTAAAGTTTTGTCTACCTTAACAAAACCGCGACCTTCAGGCGAGACACCATAAGGCAAACCCTGTGATAGCCAGCTCATATAAGACACCATCGCATTCATATCATCTGAACCTAGATCAAGTGCTTTGCCATTCATTGAGCGTTCAAAACAGCCATTGATGCGCTCTTGTATTGAATTCACGCGACCAGCACGTGACCGATAAATAGGATAAATACCCGGCATGCCATTCCAAGGCGCCGCGTAGGCCTCTGAGCCGTTACCCAAGTGACAGCTGGTACAGTTCAACTGGTTGCCGACATTGTCAGGCATCTCTTTATAAGTATGATTGGCGATTTGTAAGCCGCGACGTACTGCTGCGCCGAACTCATCATCTGGAATAGTGGACTCATCTGGCATGCTAACGCTCAGTTTGGCGCTTGGATTTGCAGCCATCTCGTCTTTGATTTCTGCGGCACGTGCTCAAGTGACTTAACGCGGGCTAATGCTTCAGCTTCTTCGACACGGTCGACAGCCTTGGTATCTGATTCACTACAGCCTGACAGGCTAACCGCACCAATAGCAAAGATAGCAGCCAGTAAAACGGAGGAAGAGGGTTTGACCCTTAAAAGTATTTTCATTGGAATATCCTTATTATCAAAAATAATATGTAATAATATATTTTTATGATAATTTAGCTGTCAAAATGACAGAAGTGATCTTAATTTTTGTGCAAAAAATCTGAATGAGTCATCAATCTGTAAGTTGCTAGAAACATAATTGTACCAAATATTAAATAATTAAAGTATATAAATAGATAAAGTGTTTTGGCTTTAGAGAGATATGAATTAATTTCATACTGTATGAAGAACCATATTGAAAGACAGTGTTGAAATACTCCCCACAAAAAAGCGCTTAAATATTGATAA
>NZ_BAWJ01000024.1 GCF_000586475.1 Psychrobacter sp. JCM 18903 | reverse complement strand
CTATGTGAAACAAAGTCTGACTATGTGTCGCGCCAGCTATTGGTGACGCTAAAAGATGGTAATGAAGAGTATCAAGACTGGTTAGAGACTCAAGAAGACTTGATCGAAAGCATTGGGGTTGAGCGCTATACCCAATCACAAATGGATGATGACGCGCTTAATGGTTCATTATTGATGCAATGAATCGTACTATGCTCTAAAAATGCCAGCGCGTCGTGTGGTTTATAATCACTCACATGCTGGCATTTTTATGTCTCATATTTGACAATGCGTGCTATCTGCACTGCTGACAAAATCAAAGCTTAATCAATATTTTTCAAACTCTTTATTCAAAATCTAAATATCAGCGGCTCAGTATAAGCCGCGCCCATCTTCAGGTTTAAGTCGTAAGAAGTACAGCCCCGAGAGAATGGTTAAGATCCCAAGTACCCAATAGGTGGTTTGAAACGCTGTCAGCGTATCCATTTGTAGGCGTTCACGTAACAGCGTCAGTACCGCTGCCCCAAAAGCAATACCGAAACTAATTGCTAACTGCTGATTGACCGCCATTAAGCTATTGCCGCTACTGGTTTGAGCACCTTCTAAATCACCGATAGTAATCGTATTCATCGCGCTGAATTGCATAGAATTACAAGCGCCCATTATGGTCAAAATAGGGATAAACCATAACCACTGTGAGGCATCGGTAAACTGTGCCAACACAATGATGAGCGTGCCCATCAAAAACGTGTTGAAGACCAGCACTTTGCGATAAGTATGACGCTGAATAATTTTACTGACCCATGGTTTAATCCCGATAGCACCGACTGCGATGGGCGCAAGTAGCAACCTGCCTGCGACGGTGAGTATTCAAACACCACTTGCAGCAACAGCGGCAGCAAAAACGGTACAGCGCTAATACCTAAGCGCGTGAATAGGTTACCAGTGATGCCAATACGAAAGGTGCGAATGTCAAACAAACTCAAGGGGAACAACGGTGCTTGACGACGCTTGGCGTGCCAGATATAAGCGCCTATCAATAAACTGGCCACCAAACTAAGCAACAACCCATAAAACCCTCGACCAGTCTGTGAGCCGAATTCTACAGCAAGCGTAAACCCACAAGCCGCTGCCGCAAACAATAAAAATCCTGTCCAATCAAGCCGCTTGGTATCCTCAAATAGTGCGGGAACCAGTTTTTTGCCCATGATAAAACCAAAAATGCCCATCGGTATATTGATCAAAAATATCCAATGCCAACTGGTATATTGTACGATATAGCCACCTAAGACCGGTCCTACTAGCGGTGCTACCAAAGCAGGAATTACCGCAAAGTTCATAACGGTCAGCAGCTTATTGCGTGGGTAGGATTTGACCAATATTAAGCGAGCCACAGGCGTCATCATCGCCCCGCCAATACCTTGTATAACCCGTGAGCCAATCAAAAAATCCAACGTTGGTGACGCAGCACATAGCATTGAGCCAATACAAAAGATAATAATCGCTGCCAAAAATACTCGGCGCGTGCCGTATTTATCCGCCAAAAAACCACTGATGGGAATAAATATAGCCAAAGTTAGCGCATAACTGATCACCGCCCACTGCATTTTTAATGGAGACTCACCCAGCGCCTGTGCCATCTGTGGTAATGAGGTATTTAATATAGTGGCATCCAAAATTTGCATAAATAGCGCCACCGCTAGCACATAGGGCAAGTATTTATCTTGTGTCGGGGTTAGCGTTACCATGTAAATCTCATTAGATATCCCATCATAAAATGAACAAAATAGTCTATTGACGACTAATTCGCTATACCAACCGAGTAGTATAAGAAAGACTCAATCATAATAAAAGGGAATCAAAGTAACGGCTGGCGGTTGAGGTTATAAAATTCTGTGTTTAGAGATAATAATATTAACACTGCTTACAAGAGAGGACTTTAATATCAGGGTTGGTTATCGTTATAGTAAACCCTCGCTAACGACTTAAGCCAACAGATATGCAGTATAGTTAATTTCATCTCAATCATATGAGATTGGATTGACTACCGACGATACAACTAGAAGCATCAACAATACGATAAAGATAAACTGAGGATATATTATGAGTCAGGAAAATAACAAAGCTTGCAATCATACTGATGGGCAAAACGATAAATATGTTCCGCCAAAGGTTTGGACGCAGGACAAAGAAAACGGTGGTAAGTTTGCCAGTATCAATCGCCCAACAGCGGGTGCGCGCTATGAGAAAGCGCTGCCAGTAGGCGATGCGCCATTACAGCTGTACTCATTGAATACGCCAAATGGCGTCAAGGTTAATATCCTGTTAGAAGAGCTTGCCGAGATTGGTGTTAAAGGTGCTAAATATGATGCCTATAAAATTGATATCTCTCAAGGAGAGCAGTTTGGTTCTGGCTTTGTGGCCATAAACCCTAACTCAAAAATTCCAGCCTTGGTTGATCATTCTGCCGATATAGCTGGCGAGCCGATAGCACTTTTTTGAGTCTGGTGCTATCTTGATGTATCTGGCAGAAAAATTTGACCAATTTATGCCTTTATCACTTGGCAAAGCACGGGCAGAGTGTTTGTCTTGGGTCATGTGGCAGATGGGCAGTGCGCCGTTCTTAGGTGGCGGTTTCGGACATTTTTATGCTTATGCGCCTGAACCGCTAGAGTACCCGATCAACCGCTATACCATGGAAACCAAACGCCAGCTCGATGTGCTGGATACCCATCTAAAAGACAGCACATATATGTGTGGCGACAACGAAGCCGATTATAATATTGCGGATATGATTATTTGGGCATGGTATGGACAATTGGTGCTTGGAAAGCTCTATGATGCCGCCGAGTTCCTGCAAGTTGATGACTACAAGCATGTGAAGCGCTGGGCACAGGCAATTGCTGAACGTCCAGCCGTTAAGCGTGCCGTAGACCTGTCATTAAAGCCTATTGACTAAACCTATCGATAACAGACGCATTAATAAAATCAAGCTGATAGGCTATTTGCTTATCAGCTTGATTTTATCCGACATCTTGCTGTTATATATTCATATATGGTTATATTAAAATAGAGATATACTTACCTGTTTACACAATGATACATTAGTACAACAGATAGAAACCTTAGTACGTTAAGATAGCTTGAGTACCTCAAGCAGATAACACCTTAATAAGCGGGTATTTATACTGCTTCTTTGATTGGTTTAATATTATTGGGATACCAGCAAGGCAAATAGAGCCACTTATAATAGACTGAGTAAATCAGACAACATATCTGATTGAAATAAGATTGACTATATTGATGGATAACGATTATGAAGGATGATAACCGTAAACGGATCAACTTCTCACGACAGGCGATAGCTAGCGAATTAAAAGTTATCAATACCAAACTCAGCGCCATTTATAACGATCAACAGATAGATGCTGATAGATACTCAATATTGCAATACAAAGCCAACTTAACCACCCATCCTAAAAAAATAAAAAAGATACTCTTATTGATGATAAAAAATAAAATACGATTACCTATGTTTGCTGCTATCAGCGCAGCTTTATTTAGTACAGCGACGATGGCCAGCAATGGCGTTGAATTTACCAATCAAGACTGGCAAGTAGTCTGCGACAATACCCGTACGTGCCGGCTGGCAGGCTATCAAGCAGAAAACAATAGTGAATTTCCTATATCGGTATTGCTCATACGCCGTGCAGGCGCAAATGCTGGTGTGGATGGCAAGGTAAAGCTGGGCGGTGCTAAAGAAAGCTCATCTAAAGCCTTGATGCAACTTGGCAATCGTCATCGTATATCATTGTTCATCAATGGTAGAGACTATGGCGAAACCAAGCCGTTTTCAACTGCAGCAGGTAATGCTGATCTGACCCCAACACAAGTCACAGCGCTACTAGAAGCACTGACTAAGTCAAGCAAAATTGAGCTAGTGCTACGTAACTCACGCTGGCAACTCTCTGATAAAGGGGCTAGCGCCGTCATGCTCAAAGCAGATGAAGCCCAAGGTCGAGTAGGGACATCATCTGCCTTTATCAATACTGATGGTGCCGCCAAATCAAATAGCACTGTATTGTCACCCAAGTCCGCACCAAAACTGCACTTTGTGGCGCCCAATCCGAAAGCCGTCGCTAGTGACAATAGAAAGTTTGTGATGAAATCGTCGCAGCTAGCGGCGCTGATGAAAAGTACGATGAAAGATGCGGATAGTGACTGTCCCAATCTATCAGATAAATCACCATGGCGTGTGAGCCGACTGAATGGCTCACAGCTGTTGGCACAACATGACTGCTGGACAGGTGCTTATAATACTGGTGCAGGCATCTGGGTCATCAATGACAGTAAACCTTATAAACCAACATTGGTAACCACCAACGCCACTGGCTATGATAAGGGTAAAATCACTTCCGTACAAAAAGGTCGCGGCATCGGTGATTGTTTAACCAAGACTGATTGGGTATGGACAGGCAAGGCATTTGAAAAAAGCCATGAAAGCACCACAGGCTTTGCCGTATGATTGAAGCGGGCGGTGCTTGGCAATTGCCGACGTATGTCACCGAAGTTAAAATGGTGCGATAGCCGCCAATAATACTGCTGATTGTCTTATTACTCAGCATATTGAATGCGTACATCTATAAGCAAATTTGCTTTATTTACCGAGAAATTTAATAAATAGCTACATATAATATTTTATTGTGCTATACTGCGTCGCCACGTTAGCTTAGGCTTTCGTGAATTATGAGATTGATAACATCGCCTGCGATTTTGGGTCTAGGATGACCATAAGTAATTGTTGCCGATGATTTTGTGTACTTAAATAACCTGTCATGAAAATAGCAGTTATTTTTGACTCATATCTTATCTACCGAACCATAAATGTGGTTTAAATTGGTTGTTATTCGCGATTATTTGCTTTGGACAAAGCATTAATAATACGCTGATATCAAACAAGGATGAGACACTCGGCACTACCACCAAAATACGTCAGACAGCACGAACGCATTTATTGTAGAGGCTCTAAGCTTTATTGGCTTGGCTTCTGATTATCGACACTTACATGTGGTCCGGTAATTCTTTAATAAAGGCAGCGTGGTGAACGGTTATCAGTGGTATGCATCAAGCTTGCTGAATTTACAGCAACTTATACTTACCAAGGATTCTCATGACTGATATTTTATCTGCAATCGCCGCTGAAAACGGCATCATCGAAAACACTGACACTCCAAATACTGATACTAATAATCAAGCGGCTACTACTGACGCGACTGATGAAGATCAAATTACCTTTGCTGAACTAGACATTGCCAAGCCGATTTTGACCGCGCTTGATCGCAGTGGTTATACCAATCCAACACCTATTCAAGCACAAGCCATTCCTTTTGCACTAGCGGGTCGCGACTTACTATTGTCTGCGCAAACCGGTAGTGGTAAAACAGCCGCATTCGTTATCCCTGTACTTGACCGTTTAAGCCGTGCTACTAGCTTTGACAAACTAACCAAAGCACTTATCCTAACGCCAACGCGTGAACTTGCTCAGCAAGTACATGATAGCGTACGTACTTATTCTAAAGATATGCGTGGTCTATTCTGCGTACCTTTGGTTGGCGGCGCACCATACAATGGTCAGATCACTGCGTTGAAAAAAGGCGTTCAAGTTATCGTTGCGACCCCAGGTCGTTTACTTGACCATATCAATGCTGGTCGTGTTGACTTATCAAGCCTAGAAATTTTGGTACTTGATGAAGCTGACCGTATGCTAGACATGGGCTTTGCTGATGACATCAGTGATATCCTTCGTGCCGCACCAATTGATCGTCAAACGATCATGTGTTCTGCAACTTGGGATGGCCCAGTAGGTAAAATCGCTGCCAGCTTCACTAAGAACCCTGAGCGTGTATCAATCAAAGTAGAATCTGCACACATCGAAGAAAAAGTGTACTACTGTGATGATTTTGATCATAAAAACCGTTTACTTGACAAAATCGTTTGCCAGCAAGATATGGAACAGATCATTATCTTTGCTGCTACTAAACGTAGCACTGAAAAACTGGCCAAACAGCTACAAGAAGCGGGTCATAAAGCCAGCTTCCTACATGGTGATTTGCCACAAAGCAAGCGTAACCGTATCGTTCAAGACTTGCGTAATGGCAAAGTTAAAATCCTAGTAGCGACTGACGTTGCTGCTCGTGGTCTAGATATCCCAGCTATCTCGCACGTTATTAACTATGATCTTCCACGCCAAACTGAAGATTACGTCCATCGTATCGGTCGTTGTGGTCGTGCTGGTCGTACTGGTATCGCTATCAGCTTATGTAGCATGGATGATCGTCCACAGCTAAACGCTATCAACCGTTATTTAGATCGCAAAATGGAAGTATGTATCATCGAAGGCATGGAGCCTAAGAAGACTTATGTACCTAGCGAAAATAAAGGTAATGGTCGTGGTCGCGGTCGTGGTCGTTCAAACGGCGGCGGTGGTAATGGTCAAGGTCGTGGTCGCGCGGGTGGTGGTTATCAAGGTAATCCTGCTAATGCTCGTGGTCGCTCAAGCGACAGCTCATCAACTGGTCAACGCGCTAGCAATGACAGCGGTTATCAAGGTAAGCCACGTGACACGTCAGGCAAGCCAAATGAGCGTTCAGGTGGCAAGCCGTATCAAGGCAAGCGCACTGGTGCTCCTAGCCGCGGCGATAGCACTGGCGTTCCACGTGGTGAGCGTGCTGCAACAGGTCGTGGTCGTCCAAGTGGCAGCCAAGGTCGCCCAGCAGGTCGTTCTGACAGCCGTGGTCAAGGTCGTCCAAACGGCGGCAACCGTGGTAACAACTCGTAATACTGTTATATTTGGTGATTAAAGTTATTAATTGCTTGATCGCCTAAAGATAGCACTAAAAAAGCTAGATACTTGTTATCTGGCTTTTTTGTGTTTATTCGATCGCTGCTTGCGCGTTTTTTTCGCCTTGTCTATACTAACAAGCTTTTATTCATCGTGTGCTGCGGAGCTATTTGATGCCCGATATTTCTCATTTAACCATTGATAGCCTACCATTAGCTTTTGGTATTATTATGGCTATTATCGGTTTGGTTTTTTATACCCAAGGATTACCCGGTAAATTCTGGCAGCGCTTTTATGCTGTATTGCCAGGTATCGTGCTGTGCTGCTTTATACCTGCAACGCTTAATAGTTTAGGCGTCTTCGCTGACGGTATCGGCTCACAGATTTATGGCTTTACTGCCACGTATCTGTTGCCAGCAAGTTTGCTGTTAATGACCTTGTCGATGGATGTGCCAAAGATATTGGGCTAGGCTGGAAAGCCATCGCCATGTTTTTCGCCGCCAGTATCGCTATTATCATCAGTGGCCCTATTAGTTTAGGTGTCGCCAAATGGATATCGCCTGAAATGTTTACCGATGACACGCTATGGCGCGGGTTTTCGGCGGTGGCGGGTAGTTGGATCGGCGGCGCGGCAAATCAAGCAGCGATGAAGGAGCTATTTGGCGTCAGTGATGATTTATTTGGGATGATGATTTTGGTCGATACCACCAATGCTTCATTATGGTTATTGGCTATCTTGGTATTGGCGAAGCATAGCGATAAGATAGATCGGCTGTTGAGGGCAGACACCAGTAGTATTGATAAAGTGATTAAGGCGGTTGAGAACTATGAGCGTGACAATGCTCGCCCAGCAACTTTAAATGACTTGATGGTGATGTTTGGCTTATGCTTTGCTATGGTGGGTGTCGCACACTTTATCGGTGGTCAAATTGCAGGATTTTTTGCGCCCTATAGCTGGGCAGTGCAATACAGCTTTGCCAGCTCGTTCTTTTGGATGGTTGTGATTATAACTTGATAGGGGTAATTTTTTCCTTTACCAAAATACGTCGCCTTGATCATGTGGGCGCTTCCAAAATTGGTACGGTATTTATCTTCATCTTGATTGCTGCTATTGGCATGCAAATCAATCTTGCGGGTATCGTCTCGCAATGGCGATTGTTACTTATTGGTTTATTATGGATGAGCATTCACGTTGTCATTATCTTTGCTGTGGCTAGGATAATTCGTGCGCCGTTTTTCTTTTTGGCAGTCGGCTCCAATGCCAATACTGGCGGTGCATCATCGGCACCTATTGTCGCAACGGCATTTCACCCATCACTCGCGCCAGTTGGGGTCTTTTTGGGTATTCTTGGTTATGCGGTAGGTACTTTCGGTGGCTATATTAGTACCAACTGATGCGCTTGGTAGTAGGGTGAGCTCGAATATAATGCTTAGCATTGGTAACGCTAGACGCTTCTGTAGTAACGCTAACTAGTCTGCGCTGTTAATCGCTATCATATTCATATGAGTCGGACTGGTTAGTATTAGTTGATAAACAACTATGTTGACCCATCATATCTCTACAGAGAGAAAAACTTTCAATTTATACCAATTTAATAACAAAAAGCCGACTTCACCGTCGGCTTTTTACTTGTAGTATCAATACATACTAAATTGAGCAAACACTCAAATTTATATGAAATATTTTTAACCCAAAACTATAAGGATAAAACAATGCAAGCAAACTACAACCCAAAAATCATTGCTGGTGTAACATTTCCTACTATCGAAGTACCCACTTATAATGGTGACATGGCGCTATTGGGCAAGCCCGAAAATGGTCATGACTGGAAAATGGTGGTTGTTTACCGAGGTCAACACTGTCCTATTTGTACCAAATACCTCAATCAGTTAGAAACATTAAAATCGGCATTTAATGAAACGGGTGTCGACGTCATTGCTGTTTCAGGTGACAGCAAAGAGCAGGTAAAAAGCCATTTGGAAAAAATAAATGTGAGCTTTCCTATCGCCTATGATCTGACCGTTGAACAAATGAAAATGCTGGGTCTTTATATCTCCAACCCACGTTCAGAGAAAGAAACCGATCATCCATTTGCAGAGCCCGGCTTGTTTGTTATCAATACAGAAGGGAAGATTCAGATTGTAGATATCTCCAATGCTCCTTTTACTAGACCTGAGCTGGAAGCCTTGGCAAATGGTCTGACCTTTATCAGAAATCCAGAAAACAACTATCCTATTCGTGGTACACACGATTATGCTTAAGACTGTATTATTGACGACGGCATTTTTCTTGATGTCAGACATTTAATACGCTTAAGTGTGGCTGTAAACTCAAAACTAAACTAATAAATAGTCAAAGACGTAAATTCATAGGGCAGTGCATCATAACCGATGCATTGTCTTTTTTATTGCAAACGCTCTTTATTGTTAACATTCTCTCCAAAAGCTGAAATCACAAACCTTATTTATACAGGTGTGCACTCACAGTCAAAAACCCTGCACTGTCAGTCAATCTATTTACCAAAAACCTCGCTATAGTAAAAAAGCTTCGTCATTAGGATGGATGACAGCCATATAAAGAATGAGTGTAATTGTTAAGTATTAACGGCCACATTGGGCGCTATATTTTACAGAGCCACTCATATCTTCTGATATAAATTTCTAGACAGGGAGTCTCACATGAGCAACGCTCACACTTCAATTGACCCTATTACCTTGTCCGTCGTACGTGGTGCCTTAGAAACGGCGCAGCGCGAGATGACGACAACCTTAGAAAAAACCGCTCGCTCTAGCGTCTTCAACTTAGCTCACGATTATAGCAATGCTTTGTTTGATCATCTGCCTGAGATGATTTTGCAGGGTCAAGACATTCCTATTCATTTAGGTTCACTCATGCCAGCCATGAAAGCCGTTGCCGAATATTATGGTGATGACATTCATGAAGGAGACGTTATTTATCACAACGATCCCGTGATGATGGGCAGTCATATCCTAGATTGCTGTATGTATAAGCCAGTGTTTTATAAAGGTGAGTTGGTGTTTTGGACAGTATGCAAAGGTCATGTCACTGATATCGGTGGTCCCGTGCCAGCAGGATATAATCCAGACGCTAAAGAGATATACGCCGAAGGGTT
The DNA here is from genome assembly GCF_000586475.1 of Psychrobacter sp. JCM 18903. Classification (GTDB taxonomy): domain Bacteria; phylum Pseudomonadota; class Gammaproteobacteria; order Pseudomonadales; family Moraxellaceae; genus Psychrobacter. Next base: position 21,781 of record NZ_BAWJ01000024.1, on the reverse strand, counting down.
GCGCATTCCGCCCATCAAAATATGGGAAAAAGGCGTTAGACGTCGTGATGTCATTAACTTAATCCATAGTAATATGCGCTCTCGCCGTAACCAAGAAGGCGATCTTAATGCTCAATATGGGGCGTGTGCGGTTGGTGAGCGCAACATGATTGCGCTGCTAGATAAGTATGGGGTAGAGACCGTCCGTGCGGCGATCGAAGAGCTAAAGAATATGGCTGATACCCATATGCGATCATTAATTTCATCTATTCCAAATGGCCAGTATCATGGCGAAGCGGTATTAGAAGATTCAGGTCACGGTCTGGGTGATTTGACCATCAGCGCTGATATTGAGATTAAAGACAGCGATGTACATATCAAGATTACCAGCCCGCCGCAAGTACCTTACTTCATTAACTCTTATGCAGGCAATTCGATGTCTGGTGTTCTCCTAGGCTGATGATGTTTGCCAAGTAGACCCGCCGTACAACGAAGGTTTATACCGCTGTGTCACGGTAGACTTGGGTGAGCATGGCACGCTATGTAATGCCAAAGAACCTGCCCCTCATGTGAATTGTACTACCACACCGATGGAAACCTTAACGGATGCGGTGCGTATGGCTTTTGAAGACGCAGCGCCAGATCGAGTGATTGCCTCTTGGGGTCATGCTTCTGGCATCAATATCTCAGGTATCGATCCAAAAACAGGGGAACAATACGTCACTATGATTCTAGCTTCGATCATCTCCGGTGCTGGCGCAACTCAGCAAATGGACGGCTGGCATGCTTGCGGTCCTTTATGCTGCTTTGGCGCGTTAAGCTCTGGTGATATTGAACTATTAGAGTATCAGTATCCTATCTTAATTCATAAGTATGGCTTGGCAGAAGACAGTGGCGGCGCTGGTGAGTATCGTGGCGGTTGCGGCACCGTATGGGAAGTTGAGCCGTTAGGTCATGAGATGACGGTAGTGGCGTTTGGGGAAGGTCGTGAGCATCCAACGATGGGGGCTGCAGGAGCAGAGCAAATATCACCTGAGCTGAAATTAGGGCGCTTAGAGATTATCCATAAGGATGGCTTCACTGATCTGCACAAGCAAAATATAATGACTGAAATTCAACCGGGTGACCGTGCGCGTAATACCAATCCAGGCGGTGGCGGCTACGGTAGCTCGTTTGCACGGTCGGTACCCGCAGTATTAAAAGATGTAGAAGAAAGGATCATATCAGTAGCAGCGGCTAAGACTGAGTACGGTGTGGTTATTGACTCACAAACGCTGGCGGTCAATGAAGCAGAGACGGATGCTTTACGTCGTAAGCTGACGGCATAAAACCCAAAAACCCAAAACTAACTGATGATATTAAATAATTTGAGTTAAGGATGACTTATGAAAAATGATTTCCGAATTGGCGTCGATGCTGGCGGGACGTTTACTGACTTTGTTTTGGCAGAAAGAAGTGGCCATGTACATCTATTCAAAGCACCTTCTACTCCCGAAGATGGCACCCTGGCTATTGCTAATGGTTTACAGCAAATCGCCACGCAGTTTGACCGTCCTATTGAAGATATTATTCAAGCCTGCGACCTATGTATCAATGGTACTACTGTGGCGCTAAACGCGCTGATTCAGATGAAAGGGGTCAAGGTCGGGCTGTTATGTACCAAAGGTCACGAGGACAGTATCGAGATACGCTTAGGGCATAAAGAAGAAGGGCATCGCTATGATGCTAGCTATCCGCCAGCACCGCAAATCGCCACCCGTGATCGTCGTTTTCCCATACGTGGACGCATATTAGCTGATGGTACTGAACACGAGCCGCTAAATGAGCAAGACGTACTCGATGCCATCAGAGCACTTAAGGAAAAAGACGTTCAGGCCGTTGCTATCTCTTTCGTCTGGTCTATTCGTAATACTCAGCATGAGCAGCGTGCTAAAGAGCTTGTTGAGCAGCATATGCCAGGGGTATTCGTTTGCTGTGGTAGTGATGTCTATCCGCAGATCAAAGAATATACTCGCACTTCAACGACGCTAGTGAATGCCTACCTAAGCCCAGTCATGGCATCTTATGTCCATAAAATTGACGACTACTTTAAGGCATTAGGCGCTGAGCAGCCAGTACGTTATTTCCAGTCTAATGGCGGGCTTGCAGTTGGTAGTATCATGCGAGAGCGTGCGGTAAATGCCATTAACTCAGGCCCCGCATCGGCACCACAAGCGGTCTGTATATTGCCAGTCCTTTTGGGATTGACGATATCATTACGGTTGATATGGGCGGTACTTCTTTTGATATCACTATGGCTAAATCAGGCAGAACCAGCCTTAACCGCGATATTGATTTTTACGTAATCGTATTGGCGTACCTATGATTCATGTAGAGACATTAGGGGCGGGCGGTGGCTCTATTGGGCATGTTAATACTTTTGGTATGCTAGAGGTCGGTCCTCAGAGTGCTGGCGCGACGCCTGGACCAGCATGTTATGGTAAAGGTGGTGACTTGCCAACCGTCACAGATGCAAACTTAGTATTGGGCTATCTACAGCCAAATGCGGTGTTAGGTGGCTGTGTGACCTTAGACAAAGACAAAGCGGTACAAGCGGTGCAAACACACATCGCTGATCCGCTAAATATCGAGTTAGATCACGCCGCATTTGGTATCAGTGCTATCGTTAACCAAAACATGTCTAATGCCATTCGCCGTATTACTATCGAAAAAGGCTATGATCCTCGGGATTTTGCGCTAGTCTGCGCAGGCGGAGCAGCTGGCATGCATATTATTGCTCTGGCCGAAGAGATGGGAATAGGGACTATTTTAATACCCAAAATTGCATCCTGTCTCTGTGCCTTTGGTCAGATTATCTCTGATATCAAGTATAACTACTTGGCGACACAAATGATGATCCTTGCACCAGAGGTAGAATTGCAAGCACTCAATGCCAAGCTACAAGAGCTTGAAGCGCAAGGTGTCCAAAAATTGCTAGAAGATGGTTTTACAGATGAAGATATTACTATCGAGCGTACCATGGAGATGCGCTATGTTGGTCAGGTGCATGAATGTAACGTGCTGATACCGAATGGTAAGCTCGATGCTGAAAGGGTGAATACCATCTTAGAGCTGTTCCATCATCGCCATCGTGAGCTTTATACCTATGATGAGCGTGATAGTCACGTCGAGCTAGTCAACATTGAGGTGTCGGTCATCGGTAAAATCAGTAAGCCAAAACTACCGAGCCTTGTGCCGCAGCAAGGAGATATCAGTAATGCTAAAACGGGTAGCCGTGAGATGCTGTTTGATCAGTCCTATGACTGGATTGATACGCCTATCTATGATGGGGAGAAATTCGGTACTGGTGCATTGGTCACAGGCCCTGCGCTTATCCAAGAGCCAACCACTACCGTGGTCATTAAAAATGGCTGGCAAGCAGAGCTGCATGAGACTGGAACTTATAAGCTGACTCGAGCAGCATAAAGCAAGTTATGAAACAAGACTAATTAAAGGCTTTAGGTATTAAGTACTCTTTAATGCCTAAATCCTTTTTTATTTTATGATATAAAAGAGGATTATTGATGAATAACTGATAGGATATCAGTACAGTTGTATACCATATACTGAGTGTTCAAGGATGAATGCAAATCAAAAGCCAAATCGTTATCAAAATACCTCTCATCAAACCTTAAAGTTGCAGGCAGGTCAGACAAACGATACCTCTGCACATGATTTGTCAATGAATAAAAATCTTCTAAGCCCCTCAGGGTTAGAGATGCCAGCAACGGATAGCATACAAACCTTAGGTGCCTTTGACTGGAAACATACCATCAATGAGACTTACTTTGATCTTGAAGTTAGTTTCAGACAACCGAATAAGTTTTCTGGTTTTTTGCAACATGCTAAGCTTCTAGAGATAGGTGTTTCGCACTATCATGCTAATACTGTGCACTATAATCGCGGCAGACAGAGCTCTGGCTATATTGATGACAGTATTTTAATTACTTTTCCTATGACAGGCGACGTTCGTTTTACTCAAAAAGGTCGACAGCTAACGTCTAAGCCCGGTCAGTTCTTTATTGAGCTGTCCAGCCTACCTTATGAGTTCTATCATCTGCACGAAGCATCACTGTATGTGATTAAAGTGCCTTTAGTGCTATTAACCCCGCAAATGGCACTATAGAGCGGCAGTTTGCACGCAGCTTAACTGTTGATGAAGGTGCTGGCAGGTTGCTAGTATTTCAAATTGGTCAAATACTGGCGCTTATTCATAACAATCAGCTGGGTGACTTGGAGATAAAAATTCTAGAGCAGCAGCTGCTTAATCTTATTGTATTGACATTGAGTGCCCCGAAAGAGGTGATGATGAGTTGCAGCTCGTCCATACAATCGGTGCACCTAAAGCGCATCGAGAATTACGTTTATTTGCATCTAGAAAACTCCGCTTTAACTCCAGCGATGGTCGCTGCTGCTTGTCATATCTCTGCCAGATACCTACATAAGTTATTTTCTGAGCTACCTTATACTTTTTCGGACTGGGTCAAGGAATTGCGTTTAAAGCAAGCTAATCATATTTTGAAGAGCAAAAGCTACGTGACTATAGATGAGGTCGCTCATAGAGTAGGCTATACCGATCAAGGTTATTTTTCACGTATTTATAAGCAGCACTTCGGTTATTCGCCGCGAGATACACCAAGTACAGGATAGTTATTGTTATGTACTCTGTCATGCAGTCGCTGTATGATTTATACATTGAGCATAAGCGCGCATATTAAGCTAAGGAAAAACCAAGATGGCTGGTGTTACGAATGATAAAACAGCAAAAGTAGAGATATATGAAAGCGCTGATGGGAAGGCGCAGATAGAGATACGCTTAGAACACGACACACTATGCTCTCACAAGCCCAATTGGCGACGCTGTTTGAAAAAGACTCGGATACCATAGGATTACATCTAAAAAATATTTATAAAGAAGGTGAGTTAGACCCAGAAGCAACTACCGAGCAATCCTCGGTAGTTCGTCAAGAGGGGAATCGGCAGGTTCGACGTAACATTCGCTTTTACAATCTAGATGCTATTATTTCTGTGGGTTATCGGGTTAATTCTAAAAAAGGTACTCAGTTCCGTATATGGGCAACCCAACGTCTACGTGAATACTTGGTTCAAGGCTATACACTCAATCAAGAGCGCTTTGATAAAAACTCGAGCGAACTACAACAAGCATTAAATTTAATTAGGAAAACCGCGCAAAGTCCCGAGCTGAAAACCGATGAAGGACGCGGCTTGGTTGAGATTATCAGCGTTATACACAGACATTCTTATGGTTACAGCGTTATGATGAAGGCTTGCTTGATAATCCTTCAGGGGAGGATGGCGGTATCTTACCCAGTCCGACTGAGGCGATGGCAGCGCTGACGGATTTAAAAGCGCAGCTGATAAATAGAGGTGAAGCGACCGAGCTATTTGCTAAGCCTCGCGGTGATGGTTTGGACAGCGTACTGGGTAATTTACAGCAAACCGTCTTTGGTGAGCCTGCATACCCGACCATCGAGAGTAAAGCGGCGCATCTGCTGTACTTTATGGTCAAAAATCATCCTTTTACCGATGGTAATAAACGCAGCGGCGCTTTTTTGTTTGTAGATTTTTTGCATCGTAATAATCGACTGCTCAATGATAAAGGTGAGATGGTCATCAACAATACCGGGCTTGCCGCATTAACCTTGTTAGTCGCTGAATCTGATCCCAACCAAAAAGAAACCTTGATTAAGCTGATTATGAATATGTTGTCGTTAGAGAGTTGATACACAGGCTTATTGTCAGCACCATTTAACCCCTTAAAACACATAACGCTAATAATAAAAAGCACAGTCTAACGACAAAACTAAAGGAAATTCAATATGTTTAGCATGATAAAAGACTGGCGCGAGCAGCGCATACTGGACAATAGCGAATTTACTCATGCTGACTGGCTGCAAGCGGCTCAGCGTATTGTGATACTTGATCGGTTAAATGAGGACGAGCTAACACGCTTGTTTGAGCTGGCGACGTTGTTTTTGGCGGATAAGTCAATTACTGGCGCACAAGGTTTTGAGATTAGCGATGCGGTGAGGCAATCTATCGCCTTACAAGCTTGCCTGCCTATCTTAAACCTAAGCCTTGAGTGGTACGCTGGCTGGTCAGCCATTATCATTTATCCTGGTTCCTATAAGAGTGAAACTACCACTGTCGATGAGCTGGGCATTGTCCATGAGGGTAGTCAGCACCGTAGCGGCGAAGCGTGGTTGCGCGGCCCCGTTATTCTGTCGTGGAAGGATGCCAAACACTCAGGGGAGCGCGATGGTCACAACGTCGTCATTCATGAGTTTGTGCATAAGCTTGATATGTTAAATGGTCGTACCAACGGCTTTCCACCACTGCAAACCGATATGGATCCTGCGCGCTGGACTGAAATTATGACACGAGATTTTGAGGATTTTCAAAGCCATCATAAATCAGGTCTTGATCGTTATGGCGCAACCAATCCAGCGGAATTTTTTGCGGTACTCAGTGAGGTATTTTTTGAGACGCCGCAAAAGCTGGTCGATGCTTACCCTGATATTTACGACATAATGATGAAGTTTTTTCGCCAAACACCACTTTAATCAAAATCATCAATAGTCACTATTAATGCTCCATAATGAATATACAGGCATGAAAAAGCAATAAAAAAGGGCAGTGTATTTATTTAATAACACTGCCTTTTTTTTGGCTTATTTTTCCTTTAAGTCTATGTTTTTATCTATAAAAACTATTTAAGTTGTCCATTGCTCATTCACAATAGCGACCAAATAGCGTTTACCTTGATATTCTTCAAACACTAAACGCATGATACGCCAATCCATACCGGCATATTCCTCCGAGCCTTTATGATAAAACTCGACAACCTCTGAATTGGGATAAATTTTCTTCAGGTTATTAATCATATTCCCACTGTGTTGGAACTCATTAATACTGATACTGGCATTGTTAAATTTGCTAGCATCAATCCACGTGTCTAAATATGTAGGTAGTGGCGTGACGAGTAGATCACCCGTACCGTCTTTTTCGCCCCAAGTAAAACGAATTTTAGACTGTTGCAAATATTGGGCGAATTGTTCACGGCTAAAGACTTTATCTGTCTCAGGACGCACATGGGCATACATCGAAAAACGGACGCCACGGGTTGGATGAATATCATTGGTAATACGAGCGAAGTCTTTATTTGTAAGCGCGCGCTGAATACGTAAGGCTTGCTGCTTAAGGGTTTGCTGACTGATATCGGAGACAACGGGCGTTGATGAATGGCCGTTAGATTGATTTGGAGTGGCTATATTGGATTCAGCAGAAGATTGACAGCCAGTTGCTGCTAGCGCCAAAGCCAATGCGCCGCCAACGGTTAATTTAGATGAACGGTCTTTGAAAGTAGATAATAGGGTCATAAAGCATCCTTATCGCAGTGGTTAGCGAAATATACGTTACTGTGAATATAATTGAGCAAATGTCACAAGATTACTGAGCAAAAAGTTATTATTTAAAAGTTACTAAGTAATAGATTGTTTTTAGTAGATAAACCGGAATGATACGATAATACAGCAGAGTCATAATATGGTTATGATGTAATGGTTTATAACACTTATATCATTGAAGCTCGTAGAGAACGCCATGCCAACACATTATTCACTGACGCTGCTAGCTATGGGACTGATAGCAACCAATTCTGCTATAGCTGATATAGCAGAGTCAACTCAGACTTATGCAGCCATAAAAATAGCGACCATTAGCAACATGTATCAGCAAGACGTCAGCAATCAAGGCGTGGATAATCCGGTCGTATTGCAACAGTATGCCGACCCAGATCTACAAGCCGCGATGCAGATTGAACAGGATTATTTTGATAGAGAGCAAATATCTTGTCATGTTGATTATGATGTATTGTGGGATTCGCAAGATCCTGATTATGCACAAGACAAACAGTTTTCAATGACTGACCAAGGATTGGTGCAAGTGAGTTTGGCACATGGCAGCAATGTTTATTATGAGTTGTCATGTAATGGTACCGGTGACGATGCTGATTGCCGAGTGGCAGATGTGATTTTAGATGAAGATGGCAAGTCTTTGCGCAAGCATTTACTAGAAACCTGTCGCTAGCCAATACTGAGCATTATTTTTATTGATACCTAAATATAAAAACTATAAACCCTGAATAAAAATCACAGAGACAATCTTGAGAGCTTATAAATCGCACTGTATAAAACTATGAGCCTAACTTCTAAAGCTGTTGGTTTGTTTTCGCATAATGTATATTATGTTAAACTAAGGGTACCATACAATAAGTTCATGGGATTATAATTATATGATAAATCCCTATAAAGATTGGTTGATGATTGATTAATTCTCATACGTATTACCTATTCATAAAGTCATCTTCATCACCACTAATACAGTTACTAGCTGAGCTGTCTTAAGGAGTTAATGTACAGAGCTATCATTGCTATCATTAATCCTATTGTATTTGTAATCGAGCTTAACGTATTAAACCATGTCGCTAGTTAACCTGTTTGATAAACTTGTTCTACTCATCATTGCTAAGTTTACTACCTTCATACTGCACAATAAGCCCTCTGAATAATCTGTCACTCCTAATCATCACCTAATAAACAAATCACTCATCAATCGATTGTTGGTAGCTTAGCCGACTTCCTGATTAATGCGAATGTGCTTGAACTACGTTAGGTACAGAAGTATTAGCCACCAAGTGACAATCAGCTCAAAGTAAAAGCAATAACCCTTCTGAATGCCTATTACTCTATATCATTGATAAGAACGTATACAAGCTCTTATAATACTCCTACTTGGCATCTCAGTAAGTCCAAGTCTATATACACCTTATAGCTGCTATTATCATAGCTAACTACGTTTCCATTTAGAGTCACCAAAACAGCCTTCCTGATTAGTGAAACATTCATTGGTCTTTTCTAACATCTCTCGTTCTTACTGAGATATCTTAATCTAAAGCATTGAGTTGATACCTTCCAAATTTGCACAGAACAGTACTATCACCCTGATTAAGGTATTCTGTGCGAGTACAGGAGCACGGTTTTTCGTGCAAATATGTCGAAGGACTCTATTGCCAATAGCAAACAGCACTCTTACTTTTAATCTATATGAAGTTTATTCCTTCAAACGCCATATATATCAACAAAAAAAATAGCTTACTCCCTCTTTCTCCACTATACTATAATTATCCCCAACCTTTACTTGGGGATAATTGTACTTAAAATACTTAATTTTAAAGGGTTTTATGTCTTAATAGATTAATAACCGTGTCCATTTCAGTGTCCAATAACTATCTATATTTTCCAAAAGATACTTTTTCAGAATTTATAAAATATGTGCAAAGATTATTCTAAATCTCAGTATAGAGTTAATAGATTAACATTCACAATTTACCTTGCTTATAAAACTTACGGATGTGCATTATGGCTGTCGACAATTTAAATGATATTAATATACTTGAATGCCGAGATAAAGATTACTCGGTTAGTGTCTCAGGTATTGCGGGCCTAAGTATTCGTATTTATCCAAATGGTAAAAAAGAATATTACTTGAGGTACGCTCATCCGCATATCGATGGTAAGCGTCCTAGAATGATGCTAGGTAAGGTCGAAGAAATCAGTCTATATGAAGCTAAGCATAAAGCAGAAAGTATACTTAAGATGGTCGCACAAGGCTCTGACCCTAAAGCTATCCATAAAAAAGAACAAGTCAATAAGTATGCTCATCTAAAGAACGCCACATTTTCTGAAATTACACAAGCGTGGCGAGACCACAAAACATCAAGTCGTAATCGTAGCAATTCTAGAAAGCGTGCGTTTAGTGAATCTACCCTTAAATTTTGGGATTTATGTCTAGGATATATGTGTCGCGAGATTGGCGACTTAAGAATGAACGATATCACGAGCGAGATGATATTAAGTGTGTGTGAGGCGATTCAGAATAATGAAAATCAAGCAACCTTCGTTGGTGCAAGCACTCGGCTTTATACTGAAAAAGTCTTCTCATTCGCTGTTGCAAGAGGATTATGCGATAGAAACATAGCTATTGATACGCGTGGCGAGCTCGCACCTGCCAGCTCAGGCAACCATTTACCAGCCATCACTAAGCCTGATCAGTTTGCCACTCTCCTAAACGATATGTCTAATTTTGAAGGTGCAAGTAAGATTACATTGGAAGCAATGAACTTATTACCATATGTTTTTGTGCGTAGTATCGATTTGCGGTCTATGCGATGGCAAGATATAGATTGGGATAACAAGCTATGGGAGTTTTCTCCTACTAAAGGCGAAGGTCGTGAGGATATGGTATCGCACTTAGTTGTACCTCTAGCCACTCAGGTTATTGAACGCTTACGAAGAATAAAAGCAATTACAGGTCATAAAGAATATGTGTTTGCATCGATGCGTGCCTCAAGCAATAGCTATATTAGTAAAGCGACTCTAGTACAGATATTCCATAGGCTTGGATACAAAGATGTTCAGTGTGCTCATGGATTTCGAGCATCGGCCAAAACATTGCTTATGGAACAATCTGAACTACGTTACTCAGATATTGTGACTGAGCTGCAATTAGGACATCGAATAAAGGATACGCATGGTGGCGCTTATAACCGATTGGATGAAATCGATACTCGAATACTCATGATGCAAGATTGGGCTGACTATATAGATAAGCTGCGAGACTCTGTATGAAAACTACTTTAAGCTGATTATATCATTCAATTTTCATTGCTTTGTAGAGAGTATTAATATAATATTAAATCATAAGAGACACCTATATAAAAGTTCATATATTCGTAGGATTTGATTCAAATGCTGAAAATAAAATCTATTACTCTAAACAACTCAGCTCAGCTTAGTCTATTGTTTGATAGCACTACTACACTTCCCTGCTTATATCCTATGCTTTATATTAATAGCTCATTGAAGTTTAAAAGTGAATCAACACAACGAGCTTACTTGCAGGGCATTAAGCAGTGGTACGAGTTCTGGGAAGAAAAACATAATCAGTCATTCTGCAAGTATTTCCGTGAACATAAATCTAACCCTAATTTGATGATTAAAGAAATAGACAGCTTTATATTATATTTGGAAAATATGCGGGTAGTTGACCAAAAGCTAATTAGATTAGGGAGCAATCCTTCAATTAATTACAATACGCTTGCACATCGTTTGCGGGCTATCCTCAGCTATTTAAACTATTTATTAGATACCTTTAGTCAAGTACACGGTAAATCTATAAGCCCTCAAATAGTTAGATATAAATCTACACTTTCCCAAAAGTCTGATCTTGTCAAAAACTTGTCCTCTAATCACCATAAAGCCATAAAAATGGGACAAACTTTAAAAGCCTTACAGAGGAAATAAAAGAAGCTCTATATTCTATTATTTCGCCAAAAGCACTAGAACCTTTATTTAAGAGTAAGGAAGCGCAGTTAAGAAACTTTCTCATTGTACATCTGCTCTTAAACTACGGTTTGAGGACTGGCGAGCTGTTACTTTTAACTCTTAACTCAATTAAGACTGATTTAAAAACATGTAATACTTATCTCGTTATAACTGATACACAAGATAGAACAGATAACCGTATATCGAAGCCGCAGATGAAAAACGTTCAATCCGTTCGAACCATATTATTAGAAAAACGTGATGCTCAATTTATTCACATGTATATCAACAATATCAGATCTCGAGATTCTAAAAGTCACATGCTATTTCTATCGTTACAAGCACCCTACGCACCTCTTAGTAAATCAGGTCTTAAAAAGCTCATAGCTACGATAAATGAGAAGATAAAAAGCAAGCATCCTCAATTTTTTGACAAAAATTATGTAGATTCAATTGATAAAATTTCAGCTCATATTCTTCGTCATACATGGGCGTATATGATGCTTAAACATAGTTATCAATCATATTTGGACAGTTACAACAAGGCGCAGGCAATGGAGAATGCTATTGAAAGTTTAAGAAAGATGGCAGGGTGGTCACTCAACAGTACTATGCCATACTTATATGCTAGCCGATTTATCTCGGAAAATGCCAATTTAGCTAATATTCAAAGAATTACAAAAGTGGGTGCACACTATGACCACTAATAATTTAGCACTAGAGTCTCCTGATTATTCAGGTCATCGATTATTTTCTGAAGCCCAGATAAATAAAATTGAGAGTTTACTTATTCCTAATGTAATACGATTTATGCTTGCTGATAGATATGAAACGAAATTTATCAATTCTACTCAAGTACTTGGGAGTTTTTCTACTCCGGTAGAAAAGAGTACATAGACTTTACTGAAGAAAAATACTTAGATAAGTATGAGGTTAAGTTATTAAAGTTTTTTTTTGGCTTACTACTCCCAGATCAATAGTCCTGCCTATTTATCAAGATACTTTAAACAAGTGAGGTCTAACTTTCAGAAGTTAATAAAAAATGACAACTCTTTTAGTTATCTAAGTTTCAAAGAAGTGCTTTTAGATTTAGCCGTAGATGAATCTAAATATACAGAATACTATACATTAAAGAACTTTGTCAGATTATTGATAGCTGAAGGTTTTGAAGAATTTAGTGAAGAAGATGAACTTGATCTTGAAATACTAGAAAGACCAAAATCTTTTAACTCAAAATTGTTCTATCAAGAGGTTGAGGATCCTATTAGTAAGCCTACGATCACAATGATACAAAATGGCTTCGCAAAACTAAATTCAGAAATTGGTGAGGGGCAATCAATAGTAGACAATGTTATTAAAGATGCTTCTATCCTTGGTCTTATATATGTAACTGGTATGAGACCTGTCCAATTATCTAAGCTTTCTGTTGAAGATATAAAGATAGATACATATACGGAAGCAGGTGAAAATATGCGCTACAGCATAGTTGTACCTTATGCAAAACAAGGGCGATTCAATCATGCTAAAGTTTCTATAAAACTACCTGAGGAAATTGCTACAGTTATTTTACAATATATCAAACAGTTTGAATTACCTACAAACAATCAGCTTTTTGATTTAGGTAATTATGCAGTTACTTACTGTACTACTGCTATCAATGAACAACTCTTTGAATTCTCACCACAGGAATATCAACAACGAGTTTCAAATGGTGAATTAATCCAAATTAAATACACAAGTTCTCAGTTCCGCCATCATGTAGCTTACTCAATGGCACTGTCAGGATCAAGTGCTGAAGACATTGCTTACATTTTAGGCCATTCATCCTTAGTTACAGCTAGACATTATATTTTTTCATCGCCCAATCTTGCTCAAATTCGAGCTATCGCACTCGGTAGAAATCCTGTTTACCAACAAATAATAGCCATGCTAATGACTGGTGATATTATTACTCATGAGCAAGATCATGGAAAGAATGTAATAGGATTTATTAATAATAAGATCCACATCAATATAGGTAAATGTAGCTATAAAGCCAACTGTTTCCTTGAACCTGTGCGTAGTTGCTATGGATGTGTCTATTTTCATCCTTATATAAATGGTAATCATAAAGAGGTTTTAGAATGTGTTCAATATGAACTAGAATCGATCATATATATGTCTGATGCTGTTTATAACTCATCAAACCCGATTATTGCTATTAATGAAGCTACTAAATTTGAAATACAGTCAGTCATTAAGCGCTGTAAGTTAAATAGTGAGTTGAAAAATGCAGATGACTAATTACAGTAAATTCATTGATGAGCAAAAAGTATATTTTAAAAACAACTTATACAAACCAAATGATGCCTTATGGGAAGATGGTTTTTGGTTAAAGACTGGTGTGGGTTCAAGCTGGCTACTATCAAGAAACAAGCTAAGCCTCAGGTTTTTTTCTACAAGCAAAGTAAAAGGGCTGTCAAATATAAATATATCTGAAGAGTATCAAGAATTTTGTAAAGCCATGCTAGTGTACAGTTATCGCCAAGCTAACGGTAATGTTTCACCACAAAAGCTTGTTGCTGAACTTTTAGTGTTAAAGCGTTGGTTTTATTCCCTACAAGAACTTACCTCTGACACTCACCCGAAAAAACTATCGACAGAAATTCTTAACCACGCCTACCTTTTATTAAAGAATAATAGTAATGCTGCTAACCTTCCAGATCATGTTGGAACATTCAAAAGACTACAACACATAGTGAATAAATATGGATTCACTTCTAAGAAGCTAGAGTTCGAAGTTGATTTAAAATATTTTGGTAAACAGAACAGAACACCAAAAGCAAAAATAACCAAAGAGCTTTTTGAATATAAAAATATTGATGAAAATGAAATAAACACAGAAAAATTAATCTCGATTCAGACATTTATAAACATTGCTTCGCTCAAAAATTTTTGTCAGAGTGAAGGTGAAAGAATACTTCTAAACTCACTATTTTTATCTATCGTGACAGGATTCCGTTCGACTGAAATAATAATGCTGAAGAAAGACTGTTTAATTGAAAAGCCTATATTAGACCTGCAAACTAATAAGCCTATAAGTGTTAATGATAAAGTGCAATATATGCTTGGGATACAATATTATGGTGCAAAAGGAGCTGGAGAGAGAATTCACTGGGTTGAGCCTTCTTCTACTACGCTGGTTAAAAGCATTATACAAGATACGTTAAAAATTACCGAAAGATATCGAGAGCACCTAGTTTATTTGAGGCAGAAAAATTTAAAAGACCTTCTTCCTAAGGGTATTGATGAAATTCCTGATGATTTAATCGAGCTAGATGACTTAATCGATCATTTATTTATCTCAAGAAAAAGAACAAGAGGTCGTGGTGGTCGAAGAGATGCAATATTAAATGTATTCAAACATGCTCAAGTAAAACCTGATAAGACAATTAATGATGGAACAGGTGAGCTAAAGTTTTATAGTAAAAAAACTTTAAGTAAATTTATTAAATCAACAGCAAATTATGCTACCGAAGAACCTATAAACAAAAAATTTGAGTTTGAGGGTCGTATAGTCAATATTCCCTATGAGAATCTGTTGTTTATAGTTCAATATGGTAGCACCACCTTATCCCAGGGTATAATCAATAAAGCAAATATTACGATACTAGAGAACCGTGTCATAAATAATTTTTTAGGTACAGGTAGAAATAAATCAGTATTTGAAAAGTACGGCCTTAAAGATAGCGATAATCAAACCTCTAAAATATCTAGCCATATTCCACGCCATAATATTAACACCTTTTTAGCTATTGCTGAGATCTCAGACCACTTGCAAGCAATGTTAATGGGTCGGGTTGATATTGAGCAAAACAAACACTACCAACACTTGAGTATTAAGCAAATCAGCCAAAATGCCAGTTTAGCTAGTAGCAATAGTCAATTTCAAACATCTAAGGAGTTAATGGCAGTTTCAGAACCTGTGCAACCTGCAGAGAATAATGCAAAAAGCCCAATTGATGACATCTTAGAATATGGTTTGATGCTCTTTAGCAACGATAAAGACCTAGAAAACAACTTGAAAAATAATCTACATACGTTTGATAGTACTATTGAAATATCGAATTTTATTGAGCAATCTATGGGTGATGGTTACTTCGAAGATATTGCTAAAGCTTTTAATGAAATAGCTCCTACAGAGCCAGACAAAGCGAAAGAACTTATAGATACCCATGCCTACTTACACCCCCTACCCTTTGGCTCATGTATGCGCAATATAGCGGCTCACGGTTGTCCCAAGCGATTATCCTGCCAATCAGGGGTGTCCTGTGTTAATTTTACGGTAACAGGACGTATGGGCGAGCTTGAAAATTTAAAGCTCACTAAAAACAGACTAATTGAGCAAGCCAAAAACTTAGCTGATAATTCTGAATTTACGCTAAGGATAAAAGAGCAAGTTCAAA
This sequence comes from Psychrobacter sp. JCM 18903, assembly GCF_000586475.1. Lineage (GTDB taxonomy): Bacteria > Pseudomonadota > Gammaproteobacteria > Pseudomonadales > Moraxellaceae > Psychrobacter. Next base: position 5,913 of record NZ_BAWJ01000024.1, on the reverse strand, counting down.
ACCTTGAGCGTTTTGAACAAAAAATCATGGTTAGCTACAGTAATAAAATTCCAGTAAATATATATAAAGCAATAGATACTGAGCTTTCTCAGCCTAGGGCACTTGCTGAGCTGTTTTCACTGGAATATGAAAAGATTAAAGCTAATAATCAGGAAGAAGGCAAATGCTAAGAGGCAATGAGTTAAACGAAGCTCTTGAGAATGAGCTTAAGGATATGGTACAAGAAGGCATTGAGAAGGCTCCTATTTCAAATACTGCACTACATAAGAGACTTATTGCCAAAGGACATATTAAAGGCGGTCTGAGTACGCTTAGTACGCCAGAACGCAAAGCATTAATCCAAAGATATACCACAGAACAGCTTTTACCATTGAATTTGAATGAAAAAGAAGAGCAGCTATACGTCAACAAAAAAACACGTCAGGCTCTTCTTGACACTAATAAAGGATTAAAAGAGAGAATAACTGAACTTGAGGATGAGCTTAATCAGAACACTGTCACTCTTATAGAAATTATTAATCAAGTAAAATTAAAAACTAATCTTGAGCTGGATGATTTACTTGCACCCTACTTAATATCTGAATTCAAAAGTCAGTCTAATTTAAAAAAGTTATAGTGACTTGTCATACTCAGATAAAGTGTATGAATATTCAAATCACCAATCTTGAACCTTCACAGTCTTAATTTTTTCCAAGCTTAATGTAATCGATTACGTCTATTTGACTGATATAGCAAGTAGAACTAGCAATGCAAGACTCATAAACGTCCACTCTGAACCGCCCCGACTATATCGGAGAGTGGAATGCTTGAGTCAGACAAAGTTGCCTGACTCAGTAAGACTATCATAGTATCGTCTCTCAAACTCAAAAGGCGACACATAACCAATCGTACTATGAATGCGAGTTTTGTTAAACCAATCGACCCATTCAAGGGTTGCTAATTCAACATCATTCACACCTTGCCACTGCTGTTTTAAATATTCAATCACCTCTGTTTTATAAAGCCCGTTAACCGTTTCAGCCAATGCATTATCGTATGAATCACCTGTCGTGCCAACAGATGCAATAACGCCAGAATCAGCCATCTTATTAGTATAGCGAATGGATAAGTACTGAACGCCGCGATCACTATGATGAATCACATCTTTAGGATGGTTTCTGTCTGCAATGGCTTGGTTTAGTGCTGCCATCACCACATCAGTGTTCATACGATCTGATACTTTCCAGCCAACGATAGCGCGAGCAAATACATCAATGATAAAGGCGGTATATACCCAGCCACTCAGTGTCTTTATATAGGTAAAATCAGCTACCCATAGCTGGTTAGGGCGATGGGCATTAAAGTTACGATTAACCAAATCATCAGCACGCTTTTGATCGTCACGAGACTTAGTCGTTATCTTACCTTTACCTCGCCAAACACCCTGCATGCCATGCTGCCGCATTAACCGCTCTACAGTGCAGCGTGCAGGATGTATACCCTCTGCTTTCAACTGTTTCCAGACTTTACGAGTACCATAACGGCACTTGCTGTCCTGCCAGATACGTTTAATCTCATTAAGATAGAAATCGTCATGCTGACTACGCTGTGAACGCTTTTCAGGACTGAATTCTAGCTCTTTGGCACGATAGTATGTGGATGGGGCAATCGGTAGTACTCTACAGATTGGCTCGACTCTATATTGTGGTTTGTGGTCATCTATAAAATCAACCATTACTTGGGTTTGCGGTCGAGCTCCGCCTGGGCTTCAAGACCAGCAGCTTTCTTTATAATTTCATTGGCTTGCTTTAACTCTCTGTTCTCACGTTCAAGCTCTTTGATATGCTCGGCTTGGCTTTGAGCTTGAATCTTTGCAGGAATGGTTTTATCAATGTGCTTTTTATGCCATGATCGTAGGGTCTCAGGCGTGCAACCTATCTTTGGCGCTATGGCTTTGATGGCTGACCATGTGGATGGGTAGTCGTCTTTAGCTTCCTAGCATACGGACGGCGCGCTCTTTCATTTCAGGGGTATAGTTTCGTGTTTTCATTGTCGTATTCTCTTGGAGCGTTGAGTCTCCGACAATCTCGGGGCGGTTCAAAAAGTTCTTTAAACTCAGCACTGTAAGTTCTACGTTTGGGTTTGTTAGGTGGTTGTGTTGTCATGTTAGTGTCCACGATTATTAATCGTGGACACTATCTCGCATTTTTTAAGTGAGGAAAAGATGGGATGGTCGGATGCTTACGGCCAACCTTGAGCACTTTGATGAAGTATGGGGCAAAGAGTACCCGCATGTCATCAAGTCTTGGCGCAATAACTGGGAGGGCGTAACGGTGTTCTTTGGTTATCCTAAAGACATCAGAAGAGTGATCTATACCACCAATGCGATAGAGTCGCTAAACAGTGTGATTCGGACAGCGGTGAATAAGCGTAAGGTCTTCCCGTCTGATCAGGCAGCATTCAAAGTGGTGTACTTAGCAACCCAGCAGGCATCCAAAAAGTGGTCGATGCCGATCCGTAACTGGACGTCTGCCCTTAATCGCTTTATGATTATGTTTGATGATCGCATTAGTAAGCATTTAATCTAAATGGCAGTTACACAGAATCTGGGATGGGCTCTATTTTTTATACCCATTATTTAGTCCGATGTCTTGATTCCAACTTTTAAATAATAAATGGTTTCGATGATGAACCGCATTTCTTAGCAGGATTAATAGTGCTGTATCTCCATGAGAAAAATAATCAAAACCGTCTTGTGTAACATCGTATAAACTATGAAATGCTTCTAGCTTTGCCTCGAAAGCGCAATCCAAATTGTTGATAGCTTCCTCACCATCAACTAATTTTAATTTGTGGAACCTCATATGAGCCTCTCCATAGAGTCGCATAGGGTTCGCTAATTTGCTTAATGCTTAATTTCCATTTAAATCCTTAGTAAACTAAAGTTATTTAGCCGTACTTCTAAATTAACACACCGATATTTTACGGTGACTAGTTTTTCATCATGAGTCTATGTAAACATCCCTCAAATAACTCCGAACACATGGGCTTTCTAGATTTTTTCATCTTCGCTTATGCTCTGTTCTACAGGCAATATTGGGAATTGAGTCGGCAGGACTAATAATAGTATTTAGTTTTACACGATCCTTTAATTTTTTTTTGTGCTAAAAAAGCAAAAGATTTACCTGTTCGCTCAGCTTCCAGCTGTATTTGATATATCTCTTCACCAGAAATTGGGTTATCTCTTGCATCTATCATCGTCGAAAAATGATAAGTAGCTTCCTCTTCATTATCTGAACGACACGTATGCTCAAGTATATCGTCAAAATCGACACTTACAGCATCTTGCATGCCTGAGCCAATGGCCCCAAAATCATGTTTAAACCAGTCGCTTTGTTCCATAGTATTTTTTAATACGAATAGATCTTGATCAGTGAATGGGACATGAAATTCGTTGAAGTTGATGAATTGCCTACCATCAATTCTCATTTGAAAATGATAATGAGGGTAGTCAATTGAGGTTCCTATGTGTCCTTCAAAATCATTCTTAGAACAGTCAAACGTCCATTCAATGTTTTTCCACTTAACTGTATATGACAGAATCTTCCTATCTGACCTTTCTTCTTCAAGATCATTAATATTCGAAATTAAACGCTCTTGATTTGCGCACCATCTAATAAATGCAGCGATACTCCCATAGCCGTATTTTTCGTAGATTTTTGGGAAGTCTTTTTTCTTAAACTTGCATTGTCGTAGTAACCAATGTAGACATGGATCATCTTTGCTGATAGTTTTGAAGGGCTTATTACATAGATAGCAAATATCCTTTTTATAACCAACCTTAAAAGCCTGCGCTTGCCTTTGATGTTCTTCATCATTCAAACGATTTATCTCTTCTATTTTCTCAGAAGACATCTTTTCAAAAACGTTTCTATATTTTTCAGTATCATGCTTCATAAGACTTACCTTTGATATTTAATTATATACTGTCAAATCACTACTCGTCTCATCCAGCACTTCGATCAGTGATGTGAGTTTATTACTAGTAATGTTATACCCAAAGCGATACACCTCCTGAGAAAGTAACTCCTGTTGTTTCCATGTGATAATATCTTGATCAATACCATCCACTTTTTCAAGCAGCGCATATAATGAGACCTTTTCAGATATGGAGTTGGTGGATAACAATAGGTTTTTGATTGTCGATCTCAATTCCTTATCATCTCTAGCTCTTTGTAAAAGAAGTGGATAAAAGAACTTATGGCTATAAAGAGCTTCGTTATAATTATCAAATAAGCCCTCTAAAAATCTTAGGATATTATTAGTATCTCCAAACATGAATCTAATGGTATATGCCAAATCAGCGGTTACTCGTGTCTGATTTTTATATAAATCATTGACAAGATCTTTTAGTAATTGATGGCTAGGCCAACCATGACATAATGCCATTACCCTACCCGTTCTTACGAACGCTTTCTACCTCACTTACTAAGTTATGCACCTCTTCATCATCGCTAAATAATTCTCCAAGCAGTTTTCCGCATTTGAGAGCAGTTACTTCATCTTTATTATCAATATTTTTGATAAGTATTTTTTTTAACTCACTAGAGTTGGATGACGTTCTAATTGAAAAATCAATCAGATTGATATTATTGATATCTTCTGCCTTATTTATATAGTCAATAATATGAGGTGTGCTAGGTGAGTCTTTATCTGAATGCTTTGCTATAAACCCCCATAAATTCTGGTCACTTTCGTCTTTTCTTCTGAACATTGAGATTCTGTTCAAATCGTTATTTAAGACGTTGATAATATAGTCAAAATTCTCAATTAAAAATTTAACGATAATACTACTATATCTATAGTGATCAAATAACTGAATTTTAGGACTTGCTAGCCTATCCTCTATAGCCTTATCAGCATAATACGAACTAGGGTCTTCTAGTGTGAAATACTCCTCTAACTTACCTAGTTTTAAATAACCGCCAAAAGCAATCTGCCTTTGTACTTCATGATTTTCCCCTGAATAAAAAATCAGACTATTACACCTTTCTAGAATAACACTAGGAGCGGTTTCTTTTAAATGGTCGAAATTAGCAAAGGCTGATGCCATCCTGATTTGTAGGTTCTGCTCATCCATAAAAAGACTTAATTGTTCGATCACTTGTGTGTTATTCAAGAAGTATCTATGATTCAACTCTTCTATGAGCTTCAACCTAAGATTGTCTGCTATAGGGAGAGAAGTAGACATTACCTTTTCAAACTCTTGAATCAAGTCTGGATAATAATGAATAACAACAGCAGGAATTTTAAATAAATTATTCTTTGCCAATAGCTTAAGCTGTTCATGCTCATGAAAACTACCTATTAAAACCTGTAAGGCTTCATAATAGTTTCCCCATTGTTTATCTAGCAAGGGCAACTCACTCTCTATAAATCTATCAAGAATATTTTGCTCGAAATAATCTTTGTCTAGCTCGATAAGTGCGGGTAATGCTCTACTACGTTGGCGTAATCTTCTATCAAATAGAATATCCTCCAATATACTGACTCCCTCCTCTTTATCATTCAAAAATACTTGGCTAACATAGCTAGCAGAATAATCTCTACGTTTGCTATCACTTCGAAAATACGCCTTAAGCTCATCTTTCACGTTCTCATCATCTGACCAACCAGATGTCAATGCCATAAGTTGCCAATGTGAGAAGCTTGAATCAGCTAATTGCTTAAGTAGATATTGCTTATTTGCTTCTGTTCTTCCTACTAAACAGGCATATGTTGTTTCCACAACATCATGTCTATCTATTTTCTGCAACCAATTCTCAATAACAGGAATGAGTCTTATATTATCTTTAAAATTTTCTGCGATAATTTTCCACTGGTTGCTAGAATGAATGATTGAGAAAGGATATTCTTCATTTTCTAGTTGATAAA
>NZ_BAWJ01000025.1 GCF_000586475.1 Psychrobacter sp. JCM 18903 | reverse complement strand
GGGGTAGTATCGATTTTTTACTTTTAAAAAGAACGAGTTAGTTTTCGATAATATCTGCTCGAGAGTTTTGGATTTTACTTAATTCAGATAAATATAAAACTAATATCAGTAAGCTATAGTAAAATTTACTTTAGTCGAGTAGAATTACGCGACATGTATGTACGAATTGCGTAAATTTAGGTCTCATGGTTATTTCGATCATTAAAAATCTAGAATTCAATCAAAAAAATAGAATTTTCTTGTGCTAGAAAATGTAGTTATTAAAGTATATTTTCTAGCACAAAATTGTTTTATTAAATCATCATTTGCATTTTAAGCTAGTCATGTCTTATAACATTAATTTTAAAAATTAGTATGTAGCAAGTATATAAGTTTCAATAACCTATACTCGATAACTGCATAGTTTGATATCTAACGACATATGTCGTATTGAGGGTTTTATGAATAATGCAATAATAAAAGCAATTATTATTACTGGTGTAATTGTCAGTGTATTAAGTGGTTTGATGGTTTTAGAGATGAATGAATTGGCACCTGCTTTTAAACAGACGGGACAATTGATCTTTTATGTCGCAATTACTTTTGTTTCTATTTTTTCTAGTGTTGTAGTTGCTGCTATATTATTCCATCGTAATCGTAAGAACCCACGCATAATGGTTAAACGAGCAAGAATAATTTACGCTACATATGCTGCTGGTATATCTGCGTTATTGTTCATTCTACCGAACTTTTTACTTAATAAATCAGCGGCTTCTTGTATCAAGCCTAATATATATGCAGTAATTTCAGACCCTTTAAATATCAAGGTTTGCATGAATATTAAGTCTATTTTATTCGCCAAACTTTTACCATTTACAACGCCACTATTTTTGGGAAGTTTAATAGTAAGCGCAATCGTAATTATGATGATTAGTGTGCTTATCTATCTGCTAGTCACTGCTAAATTCTTATATGGTAATAATAGGTAGGCTATACAAAGGTCTTATTATCTAAAATCGTATAAATCAATCAGCATTAGTATAATTATTGTATCTAATAAAAAGATTTCATTGTCTAAATTTAGCAGGAGTTTGTCGTGTCAAATGTACTTATTGGGGTTGGTGGTTCAGGTCAGCATATCATTCACGCATATTTACGTGTATTAGCATTAGGTAATGCTGGATCTATAGATGTTCCACACGTCTATATTATTGACGCTGATGCTCAGTCTCAACAAATTGCCAATAGAAGAAGCCAGTTGGTACCAGACATTCAAAGCCTTCATGAGTATCTGCGTCATAGAGGCATTGGTAATAAGACCAAAGAGGCTAATTTTGATATTATTCGACCCTATAGCCAGAACTTATCTTCTAGCAGTGATTTGACCGTCAAAAACGTTCTATTAGCACAAAAGAGTAAAACGAATGAAGAGATAAAAGCCTTTTTCTATGAAAAAAGACTTGAACATAAAAGTCTCAGAAGGAATGCATGCCAATCCAAAAGTAGGATCAACCATATTTGGTGAGAAGCTTGGACGTGTACTTGATGGCAGCGGAAAAATTAATACAGCTAATAAATTGCTATTACAGCAAGAATTCTTGTCATTGTTTGATGATGATGTGACGGGTATTAATACATCAGATTGTAATATTGTCATTGTAGGCTCAGTGTTCGGCGGTACTGGTAGTGGTATTATTCCAACATTAGCTCGTACATTTAACGAGATCATCAACAGCTCAAGCTCAGGACGTGCGATTAATTTAGCAACGGTGGCAACGTTACCATGGTTCCAGCTTAAACCTGGTGAAGATGGCTCAACAGGCAGCGCCTTTGATGTTGGAAAATTAAAGCGCAATACCGCCTTTGCGCTCAGAAACTTCCAGTATGAATTGCAATCTAATAGTAATAATGCTGTCAGCTCTATTTTTATTCAATCAGGTAGTATGTGGCAAGATATTCAAAGACCAAGTGCAGGAGACTTTGATCAACCGGAACATACACATGTGGTTAACTTGCTGGCAGCAAATGCTGTTCAGAATAGCTTTGCTAGACATTTTACCTCAAACGAATTGTATATGCCTATGAGTCAACTCTCTCATGAGGTGCGTAAAGGGCATTTTCATCCACATACTTCGGCTGCTTTACAATTCGAAGATTTTTCAAAGAATAGAACGTTCGTTAGTCTTTGGATGTTGCTGGTAAAAAACGCATTAACCATCTTAGTTTTGCAAGCCTTTATTGAGGTGCTAAATGGATATGCTGAAGGCGAGATTAACCATGCTGTATTAGGGGATTCTGCTGCTCAGTACGACACTGTCAAAAAGCTATTAGGCGAAATTAGTGAGCGGTTTGGTGTTAGTCTTGAGAGCAAGAAAGCTTGGTTCGGTCTAAAGTCGGTGAACTTTGTACCAAAAGTTGTAGCGACTAATCTAAAGGATGCTTTGCTTTTTGAACAAAAGCAATATCAAGACAGCTTAAAGTGGCTCTCAAAGCATGACTATGATAATGAGAATGCCTCAGGTATTATCCCAGCGTTTAGAGCCTACCATAATATCAATAGTGCAGATAATGCTAATTCTTTATGGTCGCAACTGGTTGGTGCAAATGACCAAACGGGTTTTGAAAAAGATGAATTGTGGCAATCATGTGCACTTAAAGTCTTAGAGAACACCGTTGTAAATGATCAAGGTGCTATTGATACTACGCTACAGGCAAAAATCAATAGCATCATAGAGCAAGGTGTCACTGATACGAGTAAGTATGCTCAATTAGCAAGTAATATTGCTAGCTCAGTCTTTAAAAACCTCAACGATTATGTGAAACCAGCAGAGGAGTTTGGGGAGAAATTCTCTGAGTTCCGCACTCTTTCTGATACGGCACAATCTATTAGCCACGTTCAGCTACAGATGCAGCAACAAAGAGATAAAATTGCCCATTACGGCGCGATGGATTGGACTTGCAGTTAGCAGGCGATGTAGCATCGTTAGATATTATGGATATAGATCATCCTAAGACACTTCGTTGGTTGGATGCATTATCGCCCACATCAACCACTTCCAATCTTATTAACACGATTCAGTTAGATGAGAGTATCGCGCAAGGTGTTCCTAATATCTTAGCGTCGTTTTTATTACAGAAATGGCGACTACAGATTCAAAATGATATTACTGTCTCACAGTTAATAGAAAGTAACCATACTGAATATTATAAAATCGTTGCCAATAAATTCCAAAGTACAGAGATGGGCTTATATCTGTATGCACAGCGTGTCATTGAAGCAGCGTTCTGGTTACTGATAAGTGGTTCGACAGAGGTAGTTTATACTGCCATACCATTAGATGAGAACAATGCTTATCATCGTTGGCTCAAGCGCGAGCTATTGACCCAAAACTGGTCAGATAGTGAACTTGGTATGATAGTGACCAATGACTCAGAGCGGACACCATTATTTTTATGGAATGGCTATTACTGGTGCTTAGCAGCAAACAGTACTGCGCAAGAGTACTTCGCAGGTTTACTACAAAACATGCAACTCCCAAGTCTGCGTTATAGATATGCTGATTTGTTCTCACGAAAAGAAAACGGTGATAAAAACAATATTAGCTCACTAGATAAGTTCTTTGCTGGGCAGTTGAATGCCTTAAGAATCAGACTAAAGAACAGTCCTAGTGCGAATAAGAATCATAATGAAAACATATTATTAACCGCCTTAACCGGTATATTGACTGATCTACCACCGCCAGCGCCTCCTAGTGTCGTGGCGCCGATTTACCCTGCGCTAACCTTGGGTTGTCGTAATGTCGTGACGCTTAGTGAAATTGGCACTTCAAGCTCTGTAGTCAAAACGAGTGGTTATTTAGTTAGACACCCGCAGGTAGTCATGTTGGATAAACTACCTGATAACAATGGTAACGTGGTTAATATCCAACAATTCTTACCTGTTAAAAAAGAGTACTGGCTTGAACCTGAAGTAATAGAGCAATTGTCTAAACCCAATGGTGAAGCGGTTCATACCAAAGTAAAATTTAATGGTGAGAGTAATAATGAGTGTTCAATACAATATACCAAACTGTATGTGCCAGAATTAGGATGGATGGAGTTCCCACATGGCGGCGATGCCAATCAAACTACTATTGCGATCACACCTTATGACTTAGCCTTTGGCGTTGGCGTCTGGCCAAACTTTAAAGTAGAAGGCTGGAACTACTACTTTATAACTGTAGATATTGAAAAGCGTAACGTGTACGAAGATTTAGCCAGTAAGTTAAATACCACGCTAGGCTCAGACAAGATTACAGTCACGGTATATTCTCAAGATTTAACACAATCTAAAGTATTTGGCTTTGATGCCATTCCCTTAAAAGTTGAGTTTGTACCTGCCATCATAGAGCTGTCTTGTGGCGATACAGTGATTGCTACGCAGCCAATTATATTAAATGAAAATCTAAAATCAGGAAACAGCCATATAAAGTGTATTGGCTTAGATTTTGGTACTTCTAATACTTGCATGGCTAAGGCATACAATGAACAGGGTCAGATTAAACGCGAAAATCTCAATCTTGCTAATACTGCTAATGAATCAAGAATGGAATGGTTAGTCTATTCCGAAACTGATGATATTAAAGGACAAGAAGAGTGGTTAAAAAACCGTAGCGCTTATTATTTACAGCGTCAGGCAGATGTAGAGCAGGGTGCTAGCTATACCATTCCTAGTGAGATTTTACTCGGTTTGAGTAATCGTACCAATCCAGACGGCAGTAATCAGACCGATGTTCAGCTAAAAACCATGAAAGAGAATGCAGATAAAGGTCAGGTACTTATCAATGGCCTGAATTTAAATGCACCTATTTTTACTCCTTTATGTAGTGATTTTTTAGGTGTGTCAAATTCAGATAATGAGCGCATTAAGTTCTTTAACAGTTTGCTTGAAAGTAATGATATACAGCGTATTTATGGAAATATTAAGTGCCTCAAGAGACAGGAGGGAGTGATTATCCTTGTCTAGCAGACTGCGCTCTATCTATATTGAGCAGATGCTGATCGGAGTGTTAGCGCGCTTAAGATATTCTGGTGTGACAGATATAGACTATGTTTATGTTACTCGTCCTGACGCCTTCATGTTTGAAAATACGACCTTTGCTAATACTTATGCACGTGATATGAAAACTGTATTGAGCAAGCTGGCTGAGAAAACAGGTATCACGGTCAAAAAGCCAGATGTCATAGAGGTTTCTGAGACCGAAGCTGCATTGCAGATGTCTATGATCAATCCTAACGAATCTTATGTCATTATCGATATGGGCGGCGGAACAACGGACATCGACATCGAGCTAACATATACGGATTATGATGACGCAATCCAGCGCTTAAAATACTCTAGTAGTATTAAATGGGCAGGTAATGATTTATTAAGTGCGATGCTAAAGCCTGAAGATAGCCCGATTCGTAAATTCTTAGAGCATAAAGTAAACATACAATCGAAAGATACTAATGAGAAATATTACGAGACTTTGTTAACTTCAGTTATGAAGCTGCAAATCCGAAACGGTATCCGTATCGTTGATGAGTTACCTACTGATCCAGGTGCAGTTTCAAAGGTTGCTGAGATGTTCTTTGAGAGTATTTATGAATACATCTTTGTAAAAATAAAATTGCTACTACAGCAAGCTGGTTTCAAGTCTATTGATCATCTAAAGAACCAAAAGCTAAATATCGTACTACAAGGTAACGGCTTTAAGCTGAGCGATTACTTTAGCCATGATACGCATCCGCATCCTGCTATCAACGAAGGTCATTATGCTCACGCAGTTTGGGATACCGTATTTGCGGATTATTTTGGTAGTGATGAGATAACACTGAATGTTAGCTATAGTGAGAACAGCAAAGAGCATATGATTCGTGATGGCGCTGGTGGTATTGCTGACCAGATGTATAGTAATAAGATTAGTAGCGTTTTGGAACATCCGAAAATGTTATATCCACCTAACATGTTTGATAAAAATATGACAGATATTCCAATATTGGTTGATTACGATAAGGATGGCGCTATCCCACGTCTTAACGATAGTCTGTCAGATAAAGAAAATCTACTGCCTCTATTAGAGAGTCTATTCCCTTACACTAAAAAATATTGGAATAATGATATCGAGAAGGTTGCATATTTATTTATCAACAACAGAATTGGCAATCTTAATTTTTATGACGTAAATGCTATGTATCTGACGGGTTCAGGAAATGGTAACGATCATTGGAACTTTAACTCAGCGATGCATCAGAAGTTACAGGGTAACTAGGAATATAATAATGATAAAAAACATCTGTAACAGTGAGCTATTTGTGCCGCAAAAATCAAAAACAACTAAGCTCGTTTTAGCAATAGTGGTAGGGGCAGCACTGTTGCCCTTATCGGCTATAGCAACGCCAATGAATGATAAAGAGGTAGATCAGTTATCAAAAGAAACAATTATTGATGAGTCTAAAGAAAAAGTAACTACTATTACTAACAGTAGTGAGAAGAAAGATTCAGGAAAATTAGATAATGACATATTTGATTCTTCAGTGCCTAGTGCCAATACGTCAAATAGCTCTACCAATCAGCCGAATGCAGGAAATATTGAAAATAACGATAGTAGTGATGGCACTAATACAGGAATTAATAATGGTACTCTTTCTGCCTTAGCAGAGGTAGAAGCGCGTGCTTCTGATAATACCAAAGAAATGCCTGTTGAAAAGCAACCAGAAATAGCCAAAAAAACTCCATTTTGGAAGAACACTAATTATCTATTAAGTGGCGGCTTAATATTTTTGATTTTAGGTGGAGCCTTGCTATCATTCTTAAAAATCAGCAGGTTAAGCGATGAGAATGAAAAGTTAGAGCAACAAAATCAACGTTTAAGAAAAGAAGCTGGTAATGCTCTTAACAAGTTAAAGCAATCTAATATTAAGAATGCAGAGCTTGAATCCACCCTTAAGCAACAACTTAATATAAACAACGATTATAAAAGTAATGCTATTGACACTTTTGGCGCAGTATTGCCCATCATGGACACGGAAGAGCCTTTAGTGATTGAGGATCTAAACGCATCAGATCGCAATCAACTATCTGATAGTATCACTACATGGTTTCAAAAAAATCGTGGCAACATGAATATTAGAGATCTAGTATCTGTAGAGATCCAGAAAAAGCTAGATCATTGGCAGTATTCGATTGAGCTTTGGACGCAAAGTGATGGAGTTGACTCTATTGAGTTGGCGCAGAATACAATGCGTGCTTCCGTTATTAGTTTAACCAAACCTGACAGACGAGGTTTTGCTTATTGCTTTAAAAAACCAAATGCGCTATCGACAGTTTGGGTTAATAAAGGGTGGTACGAAGTACAGCGAACGAATAGTACGCTAGAAGTGTCGAGCAAACCCTTGGAGATAAATTAATGCAGATAGACTTATCAAAGTATGCTAGCGCATTGAGTACGGCACTATTAGTTAGTGTGCTTGCAGGCTGTAGTGATGAGCCTGAAGCGGTTGCCACTGAAGCGCCTGCGGTAAAAGTCAATACTAAACCTAACTTTATGCCGCCATTAAATTTAGACATATTACCTCAGACAAAGAGTAGCGCTTCAGCATCGATTATATTATCGATGGTTCAGCGAGTATGTGTGGCTATTTTAATGCAGAGTTAGATACTACTGAACAAGCCATTCCTATTACCAAGTTGGTTCAGGCTATTCAGTCGGTGCTCAGGACGAATGATCGCATATTGATATTTATGCAGGGTGAAGCGTCAGATAAAGCAACTTACATCCCCTTTGAGAAATTCGAAAATCAATTGATGCAAGGTAAGTGTGATTTAGGTGGGCAGTATACTGAACTTGGTCTTATTCTTCAGGATTATAGAGAGCAACCAGAACTTCAGCAACGTTCGGTAGCGATTGTTTCTGATATGCACTTATTACCTGCTGAGAGAACAACTTTTGAAACGCAGTATGATGCCTTTCTTGGTGCTTATATTAGTGCGGAAAATACAGCTTCTTCGCTATCTAATGGTATCTTATCGCTTCGTTCGCCATTTGTCGGAACTTACTATACGGTGAATAATGCCACTAAAAAGTTAGAGCAGACACAAAAACATCTTCATTTTTTTTGGTTGGCAAAACAAGCCGCTGATGCTGCCCAGATCGAAAAAATACAACAGAATTTAATTGGTGCTCAGACGCAATTTCCAAACAGCGTCATTGCTCAGGCTGAGTTTTTACCACAGCTTAGACTCTTGACAGATGATGCAAAAAGTTATGAATCATTTAGCTCGCCTGCACCGATTATAAGTCCAAAAAACATTATTGATTTGTCTATGGCAGAGCATAAACCCTATATTAGTGCATTCGAAGCTAATAGCTCTCTTAGTGAAGAGCAAAAGAACTGTTATGATATTAGCTGGAATGAGAAAAATGACATTGTCTTTTATCCTTATCCCAATCCAAAAACCAATCGCGACAGGATTTGTCCCGACGGTTCATTATTCCGATCCAAAACAGGCAGTACATTAAGATTAAACTTGCCACTGCAAAATGGCTATAGTGTGACGCCTAAAGCGCCAGTAGAGGAAATAGATAACTACCTATCGATTCCTATTATAGAAGCACAAAAATCCTGTATTGGCGTAAGCTCGGGAATGGCAGATGCCCAAAAAAGTGCTCAAGGTTTCGCGCTACAATATGCTGCTGATAGTACGGCTATAAATACAAACTATTATGCTCAGTACTCTATTGAGCGTGATGGTTGTAGTTCTGATTCGGACTGCAGCAACCTTGTGGATAAGACTTTTCAGTATAATCAGTTGATATCAAGCCTTGCTAATAAGTCGAAACAGCATATCGAAAGTCTTTATCCAAGGACTATCAATATTAATCTAACTTGTGACCCAAGCTAATGATAGATGATGACATATGGGTATTATGGCGGTTGTCGACTCAACAACATTTAGACAACAATAACTTTGAATGCAGTTTAATTTTAGAGAGTTCAGATTGTTCGCCTCTTGAAGTTATAGATATTAATATTGCTGAAGTCCATAAGAAAATTTGGTTACGTTTGGTGCGTAAAGAAGCACCATTCGATACTATTAGCGACATCGATATTCCAATAAAAAATAATCTATCGCTGTTTTTATCTGGTTTTATTGATGTTGAGGCACTTATAAATCTAAAACCAGACCTAGCATATATCTATTTGTGGGCATCAGCAAAACATGAAAAGATATATTTTGAAACGTTGTACCCATTAAGTAAACTAAACGAAAAAGCAGAAAGTCGAGACTTTAGTAAAAACTGTATACAGATATACCCTAAAACTCCCTCGCAAAAGTATGTTGATCTAGAAGATAAAATGCTGGAGGCAAATGATTTATCACATTTATTAACTATCATCCAACACCAAGTTGAAGAGGTTATAGTAGTAAAAGAGCTCGAAATAGCTAAAGAGCTTATAACAGAATCTGAAGTTGATCTAGACAGCTTTAATCTTGAAATGCTAGATAGTAATGATGTGGATTCGGTATGGAGAATGTTTTCTAAGCAAGACTTGGAAGATTTGGTAGAAGGCTTCAATGATTGGCAAAGAGTACATGGCAAAAATACGCTGATTGCAAGATTGCCAAAAAGCTTGGTAGAAAAATTAAGTGGTGAGTTTAGCATTGTATTTTGGACTAGTGGGCAAGGAATTAGTAACATGATTGTAGATGATAAACCGCCTAGACATACTATGGTGTTAGGTATCACTAACCGCTCGGGTGATCAGGGTATCGGCTATTGTATACAAAGACCAACAAGCTTGGATAAAATGTGGACGCATCAGAAATGGCATAGTCTTGAATACAGTAACAGTGAGATTTTAAAAGTAGAGCCAGTTAGTTTTTAAGACTCAACTCTATATGTACATCCATTTATATGGTAATGACACGACAGGTATGCTGTCTAGCAGATTGCATAAAATAATACACAATGTAATATGGCTTAATTCAAATGAATAAAAACCTTCAATATACGTTAATGAGTTTTACAGGCATTCTGTTGATGGTGATTGCCTCGGGTGCTTTCGATTCTAATAATGATGATTATTATGAGGATACAGAGTCTGCTGGATTATATGAGATTGGTGAACCGATTGAGCAACAAGCAGAAGAGGTCGATGCACAAGAAGATATCGAGGTTGCTGTCAATACAGCAACTGATGAACAATATATTGAATGGGTTGACCAGCTGGCTATAGTGGATGCGCAGTATCCCAACGATATGGAACGTTTAGAGAAGTATCAAAGTCTACTTGATGATAATAAAAATCCTTTTGCACCAATCTTGCTGGCCAGCACTATCGTCAACGTTAAGAACCAATCTAGAGATGTAGATATATTTGAAGAGTGGTTAGCTAGTTTTGGATTTGATGTTAGCTCAATTGATAGTCTTGAAACCTTGGCAAATAACCAAAATGTTAATGCAATGTTTTTACTGGGCGTTTATTACTATCAGGTACAACTTTATGATCAATCTAGATCTTGGCTTGAGCAAGCTTCAAACCAAGAGCATGCAGGGGCAATGAACCAATTGGCGTGGGTATATAGAGAAGGACTTGGTGTTGATACAGATCTAGATTACGCAGTAACATGGCATCGTCATTCTGCTGAGGCTAATTACCCGCGTGCGATGACCAACTTAGCTTATCTTTATAGTATCGGTGAAGGCGTTGAAAAAGATTTAGACACTTCAGCTATGTGGTATAAAAGAGCCGCTGAACTTAATAGCGCTTCAGCGATTTATGCAATAGCGACTTACAGCCTAAACGGTACGGGTGGTATGCAAAAAGACGAACAACAGGGCGTTAGTTTATTAATGGAATCCGCAAAGCTTGGGCATAAGAGAGCAATGTATGCCATAGGAAAGCGCTATGAAAATGGTGAGGGGTTAGAGGTGAATCTGGAGGAAGCTATTGATTGGTATAGTGAATCTGCAAAGTTGGGCGAACCTGATGCTATTCAAGCTATGAATCGATTAAATTATTAATATTTTTGAGGCTTTAGAAATTAGTGATGTCTTATATTCATCATAGATGTATTAGTAAATATTTGGATATTAAAGGCTGTAGCGGAAAGTTTAATAGTAGTAAATTATATTGCAGCAGTTAAAGTTAATTAGGGACTAAGAATTAATGAGATTTAATTTATTGTTGTACGTGCCAGCATTGGTCGATAATCTTGATATGGAATACGGAATTTTTATCCAGCATCATTTGATGGATGACGCTGATGTTGAATTGAATTACTTTGACTTCAGCAGGATTAATTCAGAAAACTATGCCTTAGATATAGTAGATAGAAATGAAGTCACTAAAAAAGTAAGAAAAGATTGTCTGGTAGATGGTTATACGCTTAATAGTCATTATTCGATAGATTTAGATAAAGGTTTTAACAGAAACATAAGTAGGGACGAAGTTAGGCAGATATTTATATGTTTTAAAAACAATTCAAAAGAACCTATCGATGCTTTTATTCGTATGACTCACGATGGGGAAACCAACAACTATCGTATTAAAGATAATTTGGTATTCTTTCAACTTTGGGTGGCTCCAGAGATGGCAGGTAGTTCTGATATTGCCTTAAATATAGGAAAAGTTAATTATACGAACTTTGATTACTTTTGTGAGAGTATAAAGACAGAGGTGAATAATCAATGGCGCTTGATGTTAAATAAGAAAAGAGACATCAGTAAAAAGAAGCTGGTTACGCATAACAATGTTACTCATGAGCAATCAGAACCCATTCAAGAACCACAAACACAACCTAAGCTTGAAAGGATATTTGCACAGCCAGATGAAGTTCCTGATCATATACGCGTTATACAGACAGATTCGCAAGAAATTCTAATTCCACAAAGTGTCAACATACTAGCCGATAGTAGAAATGGATCGAATAGTTTTAAGATAATCGCTTATATTTTACTAATTTTAGGAGTCTTATCAATTTTAGGAAAAATATTTAGTGGTAATTAATTGACTTGATTTAATTTTTAAAAATTAAGAACTGAAGTTTTGATGCAATTAATCAATTACTTGTTTAATTATTTGCTAAGCAACATAAATACATCGTTAGAAGTCAATGAACTTCTGATTATGTGGAATATGTAATTAAGAAACATAATATTTTTTCTTAAAATTTAGCTAGTATTTTATAAATAAAATTAAATTATTTTAAAATAAAGAGAATGATATTATAATTATAACTTACCCAGTAGACTCTTGGACCAAAATCATTAAAAGCATTAAATATAAAGAAATGAGCATTCGTGAAGCTTATGATTTCTGGATTAATAATACATTTTAGATGGTTTAATTAAATTTGGTTTACCTTTAATTATCTTACTAATTTTTTAAATCTATAATTAAAAATTAATAGAATAATTTAAGTCTAAGTGAGAAATATATTTTATTTAAAGGCTCTTTGAATAAAATAATTATTTTTCTGCTAATATACTGCTTTCGATTTTATGACTACTGAGCAACTACTAATGCCTCCATCAACATTATCTGCTGTCCCATATTTATTAATATCCATATACCTGCTATCAGTGAGTAACACTACATATGCAGTAAATACGGACAGATCGAAGACTGATAAAGTAGATATTGATAATCAAAGATTCGCAATCTGTTTAAACAACCTAGTTAAAACTGGTCCTTTTGTAAGCGTCAAAGAAACTTTTACCCAGTATCGTCCTTCTCTGTTAGATCCTAGCGTATTAGAGTCACTAAATTATCAGCCAGAGTTTGCTAAAGAACCTTGGGATTATTTAGCTAGCTTAGTAGATGAAGAAAGAGTTGTTGATGGTATTGCTGCTGATGAGGATTATGCCAATGTATTGGCAAAAATAGAGACTCACTATGGGGTAAATCGCTATGATGTGCTTGGTGTTTGGGGCGTAGAGTCGGATTTTGGGACTAAGTTAGGCAAAAAAGATGTAATTAATTCCTTGGCTACTTTATCTTGCTTTGGGCGTCGTCAAAGTTACTTCCGTAGGGAGTATGTTAGTGCTTTAAAAATATTGAAAAAAGGCGATATTGCTAAATCAGACTTTAAAGGCTCATGGGCAGGCGCTTTCGGACAGACTCAGTTCATGCCTTCTACATTTCTACAATTAGCACAAGATTTTGATGGTGATAATCGTAAAGATTTGGTGAATAGCCAAGCAGATGCATTAGCATCAACCGCTAACTTCCTAAAGAACAGTGGTTACCAAAGTAATAACCTTGGGGTTATG
The DNA here is from genome assembly GCF_000586475.1 of Psychrobacter sp. JCM 18903. GTDB lineage: Bacteria > Pseudomonadota > Gammaproteobacteria > Pseudomonadales > Moraxellaceae > Psychrobacter. The sequence continues at coordinate 16,608 of NZ_BAWJ01000025.1, read as the reverse complement.
AAGTACGCTTACCTTCAGGCACTAATTTTTCGAATGATCGTAAAAACAAAAAGCCTATATCTCATTGGCAAGGTCTAGGCATTACTTTGCCAGATAATAAACCATTACCAGAGACTTTATCTTCAGCAGGTTTGTTTTTACCATCTGGTAAACAAGGCCCAGCATTTTTAGTAGGACGCAATTTTGATGCCTTCTATGCTTATAATGCGTCAGAAAATTATGCACTAGCTATTGCCCACTTATCACAGCGTATTAAACAACAAGATACCAACGTTGACTTTGCAACCCCTTGGCCTACTGATGATCCAGGCTTGAACCGCAAAGAGTCTCGCGAGGTTCAAGAGTCGTTAAACCTTCTAGGTTATAGTATGGACGAAGTAGATGGCATCATTGGAGATAAAACACGCAAAGCGATTCAAAAATATCAAGCAGATATAAACATCAAAACAGATGGTAAAGCTGGACAAAAGATACACCGACATCTAATAGCTAGCTCTAAGGAACTAAGAGAAGCAGCTAAAATAGAGGCAAAGATAAATGCTAATCGAGAAGCCATAGATACTAACAGTTCACAGAACGAAAATAAGGAAGGATCTAAAACCAAGTCTACGCATAGTTTATCTGATTTAGTAAGGAGTAAATCTTTACTCTTTATTATTATTTCTATATTATTTTTGCTTAGCATTGCTATCGTAATTTTAAGTAAGAGAAAATTGTAATTAAATAAAATATTAACGTGGGGGCTGTAGTAGATATAAGTACTAGACCTCTTACAAAAGTCATGACCCAAGCTCGAAATTTACAACACCATCAAATAGCATCATTCTGAGATCATTGACCTTGCTGACCCTGCCGTCAATTCCATACAGTCAAATTTGGGAGATTTTAGTTACGCAGCCTGACGATAATAATCAAACCACACCTGTCTTGGCGATCGATAGCCCAAACCCTTTTGAATCCTCGTTTGGTTATAGTAAAGCTCAATATATCCAATGATATCGCTGATGGCTGCAAACCTTGTTTTATAGTCTTGATGATACAAAAGCTCATTCTTCAATACGCCCCAGAAACTTTCTATTGGCGCATTGTCATAACAATTACCTTTACCACTCATAGAGCCTGTAAACTGCTGCTGCTTGATGATCTTATGATCGGAGTTTTTCAAGGTAGTTGTCACCATCAAGCTAAATTAAGCGGCTTGTAATCTTTGCTGTTGTTGCTCTTTTACAGGATTTAGCGTTGTTGGCCCTACAGGCTCGCAGTTCCTCACCTCCTGAGTTCCCCAGCGTATCGGGTTTTCATCTTTAGCGCGCTGCATCGTGAGCAGACGCTTCGCCAGTACTTCCTTATCCTCACCCGTATGGCGCTGATTGGGCGTCACAAAGTTCAGCTGACTGTGCTTATGCTCATTGTTGTACCAACGTGTGAATGTCAGCATCCATCGTCTTGCCGCATCTAAGCTCTTAAAGCCATCGATAGGCAATTAGGGCGATACTTGCAGGTTTTAAATAAAGACTCTGCAAACGGGTTGTCATTACTGACACGCGGTCTGCTGTAAGAGGTGAGTACCCCAAGCTCATACGCTTTCATGCGCATGGTTTGAGCTTTCATCGGTGCCCCATTGTCTGAGTGTAGCACCACCAGTGTGCAATGCATTCTCACTGATTAAAGTACGCTCAAGCAGCTGAGCTGCCAGTACACCTGACTCGTGGTCATAAACCTCCCAGCCAACAATTTTACGGCTATAGACATCCTCTATCATGTACAAATAATAGAACTGACCCCGTACCGGACTTGGCAGATAGGTGATATCCCAGCAGAACACTTGGCAAGGGCCAGTGGCAGTAAAGGTCTTTGGGGCGCTTGAGGCTTTAGGGGCAAGTGCACGACCGCGGTGAGCCAATTGCTCATGCTGCCTCAGCACCCGATAAAAGGTAGACTCTGAGCCATGATATATCCCCTCATCAAGCAGTCGGTACAATTTGGGTGGGCGGCAGACTGGCAAAGCGGGCTGATTGCACACGGCTAGGATGGCGGCTTGTTCAGAGGCGCTCAGTTTATTCTTAGGAGCTTGGCGCACGACGTCACACCGTTTATCACCATTCACGTGACCTGCGCGGTACCAGCGCCGATAGGTGCGGATGCTAATGCCAACTTCAATACAGGCAAGGTTAAGTCTGGCTCCTGAGTGATTGGCCTCTTGTATCCAGTCTATGTATTGCTTGCGCTTAGGGAGTGTAGTGGCATAATAAAATTGGACAGCTGCTAAGAGGTTATACTAACCCAAAGAAGGAAAATAGTATGACCACTACAGTTAGTAGGTTTTACCGCTTCTACAATGAGCATTCAAAACGGTACCCTTATTTATACTCACGATGATCGGGGTGATATCGTAGGCACTCCAATTTCTACTGTCTCTCAAGGGACGATTGAGTCTGATGCAACGAATGATAGGGAATCTAGCAGATATAGTAATAGAGGAAATAGTAATACATCAGATTTTGGATTTATTGATGGATATATCGAAAGTTTAACGAATTACGTATACAGGAAGGGATGGAGTCAAAAGAGTATATTTGGAAAGTTAGTAACATTGATATTACTACCCTTTGCAGTTTGCATCTCTGCTATTCAGATTGCTTTCATAATTTTAAGATGGCTATTGATTGCTACGGTAGTACTTGTAGTTCTATATGTATTTTATATAGGCATTTTTAGTTAGTTTCACCATTTTTAAGTATTATCACTGCAATGAAAAAATGTACGGCCAGTTCGATGTATAAAGATGGTCATTCAAGATTTAAAAATATACAATCATAGGGCTACACTATTAACATAAGTTTATTAGCTAAAGGAGAGAATCAGACAATTTGAAGTTTTGGATAATTAATACTTAAATTTCTATAAGCCGATCATAGCGGATCAACAAAAAATAATTTTATTTAATAAAGGGATTTATAATGGGAAACGTAACTAATTTAGATGATGAAAAATGGATGAAACAAATCTGGAATTGGGCAGATAAGGCCTATATTGATGAAAGTATCATACCTAGAGAGCTAAAAAAATTATTAGAATTAAAAGAGATAAATATTAGTCACAATGATGATATAAAAAATATACCTGAAAGTATTGGAAATCTTAAAAATTTAGAGAGGTTTATCTTAGTAGGAACTAATGTAAAAAAATTACCAAATAGTATCGGTCATTTAGTGAACTTAAAATTTTTATATATCAGTTATGTTGAAAAATTAACTGATTTTCCTGAAAGTATTGGAAATCTTAAAAATTTAGAACATTTAAGTTAGATGGAAGTAATTTTAAAAAATTACCAGATTGCATTGGTCAGCTATCTAACTTAAAAAAATTAATCCTTGATGATAACGTCAAGCTTACTGAAATTACTGAAAGTATCGGAAATCTTAAGAATTTAGAGGAATTTGTTTTAGAAGGTAATAAAGTAAAAGAATTACCAGATGGCATTGGTTACCTTGAAAGTCTAGAAAATTTAAAAATTGAAAATACTAGCATTAAAAAATTACCCGATAGTATTGGCCAACTGTTAAAATTAAAAAAATTGGATATTTGTGATAACAGTAAACTAACGGAAATTCCTGAAAGTATTGGAAGTCTTAACAATTTAGAAAATCTTGATTTAGGGGGTAATAGTTTAAAAAAAATACCAGACAGTATCGGTCAACTGTCTAACTTGAAAGAATTATCTATTAGTAGTAATAAACTAACTAGTCTTCCTGAAAGTATTGGAGACCTTAAAAATTTAAAAATATTAGAATTATATAGTAACAAGTTAAAGTCTCTTCCTGAAAGTATTATAGGTATGGAGAATTTAGAATCAATAGAGATATCTGATAACCCTCTTAAAAATATGTCTAAGCCTATATTAGATTTTCTGCAAAATCTAGGTGTTTACTCTGATGAAGTTGACGAATCAGATTCTTCAACTTCAAGTGTCTCTAATGAAAATGATACTTCAACATTTCTTCAGGTCAATGGCTATGGGGTAGAGACCTTTGCCGGTACTGTAGAGGCTGCAACATATCAATACTTCGAAGATAATGATATCGATCTTGAAGACTATAGCAATGATGCTGAGTGGGGTGATGATAACTGCCAAGTTCCAGAGGAGCATAACTTTGGTGGGGGTGGATTATATGAAGTCGATAATCTATGGCATGTCAACGGCGCTTATTTAACAGAAGATACTCAAATTGAGTTGGTGAACGGTTCTGAAGATACAATCTGGAGTTCGAACTGTGATACTGAATCGCTTGAATCGCAAGGTATTAAGTTGATTTGCGTTTCAAGTCAAGAAGATATTTTTGATAGTTTAGATTTAAAGACAGTTGTATGATTGGTAGAATTTTCCAACAAGGTTGTACTTTTGAGAATCAACTTCAGGATATTGAAAATTTTGATCCAAATAACCTGACTATCTACTACCATGAAGATGAAAGCGGACGTATTATTAAGAAAATTGAATACAATGATACTGAGCTTGAAAACGGCAATAGTAGTACTTCTGGCTCAGGATCTGAATATTCTTGGGAAGTCATTGGATAGTAGATTATGAAATGCTTTTAAATATAGAGTTTTATCGAAGCGCTAATCGAGAGAACTCTTCAATTCAAAAGCTATTCATATTTTGTACAGTTTATACTGTCATTATTTTGAAGCAAATTTTATCGGATCGATGGTAATTAATATTATTTAATAAAGGAATTTATAATGAAAAACGTAGCTGACTCAAATAATGAAGAATGGATGCAAGAGATTTGGGATTGGGCAGATAAATTTAATATTGAAAAAGATGTTATTCCTAGAAAGCCAAAAAAATTAATTAAGTTAGAAGTACTGGAAATTAGTTACAATGATGAAATAAGTACAATACCTGAAAGTATTGGAAATCTTAAGAGTTTAGTAACTTTCGCACTAGAAGGAAGTAAATTAAAAAAATTACCAAACAGTATCGGTGAATTATCTAACCTGAAGCAATTAGTAATTAGCAGTAATGATAAACTAACTGAACTTCCTAAAAGCATTGGTAATCTTAAAAATTTGGAAGAACTTCAGTTGGGAGGAAATGGACTTAAGAAATTACCAGATAGTTTCGGGCAGCTATCAAACTTAATATACCTAACCATTAACGGTAACTATAACTTAACTGAAATTCCTGAAAGTCTTGGATGTCTTAAAAACCTAGAAAGCCTTACTTTAGGATACATGGGGATAAAAAAATTACCAGAAAGTATTGGTCAGCTATCAAAATTGAAATATTTAACTATTGAAGATCTTGAAAATATAATTGATCTTCCTGAAAGTATTAAAGACCTTGGGAATTTAGAAAGCCTTACTTTAGAGAACAGTGGTTTTAAAAAATTACCAGAAAGTATTGGGCAGTTGTTAAATTTAACAAATTTAACTATAAACTATAATAATAATCTCACCGAATTTCCTGAAAGTATTGGAAATTTAAACATTTTAGAATATCTTAGTTTGGGAGGTAATAGTGTTAAAAGATTACCAGATAGTATTGGGCAATTATCTAATTTAAGAGAACTAAGCATTAGTGGTATTGAAAAATCGATTGATATTCCTGAAAGTGTTGGCAATCTTAAGAATTTAGAAAGCCTTATTTTGGGATACATAAATATTAAGAAATTACCTGAAAATATTTTTCAATTATCAAGTTTATTAAGTTTGACTATAGTAGATAATATAAAACTCACAGAAATTTCTGAAAATATAAATAAACTCAAAAATTTAGAGATACTCTATTTAAAGGGTAATAACTTTAAAAAATTACCTAGTAGTATTGGTTATTTATCAAAATTGATAGATTTAAGTATAGAATATACTGGAAAAATTACAGAAATTCCTGATAGCTTAATTGAACTTGAAAATTTACAGAGTCTCACCTTAAACGGTATGGAAATAAAAAAATTACCTGAAAACATGAGTCAAATGATATCTTTAACAAGTCTAATAGTTGCAAATAATAAAAAACTAACAGAAATACCTGAGAGTATTTTTGGTGTTAAAAATCTAGAGGTTTTAAATCTAAGCGATAATAATTTAAAAATAATACCTGAAGGCATAAATAATTTAGAAAATTTAAAGTATTTGTATTTAACTTCTAACTCTTTAAAGTCTTTACCTGATTTATCCAATTTAATTAAATTAGAATATTTGGAATTAGATAACAACAAGTTGAATTCTCTTCCTGAAAGTATTATAGGTATGGAGAATTTAGAATCAATGAGTGTCTATGGTAACCCTCTTAAAGCTATTTCAAAACCTGTATTAAGTTTTCTAAAAAATTTAGACGTTTACGTTGATGGAGTTGATGGAGTTGATGAGGTTGATGAATCAGATTATTCAACTTCAAACATCTCTAATGAAAATGATACTTCAAGATTTCTTCAGGTAAATGGTTATGGGGTAGAGACCTTTGCTGGTACTGTAGAGGCTGCAACTTATCAATACTTCGAAGATAATGATATCGATCTTGAAGACTATAGCAATGATGTTCAGTGGGGTGATGATGACTGCCAAGTTCCAGAGGAGCATAACTTTGGCGGGTATGGATTATATGAAGTCGATAACCTATGGCATGTTAATGGTGCTTACTTAACAGAAGATACTCAAATTGAGTTAGTGAACAGTTCTGAAGATACACTTTGGAGTTCGAACTGTGATACTGAATCGCTTGAATCGCAGGGTATTAAGTTGATTTGCGTTTCTAGTCAGGAAGATATTTTTGATAGTTTAGATCTAAAAACAGTTGTCATGATTGGTAGAATTTTCCAACAAGGTTGTACTTTTGAGAATCAACTTAAGGATATTGAGAATTTTGATCCAAATAACCTGACTATTTATTATCATGAAGATGAAAGCGGAAGTATTATCAAGAAAATTGAATACAATGATACTGAGCTTGAAAACGGCAATAGTAGTACTTCTGGCTCAGGATCTGAATATTCTTGGGAAGTCATTGGATAGTAGGCTTTGTAATATTTTTTAATTTAAAGTCATATCAAAATATTTATAGTGCGCTTAGTGAAAAACACAATTTTGCTAAGCGCACTTTCAAATAGCATTAATTTTTTAAAAATAGTATTTATCACCGATAAAGTATTTTTTTAAGGTATTAAGTTCTCAAAATATCAAGCAACGATGAGTATTATTTTTAACTATTAGCCAAAAATTATTACTCATCAATTCAGGTTTTACGCTCTATAGCCTAAGTAGTTATCAAATACTATAATCAGAAAATACAACATTAACAGGGTTTTATAATGACTGAAAATTTTGAAGCAATAGATGTAAATTCTTATTGGTTTGTTGGTGCTGCATATGATGGAGTAGACCAAACCTCTCGATTTGTTGAAACAGGTATCTGGGAGATTAATCCTGAGGCTAACCCGATTGATTCAGTAAAGTTTATTGAAGCTGGCGATAGAATTGCTATCAAATCAACCTACACTAGAAAAAACGAACTACCTTTTGATAATCGAGGACACACGGTTTCTGTGATGTTAATTAAGGCTATCGGCACCGTTATAGAGAATGTAGGTGATGGTAACCATTTAAAAGTAGATTGGGACAACAGCTTTACGCCCAAGGAATGGTATTTTTTCACTAGTCGAAATACCGTTTGGAGAGTCATTCCTGAGACTGCGTTAAGAGTTAATTTGATTGACTTTGCATTTGACGGTAAAGCTCAAGACATAGATATGTTCCGTAACAATCCTTATTGGCTTGAAAGATTTGGCGATTCACCTTCAGAGCATTCCGCTTTTGAGTGGACAACTTTCTATGAAGAAATGGCCTCTAAGCTTCTTGCTTTTCGATATCGTCGTGATGAGCTTGTTACTGGTATTCATAAAATATCTGAAACAAGTGATGTCATGTCTATTCTTAACGACCAATACGAAGAAGGGGTCGAAGGAGGATTATTAAAAGATATATGTCCTTTTACAGTCATGGCTATTTTTAATCGTGGAATCACCGATGATAATCGTAAAATTATCGCTAAAGCATTGGCCGAACTACTTGATATAACAGAGCCTGTTCCTGAATCTTTTAATGGCATCCCTATAGTTAACAATCAAAGAACCTGGTTTTTTGGTTATCACTACAAGCGCCATACAGATGATATAGATATTTTATGGGAAGTCTTTGCCCGTGCTATCGCATTTGCCGACTTAGAAGATGAAGGTGAGAGTGAAGAAGCTAAATCTCAATTCTTTGCCGCGTATGACAGCGCTACCAACTGTTACGGCATAGGCTGGAATTTAACTATGGGTCTATATTGGATTAGACCGTGGAGCTTCTTAACCCTTGATGGACAGTCTCAAGAATACATCAATAAAAAGCTCAATATAGAAATTAATAAAAACGGTCCAAAAGCACGCTGTGATGCTCATGATTATTTAGAGTTGTTAGAGAGTCTTGAAACCAGGTTTTTAGAAGAAACTTATCCTGTACACTCTTTTCCTGAACTCTCGCTTGCAGCATACCAATTCAAACCAAATGAGTCAGAAAAACTATCCAATAGAACTTGGAAAGAGATTATTTTTTCACAATTGAAACAGCTTTGTCATGACAAGGACTCTCTTGAATTTACAGATAATGAGTTTTTGGATAGATTTACCGATGCTCTTAAAGAAAGGTTTCCAAAGAGAAGTGATGTCAAAGGAACGGTTAAATTCTTATTGAAAGAGCTAGCTAGTGATGGAGAGTTAGAGCTGCTTAGTAAAGGGACATATCGCTGGCTCGACAAAGATACAGTTAGTAATCTTGACACACAATTACCCTTTAAGACGGATACTCAAATGATGTTAGAAACTTATTCTATTGATAACATTACATCTGATGGGTGTTTTTTGCCTAAAGCTAAGATTGAGTTGATACTCAAACGTCTTCGGGATAAGAAAAATCTAATACTACAAGGGCCTCCCGGTACGGGTAAAACTTGGTTGGCTAAAAGATTAGCCTTTGCTTTAATGGGTCAGCGTGACGATAGTAAAATACGAGCCGTGCAGTTTCATCCTAATTTGTCTTATGAAGATTTTATTAGAGGTTGGCGTCCATCAGGTGAGGGCAAGCTGACATTGGTAGACGGCCCTTTTATGGAGATGATCAAAGCCGCTATTGATGATCCTGAATCAAAGTACGTTATTGTCATCGAAGAGATTAACCGAGGTAACCCTGCTCAAGTGTTCGGTGAGATGCTCACACTACTTGAAACTGATAAAAGAACGCCAGATGAAGCGTTAGAGCTGTCTTATAGAAAGTTCGATGGTGAACGTGTTTATATTCCCAGTAATTTATATGTCATAGGCACAATGAATATTGCTGACCGCTCGCTGGCCTTGGTTGATCTTGCACTACGTCGTCGTTTTGCCTTTATTGATCTTGAACCAACATTGGGCAAGCCATGGCATGATTGGGTTCAATCCAAAAATGGCATCGATTCAAATGTTCTAACTGGAATTGACAGTCGTATTAGGGCTCTTAATGAGGAGATTTCTGCAGATACCAGTCTTGGTGCTCAGTTTCAAGTAGGCCATAGCTATGTCACGCCAGCCGTTGGGATGACTATAACGAATGCTAAAGAATGGTTTAGTGAGGTGGTACAGACGGAGATCGGTCCTTTACTTGATGAGTACTGGTTCGATGATCTTGAGAAATCTCAAAAAGCACAGAAACGCCTGATCGAAGGTCTGTAAGTCTATGTCTATTGAAGTAGATCATCTGTCTGAATCTTATGATGAAATCAAGTTTGTAGGTGAAATACCGGTACGCAATCTTTGGCTGCTTATGCTCTATGCCTCGGATATGTATAGAGAGTTTGAAGCGGCTAAGATCTCAGTTGAAAATAACCCTGATGACATTCCAGATTTAATTGCAGAAATACTGTGTCGACGAGTTGAGCATCGTATTCAGCGAAACTTAAGTTACAGTTATCAGTCTCGTGATGCTGTGCTTAATCGTGTCCGGGGTAGAATAGATCTGCTTAGTACTGAGAGAAATAGATTGCTTGATCGTGGTAAAGTCGCTTGTCATTTTGATGAATTAACTATTGATACCGCGCGTAATAGATATGTCCGTGCTGCCTTAGAGAGTATCTCTAAGATTGTAAAAAATAATGATTTAGCTCATAGGTGCCGATCATTGGATGTGCGCTTAAGGCGCATGGGAGTCAGTCAGGTACGTCCTAGTCGGAGTGAGGTTTCAGTAGATCGCTTTGGAAGGCATGACGTTGAAGATAAACCTATGATTACAGCAGCTCATTTAGCTTTTAATCTTGCGCTTCCGACCGAGTTTGAAGGTACAAAGCAATTAAACTCGCCAGAGAGAGATAACTTACCCTGGCTTCGTAAGCTTTTTGAAAAAGGAGTTGCTGGATTTTATGACACGGTGTTGCCAAAGCAAAATTATCGAATAAGCGCTGGCAAGACCCTGAAATGGCAGATAGAGGATAAGAGCTTAGGCATTGATAAGATACTTCCTAACATGAGAACGGATATCTTAATAGATGATATGGAATTAGGACATCGCTTAGTCATTGATACTAAGTTCAATGCTGTCGTAATCAACGGTTGGTTTAGAGATGAAACCTTACGCAGTGGTTATCTATATCAGATGTACGCCTACTTAAGATCGCAAGAGGGTAGTGGGGACCCACTCAATGAAAATGCTTCAGGCCTACTACTTCATCCTTCCGTAGGTAAAAACGTTAATGAGTACATCGTCATGCAAAATCATAAAATTCAATTTGCTACTATTGATCTAGCAGCGACTGCGATCGAGATTCGAGAGCAGCTTTTGCAAGTTATCGGTGTTGAGAAAAAATTAAATTTTGATCTCGCCATAGCTGAAAAATTTTAATAATCTTAAAAATTTACAGTATTTTGAGCTGTTGCCTTTTGGATCAAGTAAATTTGAGGCTAGGTTGATTGAAGGTGAGTATAAATTGACAATAACTGATATAAAACTTGGCAGGTAGATATGAGTGAGTCAATGGAGATTTTAAGGTTGTTTGAATCAGACGGCCGAATGAATAAATTCCAAAATTTATTTAAACAGATCATCTGTTTTTTGTCAGAAGAAAAAATTGAGTATGTGATTATTGGTACAGTGGCATATTCAGAGTACGCACCGCCTCGTGCGACCACCAATATTAATTTCATGATCTCTGAAAGTGACTGCTGTAAACTTGAAAGCGTTCTAAAAGAACATGAGATTGACTTTATCTGGAATCCCTACCAACAGCTCGTCATTGCTGTCAAAGATAATAGCGAGGAGACCAAAAAATATCCTCTCGAACTTTCATTCCAAATCACCCCTAAAGGTCTTACATTTAATCAGCCCATACCTAAAGAGATATTTGGTGTGGCTGATGTACCTGTCGCTAGCCCTGAAGTATTAGTGGCTTTATGGTGTCTGGCAGTCAGCAATGGTCATTCTAAGTCTTATTACGACGCTCAAATGGTGATTAAGCTACAGCTAGCAGACGTTGATAGATGCGCTGCTGTGATTGAAAGTCTTCTTGAGAGTGATGCGAATAAAGTATTGCGTTCAATTCTCACAGGTAATGCTATGTATGTCGATACCATAGATATCGATGAAGCGCTTATTATGGCATCTGATCTAATCCAGACTCATGAAGAGATCGAGTTGGCTAAAGCTCATCGTTATCAAGCGGCGCAAGAGCGTCGGCGTCAATTGTATGAGAGGATGCAACAGACAAAATAATGCGGTGGTTTTCGCTTTTATTATACTGATGTTATAAGCTGGTGGAATGGGCGAATAATAAAAGCGCTAACTTGAAGGTACGCATATTTAAGCAGACTGCTCTAAAGCATTTTTACAAGCTTCAGCCAAATAAGGATCAACCGTATCTTGTTTCAATAGCCATTTAAGATATCCAGCCCCATCTGAATGAGTGGCTAAATCTGTAATAGCCTCACCTTTATGTTTACCAAAGCTTAAATGCGTAGGTATACGCGCCATTTCACTAAATTCATATAAGCTTTCCACATCATTTATCTCATGGCCTTGCTATTCGCCAAATCAATCAAACTACCTAGCACCAGCTCAGTGAAGTAAATATCAGCAATGGCAGCATGAGCATCCCTTGCTTGAGTACGGGCTATATCACGGTGAAAGTGATACAGGAGGGATACTAGCTTATGGCTTTCGAGCGTAGGAAGAAGACAGTTAGCCATCGCATTGGTGCATATTAACTTAGGTGTATGGGTCACGCCAGCATTTTTAAGAACAGCCATATCAAAGTCAATATTGTGACCAATCAAGTACTCAACACTGCCAGGCAGTCTAAAGTCCGTGTGCGGTGGTTTATCCGCCACATCCTCATCACAGATATGTGATATTGCCATAGAGCCCAAGCTGATTTCTTTAAGTGGGTTAAAACGCTTCGCTCTTGGTGCCTGTAATACAGTCACCTTGCCCTTAATGATATCAACAATAGAGTAGGCGGCCTCGGTCATGTGCGGATCAACAAGTCCGGTTGTTTCAGTGTCAAGTATGTATGTGGTCATAACTAGCCTTGCTTTTTTGAATTCGTTATAAATGGCGACATTATATCAGTCAAACTCTAATGATCTATTAATGAAAAGTCAGGCTATTTTAAATGCCTGACTTTTCTATGGTTAATCCTTTTACGTATTAACTTTATTTGCCTGCTAAAAAGTTAGCTATGGCGTACCAGCATGACCAACTTTAACCTGAGTAGATAGCATACGACCTCTGGTCTCAGCGGTACGTGATGCTTCATCCCAATCAGGTGCTGCACACATGAACAAGGTTTTGCCATCTTGTCCGCCAAGTGCCACTGCAAAAATACCATCAGGTGCGGTATCAACGACTTCTAAAATTTCCCCGCCTTCTTGAATACGAACAGCACGCTGGTTCAAAGTATCTGCAATCCAAACAGCGCCCTCGCTATCTAAGGCAAGACCATCAGGTAAGATACTGGCGTTTTCTATGCGCACCCCTAAATTTGGCTCATCTCCTAGTTCTCCGAAGTTCGCAAAGTCACGCTTCTCTCCTAAAGTCCCATCTTCTTTGATATCGAATTTTGAAATTTTATTACCAAATAGCTCATTGACGATTAACGTCTTTTGGTCAGCAGAAACGACCATACCGTTTGGAAAAGCTAAGCCTTCTGCCACAATCTGTGAGTGGCCATCAGGCTTCACCAATATAAGAGCCGCATGTTTATGGTCGGCACCACCCATCAAATCAAAGCCAAAGTTACCGACATAAGCATCACCATTAGGTGCAACGACCATGTCATTAGCATGTCCATCACAGTGCTCCCAGATATCAGCATGAACGACTAACTCGCCATCGTCTTCTAGGCGTAAGACTTTGCGATCTTTCATTGAAACCACTAGCATACGACCGTCAGGTAGCCAGCCCAAACCAGAGGGTTGTTGTTCAATATGGACAATTTTTTCTGCGCCGCCTTGATCATTCAAACGGTAAACGCCTTTGGTATAAAAATCGACAAACCATAAGGCGTCTTTATACCAGCGAGGTCCTTCTAAGTAATGAAAGCCATCGACGACCACGTCTAATTTGTATTCTGACATAACTATTTCCCTTCAGTAGTGGATATCTTCCTTGATAAATAACACTGTTTTAAATAATGCGAGTTTCTTTTTTAGAGTATCTCCTCATATATTGCTGTTACCTCATTTAACGTCATATCTTTAGGGTTAGTCGCGATTAGCCTAGCATAAGTATTTATAACGATGTCTGCTAAGGCAGGGATGTCTTGGTCTGTGATATCTAATTCGTTTAAGCGATATTTAAGGCCACTCGTCTCTAAAAATATTTTTAACTGTTTGATAAACAAGCTTGCTGCCTCTAAGTCTGTCATACCCAAGGTCTGAGAGGGCATAACAGCATGAGCTAGCTCTGCATAAAGAGGGGCTGCTGCTGATAAGTTAAAGGTGAAGACACCGCACATAACAAGCGCATTGGCATGTCCATGCGGGATATGAAAGTTGATACTAAGCGGGTAGGAAAGTCCGTGTACTGCAGCTACCGAAGAATTCACGAAGCTATACCAGCCAAAGTTGAGCCTAGTAGCATGTTAGAGCGAGCGTTGATATCGTCGCCTTGGTTTAATACTTTCTCAAAGTTATTCCAGAGCATCTGTAAGCCTTTAACAGCCAACGCATCTGAAATAGGATTCTTTTTAGTACGACTCGTGTACGCTTCAACACAGTGCACCATGGCATCTAAAGCGGTTGCAGCAGTGATATGTCGAGGTAGCTTAAGAGTAAGTGTCGCATCTAAAATGGCGACATCAGGCAGAATTTTGGGCGTATATAGGGCTTTTTTGCTACCATCTTTTGCTGTGATGACTGAGACAAAGGTGGCTTCTGCACCTGTACCAGCGGTGGTCGGTATGGCAAACAAAGGTAGTTTATTAAAGCCACTAACATCTTTATCTAAAATATCGTTTACCGATTCAAATTCGTTTGGATGTAATGCGACGATTTTTGCAGTATCGATAGAGCTGCCACCGCCTAAGCCGATAACCAAGTCACAGCTGTTGTCTCTGGCAATTTTAATAGCGTCATTGACGATTGCAACAGGTGGATCAGCTACAACACTATCGAATACGACAACATTAACACCAGCTTCTTGTAATGATTGCTGAGCAATATCGACATAGCCCAGCTGAGCGATTCCAGAATCTGTAACGATAATAGCGGACGTCGCACGATACTGCTTAGCTAATGTACCGAGCTTTTGACGCATGCTGTCAGCTTCACTGATGATATGACCATTGGTATAAAACTCAATCCCTGTCATTCTATGCTTCCTTGTATAGACGAGCGAGTACTTCAAGCACTCATGAGCCTAATATAACAGGGAAGTTTTTACATATCTATAAGACAATTCTGAATTGCCTAAGACTTTATCTTTATTAGGTATTATTAGTAAACCAATCACACTCTAGTCTATATTCATTAAATTACCTCCTCTGTAAGAGTATTGCTTTTAATCAAGCCATTTTTTAATTGAAAAATTTTTAAATATTATTCTTACATTTCAAAGGGGCTGTAGTAGATAAGGATTAAATATCACACCATTTTCTCAAGGTTTTCAGCTGATTAGATGGTGAGCCATAGTTGAATCTAAACTCGCACTCTTTTAAAAACAAATGGAAGTTCTTCTTATTAATCCCATTATACTTTCTGAGTGTTCGTTTGGACTGATTCCAGAAGTTCTCAATGCCATTGATGTGATTGTTCTTACCGCAAATGAACTCTATAGAGTGATTGACTCTGAAATGTTTAAACTCACTCACATCTAATGCATTGTAACTTCGATAGCTATCCGTATAAACAAAGCTGTCAGGCTTGATTTTACGCTTAATAACAGGCATTAGGGTAGTCTGTTTGGTGTCTGCTACGACAATGGTATAAACCTTACCGTTTCGTTTTAGAATACCAAATACAGCGGTTTTACCAGCTGCCCCGCGACCTCTTTTGCCTTTGCGTACACCGCCAAAGTAACTTTCATCTAATTCGACCTCACCATCAAAAAGCTCATCAGCTTCTAATGAGAGATGGTAATCTATCACAAGTCTTATTTTATGATAAAAAAGTGCAGCAGTATTAGGCTGAATATCAAGCAAATCTGCGGCTGTTCTAGCAGTCACTTCAGCCGTAAAAAACTCTAACAGCCTTCGCTGTGCTTTTTTACTTAGTTTACAACGGGTTATCTTCATAAAAGTAGTCTAGCATAGTGCTTATCTACTACAGCCCCAAACTTTATATTCTAACCTAGAATATTTTCTTCTAGGTTGCTCGTTATAATAGCTTTTATGATAAAAATATAGACTTGCCATCATGACTGCTTCTCTTAATAATTGTCCTTTAAACGATACTTCCTCTATTGCCCAAGCCTGTGCAATTACCTTTCAAGGTAATGCCAGTAATAACTTACAGCAAGATGCTTTTTTATTTTTGGACAACTGGTATCAAGAAGACTTAGGGATGATGGCAGTGACATCGTTTGCATCACCATTTTGTTTAGCAGCATCTGACGGTGTGGCAAGTTCCAGCCACTCACAAAATTGCTCAAAGGCGGTGGTAAAAGCGATTAGTCGGTTGTGGAGTCATAATACAAAGCTAACGGCCGATGCTATTCATCAGCTGGTTAATCAAACCAAGCATTCATATAAGCGTCATGGTGCAGCTGCAACCCTCGCTCTGGTGGTTGGAGAGTTAAATAGTGATGGAATAATAAAGGCAACGATAACGCATGTGGGTGACAGTCGTGTTTATTGGCTGCCTAAAGGTGCGACACAATGGCAGTGCCTGACTCGAGATCATAATCTGCTAAATGAACTCATCGACCAGAAGGCACAGGAGCAAGGTCGCTACGCAGAGTTTTCAGACTATAACCGAGAAGGCATGGCGGGGAGCTTATATAGCATTACTGAATGCTTTGCCTTGACCACTGATGACAGCTATACAAGCAGTGAAGCACCAGAGAGTAACTCTCGTAAGATTGATGTTAATAGAGGCGACTGTC
>NZ_BAWJ01000026.1 GCF_000586475.1 Psychrobacter sp. JCM 18903 | reverse complement strand
GGTATAGGCTAATGATAGGAAAAAAGCACAGCAACCAGTCCTATAATTCAAAGGTCTGTTATAGATGGTTCCATGTTAACAGTCTGCTTTAAGTGGTCTGTTAATAGGTTTGAAGGGTGAAATAGCTGGTTCCGTTGAGGTATACCCTACGATAACAGGAAATCCATCGCGGATGACAAAACCTATTTAGTTTTTAAACGATATGGATTGGTCGATAGCGTGTAAGATAAGTTGGAAAAACGAGTAGAGTATTGAATCATCCATACTGGGCTTAAAATGAATTTTTTTTGTGAGTAATTTCTGCTCGATGTTATTCATTTGTCGCCATCTGAGTCATGGCGACTTCTGATTCAATCAGAGAAAGCAATTTTGAGCAATAAGGCATGCTTGCAGCAGGGTTTGTTCTAGGCTTCTTTACTTACGCTTTTTTGTAGATTCTTTTTTAGTAAATGATCAAATATGAACGGGCCAAATGGTAAGAGTGATCCGAGTACGCCCGCAGGTATTGCCCAACGAGGAATTTTTACTTTGATAGCTGTGCCTACAAGTACTACGATATAGACAATGAATAGTACACCGTGCGCCATACCGATATATTTTACACCTTCTGGAATGTCCATCATATATTTTAGTGGCATGGCGATGAAGAGCAATAATAAGAAAGAGGTGCCTTCTAGGTAGCCTATAAGGGTAAGACTTTTTAACGCGGTCTCTTGTTTTTTTCTAAGGCTGTGAATTTTTTCAATAGTTGGCTGAGCCTGTGACACTATATTTTCCTTTTGTTATTATCAATAAAGAATTTATGGATTATTCAATGTCTCTATAATAATGGCTCTACGCAGAGCTTTTAAGTATTGGGTTTTAAGACCTAAAATGAGTGAGTACCTATACCAGTCATACATTACCTTCCAGTTCACATTTTATAAACATACTCAAGTATAAAAAGTATTTTTCCGTATAGAGTGACTACGACGCTAGTTCATTTTGTTTGTGATAATCGGCATCAATGTGCTTATTTATTACGCTTACTTTCTAAAAATATCATGTCAATTATAATCAATGCGACACCGACACAGACACCTATATCTGCAACATTGAAAATAGGATAATTCCAGACATCAGCATAATGCACATGGATAAAGTCAACCACTTTGCCAATTCTTAAACGATCGATTAAGTTGCCAATCGCACCGCCAAGCACTAAGGCCAACCCCATAGACAATAGCTTGGCTGTACGTGGCGCTTTGATTAAATAAATCGTTAAAAAGATAGCCATTACAAAAGCTAAGCCTGAGAAAAACCATTTCTGCCAACCGCCAGCGTCGGCTAAAAAGCTAAATGCTGCCCCATAGTTATAAGCGAGTGTCCAGTTGAGAAATGGTTCAATGACCGGTACGGGGTCATTGAACGCTAATTTGGTTTGGGCCAACCACTTAGTCCATTGATCAAGTATTAATACCATTATCGCCAACAAATACCAGATAAAAGCGCGACTGCCATTGGCAACCATTTTTGGCATTTTATCCAACTTACCTTTAGGTGTTATCGAGTTGCCTGAAGTCACGTACATAGCTTTAGGCGTATGATTCATGGTTTTAGAGTCAATCGATTGATGAGTACTACTCACAGCTATAGGTACTTTATTGTCAGCAATATTAGTACTAGCCGATTCAACGCTATTCAATTTAGTACTATCTAATCTGTCGGTAGATTCAGTCATAGTTGTTTTCTTTATCTGTGTTTATACAATGAACAATGTTAAACGTATATGTTTTTGGTATACGACTATTAATCGCGCCACTTTTATAAACGGCGCCACTTACCGCTCTGGTGTTATGAAACTTACGGTAATAATTTTTTATTAGGGAATCTGTTGATTGATTTCAACATTAACCTGAGTCTGTTCAGCGCTAATCACTATAGGATTACCCGATAAGTCGCCTGACTCTGCTATGGCATTACCGCTATGACTAATACGAGCAACGACTGCTAACTGAGTTTTGTCACTACGAGCTGAATTTAACGTGCGATCTGGCATCATCGCATCAAGATTGCTTAAGCGGATACTGGCCTCACCTTGCTTGATAATACTAATGGGTAAACGTTTGGCGGCAAACGGTGGACCTCCTTTAACTTCACGTATCGCAACAAACAACACATCATCAGCTTTCACTAACGGTAATAAATTAGCGTTAATTTTCACTGTCACGTCAATACCTTCTAGCGCTTGCTTTTCTTGCGTGCTAACGTAGTTGCTTAACTCATCTAAGCTTGCTAAAGCTTTAGTATGATCACCTGGTTTGGCCACAATGCTGCCTTGTAAGCGTTTAATCCAACCTTGCGCTTGGGCAAAGTTACTACTACGAGTCTCACCCATTGCCATGAGCATTTGAGCCCGTTCATGTTGCGGATTTTTAGCTAATATAGCTTGTAATACACGGCGAATATTAGCGTCTAACTGACCTTCATTAACAAAAAAACTAGTCTGAGCATAAGTAGTAGCAATCTCCTCGTTATCAGGTGCTAAACGATAGGCACGCGATAAGGCTTCTAACGCAGAGTCAGTCGCCTCCATAGATAAGAAAAGCTCGGATAGGCGCATCCAGCGATTAGGATCATCAGCATTACGATGAACATTGGTTTGCATGGCGCTAATCAGTTGACGACCATCTTCAAACGCCCATGATGGCGGCTTGTCAATTTTAGCTGTCAATAGGTCGTCAGCCACTTGTCCTACTTTGTCCTCGCTTGTCCACAAATCAAACACGGGCGTACGATTGCCTATTAGTAAATACGCCATTGCAGCCAATATTGGGATCCAAGCTGCGACAATTAAACGGCTTTTGACATCAGGGGTGACCATAGGTGTTATCTGACGCTGCGCATCTAATAGCTGACGCTCAAGCTCCAGCTTTTGATTTTGATAATGGCTATTATTAATAGTACCGCTGTCTTTATCTGTTTGTAGCTCAGCTAAACGTTCGCGAAATACTGCAACATTAATATCTAGCAGTTGATTGTCTATTGGTTTGGACTGCAAACGCGGTGCTCGTAGCCATGGCATAATAGCAATCAGCGCAAATATAAGAGCAATCAGCAAGCTTAGAGTTACAAATAAGCCAAAAGTAGAAAATAGGGTCATTTTTTGTCCTCTAGGCTAGTAATATCGTGGTCGACATTCTCAGCTTGCGATAATAGACGATCAAGCTCAGCCTTTTCCGCAGAGGTCAAGGCAGCAGTACTGTTCACTGTAACGCCGTTTTGGCCACGGGCGACAACTTGGCGACGCTTACTTTGCCAAAACCAGCCGATGATTAAGACGAGCAATAATAGTGGTGGAAAAAACCATAGGATCCATGTCGATGGTCGCATAGGCGGCTTGTAGCTAATAAAGTCACCGTAGCGCTCTTGCATATAGGCGCGTATTTCAGCATCACTACGTCTATCTTTAATTAAATCATAGACTTTTTGCTTTAGATCCTGTGCAATCGGTGCATCAGAGGCTGCAAGGTTTTGATTTTGGCATTTTGGGCAGCGAAACTCTTCTATTAATCCACGATACTGAGCTTCTTGCTGTGGTGAGTCAAAATCGTATACGTCAATAGCTGCGTTTGCCGTCATGTTAAGCAGACACGCTAGTATTAAGCTTGCTAGTTTTAAAACTATATTGGGTTTTAGTTGAGGAGCTCTTATTCGAGTAACGTTCATTTGCACATCTCCTCAACCTGAATGAGATCAGGACTATCGTTGTTCTTATTAGCCTCATTAAGTACGGTCAGGCACGGCTTAACACGCTGTTGCCAATTGGCTTCATTAATCTCACCAACAATATGCTGACGAATGATGCCATCTCCATCCACAACAAAGGTTTCGGGCGCACCAGTTATGCCTAAGTCTAGAGCAAACTGACCCAATGAATCCTGAATAGACATAGAAAATGGATCACCGCCTCGGTTTAAGTAACTGAGCGCATTACCAATCTCATCCTTATAATTCACACCAACGATATCAACGCCGCGCTCTTCTAGTTGCATTAAAAACGGATGCTCAATAACGCAAGTTGGGCACCATGAGCCCCAAACATTAAGTAAAAACGGCTTATCTGGCAAATTATCATTGGTGATAGTACGGGTAGTATCTGCTAATAACGGCAGCTCAAAGGCAGGAACCGGACGCTCAAGAGCGGTATTGGTCACAATATTTGTTGGTTTACCTAAGCGCATATACAATATCACTACTAATCCAAAAAAGAGGATAAGCGGAATTAAGAACCATAGCTTCGTCTGCTTTTTTTTCATTGTCTTTGGGTTACGCTGCTTACTGTTTTGGCTATCTTTTTGCTCAGGAGTATTATTCGACATAGTCATTTATTTCTCCTTTAGTGTCGACATCGTCGATGCTGAGATTGACTGCTCAATAGCTATCTCATTGACTCTATCAGTAGCCAGATTACCAGTAACTAGCAACGGAGCTTTAACTTTTTTGATGCGGTATCGTTTATCAAGCATGCTAATTAATCCACCTAGAGCCATGATAATTGCCCCTAACCAAATCCAGCGAATTAATGGTTTTACATAAATCCTTAATGCCCATTGGTTACTACCATCGGCAATAGGTTCGCCCAGTGCGACATAAACATCGCGCATTAGGCTAGCATCAATGGCCGCCTCAGTGGTCGGCATAGTGCTAATGATATAAGTACGCTTTTCTGGAGTCAGTTTCGCCACTTCACGACCGTTTTTGGATACCACGACTTGCGCCTGCGTTGCATCAAAGTTACTACCCTTTATTTCAAAAAATTCAGTTACTTCAAAATCGTAACCTTGAACATTGACTGTATCGCCAATACCATTGCTACGTCTCGCTCAATACTCAAACTACTAGTAAAGGCTATGCCAATGACAGCAACCAGTACGCCAATATGAGCAGTCTGTTGACCCCAATAGCTCAGACGCAACTGCCGCAAACCGTTAAAAAGATTAGGCGCATTCTTAGTTTTATCTTTAAAATCAACTGCCATCCATAGCAGTACCCAAAAGCTAACGGCTAAAGTCACACCAATATTAAGCATAGACGATGGATTAACAAAGTAAGTAATAACGGCGGCTAATACTAAGCTACTAACGGCGATGACCATGCCTATACCCAGTAGTGGACGGGTGTCTTTTTTCCAGCGAATATTTGAGCCCATACCCATAGCTATTAATAACAGCCACGTTAAAGGTACAAATAATGCATTAAAATAAGGAGGGCCAACGGACACTTGTCCTAAACCAAAGGCATCAGCGATAATAGGATAGAGGGTGCCGAGCAGCACCACTAAGGTTGCAATCAAAATGATGGCGTTGTTGATCACTAAAAAGGACTCACGTGAAATCAGCTGATATTGGCTTTCAACGGTTAAACGCCAACCGCGAACGGCAAACATTAATAGACCACTACCGATGATAATGCCAAGAATAGCTAAGATGACCAAACCACGCGTCGGATCAGCGGCAAACGAATGCACTGAGGTAAGGACTCCAGAGCGTACCAGGAACGTGCCAAGCAAGCTTAAGGCAAAGGCGAAAATAGCCAGCATGATGGTCCATGCTTTAAACACCCCGCGCTTTTCAGTGACTGCTAATGAATGCAGCAATGCTAAGCCGACAAGCCAAGGCATAAACGAGGCGTTCTCTACCGGAT
Source organism: Psychrobacter sp. JCM 18903 (assembly GCF_000586475.1). Lineage (GTDB taxonomy): Bacteria > Pseudomonadota > Gammaproteobacteria > Pseudomonadales > Moraxellaceae > Psychrobacter. The sequence goes on along the minus strand of NZ_BAWJ01000026.1, from coordinate 20,763 downwards.
CCCAAAACCACCAACCGCCCCAGCCAAGCTCGTAGTAGGCCCACCACGAGCCCAGTGCAATACCAATGGTCAAAAATCCCCAAGCCGCGAGCGCCCATGGACGTGACCAGCGTGTCCAAGCAGCATCTAAACGCCCTTCCCACAATGCCGCCATACAAAATGCAAAAGGCACTACCATACCCACATAGCCCATATATAACATGGGCGGATGAATAATCAGACCGAAATCTTGTAGGACAGGATTTAAATCAGCGCCATCGACCGCTAGATTGGGTAAGGTACGTTCAAATGGTGACGAGGTAAATATCAGCATTGTTAGCATCATTAACTGTACACCGGCCAAAATAACTAATACCCGCGCACGCATTGATAACGGCAAGCCGCGACTAAAGTATGATACCAGTGCACACCATGTGGCCATGATGGTCATCCATAGCAGCAAAGAGCCTCGTGTCCGCCCCATGTCGCCGATAATTTATAGTACCAAGGCAACAGCGTATTGGAATGCTGCGCGACGTAACTGAGGCTAAAATCATTATAATAAAAACCTGCTATCAAAGCGCCAAATGACGTTATCATGGCGGCAAACTGTGCCCAAGCTAAGCTAGGGCTAGTCGTTGCCAAGCAACTTGGTTACGAATAACACCAATAGTTGGCAGAATTACCTGCAATAACGCCAATACAAAAGCGGTAAGCAAGGCAAAATAGCCCAATTCTGTAATCAACATACGGTCTAACCTTATTTACTCTAATGCGGTTGCAGTTTACTGTGGCGGTGGAATTTTTATTATTAGAACCCACCCCCGAAATCTGCTGCTATCTCTAGTTTTTAATTGATTTCGAAGGGTTTTATTTAACTACTTTAGGCGCAGTTACCAATGGAGCGCGCCTTTAAAGCGCAGTAAACGTAACGCATTGAGAGTAACGAGCACTGTTGCTCCAGCATCAGCTAGAACCGCAATCCATAGTCCAGTAATGCCGAATACGGTCGTGATCAAAAAGACGCCTTTGAGACCCAAGGCGAAAATGACGTTCTGATGAATATTGGTCATAGTGGCGCGCGACAGTGCGATGAGATGAGCCATGTCCGTAACACGACTTTTCAATAATGCAATGTCGGCCGTCTCAATGGCCACATCAGTACCGCCACCCATTGCGATGCCAACATCAGCGGTTGCTAGCGCTGGCGCATCGTTAATACCATCACCCACCATCGCTATTTTGCTGTTATTCTTCATCTCGTTAAGCAAGCGCAGTTTGTCCTCAGGCAACAGCTCAGCTTCCCATTCCACATCTAAATTACTGGCAAGTGCTTGAGCGGTTAAGCGGTTGTCGCCTGTGAGCATAACAGAGCGCACACCCATCGCTTTAAGCTGAGCCACACCTTCATGAGCGTCGTCTCGTAACTCATCTCTTAGTGCGACCAATCCAAGCACTTCTCGACTTTGCTCATCAAACAGCACTGAGACGGTCTTACCCTCATTTTGCAGCGCCTCGATTTGTGCCTGTTGCTCGGCTGAAATTGATGCCTCATCTGCGGCATAAACAGGCGAACCGATAGCTAGCGCGCGCCCAGCGATAGTTGCGTGTACCGCTTTACCCGCAGTAGCAGAAGCTTTAGAAGCCACAGGTATGACAATTTTGGCGGCTTCAGCATGACTGACAATGGCTTCAGCAAGCGGGTGACTAGAACCTGTCTCCACACTGGCAAAGAGCGCCAATACCTCATCTTGACCTTGAGAACCCTGATCCTGAGAATCCTGACTTTGAAGACCCTGATCCTGAGAACTTAGGTACTCTTGAGTGAAAGCAACAATGTCAGTAACGCGTGGCTTACCCTCAGTTAAAGTGCCTGTCTTGTCAAAAGCGACTGTCTTTACTTTGCCGATGGTTTCTAAAGCACTACCCCCTTTAATCAGCAAGCCGCGGCGCGCACCGACCGCCAGACCAGAAGCAATGGCAGCTGGTGTGGATAGCACAAGGGCACAGGGACAGGCAATTAGCAATAGTGCCAAACCGCGATACAACCAAGTTCCCCAATCTCCGCCCATCGCTAACGGCGGAACGATGATAATTAGGGCGGCAATAGCCATCACAGCCGGTGTATAGTAACGACTGAATTTCTCAATAAAACGGGCAGTGGGTGCTTTGGAGGCTTGGGCTTGCTCTACCAGCTCAATAATTTTTGCAATGGTGTTATCGGCGGCTGTTTTTTCTACGCGCACTTGTAGCACACCATCAATGTTAATTGACCCTGCGAATACATTGTCACCCATCGTCTTGGCAACGGGAACCGATTCCCCCGTCACGGGCGAATCATCAAGGCTAGACGCACCTTGAACAATGGATCCATCAGCAGATACTCTATCGCCAGGGCGCACCAGTACAAGGTCATTCACTTGTAGCGAGGCCGCTGGAACGTCGCGCTGCCCACCTTGAGTATCAAGTAAAATGGCGGTTTTTGGCACCAGCGACGCTAAAGCTCTAATGCCAGCACGAGCGCGATCAGCAGCGATACTCTCAAACAGCTCCCCGATTGAGAACAAGAAGACAACCGCTGCGGCCTCTTCAGCTTCACCAATGATAAGAGCGCCAAGCACGGCGACGGACATCAGCGTTTCAATTGAAAAGAATGAACCTGTTTTAGCCAGTGCTAAGGCTTTGCGCGCAAATGGAAAAACGCCTACAATCACGGCGATGGCAAACACCCATATCCCATAAGCGGGGAACAGTAGTGACAGTGCATAAGCGCTGCCCATCAAAATACCGAGACCAACAACCTGTTTGCCTTTTTGAGTTTGCCACCACCGCTTATCCTGCGGAGCCATCTGATTGTCGCTGTCAATATCAATAGCCGATACAGTTTGTTGACCAGTATTGGCAGAGATGCCGAACCCTAGGCTTTTGATTGTTTTTTCGATATCACTAGCCTGAGTCGGCGCACCAGGGGTCAAGCTTAGCTCTAGCGTTTCTGTAGCAAAATTTAGCTCAACATCAGAAACCCCAGGCATACGTTTCAAAGCTGTTTCAATCTTGCCGATGCAACTGGCGCAGTCCATACCTTCAATATGATATTTCATAATAATTTGCCCTTTGAATAATGATATTATGAACCCTCTAGTGGCTTTAGAGTCAAGGTTATTTATCTACAGTTTCGTAATTTTAATTTCTCTAGCGCCAGTCTTTACAGCCACTTTAATCATTTAAATCATAGAGGTTGTTATGACAATCAAAATTGGTGAGCTCGCTAAACGCACAGGTGCCACAGTGGAAACCATTCGCTATTACGAAAAGGAGCACTTATTACCTGAGCCTTCTCGCAGCGCAGGGAATTATCGTTTATATAATGAAGAGCACATTGAGCGTCTACAATTTATCCTACACTGCCGTACGCTTGACATGGCTTTAGACGAAGTAAGAATCTTACTTGAATACTGGGAGGAACCTGATAAAGACTGTGGTGATGTGAACTTATTACTAGATAAGCAAATTTATGCTGTAGAAATACGAATGGAAAAACTGATGCACTTAAAGCAGCACTTGACTGTTTTGCGCCAGAAATGTGCAAGTAGTGCACCAGCCGTATCATGTGGGATATTAAAAGCTCTTGCCGATAATTCTTGTCATGAGTAATGATATCAGTAGTGTCTATTTCTGAATGATCAAATCATGAAAGGTTAAATACGCCCTGATGTTAAGCACAAAAAAACCCAGCAATGATAGTAATACCACTACTGGGTTGGAGGAAACAATAACTATGTTGTGCTGACTTATCAGGTCTTATTTATCATTCATAGCAAGGTAGATATTTCGATCTGATGCGGATGCGTCATCCACGTATTTTGAATCGCGCCATGTGGTATAAGCATAGACACCACTGTATGGACTGATACTGTTCTGACGGAAATCAGAAATCCAATCTTTGCCATCAAAGATTTGAATATGGCCATGTGGACGCTTTGATGAGCGATCATAGACAATAACATCACCTACTTGGGTTGGCATATCATTGCTAATTTTGCTAAAACCTGCTTTATCAAGCGTGCCACGAGTGGCGTACTGATAGGCTGAAGGATTCGGGGTAAACTCATAACCTGCTGATTGTAGTGCTTTACGTACGTAACGGGCACAATATCCAGAGCTACCAGATAGAGCCACTCGTGAAGCACGAGCAGCAGCGATAGCGGGGGCTGAATTGCTATCAGGAACTGTATTGACTTGCTGCTGTTGTTTTTCAGCGTATAAGCGGCTGTTCAGCGATGAAAGCTGATTCTCTTTTTGCTTGGCCTGCGCACTTAGGTTGCTAATTGCTTGACTGATTTCATCATTATTAGAAACATAAGCACCACTGCTAGTGCTATAGATGTTTTTTGATGAACCGTAGTTTGATGCCACAGAAGTATTGGTGATGGTATTATTTGTTTGAGAGATTGTGATAGCAGCACCACTCGTTTGTGCTATGCCCATACCCAGTACTGACAAAATCAATAAAGCCTGTTTCATAAATCTAATACCTACGGTTAATTCAAAATGGTCTGTTATCAACAACAGCGCAGTCAATTAAATTTCAACAACTCAAGTATATATACGTCATAGTGACTGATACTTCTGCTGCATATTATTCATATAAAAAATGATTATTGGCGATCACAGCATCATTGAAGTCTTACGAAGCCGTTGCAAATCAAGCTGCTGACCAAAACACAAAGCCGACTTTAGCATAGGCTGTTTAGCCTGTCATCACCCTTAAAAACCCCAAAAATACTTTTTTGATGTTGAAAAAATTACTAATAATGTACATTTTACAATGTAAGTTTGTGTAACATGCACAGGATATAGCTGACTACATTGACAATAATTTTTACTGTTTTATGAGAAAAAAAACGTCTAAGCGTTAAATCCATAATTGTAGATTTAACATTTAGACGTTTTTAAATTGGACCGAGGCAATTATGCTACATAGGGTTTAACTCATTATTAAGATAATATAATAATCTATAGTGTCAATATAGACTTTAATTCCCTACTGGATTATGTAATCTTACGTAATTGTTTCGATACACTCTGTATATTCTTGTATTAGTCCTTAGTTATCTATCCATTTTAAGGGTAAATAATCGATAAATTAGCTTACATTGTCATCAAAAGTTACAAATTCAAAGTTATTTTAGCTATTAAAGTCTCAATAGCTAATGAGATTTTTGATGAAGAATCAATTTATAAGTAATAGAACAGTCTTATACCTTTCTCATTTACTTTTAACGCTAACACTATAATCAAAGTATTCTTAACTGCTAACACATTATAATTGCTGCTCTACCGATTCGATATCAGCATAAACTTGGGTCGTCCCGTCTTTATTGAGCTGCATAACCTGATAGGGCATGAATTTATTTTGATACTCCATACCTGGGCTACCAACAGGCATACCCGGTACAGCAAGTCCGAGCGCTTGTACTGGCGGATTCTCTAAAAATTGCGCCATATACTTAGCAGGTACATGGCCTTCAAAGACGTAATCATCAGTAGTGACTACAGTATGGCAAGAACGCATCTCAGTTGGAACGCTGTAGCGCTCTTTAAATACGGCTAAGTCCGCAACATCTTGCGCGGTTGCACTTAGACCATTATCTTCTGCATGACTTATCCATTCTTTACAGCAGCCGCAATTAGCATCTTTATATACCGTGGCTGAGACGTTTTTTAGTAGGTCTGGTTTACTTACTGATGTCATCATAGGGGCACTTATAACGTTTGGTTCAGCTGTCTTTGGAACAGTCACTACATCTTCAGTTGATGCCGATGTTGTGCTTGCATCAGATACGCCACTACTCGGTTGGCTACAAGCAAATAGTGATGAGGCGGCAAGTAATACTAACGTACTACGCAACCCCTTAGACAGATGACGATTGAATATAAGACTGGATTTTATTTTTAAGGTGGTCATAGTACTCTCTCATGTACTGTAAATATTGTGAGCTATAGAAGGCCACGTAACACTTCATATCGTTTGGTAATGTAGCATAATAACCCATCAAACGGGGTACGTAAATTTATCCATTGAGCAGTGCGGACTGGTATCATAAGCAGTTTTTATTTTGAAATGCTGCCTGTAGTATTAACGGGTCTATCTGAGTTTGGATTTTGATCAAAAATTCAAGGCACATAATTTTGGATAATTTGCGATGAGCCTGTCTACTATTAATCTACAAAAGCGTTTGAGTACTCACTCAAATCAATTACCGCTATGGTTTACGCTAGTAGCAGCATGGCTTGCAGGAGCTATTTTTTTATTTGCGCTAGCGCCTTATGGGTTCTGGCCGCTAGCAATAGTGTCACCAGCGATTTTATATGCGCTGTTGGTACCAAATATGAGTGGTCGTCGCGCTTTTATTATTGGTGAAGCTTACGGTATGGGGTTATGGTGCGTCGGCGGCTTTTGGCTCTATACTGCCATCCATGATTATAGCGATACTCCAACGTGGCTCGCATTGATTATGATTGCATTGATGGGTCTCGGTATGGGACTGTTTCATGGATTTTTAGCACTAGTCTTTAACCGTATGGTAGGCAAACAACCCTTTTCATTTGCTGCTCTTTGGGTGCTACAAGAATGGTTAAAAACTTGGTTATTCACAGGCTTTCCATGGCTGTTTGTTGGTTATGCGTTTACTGAAGAGTATTGGCTATCGTCCTTAGCACCCGTTGCTGGTGTTTTTGCCGTCTCTTTTGTTGCCATACTATTGGCTGCAAGTTTAGTAGAGCTACTGCTTCGGCGCAGTAGTTATGCCGCCGTTTCTTTACTGTTATTAGCCATTAGCACATCATTATGGCTGGTCAATCCGCAATGGACAAAACCTAAGGGCACACCTGATCTGTCAGTGTCATTGATTCAAGGTAATATTTCACAAGATATAAAGTGGCTGACTCAATATCAAGTAGAAACGCTAAAGATTTATGCGAAGTTAACGCGCACTGAGTGGGGACGTGATGTTGTGGTGTGGCCTGAATCATCTATTCCGATGTTTCAGGATGAGGCTGCGGGCTTTATTAGTGAAATGATAGAAATGGCCAATGCGACCAATACTACATGGATAACTGGTATCCTTATAAGGATAAAGCGGCATTCAATGCCAGTACGGATAAGTATCCCCCATTTTACAATAGCGTGATTGCTCGAGGTGTAGAAGCGGAAGGCCTATACAAGAAGCAGCGTCTGGTGCCTTTTGGAGAGTATATTCCATTTGAAGGCGTACTCGATATTTTCCCAAATTTGCCGGTAGTCAGGATATTAAGAGCTATAGTCGTGGTAGTGATCAGCAGTCACCGCTACAAGTGCGTGGACACAATATAGGGACGGCTATCTGTTATGAGGTAGCTTATCCAGATACTACGCGTAAAAATGCCATCGATACTGACTTTTTGTTGACCGTCTCTAACGATGCCTGGTTTGGCACTTCAGCAGGACCATTGCAACATTTGCAAATGGTACAAATGCGCGCTCTTGAGAACGGGCGCTGGTTTATTCGAGCGACCAATACTGGTGTTACCGCTATCATTAACCATAAAGGTCGTATTGTAAAACGCGCACCGCAGTTTGAGCGTACTGTACTACGTGGTGAGATACAGGCACGGGTTGGTAACACTCCCTTTATGCTTATGGGAAATTATCCTATCTTGATAATAATAGCGCTGCTATTACTACTGAGCTATTTTGGCAAAGGTCTAACCACACTTAGAAGACGAGGGTAATAGTAAACTTAATCATAATAATTTAATCAGCATAAATTTTATTGTAGGATTCATGTTTCAGCTGCTTTAGACTCTAAGTCTTGATCAAGCGATTCTACGAAACTTTCAGATATTATCATGCTGTAGATACCTCTAACCAAATGACCATATTCGTGACATGCATCGAATCTACTTTTCTCCATAGTTTTTTTGTTATTCAAAAAGATAAAAGGCATTCACGCCTCAGTTGGTTGATTAGATTTAGGGAGAATATCACATTGCTGGGATAATTTTTTTCCGCTTGCTGCGCGCAAGCCAAACAGATGCTTCGAAATATTTATTCCAGCACCACGTTATGATCGTTGACACTCTTTTGTTTTGAACAGACGGTCGTGTTCGCAAGGGTCAAATTTTGCTATTATGACCAACATTTTATTATCAATAATTATGATACCTTTATGATGATTCATCCTCAGTATGATCCCGTTGCGCTGTCTTTGGGTCCAGTAGAAGTGAACTGGTATGGTTTAATGTACCTGCTGGCATTTGCCGCCGCTTATGGTCTGGCTTGGTATCGTAGTACCAAACGCGACAATTGGACCACCGATATGGTGTCTGATTTGGTCTTTTATGGGGCGCTTGGCGTTATTTTAGGCGGTCGGATTGGCTATGTGCTGTTTTATCAATTCGGCGAGCTACTACAAAACCCCGCATACCTATTAAAGGTTTGGGAAGGCGGTATGTCTTTCCACGGCGGCTTTATTGGCGTCATGATAGGTATGTGGTTCTTTGCGCGTAAATACAAAAAAACCACCTTTCAAGTATTCGATTTTATCGTTCCTTGCGTGCCAACTGGCTTACTGTTTGGTCGTATCGGTAATTATATCAATGGTGAACTATGGGGGCGCGTATCAGACGGTGGCTATAATTGGCTGACCTACTTTCCGCAAGCCGCTGCCTTTGATATGGAGCAATTACAGAGCAATCCACAATTGCAAGAATTAATGATTGAGGTTAATGGTCAGTACATACTGCCTCGTCATCCATCGCAACTATATGAAGCCTTCGCCGAAGGTCTGCTGCTATTTATCTTTTTATGGTGGTACTCATCAAAGCCGCGTCCACGTATGGCCGCTTCTGCCGTGTTCTTACTGGGCTACGGTATCAGCCGCTTTATCATTGAATTCTTCCGTCAGCCAGATGCTGATCAAGGATTTATCCTTTTAGGTTGGATGACCAAAGGACAAATATTAAGCGCACCGATGATTATCGCTGGCTTAATTATGCTGATTTACGCTTATAAACGTGGTATCTATGATTGGGGTAAGCAGTCTGCTTATTAGGTATGAGAGACAATCATGTATGAACTAATAAAAATGAACGCTGTGCTAACAAGATACATTCCTTTGTGAAACTGATATCTATGTTAGAGTAAGATTTTTTTATTCCTAAAGCCAATCTGTTTAGTGACAACTGGGAGGTAAGCCTTCATTAAAGGCGATCTTATATTTAATAGGTACAGCGACTAATTAAAAAGATGGATATGCCGCCATTTCATCTTGAAAGGTACACTGCTATGTACACTGAGCTGCTATGAGTATTTTGACTACTGACATCAATAGCTTGCAGCTTGATATTCAAGTCCTCACTAGGGAACCGAATCAGTGAAAGTACCTAATTGGTTCCTTATGGATATACTGCGTTTATTATAGATGTGTTTGTCCGTATTATTGTTGGCTGGAAGGTGTCTAATCGTATGAACATCGATATGGTGATGGCAGCGTTAAATCAAGCCATTGCAGACAGAAACAACCCAAAAGACGTTATTCATCGTAGTGATAGAGGCGTTCAGTATTTATCTATTCGTTATACTGATAAGATGGCTGATTCTGGCGTTATTACCTTTGTTGGAACGCGGGTAATTCATATGATAATGCATAGTACGATTGGTTATGTATCACCTTTTGAGTTTGAAAAGCAATATTATGATAGTCTTAATGAGTCAGGCAAAGTTGCCTGACTCAAATAAAACGCTCTCCGATATAGTCGGGGCGGTTCAGATAGCCAACTGGTTTAATATTATTCCGGTATATATGGGGTTAAAAAACGCACTAAGGCAGTGATTATTAAGAGTATTAGAAGAAGGTGTTGATATTTTATAAATCGTTCTGGGATAAATAAACACAGCACAGATACTATAAAAATTCCTATAATTTCAATCAAATTAGATAGACTTTGAGAGCCAAATCCTAGCCCAGTTAATACGACCCACAAAAATGATGGTAAGAATACTAGGCTAAATTTTTTCAATGGTTTATTCATAGGTTAGGCTTATCTTCTATGTGGGCGCAATTTCTATTGCACCGGCAACGGCACAACCCTGATATACTTCGCCTGCGTAAGTTAATATTGCAGTAAGTTCATTTTGATAGCCATTGTCATCGATACAAAGGTTATTTTTTATATTCACAACAATAGGCTGTCCATTGATAGTACTCGCGTATTCGACACCTTCAGTATTGACAGAACCAGAACCCACCACGATAACTGTTGCTGTCGTTGGCTTTAAGAAATTCGCCTCTATACTTAGCTCATTTCCTTCAATCACTATTCGCCAAATTTTTTCTTTAGCGGTGTTTCCAAAAGCAGTAAATGCCGCTGACGCTACCGGCACTTCTATTGTAGGCTGCTTACTCAGATCCGTGGTGTCGGCACGATGGTTATTACAAGCCACTAGAGCTAAGCTGCCCGTTAAGCACATTGTCGTTAGAAGCAAAGAACGCATAATTTTTCCTTTAAATATAATAAGAGAACACCACTATTTAGCAGTGTTCTCTTTGTTTACGTGATGAAATTCAGGTTTTTACTACCATAGGTAGGTTTACGGTAGAACTAGAAGTTAGGGTCGTTACAGGTGGCCTTATTCAGTAACTTACCAACGTACTCTCTATATTAGTAATACTAATATAACATATCTATAAAGGTTGACAGTGTGGAGTAAGATAAAATCGTTTTTTTACTGTTTGAGTGTTTAAAATATGAAAAACTTAACTGCTGCTATTCTAATTGCGCTTCCTGTTCTAATGGTAAGTCCTACAGTAATGGCCGCATCTTCAGATGCAGTGGCTAAAACTGTTGATGTTCAATTTAAAAAAGGCGCTAGTTCAGCTAACTATTATGGGAAATTAAAGGGTATTAAGTACGATTCCTATACATTTTATGCCAAAAAGAACCAAAAGCTTTCTGTTAAAACAACGGGAGGGAATGTAGATTCTTATTTATTTAATAAGAATTTATCAGATTCTGTCAATGTAGGAGAATATTCCTCTGAACTAGATAACCAAGGTTATTACAAGCTTCCATATTCAGGTAAATATGAATTGCGTATTCTTCAGCCACGTTCTCAAGCTTCTAAAGGAAAAACACCTCCATATTGGCTAGAATTATCTATTCTATAGGTATATAAGCTTAATAATGGAGAGCATCCTATATTCTGTGTAACAGCTATGTGGCTTTCATCAATAATTACACAAAATGTAGGATGCTCTCAGCTTTTCATGCTACCAGCCATCTGCTTTTTATAGGTATAGAAAAACGAATTTTTTATACCTATCGCTCAACCAATTTTTCCTCAATCATTTCAGTCAACAACTCAGTCACCGTTTTTCGGCTTTCAAGCGCGTACCGCTTGAGCGCAATGTGTTTATCTTCATCTAAATTAAAATTCACGCGTACCGTCTTTTTGGGACTGTCCGTCACATCCGATAAAGCCAATTGATCCTTAACGTTCTTACTAGGACGACCTGCTGATAAACTCATGACTTACTCCTCACCAAAAAATGTTTGAATCTCACTGACCAATGCGGTTATCTCTTGTATCGCATTGCTACTAGGCGATTCGGTATCAAATACTGTCTTACCAAGGGCAGCACTATTAGGATAAGCAACTCGCTGCATCACTCTGGTCTCTAATACCGGAATATTATAATCAAGCAGCGCGGTTGCAACCTCTTTACCAATATTGGTATTTTGAATGGCGCGTGAGACGACAAAGGCTGCCTTTAGTTGGCCATCCATCATCTCAATACGCTGCTGCACTAAATCAACCAAATCACTGGTCGCCCAGATATCATAGGGGCTCGGCTGCACCGGAATCAATATAAAATCAGCCGCTTTTATAGCAGAAATAGCCAGACTAGTAGCTTGCGGCGATCCATCGATCACCACATAATCTTTATCAGAGACGCTTTTTAAATCTTTATCAAGTGTTGGTCTGTCGAGCCCGATCACTGGTACCGGATTGTCTTCATCAACCGCTCTCCAGTCACGCGCACTGCCCTGCTGATCGCTATCTACTAGCAGAACACTATGGCCTTTTAACTGTAAGCCACGAGCCAGATGCGTTGCGATGGTAGTCTTGCCGCTGCCACCCTTTTGATTTAATACCGCGATTACCTTCATAAATACAGATCCCTGTAGCATGCATTGAGTATATAAGTATATAAGTATATAAGTATATAAGTATATAAGTATATAAGTATATAAGTATATAAGTATATAAGTATATAAGTATATCTAAAAATGTACGTCACATCACTACTAATAGCAATATTTCATAGTAAAAATAGCATCGCCTTTTCTAAAAAGGCGTATATCCACCATGATGGACGTCCTATATCAAAGACAGCATAATAATCTGCCTACTACTAGGTAAATTGCCGCTATTGGATACCAATTTGAGCTACTAAAAGGAATACTTTAGCCGCTTATATTCGTTATAATCCGCTCACCAATCAAAACCACTAATCGTTAATAAGGAAACTACTATGGTGAAGTGTCACTTATCGACCATCATGGGCGAAAGACGCCTTAAAATTGCCGATGTCGCAAGGGATACTGGCATCAATCGTGGCACCATTACTCGCATGTATCATGAAGAAGCCACCCGAGTTGACCTAGATGTCATCGAGTCTTTATGCACGTATCTTAGAATCAATGTTGGTGATTTATATGAAATCATAAATGAGGACAGCAATGGGTCACCAGTGTGAACACCCTCATTTATAAACATTAATTACCTTCAAAAAAACAAAAAGACCTGTAGAAGATTATTTTATCTTGCAATAGATTAAAATATAGGTATAATTTGACCTGTAGTAAGCCAATTTATTCTTTATTAATATATAATAATCTGCAGGAGAACATATATGAATATCAATTTATCGCGGCTCAACAGCTGCACATGGTTTAGTAAACAGACTAAAGCTTTAGCCTCTCAGCTGGTATTCAGCTTACAAATACAGCAAGGCGTACAACTGGCATCATTACTGGGTGTTGACGCTATTCTTTATAATGATGAAGCGATTTATGTCTGGGTGCAACGACAGATAGATGACGGTCTTATCGTTAACGACTACACTTTAAGCACCCTTGAAACCGCTTTCATTGATTTGGTCACAGCTCATACTGACCAAGCAGCATAATCGTTTTAGCTGATATGCACAGATATCTTGTTCGACAAGAAACAATTATCTCTAAAGCCAGATAAATTTTCATTATCTGGCTTTTTTCTGATATGGCCATAAAAATTTAACAGACGCCATACTAATGGCTTTTTAATATAGACAAAGATAACGGCAGTCAAACAAACCTTTTTTCATTGATATATGTTTTAGAAGACTCATTTTTGACCAAGGCTATCTGCTACCAGTATCTAGCCTAAAAATGCCCGTACAATTATCTACGCTACCCTAACCCTATAAAGGCCTCTTTGGGGAGTATGGTTCACTATTACCATAAACCTTTACTCAGTAGGTTTCGCGCGAGTCGACCCAGCTATTTTATAATAAACAAAGCCTTTTTCATCTCTCAAAAAGCTTTTACTGTCTGCTCTGACGCACCAGCTGATCACATCAGGCTGACCTTTATTAACATCACAAGCCAAAATAAACTGCGCACTTTGAGCATTATTAAAGGCCTGTTTCCAACCCGTTTCAAGCTCATCGATGCCGCGCTGTAGCTCTGCTTGCTGCTGTCTCATCTCTGCAATCTTATCAAAGCTTGGTACATACCAAAATACCAGGGCCATAAGGCTTATTACCACTGCTGCCGTACACGCAGCGGCTACTGCTGCTATCCTTTTAATACTCATGGACTCAATAGACTTGTAAATCTTACCCAAGTCTTTATCAGCATCCTCTTTTACTTCTCCAATCCGCTTTTTTGTAGCGTTCTCAAAGGCCTCAATATCTTTGATAATCTGCTCATGACCAGCTTGATACTGACTGGTAAATAGCGCAAGACTGTCCGCACTAACGCCAAGCTTATCAGCCACCGCTTGCATGGCATTCACTTTCGCCTCTATGCTGTCGTTTTTAGCAGTGATGACCGCCTGTACAGCTGTATCAATCTGCTGTTTCATATTGGTGATGATGTCCGCTATTTTGTCATCATAACGGCTCGGCATCTCAGTATCAGTAAAGGTAGTCACTGCCGCTTGTAGCTGTTCTAACACCAGATTCTGATACTGACTCAATGCTTCTGAGGCACTGATTGCGCTATCATCCAGCTTTTGAGTAACGGCAGTCATCTCCTCTATCTTGGCATCAATATGGCTAAGAGAGTGATCAAGCGCGTTGCCACTGCATCATCGGCTTGTCCAATCAGTGCTCGCAGCGCTTCGATTACAGGTTTGAGTCTGGTCACGAGATTAACAAGCTCGTCGTGAATGTCGTACTCATTGCTATTGTCTTTATTCATAGGATGCTCATTATCATAATGCCGCCTAAAATGGGCGTGGTGAGGAGTAGCGGCGTGTTTGTGCTTGTTCATGCGCTTGGATGGCGTTCTTAGTTTTTTGCAGGTGTTCTGTCACGGTTTGCGTGAGCGTTGCCCCATCTATGGTGATAGCAGGAACGTGATCAAAGCGCTCATTGATTTTCGTTAACACCTCGACCTTATCTTGATTGTCAGGCAAGCGCTCAAGCTGTTGCCACAGCGATGTTGCTGCCTTCTGCACCTGCGTTGCAATTTTTTTGGCATCGGTGTCTCGTAAACTTTTTTGTAGTGTCGTAAAGCTGTCAGTGTGTTTTAGAGTGGTGAATATAAATGCTTGTGCGGCAACCGCCTCAGCCGCGTTGATCACTTCGATCGGTGCATCAATGACCTTAAAATCAAGAGTATCAACGCGGTTACGCACCCGTACCACTAAATTGTCAAATCGATCTCGATATGCTTTGGTCTCATTGATTCGCTGACGCTTAAGAGATGCCTGCTGCCGTCTCTGTTGTAAAGCTACTCGCCGCCTTATCAAAGCCTTCTCTCGTGCGCGCTCAGCCTCTTCCTTAAGCTTTGCTTGCTCATGTGCTTTGTTGAGCTGGTGGTGAAGCACCATCGTACGGTTGCGCCAGTCATCAAGCCGATCTGCGTTCAATTGAGTGGTCTTGGTACGGGTAATCTCATCGTATAGGTCATCATCTTGCACAATCACAGCTTCACTTTGATCCAGTAAGGCGATACGCTGCTCATAAAACGGCGATAGGCGCTGATAAGTCTTTGTACTGGCATTAATTTGCTGCTTTAACTGTTTGATGTCGTTATCATTGGCAGTCTTAAACGCTTTAACATCAGCTGTCAAGGCCGTCAAACGAGTGTCAGCATCCGTGTCTATCTCTACCGCTTTTAACGTACTGAGCGCCTCACGTTCTTCTTGAAAGTGTTTAAAACGCTCAACATCCAGATCTGCAAATGCAGCAAACTTATGATAAGTGTCCATGTTATTGGTGACGTCTATCTCTTGTAGATCCGCAAACGCTTGATCCCACTGTAAGGATAAGTCAGATTTTTCAATATCAATCTCATCAAGTGCTTTAAAGCCAGTCGCCAGTTTATTCAGCTTTGCGGCAAACGGTTTTAGGGTGGCCTTTAACCTTCGTAGTCAGCAATGACTTCATTATTAAGCGGGATCAGATTTTTTAGCACCGTTTCGTTGTTCAGCACTATTTTATCAATCTGTGACAGTTGCTTCTCAAGACTGGTAACGGCGCGGCGCGTTTGTAGGGTATCGTCTTGTCTAAACTGCTCAACCAACGCTAAAGCCTCCTTTAGAGCCTCGCTTTGCTCTTTTGTGCTTATCTGCCTGGCAAGCTCAATCATTTTTTGGCGGGACGTGCTGTAATCCTGTCCCACCTCCTCGGTGAACCGCGGTGTGCTTTTAATGTTTTTGTCAATGGTGATGGTCTGTTTAGACTGGTGTGCTAATTCTTCATGCAGCCTATCAATGGTTGAGAATAAGGCGCTGCGTACCATCTTTTTTTGCTGCTCAAAATCGCCTGAGATCACTAAAAGCTCATCAAGTACGTCATCATTGGCCGCATCACTATGAGTCTGACTATCCTCTTTAGGAGTAGCGGGTGTAAGTTCAGCGGCGGGATCTACCAAGCGGATATTACTAAGCTCAAGTCGTGCAAAGGGTTTACGCTTTTTATAATGTACTGTAACGCCATTAACCTCTTGTGCGTTGCTCTCAAGATCAATGCGACCCTTGTCGTCATACTCAATTACCAGACCATTTTTTTCGATATAGGCATTGATCTCATCAATTGTCTCGTTGTACTCATTAATCACTGAGCGCTTACCTTTTAGGACATCCTTATACAAGGATTTACCCAGTTTCATTTTTGGTAAGCGATTAATGGCCTGCTCACGGTACGATTTCTCATTGATCGCTTTATTCTCAGGCAATAGCTCGTTAGCCATATCCGCCCAAAGGGTGCGTTGATATTTAAGCTCATCGCCACGCCCATTTAATCCTTTAGATAGCCGCTCACCGGTTGACCACTGCAACCAATTTTTACGCTTTGACAAGGCATAACCATCAGCATCCGCTAATATCTCACGACTTGAGAGTAAAATATGGGCATGAAAGTTACTGCTGGTCAGCTCAACCACTTCACCCTTCCCCACATGTTTCTCATGACTGTGGTCGATGGATGGCCACATCGACAAGCACATTATAGCGATCAGATAAGGTTTGAGCGTAGCGCTCGACCAGACCTATTCGCTGATCAGCCGTGACTCCCTCGGGAAACATAACATCAATCTCAGTACCGAACTGCGCGTTTTTACGAGACTCAATACGTTCGATATCATTCCAGAACCCCTCACGCGTTACTGCCAAATCCCCAGCAACAGTTGGTGTGATCAACGCCGTATGCAACACATTTTTCTCAATCATCTGTGTGTACTTAGCGCCATCACTATCAACTAAATTTAAAATTTTATCTTTGGTTTTACTGGTGTAATCATGTATCTCTCCCGACTGTTTATCGATTAGTTTTGAGCCAGAATTATAGGCTGATTTTGCTAGCACACTATGATTTTTCGCCTTACTAACGGCGCTAACCGACAGATGAAATCCTTTATTATTCATGGCGAAAAATCCGAAGTTAAAAGACGGTTTTTTGGGGGTTGTAGGGGGATCGCCCCCTGCCGAACTTAGGAGTTATGTAAAAAAACAGCACCCCTTGTGGGTCTTTTTTACGTAACTCCTAAGTTCGCTCTTAACAGAGGGTTAAAATACTACTGCGGCCACAAAAAGACGTGGTCTTGTGTATTTTACTACCTTGCATCCTTATGTTTGTACTGCTAGGATCAACTCTATCATAGTTGGCTAGAAAAGGATAAATTAATGTCAGTAATATCAGATGATCTATTCACAGATAAGATGAAGCAGTTGCAGGCTCTTAAAAAAGAGATCAATCAGGACAGGCTTGAAGCACATCAGGTGTTGGGGGAGTGGTTGGCCAACGCATTAGACGATGATGAAAATCATGAGTTACAAGCCATATTTTTAGACGCACACGATAATGAAAGGTACGTTCGTTTAAAAAAGCACCGTGAGTTTTTAAATGTAATTGCTAATAAAATACAAAGTAAAGCTGAGGTGGCATCAAGCAGCTTTACACCGCCTAAAAGCAGTCAGAACAGTGATCACGGTTCATTGTTTGATGATGATTCATCAGCACAGTAACTGCTAGAAATAACCTAATTGACGGTACAGCTGGATCGTCTGCTAATTAGTGAAAAGTTGGGAGACGATTACTAGCTGTTTTAAGCGTCCTAAAATATCTTTAGCTACTATTGTATAAAACAGAGCGTAGTATGCATATAAGGGTGCTTTTTAGGCTTTCTATCAACGATTTAAGATGTGTTTACGGAGGTATCGATAATGGCTAATGAAAATGAAGACAAACTATCTACAAAAAATGAGCCTTAGATTGAAGTTGAGAACATGAAACCAGCTTTGTCTAAAATGACAGATGCAGACATTCAAAATATCTTTGACCGTGCTTTTGAAGATTTTCAAAGATCAAAGCTTGATCCAAACTATGAGAATAAGGATTGAGAACGAGTAGATTGACCATAGCTTTTTGAGATACTGATCAGTTTTATGAGTAATTGGTCGCTCATATTATCATCTCAAATCCGTCAGTTCTTTGGCTTTTTTCTTATTATTTAATATAAAAACACATTTTTTACTTTTAAATACTTTTAAATACTTTTAGGTCGCTTGAAGGCCTCTATTTTAAAGGGCTTCAAGCTCTATTATGCTACTTTCATCCCGCATTGTGCTACTTTTATCCCGCATTATGCTACTTTTGTCCTGTTTGGATGCTACTTTTATCCCGCATTATGCTAGTATAATACAAATACTAGCATAATGGAGTTTTCATGACTAATAATGTAGAGCTATACGAGAAGAAATATCCTGAAAAATGGGTTGTCATGCAGAATAAAATTACTCAAGCTTTTAGGGAAATGTCCATTGATGAGAAGCGCATTATTATTCTAGCGAGCCCATTAGTCAGAGTTAATAATACTACTGAAAAAACACCCGTAGAGATTACATCGTCTGAATTTGCTAAGCTTAGTGGAATAGATACAAACTCAGCCTATAAGCAAATGAAATCAGCTAGCAGAAAATTAATGAAGCGTACATTTATTTATGAAGACAAAGATGGTGACGATACAGAAGTTCAATGGGTGATCCGGTCAAAATATGCAAATGGCTATATATCGATGCATTTTACAGATGAGGTGATCTACTTACTTCAAGTTTTTGATAAGCTCAACCCTTACACTAAATATTTAAAAGAAGACATCTTAAGCCTCAAATTGACTTATTCACTAGACCTCTACCATCTAGCAAAAAAGTCTGAGAGAAAGGGTGGTTTTTCTATGACTTTAGATGAATATAGGCAAGAACTTGGTACTCCTAAGTCGTATGAGCGCATCAATAATTTGAAGGAAAATGCAGTTGATGGACCGATAAAAGAAATTAATCAAAAAACTGACATCAAAATCACTTATGAAAACGTCAAACGTGGACGTGCAGTCACCGGCCTAAAATTCACAGTCAAAGCGAAGCCCACCAAGAAAAACAGTCTGAATGACTTAAATCAGAATAATGAAGATAGAGACATCCCGCCTCTAACCGTTAAACAAATTGATCGTTTTGCGCCCTTGTTGGCCAATTACTCACCGTTTGGCAGCTATGCCCCATCAGGCAAAAGCACCCAAGAAGTGATCAGCTGGCTGCACACTCAATTAAGAGATGAGACTTTTTTAAAGACCCACAAAAAGCATTTACTGGCGGTGGGCTATACTTTCCCCAAGTAAAAATCATAATATGAAAAAAGCATGCTTAGTAGTGTTGGCATAACAATTGGTTTATATTATACGTACATACATAAACCATAAGTAATGCCATGACGACAACCAATTATAATATCAGGCTCGATCAAGCGCTAAAAGATAGCGCTTTTGCGGTGTTTGAAAGCTATGGATTAACGCCGTCTCAAGCGATCAAATTATTTTTGACCCAAGTGGCGCAAACCAATCAAGTGCCACTGTCTTTTGAATACCAGAAAGTAGCAGCTGTCAGTCAAGATGAATTGCCAATCCATAAAGAGCATACTGACAGAGAAAACAGATGAGTATTAGATTCGGATGGGATGAACAAAAAAACATCACCAATCAGCGTAAGCACCGTTTATCCTTTGAAGCTGCCTGAGTTTTTCTAGCCCCTTTATGCCTGCGTCAGCAAGACAGATATGAAAATGGTGAGGAGCGGTGGCAGGCGCTGGATACAGTAGATGGCACAGCAGTCTTATTAGTAGCCCATACGCAGACAGACATAGAGGTGGCGAGGTTATACGCATTATTTCAGCTAAGCGTGCCACCAAGAGTGAGAGGAGGTAATATGAACAAGGTTAGCTATCAAATAGACGATTTACCACCCTAACGGCAAAGCAACAAGCAGACTTAGAGCATTTAGCAACGCTTAGTGATGACAATATTGATTTATCAGATATTCCAGAAGTTACGGATTGGTCAAACGCTATCCGTGGCAGCATTAAGCCGCAAGCGTTCTCTACGGAAAACAGTGTTATTAGCCAAGCATCATTGCCAAATTTAAGGATAGAGCCAAGCAAACAGGTGGTGACTATCAAGAAATGATCAATGATACGCTAGAAGAGTACTTAGCGGATCACTAGCCATAATTTAACGACCGTAACCTCAACATCACTTGAGGTTTTTTTATATCTTGTGTTGTAGTATATTGTAAATTGTATTATACTACATACAATAAAATACAAACGCTACATATCTACTCATACAAAATTAAGGACAGTGATTATGGCCATTACTACACAGCAAATTCATGCTATTGCTGATCAACTGCATGAACAAGGTATCAAACCTACTTTAGCCGAAGTGCGTAAGGCGCTGGGTGGTGGATCATTCACGACCATCAGTGAAGCCATGAAGTCTTGGCGTCAGGATAACCAACAAGAAGAGCAGCTAAGACAGGTTGAGCTACCAAGTGGCATTGCTGAACGCTTACAAACGCTTGGTGCGGATATGTGGCAGACGGCCATTGATATTGCCAATGATCGTCTGGTTAAAGAACGGGAAGCTTTAGAGAGTATTAAGCCAAGTCGCAAGCTGAGACTGCGAAGCAGAACAGGG
>NZ_BAWJ01000027.1 GCF_000586475.1 Psychrobacter sp. JCM 18903 | reverse complement strand
GGCGGTCAATGATGCACCGATTGCGGTGAATGACAATAGCAATGGTATAAGTGGACAGCCAACTACCATTAACGTTATTAGCAATGACGCGGATCTTGAAAGTAATATTGATCCAAAAACAGTTAAGCTTATTGATTCTTTAGGTAATGAGGTTACAAGTTTAGTAGTCAAAGGTGAGGGCACTTGGACGGTTAATGTTACGACAGGTGCTGTCACCTTTACTCCTGTTAGCAACTTTAATTCTGATCCAACACCTGTCAAATATGT
Source organism: Psychrobacter sp. JCM 18903 (assembly GCF_000586475.1). Lineage (GTDB taxonomy): Bacteria > Pseudomonadota > Gammaproteobacteria > Pseudomonadales > Moraxellaceae > Psychrobacter. The sequence goes on along the minus strand of NZ_BAWJ01000027.1, from coordinate 24,517 downwards.
GGTATCTGACACTGGTGGTCTAAAATCCAATCAAGCAACCATTACTTTGGATTATCCGAATCTAAATCCTAATGCCAATCCTGATTCCAAAACCCTTACAGAAGATCTAGGATCATATAACGTAACTGGTAACGTATTAACTAACGATAATCTACAATACGCCAACTCAAGACCTTACTTGGGGTAGTGAAACTGCCAATTATGGTAGCGTTACCAAAAATGCTGATGGCTCATATAGTTATACCTTGAACAATGCCAGTGCAAACGTACAAGCGCTTGCTAAAGATCAGGAAGTAACGGAAGTCTTTACCTATACTATTACCGATCAAGATGGTCAGACCTCAACTTCAAGTCTTACTATCACCATAACAGGTACTAACGATAGACCTGTTATTACTAATGGTGCTACCGCTGCTGGTGTTATCGATTCCAAACAGATTGTAGAGCAGACGGATAAGATATCTATTACTCAATCAGGATGATCAACTTCACTGATGTAGATACGACTGATATCTTAACCCTTAATTATGTAAAAGCTCAGAATCAGTTCAGTTATGGTAGTGGTAATACTTTGACTTCCTTGACTAATGCGCAAAAGACAGCATTAGAGAACATATTTTCTGTAACTAAAACTGATAATAGCTCAGGTAATTGGAATATTAATGCGTCCAGTACCGCACTTGATTTTATTCCTGTAGGACAAAGCGTTACTATTCGTTATGCCGTACAAGTCAATGATGGTAAGGGTATCACGACCGTTGCTAATGGTAATGAGCTTAGCAGCAGTAGCGTACGCTATGTTGAGGTCACTATTACTGGTACTAATGACAATCCGATTTTGGTCAATGATACAGCCCGTATTCAAGAAGATAATTTACTTGCCGCTAATCTGTTTAGCAATGATACAAACGATATTGATTTTGGCGAAAAATTAACGGTAGAGTCTTATTCTATCAATGGTACGTCCTATCTAGTAACCGTGGCCACAGGCAGTAACACAGCCAAAGATGTCACTATAGATACGGTTAAGATAGGTAGCATCGTTATTAATAGTGATGGCAGCTATACTTTCACCCCAGTGGCTAACTTCAGTGGCAAAGTTCCTGAGATCACAGTACAAGTATCAAACGGCTTAGCTAGCACCAATCCTAATCGATTCAATGGTGAGGAGAAGCTCAATATTACCGTCGATCCAGTATCGGATGGACCTGGTCTCACGGCAGTTAGCGTCTCAACGCCTGAGGATACAAAAGTCGCGCTAGGACTAAAAGCACCTACGATCACGGACAAGACTGACCTCGATGGGACTAGCAACTTTACTGATAATCCAGAACGTATTGGCTTAATTACCTTAAGTGGCGTTCCTAATGGCGCAGTATTGAGTTATGGTAGTACCAGCTTTACCTCAACAGGTAACAATATCACCGTACTAATAAGTGACTTTGTGACCGAAGGTAAAATCATTAGTAACCCTGGTACACCAACTATTACGATGACTAAGGCTGAGTTTGAGGGACTAGAATTAACTCCGCCTAGAGACAATGCTACGAACATCTCTATCAATATGTCCGCCACAGAATTTGAGGTGGATAATAGTGGTAGTGTGATTAAGGTAGATAGTAATGGAACTATAGTGACTACAGGAGCAACGCCATTGCAGGGGCTACTACTACGGTCAAAGTTAATGTCGATGTTCAAGCGGTGACAGATAGCGCTACTAACAACGCAAGCGGCGACGATGCTAGCAGTTTTAGCTACCAGTCAGGTGCAGGGGTCGTTGATAGGACTTTGACCGTTACTCGTACAGAAAATGAATTTGTTGCACTGCCGATAAAAACTACCTTTGGTGACTTAGTAGGCGGTACTGGTAATAAAGAGACTTATGGCTTTGTACTAAAAGGCTTAAACCCTGGCGCAATCGTTGAGTTTACGCCTGCGGGCAGCAGTACAGCAACGCTCTATACGGTTGATGCTACTGGTCAATTATTAATCGGCGCTACCCAAAACGGTAGTGGTGCTATTACTGGGACTAGTCTAGTTGCCGCAGGCGGTACTATGCCAAAAATCAGTATTAAGTCAGCAGAGTATGATTCAAAAGATATGAGCGGTATTACCGTATCGCTATACACTCAAGATCATGATGCTGACTCTGATCTTAACTCAACTCTTACTGGTATTCAGAAAGATGCCTCTATAGAGCTGATTGGTACAGTGAATGTCAACCTAACGGTTACGCCAGTAGCGGGTCAAGTCGCGATAACCTCTAACGCGATTAGTACAACAGAAGATACAGCGGTTACCCTTGATACCTTTGGCTTCAGAGTGCTTGATGATAAATCAGGTACTAACAGCACTAACCCTGAGACTATCACAAAGATTGAGTTTACATTGTTAGAAGGGTGGACCTATACCAATACTAGCGGCAGCACAGTAGGGGCAGCAGGCGGTACCACGATTAGTATAGATACTTCTAGTGTGACTAACCTCAATACCTTCTTAGGGGGATTATCTATTAAGCCGCCAGCGCAGTCCTCAAAAGATGCGAGTTTTGTGTTCAAAGTAACCAGCAAAGACATCGATGATGATGGCGGTGTTAACGTAGAAACTACAACGACGCTACCCGCTAAAAAAGTAACCGTCACTCCCGTTGCCGAAGTGGTTGGTGGACGTACTGATAGTGATGCGATAGATGATTTGACTATTAATCCAAATCATACCTATACAGCTAAGGCTAATGAGGACGCATCATTTAATCTTGGTACCAACGGTAGCTTTAGATTACAAACGGGTTGGTCAAATCAAGATGATACCGTCAACTTTGGTCAAGAGTCTCATACCGCTAACCCTAAAGATTCAGAAGAGACTTATGCTCACTTAAGCTTTGGCAATAAGGTAGATGGCGTAGGTGGTGTGTTTACGTCAGTAGTGGGTGCTGTCTTTAGTTATACCAAAAATAGCGTAGTCATAAACCTGACCGATAATGGTTCAGGGGTGGATATTCCAGCGGCTTATCTAAACAGCGTCACTGTCAAGCCACCATTGAACTATAGTGATTACAACTTAGCGAGTGGCGCTAGTACAGTCGTAAAAGTCCAAGCAAAAACTATCGACTATGATGAAGATACAGGAGCCAGTACTACGCCAGTAGTTAGTGGTGAGAGCTATCTAACCTTTGTAGTCAAAGGAGTAGCTGATCCAACGACATTAGCGGTTTCTCCTGCTATTGGTAATGAGGATCAAGCAATAGTCGGCGGTAATAAGCGTGATACTGCTGCCAATATGAGTACTGATATCAATCCTGCTGCGGGTATTCCATTAAAGATTACCCCAAGCTCACGGATAATGATGGTTCTGAGACTTATAATGTGACTATCAGTGATATCCCAGTAGGAGCGAAGCTATATATTGATAATGGCACGACGATAACCGAAGTCTCTATCACAAGTGGTTCTGTAACCATCAATGACTATACGAATGCTGTAAAGAATCTATATCTCGTCCCAGCTGAGAATTATAGTGGTACTGTAGCACTAAAAGTATCCTCAACTAGTACAGAAATCGATGGTGACATTAGTGCGCCAAGTCCGCAGCTGACCCTATCTGTAAAAGTTAATGGTAAGGCTGATACTATCTCCAATGATAGCCTAAAAGTGATGACTGATAATGGCAAAAATTATAATTATGTCACTGATGAGGTGACGGTAGATGGTACCAGCACTATCGCAATGTCGAGTCTATTCGCTAATGTTAGTAATATAAATCCTTATGATAATGGCTCGCCAACAGCGGAACAGGTTGTTTATAGCGTTAAAGGATTGCCTGCAGGTTTTGACTTGTCAGGTGCAGGCGTTACCTTCTTGGGAGGTAGTGGTACAGGACGAGTATGGTCAGTCACTCTAGAAGCCCTAAAAGATAACACGGCTCAATTAAAAGTACCTAATAACTTTGCTGGTGACGTTAATTTTACTATTACGGGTACAACTACAGAGACAGGATCAGGAAACAGTGCTAGTCATGGTACCAAACCAGTCTCTATCTTAATAAAACCAGATGCCGCCGATAGTAAAATGAATAATCCGCAAATCATTGCCACTGAAGATTTGTGGACTACCATAAATTTCAAAACTGCTTTTGAGAGCAATGATACGGTGAATGTCGCTAACAAAGCGTCAGGTTATGAGGCGTTAGAGACGATCATCATCTCTGCTGATTTCTTATTAGCGAATGATTTGCTGTTACAGCTAGATGGTACTGGTGTGACACTTACTGCTGGTCAAAATATTACTATTAATGCCAGCCAAAAAGTGGAGTTTAAATATGATAATGATAAGTTGCATAGTGATAATTCTATCGATATTCCGTTTAGCTATACGTATACCGATAGTACAACACTAGTTGATGGATCAGTTATTAATACTACTTCACCAGTTATTAACGGCCAACTAGTCAATATAACTTTCCAAGCAGTCACTGACCAGCCATTCATCACCCTGAGCTCAACAGACAATACCATTAATAACAGCGGATGATGATACTTTATCGGTAACCGTCGCTATGAATTCACCAGATAAAGATGGTTCAGAGAGCTTTACCCGTTTAGAGGTCACAGATGTCCCTGAAGGACTGATTGTAGTAGGGGGTATACTGTCAGATAGTATATGGTATGTTGATATACCAAATACAGCTATTGCTACCAGTTCAGCGACCTACCAGCTGGTATTGGAGCTTAATAAAACCAGCCCTAACATTCCTGAAGGTACGTTCGCGATTAAGGTAACTGGCGTCACCCAAGATATCAATGGAGACGGTCGTGATGGTGGGGAAGCGCGTGCTACTCAAACTATTAATATCGTTCTGACTAGACCTACTGATGAAAGTAATGACCCTACTAATACGGCTACGTTGATTAATAATTTTGGCAAAGAGCCAACCGCACCATCACAGTCAAACGAGGATGCCAGTATATTATTGGGCAATATATTAAACGCCACCTTGGTCTCTGGTCTCTCAAAACCCGTAATCGCTTATACTTTCTTTATCAGTGATCTACCAGCAGGTACTGCGGTACAGAGCAGTAGTGGTGATGTTAGCATACAACAAGTCAATGGAATATATCTTATTGAAGTTAAAGAAGCCAGTAACCTCACTCCAGAACAGGCGCTTGACACCATTACAGTGACACCACCGCTCAACTTTAGTACCAACGTATCTGGAGCCAATCAGGATATTACTTTTGATGTGATATTTACCGCTTTGGATAGTGATGGTCGTGAGGATGTAACTACAATAAATGATGTTAAGGTCACAATAAAGCCACTAACTGATCCAATGGATGCCGCTGGTAAAAACACGGTCATACAGACCGCTGAAGATACTACTGTTAATATTAATATTAACTTAAAGAATAAAGCAGATGGCGATTATGTACAGCTTATCGATGGCAAGTTGTATATCCAACTTAATGAGACCCAGCTAGTCACAGGTACTGGGCCTGCTGGAGTATTGACTGACGCTAGTGGTAATGTGTTACTACCAGTTACATTATTAGCTAATGCTGTTGGTAATATCCCTGCTGGCACTTATTATGTTTTAAATATGGCAGATACTGATAGTTCTGTGAATGGTATAAATCCACCAGATAATGTCACGATTAAATATACTCCTGCTGAAAACGCAGATGGTACCGCCAATATTAAGGTATATACCGCGCACAAAGAAGTCAGTGATATCGCAGGACATGATAGCGGTACGCTAACCTATGAGCATACTTATAATGTCAGTGTATCAAAGCAGCCTGATAATCTTAAAATAACCAGTAGTACCGATGGCTCTAGCGCGGTAGCTATTGGTAATGAGGATAGCTTCATTGCTATCAATTATAAAATCACTAATATCGATGAAGGCGATACGGCAGCTGCTATTAGTCTGGATAATATTCCAGATGGCTATGTGGTGTACTACACCAATAACAGCGGAGTGAAAGTAATTGCCAATAATAACGGTGACATAGATAGTGATGGCAATAACTTATGGTCAATAAACACTTCTAATTTAGGAGCAGCTGTTAATGGCGAGACTAGCAATATATTCATCAAGCCTCCTGAAAATATTAGTGGTACTGCTATAACAGGTATCGAGATAAAAGTTATTAATAATAGTGGTAGCATCAGCGATCCACTGATTATCGATCTTGATATCATACCTATCGCTGATGGCGTGACTTTTGACCCTACAACCATATTAGGCTCTCAAGGTAAGTGGGCACTACTGAATCTAAATGCTAGTATGATAGACGTAGATGGTAGTGAAACCGTGACCATGGTTATCACAGACAATGGCACAGCATTAACCGATGATGTGCTACGCTTTAGAGTCAAGAGTGATCCTAACGCTGTTCTTGATATCACTTGGAATGGTAATAGCTATACCATAACGGGAATCAAGCCTGAGCAAATCAATGATCTGCAGATTCAATCTTCAGTACCACTTGATGGTGATCTCAAATTTACGCTCAGTACAGTTGACTCTGCTGGCAGTATGAGTAACGTATCTACTCCTGTGACCAAACCAGTATTAGTTGATATTGAATTTACCTCTGTATTTGAGGGTGGGACAGAAGATGATATTCTCGATGCTTCTGGTCAAAATACAGCCGTGAGTTATAAAGGCGGTGCTGGCAACGATACGCTAATCGGTGGTAGCGGTAAAGATATCCTAGAAGGTGGTGCTGGTGATGACTTCCTAAGCGGCAATGCAGGCGCAGATACGCTACGTGGCGGTGCTGGTAACGATACGCTAGTATTCGCAGCTGACAACCTATTGATAGATGGTGGTATTGGTAATGATACTCTATTAATCAACATTGCTGATACTAGCATTAACTTTAGCAATTTTAATGCAGGGGTATTTGATAATATCGAGACCATTGATATGACGGGTAATGGTAAGCAGTCGTTATTCAATATCAAACTAGCGACGTTATTGACATGACCGATAGCAATAATAAGTTATTTATTGATGGTGATAGCGCTGATCTGGTCTCTTTAGTAGGATTTACCAAACAAACTTCTACTGAAGCTGGATATAATCAGTATCAAAGCGCTACTGATGCAACTGTGAAGTTATATATTGATACGGACATTACCCCTACGATAATATAATTGGGACAAGTGAACTGACCCCCATAAGTTGTGTCCAACTTATGGGGGTCGGTTCATAAGTTGAGGTTTTTTAATTATCCTGCATATCGAAAGCCATAATTAATTATGGCTTTTGGTATTAAAATTAAAGCTATTGATCTGCCTGCACGTTATCTTTGCTATCTGTGACTGCTGGTAGTGAAGTAATAGGGGTGATACGGTAGTCGTATTGTACTGAAGCGCTGCCGTTACAATCTTATTAGAGGGTTTGTCTGATTGATACTGTTGTATCTGGCTTTGATTGTAGCTTTTAACTTCGCCAATAAGTTTAGAAAGTTGCTCAGTATCCTTATCGATGTCAGCATCTAATTGTTGATATTCTTTAGTTTGTTTAAGCGTATATTCAGGCTGCTCTCGTTGAGTGTCGAGGACTGAATTAGTATTGGGTTTTAAATTGTTGTTAGCATTAAGCCTTGATGCTTGCTCTACTGAGGAGTTACTATTTTGTTGTGCCGCGTTTTGAACAGTAGACGTTGGCTGTTGAGCGATGAGCGTATTTTTATCAGCTAAATTATTTTCGGTATTTGCTACCATATTAATATTAGTAGTACTTGTCTTATTAGTTTGCAGGTCATTCGATTGGATAGCCATGGTTTTTTTATCATCGAATGGTGTTAACCCGTCATCTTCTATAACAGAAGTGGATACTAAGCCATTGTCATTAAGCGATGAAACTTCTGTTGATGATTCCTTATCATTAAAGACCGTAAAATAGATGACCACTGTAACCAACACATGGATTAATATTGCTAGCGTAATAGCTACGGGCGATCGGTCTTTTGGTCTTTTTAGCTGATTAGATGGTGGTAATAATTGAGTCATAAGGTTGTGATCCATACGGCAAAAATAGGGATTTAATAGATAGTTTATATTAAATAATTGTTATAATTTCTTGCTGTACTGTATATTATTGTTCTACCATTATGCCTCTTAGAGTATTTGTTTAGGCGGTAAATAAAGTTTTAAACTTAAGTGTCGTCCTATATAACAAGTAACAGACTCGCATTTTTATTAAAAATTTCCAATGAGTCAATCATATGTATCTCATTTGCTAGTATTTGCATCTTCCATTTGTCTAAAGCAGAACTGAATGAATGTTTATCAGTACAATTTACCCATGAAAACATCAATTAATAAAGTGTTCGCTATGAAGCGAGTATGGCATAGCATAGCTTTTAGTATGCTATCTATATCATTATCAGGTACAGCATTTGCCAATGCTGACACTTACATGAATACGCTTATTAATCAAGCGATTCAAAGCCATCCCTTAATAGGTTCAGCGCGAGCAGAACAACAGGCGACTACCGAAAGCATTCGTGCGGCAAAGCTGAATATGTTACCAGCTCCAACGCTATCTACGGGTTATGACCGAGAGGACGGAATGATATCACAGCTACAGATTAGACAATCGCTGTGGACGGGTGGAAAGTTGACTGCCAATGTGAATCAAGCCATATTTGATGATAAAGCAGCGACAGAATATGTTTATGAGCAACAAAATCAAGTTGCTAAAACTACTATTGAAGCGTGGCAGAGCTATATTACCGCCGTATCTAAACAGAGTGTTTATTATGACAACTTACAGCTGCTAGCAGAATTTGAGTCAATGATGCAGCGCCGTGTGAGTCAAGGTGTATCCGCTCGTATTGAATTAGACCTAGTCACTAATCGCATTTTACAGGAGCAAAATGCTTATCAAGGAGCTGTTGAACAACAGCGTATTGCTATTGCTCGACTAGAACAAATTGCGGGACGTCGGATAGCAGTGGCTGGTTTACCAACACCGAACTTGAGCGAAATTGTTAGCCGTGCTAAAAGCTCCTCACAAGCTTTTGAGAAAATGGCATTTGACCAAGCCAGTTTTTATAGTCCCACAGTGATAAAAGAGCATTATCGTGTTGAAGCCGCCAAGCAAGGGGTGAAATCGATACAGTCATCGCGTTATCCAACTTTGTATGCGCAATATGAATATGACTACTATCATGATAACAATAATGACAATGATAATAATAACGGATTCTCAGTAGGGCTTAGCTATGACCCAGGTGCAGGACTTTCTAATTTAGCGTTAGCGAAAGCGTCAGAGTCACGCGTTAACAGCTTAGTACAGTCAAAAGAAGCATCAAGACGTCTGGTACTTGAAACCATACAAACGCAGTATCAGCAATTTGCTAGCGCTCAAGATCAAGAGCGCTCATTAATTGCAGCAGTTGCAGGGGCTCAGATTGTCGTCAGCTCCTATCGCCGTCAGTTCATCGCTGGGCGCAAATCTTGGCTTGAAGTACTCAATGCAGTACGTGAGCATTCACAATATCAGATACAGCTGGTAGAAAGTCGAACTGCTATTATTGCAGCCTACTATAAACTACAGGTTGATTTTGGCATGATGTCGTGGCAACAGTTCGATAAAAGTCGTCAGCCAACTGAATTATTTCATCCTCTAGACCCCGTCAAAAACTGGTTTATGAATCAAAGTGATACTAGACCGAAAACTGTAGTGAGACAAGATAACGATATCAAGACCTATCCTATTAATCAGGATGTTAGCTATGACGTTACTGATACTAGCTATAATAATAACTTGTTATTATCAGACGAACCTTAAATATATAGCCAACTAAATATAAATACGTCATTTTAAATATAAAGCTCTCTTCTTATTCACGCTGAGTGATTATTACAATATGGCTAATCAGTAGGATATGTTCATCATGAGTACATCTGTTCCAGATTCAAATAGCCAGACATCTGACGGTAAGCTGGTAGTGACACCCGATTTGCAACCGTTGATAACGTTAGCATCAGATGAGCTACACAACGCGCAAGCAGTACAGCTGTCAGCGGCGTTACATACCTTACTAACGGAGCAAGGGTATCCTGTTGATAATGTCAGGCTAAATGGCGTGATTTATCAACAGCAGGATTTACTAGCACTTTCTAGTATCATTAGTGTGCTTAATCAACTAGGAATTGAGCAATTACCAGAAGTTTTTCCAGTACCAGATGCTGCATTTTTACCATTACTGGCTTTGCATCCTACGCAGGGTTGGGGCGTCATTAATCAAAAAAATCCGCAAGGACTATGGCAGTTCAGTCAACTGGGACAGACAAGCGCTTATCGTGGTGACGCGTTTTCACACCTGTTGCGTGTTCGTTTAGGGGACGAGCCTAGCAAGCGTAGGCAGTTCTCGTTTGATCAATTGCTCAAAAAAGACTTGAGGAACTATCGTGGTATCGTCGTTGAAGCGGTAGTCGCCTCATTCTTAATTAATATGTTAGCACTAGCTATATCCCTATTCTCAATGCAAGTTTATGACCGTGTCATCCCAACGCGTAGCGAGTACACGCTGATTATTTTGGCAAGTGGCGTAGGCTTGGTTATTTTATTCGAAACTTTTATGAAGTTCGCCCGCTCAAAGATTATGGATAAAGTAGTGGTCAATCTTGATCAATATTTATCCCGTGAAGTGTTCCAACGTCTGTTAAATGTGCGAATTGATCAAATGCCAGGATCGGTGGGTTCGATGGCAGCGCAGCTACGCGGTTATGAGCAAGTCAGAGGGTTTTATACTGCCAGCACCTTATTCGGTCTTGTTGATATTCCAATGGCTATTATATTTGTGACGCTAATCGTCATCATTGGTAATCCTTTAGTGGCTTTGGTTCCTATTGTTGCCGCTGTTCTCGCTATAATACTAGGATTCGGTGCACGTAGAAAAATCGACAGTATTGCGGCAATTGGCGCAGCAGCATCTTATCGTAAAACAGGCATCCTTGTTGAGACAGTAGAAGGTGTCGAGACTATCAAGGCCGGATCAGGGAATTGGAAGTTTTTATCACGTTGGCTTGATGTGATGAGCATTACGACTAAGAATGATCTGGATATGAAGCATGCCAATGACAATCTGAGCTATCTGTCGCAGATGATTCAACAGACCAGCTATGTTGGTATCGTGATTGTCGGCTCGTTTGTAGTAATGTCAGGCGATATGACAATGGGTGGACTCATTGCATGCTCGATCCTAGGTGGCCGTATCTTGGCTCCGATAATGGCTATTCCTAACTTGCTAGTACAACATTCGCATGCCAAAGCTGCCAAGCTTAATATTGAACAACTATTCTCACTAGAGCAAGACAATCACGGTGTCAGTCATCCATTATCGCCTAGCAAAATCGCTGGTAATTTTAATTTAAATAAAGTTATTTTTAATTATCAAAATAATGACCAGCCTGCACTAGCAATTAGTAGCCTGAATATAACAGCGGGTGAGCGTGTTGCAGTATTGGGTCCTATCGGTTCAGGTAAATCGACTTTACTAAAAGTACTATCAGGGCTGTATGCTCCTACCCAAGGCAGGATATTACTAGACGGATTAGATATTCAGCAGATTAGTCGTCAGTCTGTGAGTGAACAAGTCGGTTATCTGCAACAAGATCATCGTTTGTTCGAAGGCACACTGCGAGAGAACCTATTGATTGGCCTACCAGCGCCCAGTGATGATATGATGCGCGACGCCTCGTCAAGACTGGACTGATCAAGCTGGTAGCCAGCCACTCTAGTGGTTTAGATTTACCGATTAGTGAAGGCGGCAAAGGGTTGTCAGGGGGTCAAAAACAATTGGTAGCATTTACCCGTTTGCTACTGACGAAACCTTCCATATTGTTGATGGACGAACCGACTGCTTCTATGGATAATCGGCAAGAACTACAATGTATTGAGGTACTCAAAAAAGAATTTGGACAAGGACAAACTCTCATTGTTTCCACGCATAAAATGCCACTCCTCCAATTGGTCGATCGCATTATTATTATGGACAATCAAAAAATCGTAATGGATGGTCCTAAAGCACAAGTTCTTGAGCAATTAAAAGGCAATGATGAGCAGAAAACTGCTAATAAACCGTCAATCAAAGTCAGTACACCTAGAGTGAAAGTGATCAGTAATAAGACTGCAAGTATCTCATCAAAAAATAAAGATGAACGTGATAACTTAGGGCAGGATAATGGATAACTATAAATATAAACCTCATGACCCTAAAGTTGGACGTACGCGCATCATTATTTGGGGCTCGCTGATCGGGATAATCATATTAGTTGTTTGGGCCTATTTTGCCCAAATTGATCAAGTCACAAGGGCGACAGGGACTATCATTGCTAGTGCCCGCACACAAGATATCCAAGCCGTAGAAGGTGGTGTATTGACTGAGATATTAGTCAAAGAAGGCAAGGATGTCACTAAAGGACAGCTGATAGTTACTTTAGAAGAAGAGCGTGCGCAAGCAGCCGTTGCTAATTCAGGCTCTAAAATAGCAGCACTTAAAGCCAAGCTTGCGCGTCTTGAGGCTGAGATATTTGAGCGACCATTAGTATTTCCGGAAGGCATCAAGAACTATAGTGAATATATAAAAAACCAAACTCAACTTTATAACCGTCGCAAGCAAGCGATTGACCAAGATGTCAGCTCACTACAAAAGATGATGGTCTTGGCACAGCAAGAGCTGAGTATGAATGAGCCATTATTATCGTATGGTGATGTGAGTCAGGCTGATGTCATAAAGTTGCGTCGGCAAGTAGCTGAAATTCAAGCTCAAATTACTAATAAGCGTAATAAATATTTTGAAGAAGCCCAATTAGAGATGACCAAAGCGCAAGAGGAATTAAATACTGAACTTGAGCAATTGCGTGATCATTCGCAAGTATTAGAAGAAAAGAAATTATTTGCACCGACAGATGGTACGGTGAAAAATATTTTGGTGACGACCATTGGAGGGGTAGTTAAACCAGGAGAAATCATTATGGAGATATTGCCGACCAGTAGTGATTTGATTGTTGAGGCTAAGGTAAGCCCTGTAGATATTGCCTATGTAAAGGAGCAACAAGTTGCTAGCGTCAAGCTGGACGCCTACGATTATTCTATCTTTGGTGCGATGACTGGTAACGTTGTGTATATAAGCCCTGATACCTTAATGGAGCAAACGCCAAAAGGCGAAGAACCGTATTACCGTATACAGATCAAAATTACGGGAGCTGAATTCTCTGGCGCCGTGATGAAATTGTTATTAAGCCCGGTATGACGGCATCTGTCGATATCAAATCACGACAGCGTTCGGTATTATCATATCTAACTAAACCACTTACCAAAACATTTTCTGAAGGCTTGGGAGAGCGTTAGAGGTTAGCTCTGCTGAATAAACTCAATCGCTCCGACTATATCGAATGTTAATCTTCTTGAGTGATGCAGTAATGCCTGACAGGGTTAAATTATCATAATACCGTTTTTCAAACTCAAAAGCTGAGGAGCTATGCTGAAAAAACTGTAGAACCAAACTTGGTAAACTAACGACTCAATGAGGAGTTTAACATGATTAAGAAAATCAGAACCTATAGTGCAACATTCAAAGCTGAAGCCGTCAAGAAGATAGCTGAAAATAATGGCAATGTCTCAGCGACCGCAAAGCAGCTCAGTATCGCTATGCAGGCTTTATCTAATTGGTAAAACAAAGCTGATGAAGGCAAACTTATCGGCACTAAGCAGTATGACCCTGAACTCATTGCTATACTAGAAGAAAATAAACGCCGTAAACGTGATTTCAAAGTTGCCTAGGAAGAGCGAGACATTCTAAATGAGGAACGACTAGCAAAGCACTGCTTTGCAGCGACATAAGGCAACAGCTATAGTTAAAGAGCTTATAAATTGCCACACAGCCATAAGAAATAAAAGAACAAGGTATCAACACAATCTAGCCGCCACTCTTTACGTTTTTGTTTGACCCAAGCCCACATCTGCTCGATAGGATTCAAATCAGGACTGTAAGGCGGCAACCATAAAATAGTGTGATTTGCACTTTCTATAAGTTCAGTCGTGTCTTTCCGCTTATGAAAGGTTGCATTATCCATAATGATTACGCTGTCTTTCGGTAGGCTTGGTAGCAGCAGTTGTTCAACCCAACTATGGAATACATCACTATTGACACTGCGCTCATAGAGTCCAACAGCGAACAGCTGGTTATTGTAAATAGCGCCTATAGCATTGGTTTGGTTTTTAAGCTGCCAGTTGTACTGTCCAAAGCATTTTTCACCTCTATCAGAGTAACCGTAGGGTCTGTTCTCATGAGATTTAAAACCACTTTCATCAAGATAGATAATAGGCTTATCATCAAGTTTAAATTGCGCTAACTTTTCAAAAAATATAAAACGTTTTTCATCATCCACTTTTGGATGAGTTAAGCTCTTTTTTTGGGTGATGCCGATTCGTTTTAAAGCGATACCTATCGCTCTTTGAGTGCAGTTAAAGCACCGAGCTCGCTCGTGCTGATAGTCATCAGGATAAGCGTCTACATAAGCTCTCAGTAAATCATCGTCTATCTTTGTCGGGGTAAATTGACGTCTTTTACGCTCAGGAAATGTTTTCCAACGCTGAATAGTGTTGGTGCTAATTTGATACTCCTCTGCAAGTTGTCGAATGCTATAGCCTTCTTCAAGCTTGCTCAGGATCAGTTGTCGGTAGTCTTTTGAGTATGCCATATTATATACTGTAGCGGATTTATGTTTCTTTTACTATAGGCTCACAGTGGGGCTAGAATCCAAAAAGGGTTTTGGCTATAAAACGCCAAGACAGGTGTGGTTTGACTTTTATCGTCAGGCTGCGTAACTAAAACCTCTCAGGTTTAACTGTACGGATTTGAAGGCAGGGGTCAGTATGGGCATGAGTGAGTTCTATGGAGACAGTGACGATAGTCAATCGTTAGCGTTACTTGATAAAGCATTGAATCTTGGCATTAATTTCTTTGATAGTGCTGATACTTATGGTTTTGGTCACAATGAAACGTTACTAGGACAATTTATAGCCGCACATAAAGCGCAGCGAGAGCAAATAGTGATTGCCACTAAGTTCGGTATTGTCCGCGCCAAGGATCAATATGAGCGTCGTTTAGATAACAGCCTGATTATATTAAGCAGACTTGCCATAACTCTTTACAGCGGTTGGGCACAGATTATATTGACTTATATTATTGCCATCGCCGTGACCACAACACGCCGATTGAAGACATGATGCAGACGTTAAGCGCTTTAGTAAAGCAAGGAGATATACGCGGTATCGGTCTATCTATCGGTCTATCTGAGGTTTCAAGCGAGACTTTGCGTCAAGCGCATGCCATTCATCCTATCACAGCGGTACAAAGCGAGTATTCGCTTTGGTCGCGGCAACCAGAAGAGGAGCTATTAGAGACGTGTCGTGAGTTGGGTGTCAGTTTTGTCGCTTATAGTCCATTGGGACGGGCTTTTTTAACCGGTAAGCTTGATACTGAGAGTTTGGAAGCAGGCGATTTTCGTCATGCTGTACCGCGCTTAAACGGAGAAGCGCTCACTAATAATCAGCAGATAGTAAAGCAGTTCAGTAAGCTAGCTACCGAATGGCAATACAGTAATGCCCAGCTTTGTCTGGCATGGCTACTAAATAAACATCCGCATGTCATTCCTATCGCGGGTACACGTCACGAAAAATATCTCATAGAAAATGCCCAAGCAACCAAGATTACGCTTAAGCCGAGCAAATAGATAAGCTGGATGAATTATTTAATACCTGTAATATTGCTGGCGAGCGTTATCCAGAAGCAGGGTGGGGTGGTATTGAGAAGTAGTTGAGAAAGATTGATGATATAGACCTTATCAGGTGGTGAGAAACAGCGCTAGGCTATCGTAGGGGTGCTAATGCAAAACCCCAATATTTACAACCTTACAAGCCATTCAACTCATGCAGGAACGCCGCACCGCTTTAATATCGGCTGTTGTTACTGGTAAGATTGATGTTCGCGGCTGGCGAGCACCTGCTAATGGGAGTTAGAATATATATGGTGCGATTCGTGCATCATTTAAATCGAAAATGCAATTGTTCCGTAAAACGCACCATTGCAAGATTAGCATCTTAACCAAAAACCATCTTCACTAAGACTCTTTACGACGGTGTGATGTATATTATCTCTTACTGTTCAAAATCGATTTCGTCTGGTGATTTAAACTCAAGCCCTAACTTTTTAAGAAAATTCTTACCTTTCCAGTTATTATTTATGCTAATCAGATTGGGTAGCTTCTCAGATTGAACTATTATTTTAATTACAGCTTTTAAAGCTTCTCTTTGTCTAAGTTGATCGTAGGCGATGCCTAAATATAAGCATCCCATAAAAATCCAAAAAATCAGATCTGATACTTCTACTTTTTTACTTAAAGGTAGACCGAAATAGTTGATTAAGACTACCGTAATTGGAACAAGTATCATTAATATACCGAGCAAAAAATATAAGAACCCTGAAACATTCACTACCTTTCGATTGAAAATTAACCAAGGTTTGTAATTTACGACTATATTGCTGTCTTTGAATTCTAGATGATGTGCAGCTCGCTTTAAATCTTCGCAATCAATATTAGTATCAGGTTGACACTCTATTTTTAATGCAATGTCTCTATATTTTTTGCTAAGATTTAAACCATATATTTTTTTGAAAACGGCTCTATCTCTTGTGTCCATAAGACTTGCTTTCATCTGATCGCTTAGTCCATCTTCGTAGCCTTTGGTATTGATTATTTGTTTGAACTTGGACATCTCAAAATCAATATAGCTATCTTTAAAAAACTTGAGTAAAGGTAAAAATGAAATAATAATAAGGATTACTACAGCTATAGGCTTTATTTCATCAGGTATATTCGTTATGTCCATAAAACAGTCTCATCAAATTAATTTTGAATAGTCATACAAACTATCTAACTCATACATGAAGGTTGCATCGCTTTAATATTTATAGCGGTCACAGGTAAGATTGAATTAAGGGGTTGTAATGAGACTGATTAAGGACTGCTAATTTAAATTAAACTCATATACTTTAAACGTTTTTGTTCTAACTAATAAAAAAACAGACAATAAAAAGCCCCTAGTCTTGAGCTCCAACCACATAGATTGGCAAAACCAGGGGAGTTGTTACTTTTAATTATAGCAGTTAGCGAAAAGATAAAACAATGAGTACTATTAATTTGAAGCTGCTCATCGACAAGTGCTTGTGCCAGCTCTGGTATTCTTTCTGCATACTTTAGACATTGTGAGTATTCACCACTGCTAAAGTTTTCATCAAGCTTATAATCTGCTTTGTGACGCTTAGTCAAAAAATTAGTAAATTGAAGAGATAACATTTCAGCTTTTTTACTACCTGTCAGCTCAGCTATCTCTTCAAATACACAAAAAACTCGATTATGAGAGCCTGTATTACTAAAAGAGCCGTCTCTACTCATATCGTACTGAGGAAAGTTATCTTTAATAAATATTAGCATTGCATAATAGATTAGGTAGTAATGACGATTAATACATGCTCTTTGAATAGCTTCTTCAGTAATACCTTTGGGATTGGGGAATAAGTGATCTACTGCTTGCTTCAAATCCTCTATAGTAACGCTCAAACTAAAATCCCTTGCTGCCTACGAACATCGTCAGTTGGTAAATCGTCATCTTCTAGCGGTAGAAAGTTATAAACTATACGTTTGTAATCCTTAAAGGATAATTCACTATCGATTAAATCATCAGTATATTTATCATGAATCGTAAAGCAGTCATCAATATCAATGTTTGATAGTTTTTCATCAACTATCAAGAATGTACCTACTTCGTTATGCTGTAAGGTAATACTAATCTGACTACCACCTAAGCAATATGTATTTGAAGCCCTAGCTGCTAAAGATGAAATTGCTGTAAAAGTAGCAAGGTTAACTTTTATTTGTTCTAGGATAGATAACTCTTCATCAATTCTGTCTAACCTATCATTAACTAAAGGCAATAAGTCTTTAGACTTATTATTAGGGGCTTTAAATAAAGACAAACCTTGCGATAACGCTTCTTTATCTAATGCTATTGACGAATCTATAATTAGTCTATTTAACGCATTCCTATTAAAATTATCTTCTTGTAAGTTTAGCAAAGATAAATCTATAGCTTCTTTAAACTGTCCCGCTTCTGCTAAAAGGTTTGCGTAGTCGTTGCGAGCAATTGCTTTATCCCATCGATAAGACTTTCTAGCACAGTCAACAGCCTGATCAAGCTTACCTTGCGCACGATATACCAAAGCTTCCATAAGAAAACCCTCAGCAGGATTACTTTGACGTAAAGCTTGAGCGTCTTTTATCCAACGACTAAACCTAATATTATCAGGATTAATCATCCCTTCAAAAGACATAATGAAGTCATAGACCTCATTTAGTTTAGACTGTGCTTGATATACGGCCATATGTTTAGTGTTTACCTATATTAGTATAGCTATACTAGCATCGGTAGTAATCTTAGTAAATGCAAATGATGTGAGCGTTGAGCGTATTAATATTTATTTGTCTTTAGTATATAGAGTGCAGTTCATGTACTTTTGAGAAATCGATGTTCAATAGGTACATATAAACATCTTATGCTTAATTAACAAATATATTTAATAATAAGAATCACACCATAATCCACATCAGCACTGCTATTAACGCGCACAACGTAACCTACGAATCTGTCTTTCAAACCGATATCATTAGTCAAATGCAAGCACAGGGTTAGAAGCTTGGTCGCTCAGCTTATTATCAACGTGAGACCGCGCTGTATGAGCAAGATGCACTAGATTTTGTCCGTGATACCCAGCCACAGGAGTGTGTAGTGGCATAATAAATTAAGACAGCGCATAGGATGTTTATACTAACCCAAAGAGGAAAACAGTATGACCACCAAACGCAACTAATACACCTGAGAATTCAAACTTGAAGCCATTGGCTTAGTTACTGATCACAACCGCACCATACCTGATGTAGCAAGCTCACTGGTATTGGCAAATCCACCTTACAAAAATGGCTAAGTCAATACCATCAGGAAATGAATGGCAAAGCGCCTATTATTGGTAATACCTTGACTGATAAGCAGCGAGAACTTCAAGAACTGCGTAAAGAGAAAGAGAATAAGCGTTTGAGGATGGAGCGCGACATACTAAAAAAAGGTTTCCGCTCTGCTAGTCTTGGACAGCCTGAACGGCTATCGCTAATCAGTCAGCTTGCAGAACAAGATAAACAGGTCAATAAAAGCCTTCTGTGCAAGCTGTTTGGCGTGATGAAGAGCAGTTACTACTATGGACTAAATCCCAAGCCAATTAGCCTTAAAGCCGTCAAGACTAAAGCCTTAATACGCCAAATATTTAACGACTCAAATCGCTCAGCAGGGGGCTCGCAGCATCGTTGCCATACTTATGAATGAACACGGCATCAAGCTGTCACTTTATATGGTAGGTAAAATTATGGCGCAGATGGGGCCTAAAAGCTGTTATTTAAAGATGCATAAATACAAGCACGCTGACGAGGCGCATAAAACGCATAACAATATCTTAAATAAAAACTTTAGCCCATCAGCACCCAATCAAGTCTGGACGAGCGATGTCACTTACATTCATATCAAAGGGGGCTGGTGTTATCTAGCGGTGGTGTTAGATTTGTATGCTCGGAGTGTGGTGGCTTTGCCGTATCAGACTCGCTTAAAGCCAAGTGGGGTATTGTTTTATTCCGATCAGGGAGTCCATTACACCAGCCAGAAGCTTACTGAGTCAGTTGCAGAATGTGAGAATATAGCGCAGAGCATGAGCTGCCGTGGAAATTATTGGAATAATGCACCAACTGAGCGCTTCCCGAGAAGTTTAAAAACTGAGTGGATATCAAAGGGCGGTTATGAGAATATTTGGGGCTATTATCAAACCGTGAGACTTCACAATTTTAATGATTATTTTCCACCAGCAGAGAAAGAAAAACGTCACTTTTGAGCTATGCTGAAGAAACCGTACACCTAAACTTGGTAAACTAAGCGTATTAATCGGAGTTTATCATGACCAAGAAAATAAGAAGCTATAGTGACGAATTTAAAGCCGAGGCCGTCAAGAAGATAGCAGACAATAATGGCAATATCTCAGCGACCGCAAAGCAGCTTGGCATCGCCATGCAGACCTTATCTAATTGGCATAATAAAGCCAATCAAGGCAAGCTTATCGGCACAGAACAATATGATCCTGATCTTATGACGGCTCTTCAGGAAATAAAGCAGCTCAAACGACAGCTTAAAGTAGCTGAAGAGGAACGAGAGATATTAAAAAAGGCGACGGCGTACTTTGCCAAGCACAGTTAGTGAAGTATGCCCTTATCAAAAACAACGATCTCTTCTTTAGCATCACCACTATGTGCGCGTGCTAAAGGTTAAGCCATCAAGCTATTACGACTGGATAAATCGCGATATTAGCGACCAACAAATACATCGTAACCACTGCGAGCTATTGGTTAGAGCTGCTCACAGTGAAACTCGTGAGCGCTATGGTACTGATCGACTGCACGCAAAGCTGATAGAGCAAGGGCACGATATTAGCTTGTATATGGTCAGAAGCATTAAAGAAGAACATAGCATCAAATGCCGTCGTCACAAACGTTTTAAAGTCACCACGAACTCCGATCACAATAAGCTTGTCTATCCAAACATATTAAATCAGCAATTTGATGCTAAGCGTCCTAATGAATCGTGGGTCAGTGATATTACTTATATCTGGACCAATGAGGGCTGGTTGTATTTAGCTGGAGTCAAAGATTTATACACCAAAGAGCTGGTCGGGTATGCTATCAATAAGCGAATGACCGCAGATTTAGTATGCCGTGCACTCAATATGGCAATCAAAAATAAAAGTCCAAGCCAAGGATTGATTGTGCACTCTGACAGAGGCAGCCAGTATTACAGTCATACCTACCACAAAATCATCAAGCAGCATCATTTCAAAGGCTCAATGAGTGGTAAAGGCAATTGTTTCGACAACGCACCCATAGAAAGCTTCTGGGGCACATTAAAGAATGAGCTAGTGTATCACCAAAACTATAAAACAAGATTTACAGCTATCAGCGATATCATTAGCTATATCGAGCTGTACTACAACCAAACGAGGATTCAAAAGGGCTTGGGCTATAAGTCGCCAAGACAGGTGTGGTTGAGAGTTTCCTAAAAACTGTGTAACTGCTTATAATCCCTAACCGGAGAATAAGCAATGACTAACCAATCTGACATCAAGAAACTGGCTGAGCAAATGGCCAGCAGCATGAAAAGCTTCGATGACATCAAAGACTTTCAAAAGCAGCTCATGCAGTCCTTCATCGACACTGCCCTAGAAGCAGAAATGGAAGAGCATCTCGGTTACCCCAAGCATGAAAAGGCAGACAGGCCTAATAAGCGCAATGGGCACACTAAAAAGAGAGTCCGTAGCGACACAGGCGAGCTTGAGATCTCCACCCCCAGAGACCGCGACAGTAGCTTTGAGCCTGTACTTGTCAGTAAGCATCAAACCCGTATTTCAGGTCTTGATGACAAAATCATATTTCACTACAGGCATAGCCTTCCGTCTTGCGCTTCGGGCAAGTGTCTCCCAGACACTTGCTGATCCTCGCTCATACGCCAAAGGTCAAACCACTACTGAGATCGTAGAGAGCATTAAAGAGCTCTACGATGTCGACATCTCAAGCAGCTTGGTTTCCAGAGTCACTGACAACATCTTGGATGACATCACCGCTTGGCAGAACCGGCCACTGAGCAGCGTCTATCCTATCGTCTACTTAGACTGCATTGTCGTCAAAGTTCGTCAGGACAAGCAGATCATCAACAAAGCTATCTATCTGGCCTTAGGCGTTGCTCTTGATGGTAAAAAAGAGCTGCTTGGCATGTGGCTATCAGAGAATGAGGGCGCTAAATTCTGGCTTGGTGTTCTCACTGAGCTACAAAACCGCGGGGTTCAAGATATTCTTATTGCCTGTGTAGACGGCCTAAAAGGCTTCCCTGATGCCATCAATACCGTTTACCCCAACGCTCAGCTTCAGCTGTGTATCGTGCATATGGTGCGCTATTCGATGAAGTTCGTACCTTGGACGGACAAGAAGGCAGTAGCAGCTGATTTAAAGGCCATCTACGGTGCTGATACGCTTGAGATGGCAGAGGCCAACCTTGAGCACTTTGATGAAGTATGGGGCAAAGAGTATCCGCATGTCATCAAGTCTTGGCGTAATAACTGGGAGGGCTTAACGGTGTTCTTTGGCTACCCTAAAGACATCAGAAGAGTGATCTATACCACCAATGCGATAGAGTCGCTAAACAGTGTGATTCGAACGGCGGTGAATAAGCGTAAGGTGTTTCCCTCTGATCAGGCAGCGTTTAAAGTGGTATATCTAGCAACACAGCAGGCATCCAAGAAGTGGTCGATGCCGATTCGTAACTGGACGTCTGCTTTAAATCGCTTTATGATTATGTTTGATGATCGTATCAGCAAGCATTTAATCTAAACGGCAGTTACACAGAATTCGGGATGGTCTCCTTATCATTTTTCACTAATTGACAGTGGAAAGATCCATCAAGATATTTAATAATAGCCATATAAGAGAGAAAAGGTGAAGGATATTACTACAGTTGAACAATTAAATTTTAATTTCATTGGTAAGGTTTTTGGCAAAAAAGCAATACTTCTAACAGAGCTGGGCTTGTCTTTAGATACCAAGAAAGGAGCAAAAGAACTTGCCTCATTCTCCCAAATTAAAAGATTTCCTTACATTGAAGAGGGTTTTTTCGGGGCAACCCTATTTATTCATAACAGCCAATCGTTTGAAGAGTATAAGTTTTTATCAAAAACAAACTTTATAGCATTTTTAGAGTCTATCAACAGGAAAATCGCTCACTCCCTACAGCCCTATCTGATTAGCTTAATTGAAGAGTTTAATATTCAGGTTTTGAGTAACTACCCTAGAGACTCAAAATTAGATCAAATTAAATTAGTCGCAAATGAGCTGGCTACATATTATGAAGATGATAACGTGCCATGGGATTACTTCAGCGATTCCAAACTATATAAAGAAATTGGAAAAATATACAGTCTTTATCCTATCAAACAAGAAGCCTTAGGCGCATATCATGAAAGAATCAACTTAGAACTAAGAAAGTCTTTTTTTGATAGCGTAGAGTCAAACCCGTTGACTGATGAGCAAAGACTGGGCGTACTGCGCTCTAATGATAAGAATATGGTACTGGCTGCTGCTGGTACGGGTAAAACCTCTGTAATGGTCGCAAAGGCTCTTGACCTTATTGATAGAGGGTTAGCAACACCTCAAGAGATTCTAGTTCTGGCTTACAATAAGTCGGCAGCTGCAGAGTTAAAAAAACGGCTTGCTGATAAAGCACAAAACTCAGGCATCGTATTAACTGAGCCACCTCAGATTTCAACATTTCACGCTCTAGGTAGAAAAATCCTAGGGGATTCTGGTATCTCAACCTATATGAGTGTTTTTACTGAAGACAGTTTAAAGCTAGGTGTATGGGTAACAGAGTGGCTAATAGAGTAGACCTCTTGCAAAAGTCATAGTTTAAGCTCGGAATTAATGATACCAGCAAACAGCTTCATTCTAAGATCATAGCGCTGACGACGGTTGCGATATTTATGAGCCACGATTTTAAATAACTTGATTAAGCTATTTTGTGCTCAACCACAATACGGAACTTTGCCAGATAGTGATTGGCCTGTTTGCATATCTCCAATAACTGACCACCACGAGGTTTTTTAAAGGGAGTGAAGCTTTGCTCATGTAACTTTGCTATACCCTGATACCCACTATCGGCTAATAGCTTGGCGTCACAAGGTAACCAGTCAGGACAAGTATCTTTATACAGCTTAAAATCGTGGATTGACCCTTTACAGGTTTGCACATCAAGTATTAAGCCGGTTTGCCAATGGACGATAACCTGCGCTTTTAAGGTGTGTTGTTTTTTCTTGCCGCTGTAGTAGTCTCTTTGGTTTTTTTTGGACGCTCAATTGGGGTTTCGGTGGCATCGACAATGACGACTGACCAATTTATGTCCTCATCGACACGACTAGGCAGCTTTTTAGGCAATTTAAACTTGCCAGAGTCAATCAGTGTGTCTTCTACTTTACGAATGATACGGCTAGCAGAAGACTCATGAATACCAAAGTCCATACTGATATGATAAAGCGTGCGGTATTCACGCCAATAAGTCAGGGCGAGTAGTATCTGCTCCTTAAGACTGAGCACACTTGGTCTGCCTGATTTGGTCTTAGATGCTTCATGCTCTTGCATGGCATCAAGCATGTCATAAAAGGTGGCTTTATGAATGCCTGTGTAGCGTTTAAAACCAGCGTCACTTTGTTTGAGTAGCTATCTATGTTTGGCATATCTATTATGTAAGTAGAGTTCAATAATATACGTTGTGTCTTATAACTACTTTTGCAAGAGGTCTA
>NZ_BAWJ01000028.1 GCF_000586475.1 Psychrobacter sp. JCM 18903 | reverse complement strand
TGCTCGTCATAAGCGACGGTGTCAGCTATATCAATTGGAATGTCAATTATATCCGTAAGCTCAAGCATTGTAATGGTATCAAACCACAACGTTTCAAATGTAAACCCGTGCCCTTCTTCTGGATAATATTTAATTTTTTCGACATCTGGTTCAAAAATAACCGTATCACCAATCACAGTAGACCTCCTTAATAATAGTCCTTATAACCATAAAATAACCTATATTATGACACTATCAATCTGGCTGACTAATTCTTTGATAACTTCTATATCAATTCCTTCTTTCTTAGCAATCAATTCAGCATTAAATAGTACAGCTGATGTTCCTTCTGGCTCATCAGAAATATCTAACGATATTATTAACTCATTTGGGACGTTTAATTTCTGAATTTGAATGGCGGCTGCCTCGAGATTAATAATAGTGAAGTACGGCCATCTACCAAATTTAATGCTTTCGATATCAGCATTAAACAATCGGCATAGGTGCATATTTGCTTGGCTAAAATCACAGTCTTTTACTAATCCATAATGATTTGATGACTCTTCATCAGGCGTCCGCCCAAATCGCATCCTAAAAAATTACCTTTGAAGGTTACCGAGTCGAAGGTCACACTATGCTCTTGCCAATTGGTTAGCTTCTTCTTCGTCTGAAAAACACCCCCAACCATTTCAGCATCTAAGAACTGTATACCTCTAGCCGTTTGCTTATTGATAACAACACAATCAACGAGTTTTAAATTTGGTCCTAGAAATATACAGCTGTTACTTTCAATAATAATTTCTTCGTCAATTATTGTCTTGTTACTGAAATTTTCCATACGATTTACCTTTTTAACTCTAGAAAGTTAACATTCGCCAAATGAAATCAGGCATACCCTAGCGGAACCAGCTATTTTAGCCCTTAAACCTATTAACAGACCACAATATCGAGCCTAGACTTTAATAATCTACGCAAACTCATGGATGCCTTAATTGATCTAAAAAAAATTGATGATCTAGATTCTCTTGATGCAGATTACAGTTTTGAATGGCAAGAAGATGCCAACGAGATGATTGATGGTATCAATAAGTATGTAGAGCAAACGTTAGCTAGCCTAGAGGCGGAGAGCTACCAAAATGCTTTCTGTAGTCTGACTTCTTTGAAAATACGCCTACAGCATTTAAATGGCACAATAAATGGAATCACTAACGATACTATCTTACTGCACTATGATGATAAAGAATTCACTTGGCCACCATTGAATAAAGATTGTCGCCTTCTTGAGTGATGGCGCGAGCCCTAATACTCTAAATAACCCCTAATTGGACGCTTACTAAACTGTGATGCATTCTTTTTTAGTCTATTAATCATCTCAAACTCTCATATCCTGACCAGCTAGGTCAATCGAGCTAATTAAATCGTTGCAATCTACTTATCTAGAACAGCCCTTTAACCAATAGGTTAACGATAGAAAATATTGTCGCTACTAAGAATAGGCTGTTAAGAGCCGCTCACTATAATTGCAGACTGTCTCGATTAACTATATATTATAGACTATAATCTATATATTGGTTTTTATATGTGGACTGTCATCACAACAGAGCTGTTCAACCAATGGTTTGATCAGCAAGATGAATCAACGCAAGAAAAAGTACTGGCAGCTTTGATGGTTCTAGAACAGCAAGGTCCAAGCTTAGGTCGTCCTTTAGTGGATACGGTGTACGATTCAAAGTTTACCAACATGAAAGAGTTGCGTATTCAGCACAGAGGCAAGCCACTCAGAGCCTTTTTTGCCTTTGATCCAAAGCGGCAAGCGGTTGTGCTTTGTATTGGTGATAAGGGTAATAAAAAGCGTTTTTATAAAGAAATGCTAGCCACTGCAGACCAGCAGTATGAGTATCACCTCAGAACCTTAGGAGATCTATAACATGACTAAGACACTACAAGAGATGTTAGCTGAGCGTTCTTTAGATAGCCGAGCGCGTATTAAACAACTGGCAGAGCAACTGCTTTTAGAAAACCAGCTGTCTCGTATCCGTGAAGAGTTAGATATCTCTCAAAAAGAGCTGGCTCAAACCATGGGTATTAAGCAGCCTTCATTGTCTGCTATAGAAAATCGCGGCAATGATCTTAAAATATCGACCATGAAAAAATATGTTGAGGCTATGGGCGGCAAGCTTCGTATCGACGTTGAGCTGCCAACAGGGAAGCATATAGGCTTTAATGTGTAACAATGAATTCAAGTGATTCAAGCGCTAATAAGCCACCTTCTTATAGGTGGCTTATTTATTGCTAAGAATAGGCTAACGTTATTAGGAAAGCACAGTAGCGAGTCCCTTAATTCAAAGACCTGTTATATATGGTTCCATTATACCAGTCTGTTTTAAGTAGTCTGTTAATAGGTTTGGAGGCTGAAATAGTTGGTTCCGCTGGAGCCTATCCCAGATTCTGTGTAACTGCTATTTAGATTAAATGCTTACTGATACGATCATCAAACATAATCATAAAGCGATTTAAAGCAGACGTCCAGTTACGGATTGGCATCGACCATTTTTTGGATGCTTGCTGGGTTGCCAGATAAATCACCTTGAAAGCTGCCTGATCAGATGGGAACACCTTACGCTTATTCACCGCCGTTCGAATCACGCTATTTAATGACTCAATAGCATTGGTGGTATAGATGGCTTTTCTGATGTCTTTAGGATAACCAAAGAACACCGTTAAGCCTCCCAGTTACTGCGCCAAGACTTAACCACATGCGGGTACTTATCACCCCACACCTGATCGAATGACTCAAGATTGGCCTCTGCTATCTCAAGCGTATCAGCGCCGTAGATGGCCTTTAAATCAGCCGCTACGGCCTTCTTATCTGTCCACGGTACAAACTTCATCGAATAGCGCAGCATGTGTACGATACACAGCTGAACCTGAGCGTTGGGGTAGACGGTGTTGATGGCATCAGGGAAGCCCTTTAAGCCGTCGACACAGGCAATGAGGATATCTTGTACCCCGCGGTTTTGTAGTTCAGTGAGAACACCCAGCCAGAACTTAGCGCCTTCATTCTCTGATAACCACATACCAAGCAGCTCTTTTTTACCATCAAGAGCAACACCTAGCGCTAAGTAAATGGCTTTGTTGATAATCTGCTTATCTTGACGTACTTTAACGACAATACAGTCCAAATAGACGATAGGATAAACACTGCTCAGCGGCCGGTTCTGCCAAGCGGTGATGTCCTCTAATATGTTATCGGTGACTCTTGAGACAAGAGAGCTTGATATATCAACGTCGTAGAGCTCTTTAATGCTCTCTACAATCTCGGTGGTGGTTTGACCCTTGGCGTAAAGGAATATGATCTTGTCATCAAGGCCTGAGATACGGGTTTGATGCTTACGCACTAGTGCAGGTTCAAAAGCGCCATCACGGTCTCTTGGGGTGGAGATTTCAAGATCGCCTGTGTCGCTACGGACGGTCTTTTTAGTGTGTCCGTTGCGCTTGTTAGGCTTGTCTGCTTTCTCATGCTTGGGGTAGCCCAGATGCTCTTCCATCTCAGCTTCAAGAGCAGTATCGATAAAGGATTGCATGAGCTGCTTTTGGAAGTCTTTGATGTCATCAAAGCTTTTCATGCTACCAGCCATTTGCTCGGCCAGTTTTTTAATGTCAGATTGAGTAGTCATTGCTTATTCTCCGGTTAGTGGATTATAAGCAGTTACACAGTTTTTAGGAAAGGCTCTTCCGCTGGGGTATACGTTGCTTAAACAGTATTTATTTATCTTCTAAAAATACTTAAAATGTATATCACCTAATTCCAACTATTATCTGGGTGAGGCA
Source organism: Psychrobacter sp. JCM 18903 (assembly GCF_000586475.1). GTDB lineage: Bacteria > Pseudomonadota > Gammaproteobacteria > Pseudomonadales > Moraxellaceae > Psychrobacter. Next base: position 19,450 of record NZ_BAWJ01000028.1, on the reverse strand, counting down.
AAGTGTCAACTCGACCTTCCCAATATTTTGCTTGCTCTGCATATTCTAAATCAATGGTCTTTAGCCCCTTATACAATTCTTTCAATTCATTTGTAGCAATATAACTTCCTTGCTCGGCAAGATGTGTGAGTTCCTCAAGTTTTGGGTCAAATAGTTGGTGAATCACTTCTAAAGTGGGGTTATCAAGGGTCTCATCCATTCGATTGATGTAACTCTTTACTAATATAGCCTTCGTGTCTAAGTGCCCTGCTTTGGATAGCAAATAAGCAGTCACGGCTTCAACGCTACTCTCAGTCTCATGCTGTAATTTAATAGGATTGTTATCATTGATATGTCTTTGTTTTTCTATGATTGCTATCGCAACCATAGAATTAAGTAATGGTGATACATCGTTAGGGCTAAAGGATTGATGGTAGTCAACCACATAGCTCATATACTGCACGGCTTTAGCATCGTCTTTAGGTACGAATTCGCCTAAATAACTATGAACCGCCATATAGATGTATACGTTTATGAACTTGTCTGGATCGTACTTTTTCTGTTTTACCGGTTCTACGTTTTTAATTATTTGGTCAAGTTCTTCATTATCTAAACCTTTATATTTAGAGAAGCCTTCTGGTACATCACGAATAATTATCTCCGCTATCTTGTCTAAGTCGTGTTCAAGTTGCTGGTACAGCGCAATAGCCTCTTTGTCACTACTGAATGGCTTACTGGCTTTGCATGGTTGAAAGTCTTCCACTTGAAGATCTAAGTCATTAGAATGAACTTTAATACCATTTGGCGTTTGTGTGACATTATTCAGGTCAATGGAGGTTTCAGACTGTTCAACGTGCTTGTAGATGTCACAACTTGATGAGCTGTCAGCAACGCTTGATACGTTAAAAGACTGGTTAGGTGTGCTTTGAGCGATTGCCATTGATGAGAGCGTAGCAAGTACAGCAACTGACAATATAGATAAAATTGGGTTTAGACACTTATTAATATTTAATTTTTTGTTGTACATAGTGCACTTTCCATGTAAATACCCCATACTTAACACAACATCTTCGTAGAATCATTAAGCCACCTGTCTGTATTCAGCGGGTGTCATATCATTAAGTGAATCATGGGGTCTTTCAGTGTTATAAACCTTGATCCAGTCCTCAGTCAGCTTATTGACTTCCTTTAAATCATTAAATAAATAGCAATCTAAAACCTCATTGCGATAACTACGATTAAACCGTTTAATATAAGCATGACCACTGTCGCTAATCTCATAGACCTTAACTTGGGAGATTTTAATTATACAGCTCGATGCCTGTATAGCGCACCGATCATAGATAGAGTATGTATGGTAAGTACACCATAAAGTACACTGTGGCTATCTCAGTAATTCAAAACCTCGATATCATTAGCCTACAGTCAAAGATTCAAGTCCTCACTAGGGAACTGTATCTTCAGTTTGCTATGAACATCTCTATTGACAATGGTTATCACCAACATTAATATTCGATCTTTTAAATAAACATACGTTCATTTATTAGGATTTTTGATGCGGAATTTTGTCCTAGATTACCCAAAGGGGAGTTACCGCAAGTTTTTCATTGTGGCTTTAATCCTAAGTTTTGGTTTTTTCATAAACTCTTCTATAAATAAAGACATACCAAACATCTTAATATGGCTAGGAATATTTTTAGCAGTATTGAAGCAAGTTGTCATACCTGTAGATCTAGACCAAAAACTATCTTTGTCGAAAAAAAGGTACTCTATAAGTGATGATGATTTCATAAGTCATTATAATAGTAGTTCTATTACTCATAATAACAACAAGGATAAAACTTGGCATAAATTAATAATACTGGGTGATGATATTTCGTCTATTTTACTTACTGCTGTCATAATCTATAGCATATTTGGTTAACTAAATTGTATTAGTAAGCCATAACAAAACTGTTATAGATTACTAATATAATGAAAGACTTACTATCTAAAATTGGGAACTGTAAGTAGCGAACTCAAATCTTTTCAGCTTCTAACTTAGTTACTATACTTTCAAAAACTTCTTCAAAGTGCTGGCTATCAGTACATTTTTTAAATGCGTTCTCATTCCAAAACCCTAAATGAAATATGATTGTAAGTCGCTTTTTATCCGCAGTTATCTTTTTAATTTCCGATAGGTTAACAATTCCATCGTCTACAACTATAAAGGTTGGCATATCAATCTCTTTTTATCATTTTTATTAGGGCGTGTCCTCATTTTAAAAATGGTGATAAAAATGAGATAAATTGCAGTTAACCAAGGAAAATAGCGCTGTTAACATCGAGATATTGATAAGCTATTTGACGATGTTTAACAAAATTTAGCCATTTTTAGCCCATTTAGAGAGTAATTGATTGAATTGAGGACACGCCCTAGTAATAGGTAGCTATAATACCCTATATTTGTTCAATGAAATGGATGATATATGTCTGAGTGCCTAACTTCTATACCAAGTATTTATAGTTTGCCACACAAGCACGTTAGTGCCATAGTTGTTCACTGAACGTTCTGTACAGTGCAACTGTACAGGTTCTAAAAACGTACTTGAACATTAGGTGAACAATGAACATATCGGTGACGAAAGCCGCAAAAGAATGGGGTGTTTCAAGAACGACGATCTATCAAAAAGTCAATGATGGAGAGCTCTCTAGAGCAGCAGACAAAAAAATTGACACTGCAGAGATGCTTCGGGTATTTGGAGAGCCTTTGTCCAAAAAACGTACTGAACAATCACTGAACAGCTCTCATAATACGCACTTGAACAGTCTGACTGTACAGTCTTGTACAGCGCTTGAACACCAACTAGATCTAGAGAAATTAAAGAACGAACACCTTCGACAGCAAGTCAGCGATCAAAAGCAGTTGATAGAGAATTATCAACAACAGATTAGTCAGCTAAACAAGACACTGGACAAAGCTAATGCTAGTATTCACGATTTTTCTCAAGTGAGGCTGCTAGAGTTCAAACAATTTGAGCACAATGATGAACCACAGCCAGAACAAAAATCAACAATGACACCGGCAAATGCTCCCAAAAAGAAAAAACGGTGGTTCTTTTGACTAGAACGGATGTTAGACAAAGTATTAGTGTTTAATCTTTGGTAAATAGCTCTCTAAACCCTTATTGGGCTTGTTAAAGCTTTCAGGTTCTCGCTGTATGATATTTATCATTTCGCGCTTAAATGCGTCAGTCTGCATTTTGCCGTCATAACTTAGGCTTGGATGATTATTATAGTCATTCATAAACTGCAGGTTATCGACTATAGACTGTATGGTAGCTTTTGACAGAGTGCCATCTTCACTGGTTAGTTTATCCAATGTTTTCCGATGGAATTTGAGCGTTAATCTCTCATAACCTTTGCCTCTACTTTTTTTATGATACTCAACAGTGACCTTGTAGTTTGTACTCTCATTGACTTCATCTATAGCAGTGTCAATCACACGCTCTCTAAGCTGTCCAAATTGCTTATACTTACCTTTAATGCCCATAACGTAGCGAAAATCATCTAAATTCATAGCTTTAGTATATTGATACTGACCTACCCAACAAACAATTAATTCATATAGGCGTATCGAATGAATACTTGATAGCTCAGATACCTCCATCAGCCTATATTTTGTGAAGTTAGCTTTCAGCTGTGTCAAATAAGGCAGTACATCCTCTGCAAATGTTATTGTTATCTGCTCTCCGTTGGGATCATAAAGAACGCCGCTAACAAAGCGGGTACGAAGCGTTTTATTATCCTCCAGTGCTATCAGAACTTCTCTATCAAAAAGCCGATTGCTAGCTTGCTCTAAATCTCTAAAAGCATTCTTCTTAGTACTATCGTTATAGAATATCTTTGCTACTTCCTCGACTGTCACTGTGAACTTGGTTTGCTTAGTAATGTTTGGCGCATCGGGTCTACTATCAATACGACTAATACAAGTTAGTAAAAGCTGTTTCTCTTTAGTGGTCATGGTATAAGCTGCTAGGACAAGCTCATTGGATTGTACAACTAGATTGTTTTCCATATTTTTTTCGAATCCCTGCTTAATATACTGTTATTTCCAATAATAACTAAGCTTTACTTTAACATATAAAACTATAAATAATATCATAAATTTTTATTTGTGTTTATTCTACTCATTTTGTGTTTATTCTACTCATTTTGTGTTTATTCTACTCATTTTGTGTTTATTCTACTCATTTTGTGTTTTTTCCATCCGTAACATATTGATTTTAAAGGGTAAAAAAGCCTCTTAAACAGGAGTAAACAGGAGTAAACAGGAATAAATAAAAACCCTTAAAGAAACGGGTGAATAAAAAAGTTGTGGATAAGATTAAAAAGGAGAAGGAGAGGGTCGATTGATAGGTCTAGCAATCTCTAATTTCTGACTAAGGACTCTCAATCCGTTATTAATGCTCTTGATATCGCTTTCAGTCAATTTATCAGCATATTTGGTATTAAACCCACTTAAACTAGATTCAAGCGCTCTAGCATGCTTCTGGACGATCTCGTTACTATCTAATGTTCTTAATCCTTGATAGGTAAGTTCATACTGCTTGGAAGTTCTTCTTAGAATCTCGCTGATATGCTCCTGAGCTAATACTTTGCATTCGTTAGCGGTGGTTTCTTTGTTTATGTACTGCTCAATGTTATCTAAATAACTGACCGCTGTTAGCGTTTCTGCCGTCATTCGGCTAATGTCACTACGACCCAACGAGCCTTGCAATTCATTGTTTTTGGCTGTTCTGCTAGCATCTAATCGAGTAATGAATACCTCAAAATCGGCTGTGACCTCGTGATAGTTTTTACGTTCTTTTTGTCTGTTAATTAATATATCCATTGCATTGAGGTTGTCTTGCATCACGTCAAACGTAAACAAGTCCGCAATGCGCCGCTGTTCCTCTCTGAAATCATCAAAATCGTTGGTTAAGCGCAATTCGTTAGCGAAGCGATCAAGGACTTTGACTTGTCGATAGTCAAATTTTTCAGGGTAATAAGCAGGATTATCGCGAAAGCCTGGGCGCAAGCTGAACTTTTCATGGTGTCGAGTCATTAAACGATGAGCAAAAGCGCCTAACGTCGCTCTAAGATCATTATTGTCTTTCTCATCTGCGTAACTTTCTCTGTGAGCTTGTTTATCCTGCTCTCTAAGCTCTCGATCAATTCGTCTTTTTCGCTCATGAAAGGCTCGTCTGTAGTTGTCATCAAAGGGGCTTGGAGCTGGTCTTGCGCTTTGCTCAACTGCTCTGTTAATTGCAATATCTGACTTTCCGATAGCTTCAGTGACGCTGTTAATTGACTGTTTTGTGTTGTTAATTCTTTGTATGAGCTTGTCATTTGCTTGTGCTGTGTCAGAATATCTTTTTGTGTTGCTCTCAACTGCTTTGTGGTTTCCATCAATCCAACTTGGTAGGTTTTTGCATCGCTTACTTGACCACTCAATGTCTTGTTCTGTTCGCTCAATTTGTCGTTTTGTGTTTCTAATGCTTTGATTCGCTCGATCAATATATCGTTCTGCTCTTTCAAGTCGTTCATCATAATCTCGCTGCTCAAAAATAATTCTATTGGACGCTTCTAGCACTAAACTATTACGCTCCGCATCATGGCGTTGATTTCACCTCTAATCGTCACTGGCGCAATGCCGTTAAATACCTCGCCTTTTTCCATTGCTACCGATTTAGCTTTCTCATATGCGTCACGCTCCAGCTTGGTTGCAACGCTACCCATCTTAAGTTGTGGCTCAATATCTTTGACTTGATCTGCATAGCTACGGCAATCTATCAAATCGTGCTTATGCTCAGCTAATTTTTCATTAGCAAGCTGCTCCCATAGTTGGCGAACCTCTTTAATCTCAACACTGACTCGTTCCATGCCAAGCTTATGACGCTTCGTATCGGACAACTCAATATCAGCTTTGTCAGTCAATAGGATTTCATTATTATTGCCAATTGCCGCCGTACGAGTAGTAAACATAATATGAGCATGGAAGTTGCGAGGATCTGCCCCTCGATCAATCTCTTTTTGTGTGGGTTTGTGAATAGCACAATCGGCAATCGTGCCGTAACGATCCGCTAGGGTTTGGGCGAACTTGTGTGCCAGTGTCTTACGATCTTGCTCACTTAACTCATGCGGTAGATTAACCAGCCATTCACGAGCCACCCTCGCATCTTTGCGTTTCTCGGCACTCTCTGCTTTGTTCCATAAATTACTACGATCAATAGTAGCGCCGGCAGCAGCTAATGCTGACGGCAAAATAATATCCGTGCTCATGACACCTGAACGTTTGGAGTAATCATGGGTTTTACCGTATCGTTTATCCTCAAGCTCAACACCTGCACGATAGCTCGCACTGGCAACAGCACTTTGTCCGCTACCTCGTGATATGGATTTGGTCGATGCGAGAAAAATAGCCATTTTCAAATGCTCATACTTTTGCTTTTTGGCACTACATCTTTTCGTAGTGTTGGGGGTGTGGGGGTCTTACCCTGCCGATGTTTTGACTTCATAAATGCATGACCGTAGGGAATAAACATTTGTGAAGTCGAAAACTCGCACTTAGTCAGTGGGACTCAACCATCCGTCAATTAACTATATCATAAACTGTTGTTAGGTATTGGCGAAGTGGCTATAGTCAGGTCAGTAAAAAACTTAATAATTCAAGAAGACAGCTATAGGTTATGACTTATAGAATGATTTTAAGCTTAAAATCACAACAGGAATCATTAATACGATAGTAATTATAGGTATATAACTAATCTCAAGAGAGAAAAAGGCATCTGCGCCTATTATGAGAAAATATAAGCCTACCAGTATGGCGACAACATCATATTCAACTCTTCTGAATAGATTAATGATATTAATTACAATAAAAACAAGACCTATTACCAGAGTGACTGTTCCCTCAAGAAGTATACCTGGGTTAAATAAATATATACTTCCGCATATAACTATAATAGCTAGACCAAGTTTTGTATAAATGGGTGTTTTTTGTTTTAATATGATTTTTTGCGATTTATTTTTCATTCGATAGTCTTTTATTGGTTTAATCAATGCGATTCTATAAGGTGTGTTGGTCTATGCAGTTCCCTAGTGAAGACTTGAATATTGGGTTGTAGGCTAGTGGTAGCAACAGTTCGAGTTATCTAAATAATTGCAGTGTACTTCCTAGCGTACATTCGATGGGCTTTTCAAATATGAATGTGAACTAAAGATTCTCTGCGTTCACATATATGTTGCCCTTAGAATGAGCAAATAAACCGTACCAATGTCTATCTTGGAACAATTCAATATGCGAAGTTTAAAAAAAACTATAATCATTTTAGCTATATCTTTTGGGCTATCCATAACAGCTACAGCAGAAGAAATAGGAGACAATCACACTCAGCAAGAGCTTGCAAAACTATATTTAGAGAATTCAAAAGCGCCTAATGATAGCAAGAAATCTTATGAATGGTTTGCTGTTCGAGGATATGCGCCAGCCCAATTTATGCTTGGTCTAGAAGCTTATGATCGTGTAAATAAGATCAAATGGTATCAATTAGCTGCTGATAACGGACATCCCTCTGCTCAAAATAATCTTGCCAATATTTATTATATAGGTAAATACGGAGAACCTCGGAATTATGCCAAAGCTTTTAAATTGTATAAAATGTTAGCCGACAATAACGATGTTCACGCTCAATATCGACTTGGAGATATGTACTATCATGGGGCAGGCATTCCTCAAAGCTATAATCAGGCATTTAATTATTACCAAAAGGCGGCTAATAACGGGTCTACAGATGCTGAATACATTTTAGGACTTATGTATTACTCAGGCTTAGGCATTCCTCAAGATTATGGCAAAGCCTTAAATATTTTTCAGAAATTCGCTGATCAAGGAGATACTAATGCGGCTTACAACATTGGACTGATGTATAGTCGAGGTTTAGGTGTCCCTCAAAATAAAGACAAAGCTAAAGAGTGGTTTGAAAAAGTTATAAATCGAGATGATTATAGGTATATTAGTACACTTTCTGCTAAGTACCAGTTAGGACAAATGTATTATGATGGTGTAGATGTTCCTCAGAACTTTGATGAAGCTGTTAAATGGTTTGAAAAAGCAGCAGCTACTTCATACTACTATTATAACTATGGAGAGCTTAAACACGGAAGTAAGCCTGCTCAATATCAATTAGCTCAAATGTACTACAATGGAATTGGTGTGCCTCAAGACTACAGCTTAGCCTTCAAGTGGTATGAAAAAGCCGCTAGGAACCAATATTTCAATACGGTTGATGAGACATGGAGCAAAGGTAGTGAGCTTGCTCAATACTATCTGGGAATGATGTATCATAAAGGTTTAGGCGTTGATAAGAACGATTCTATGGCAAAAGAGTGGTTAAATTTGTCTTGTAAAAACGATTACCAAGCAAGCTGTGATTATCTTAAGAAGCTATTTAAACAGAAAAATTAGTTTCTAGGCGTATACCCCAAGGGAACCAGTTATTTCACCCTTTAAACCTATTAATAGACCACTTAAAATAGACTGATATAATGGAACCACTTATAACAGACTATTTTGGGTGTTTATGTTTATCAGAGCGTATCTACGAGCTTCAACCAAAGAGCAGGATGCCAAGCGTGCCAAAAATGAGCTCATACAGTTTGCTAATGATCATGGCCACAAAGTTGCCGCCTTCTATTTCGAAAACGAATCAGGCGCAACTTTGATACGTCCGCAATTAATGCAGCTGATCGATGATGCCCACGAAGGCGATGTGATTTTGGTTGAACAGATTGACCGCTTAGCACGTTTGAACCAAGCTGATTGGGATACTCTCAAAAGAATGCTATCAGAAAAAAAGTTGGCAGTCGTATCAAAAGAGCTGCGACCTCCTATATGGCGCTTCAGCCAGAGAGCAGCACTGAATTTATGAGCAGCGTATTGCAGGCTATCAATTCGATGATGCTTGATATGCTCGCTGCTATTGCTAGAAAGGACTATGAAGATCGACGTAGCCGTCAGATGCAAGGTATTGCTCGTGCTAAGGCTGAAGGCAAATATTCTGGACGTAGGAAAGACACCGAGAAGCGTAAGATTATCGCTAGTCTGCTAAAATCTGGACATAGCTACTCCGAAATACAAGCTACGGCTAAGTGCTCACGTCAGCTGATTGCATCATTATCTAATGAGTTGAAGAATAAGTAGGCATCTGATCTAAATGGTAGTTACACAGTTTTTATGAAAGGCTCGATAAGTGGTTTAAACAATCATGTAATGCTTGATGTCTTCAAATGTTTTCCAAAATAACCTATACAAATAGTTTTGTTCTCATAATTAGCTAAGATATGCATACGCTTGCCATTGGTGAAATTTTTGATATGGGGCTCAAACACTTGATAACCTAGAGTAGGGTGTTTAAAACTCCGCATCCTAACTAAGCTTTTATCTGACATTGTGGACTTGCTTTCACCAGAAATTGTTAGACTAGAATTATTAGATAACTCTTGTATGTTAGATGAGAGAGTTATCGCTTGGTTTAAACTCTCTAAGATAGATATTATCACCCTGAAGTCTAAGGGCTGTAATGAACTAGATCTAAATGATTTGAGAGCGCTCTCTGTAAAAAGTAAATTCTCGAAATCATCATTATCCCTAACTTTTAATTTGGTTAAGTAATCTTTGTTTTTCTGTCGCTTTGCTTTAAAAGCATCTAAAAATGAGTTTAGTTGTTGGATAGATGATATGTTTGGAACATCCATCTTCTCTTCGTTAAGCTCATTATTCACGTACCATGACTTAACTATACCTATAGAGCTTTTTAGCCAGTGAGAGTGTGAAGCAAGGCTCAAGCTATGAGAGTTATTCAAATAAGCAAAGGCTAATCCTAAAACTTCTAAATTACGATTACTCTCATCCAAGAAGAATGTATCGCTAGTATCTACTCCATTTCTATTATTATTAATGTCTAACAATGGGCATTTTGAACTAGTAATAACACTTTTTATCTGTACTTTTCTGTCGTGATCTTCAATAGAATCTAACCACTTATTAAAAATGAAATTATCAGCATAATTTAAACTATTCCAGTCTCCTTCTAGCTCATCCACTCTGGAAAAACTGACTTTATTTTTTTGAGCCTCATGCAACAAATCAAAAAATTTTTCAATATTTCTTTCACAATCTTCAATACATTTAAATGGCAATGAAGCTTCGTTTAAAACTACAGCATCAAACATGGCTTATCGATCCTTTAGTAAAACACTTAAACTCTTATCCCATTCATCAAAAAAACCTTCAGGCCAACTATCTATTCTTCCTTTTTCATCTATCTCAATTTTTTCAATATCCACGCAATGCTCAGACGAAGTCAGGTCTCTAGATAAAAAATAAATTAAAACATTTTCCGATTTAATTTTCTCATTTTTCACGGAACCTCTAACGCCATTTATAATATGGTCGCTATGTGTTTCAATTATTATTTGTACATTATTTTCTGATACAATTGATATCATCTTAGCAACTACTGACTGACCAGATGGATGTAAATGTGACTCTGGATTCTCTAAAATTAAAAGGTCGCCAGGTTTAGAGGCTAGCAAAGCAGTTACGATTGGCAGTACATATGTCAAACCAAACCCTGTGTTTTCTGGTCTAAATTCATTAGTGAGTTCAGTAGCTGAAGAGAATTGATAATGAAGACTTGCCTGATTTATTTCAGGAATCAGCTTTGTTATTATTTTCATGCCAGGTGTGATTTGCGACATCCAAGCATTTAAGTTATCAATTAGATGTGTAGTTGTAGCTTCAGGATGCCTAAGTTCACAAATAGATAAAGGCTCATTGCCATTTTGAGATAAGAAGTGAGCGGTATATTCTCCTCTTATACCTAGAGACCTTTTCTGGTTAACAGCATACTCAGACACATCGTATACACTTTTAGGGCTAATCCTTTCAGCTGATAAGTATTGGAAATTTGATGTAAACAGAGACTCTGTAAAAACCTCTCCCTCAATATGAGATGAACTAATAGGCTGCATATCAGAAATTTTGTTATATTTAAAATAGAATTCTAAATTACTTTTATCCCAAAAAGCTTCTATCTTCACTACTTCTTCTTCAGCATTCATGTAAAGTAAGTCTTTTCCAATCCCTATTTTTACATACTCCCCTACCAAGGATAATCCTTCGTGAGGTAGCATGTGTTTATCATATGATTGCCTTAGTAGCAATAAAGACTGAATAACTGACGATTTCCCCATTCCATTAAAGCCAGTAAATATATTTAATTTCCTTAACTCAAAATCCTCTTCTTTGATGGACTTAAAGTTTTTCAAGCTTAAAAGATTCAACATAATTAACGGCCTAATATTAGTTTGTTTACCAATGCACTTACCATGCTAAATCTAGTTTGGACTTTTTCAGTATTTGCTGTTGACTTACTTATAGCGATATCAAATTTTTGATCCTCAAGTAGACAGATAAAAGCTTTCAGAAAATCATCCTTTCTATTCAGTAAAATCGAGCGCTCTTCATCGCTAATTTTTGCCAGGCATACCGAAACAGATTCAAATAATGGCTTGTTAACTACTCTTCTATGACCTGGTATTGCTAAGGTTTTCTTAAAAGAGTCAGTTTCGAAAATATCGAATGTAGTTTTCAGCGATGCAAGAATCCTTTCTCCATCTCTGCTAATCTTTTATCTTCCACAGAGCTTAATTCTATCATTGCTTTATTAAGAAATTTTGGCATGGAAGACTTATAAGATTCAATACCAAACATAATAAAAGATATATGTCTTAGTGCCAGCTCTTCATGAGCCATTCGATAATTCTTATTTATGACCACATTTTTAAACACTTCTGTTTCAACGAGCCTTTTCAAGAACTTAGATGCTGCGCCGCCGTTAATAGACTGGCTCATTGCATGCCGAATTTCTTGATGATTGAGTTTTAATCCCCCAGTATTAATCCGATTAAACAAAGAATATTTCACTCCTACTGGAGTACCAGGCTTTATTAGATAAACGGAAGTTTGGAATTCATCTATTCTACGTTGAAGCGCTCTTGGTAATTCATTATATGAGCACCCTTCATACTCGGTTAAGAACTCCAAATTTGTTAAATGTAAATTTTGTGTTACTACAAAGTTGTTAATGGCAGATAAACGTTGTAAACCATCCACAACCTGCCATTTATCATCGATAGCAGCATCGAAATAAAAAGCAGGTATAGGCAGTCGAATGAGTATAGATTCAATTAACCGGCTTTGGATCTGTTTGCTCCACAAATCTCCAGAACGTTGGAAATCTGGCACAAGATCAATTTCATTGTGGTGCAGTCTAGTAATTAGCATATTTAAATTTGGAGTTGTAATGCTTACATCTACTTTTTTAGGATCGAAAGGCTCTTTGAGGTGTTCGGAATCATCGTTATCCTCTATTTCTTCAGGATCAAATTCAGTATTAACTATTTTCTCAGATATCTCAGTTTTTTCGTCAGCATTAGACATTATAAAGAACACTCCTATTTTTCTAAAATTATATGCATATTGAAATGAATTATCTCATTTCCTTTTGATGGCATGTTATTAGTTTGGTTCAATAATCAAAGTTTAGGGCCCTGAAACCAGTGTATTAAACCGCTAAACGTATTAAAAACTCCATAGACCACTCTATTTAAACCATAATTGAGTGCATTTCTATAAAAACTATCACTTATAAGTTTACTTCTAGTAATAGAAACCCAACTAAACATTCAATTTGCCTAATAGTAGGGTTAATGCCATAGTTGTTCAATAAACGTTCTGGACAGTTGTACTGAACACTTGCTAAAAACGTACTTGGGCACTAGGTGAACAATGAACATATCGGTGACGAAAGCGGCAAAAGAATGGGGTGTATCGAGAACTACAATCTATCAGAAGGTCAATGATGGTGAGCTATCTAGAGCAGCAGATAAGAAGATAGACACTGCGGAGATGCTGCGAGTATTTGGAGAGCCCGTTTTGAAAAAACGTACTGAACGTTCAGTGAACACTGTCCAAAATACACCTCTGAACAGTCAAATTGTCCAATACAATACAGATATTGAACACCAATTAGCGCTCGAAAAGCTCAAGAATGAACATCTAACCAACAGGTAAGTGATCAAAAGAAGTTAATAGAGAATTACCAGCAACAGATAGCACAATTGAACAAAACACTGGATAAAGCCAATGCCAGTATTCAAGATTTCGCTCAAGTAAGACTGCTAGAGTTTAAAAAGTCTGAGCAGAGCTATGAGCCGCCACTTGAACAAGAGAAAGAAAAAACAGACAACTCAACCGTAGCTACGGTTGAGAAAAAGAAAAAGTGGTGGGTGTTTTAGACGCTGTGGTTTTATCGACTAATGATCTAACAAATACTCTTCTAGCGCATCATTAATCATATCTTGATAGTTTCCGCCGGTCTTCTTCGCCTTATCCTGGAATCTAGCAATGATACTAGGACTCACGATACTGGCACCGACCATAGGATCATCTGCCACCACACTACCACGAGTCGCACCCGACCAGTCTGTGACTTCAGGCATATCAGACAAATCTATATCGTCATCTGAAAGCATCGCCAATCGTTGCAAGTTGGCTTCTTGCTCAGCGCTTAAAGACGGTAACTCATTTGCTTTATAGCTAACCTTGTTCATAGAACCTCCTTTCAGCCTTAGTGGCACGTCGTGCTGACATGATACGAATAACCTCGCCACCCTCACTATCTCTTTGAGTATGAGCGACTAGTAATACCGCTACCCCATTCACTGCGCCAAGTGCTTGCCACCGCTCTTCACCATTTTCATATCGGTCTTGCTGACGCAAACACAAAGGATCAAAAAATACCCGAGCTGCTTCTTCAAAGGATAAGCCATGTTTGCGTTGATTACTGCTATTTTTCTGTTCATCCCATTCAAATTCAATCATTGATCACCGTCTTCAAGCGTATTGGAACTAGGCATTGTCTGATAATCAAAAGACAGCGGTATGCTATTGGTTTCTGCGACCTGATGCAAAAATAACTTAATCGCTTGCGACGGCGTTAAGCCATAGCCCTCCAGCACCGAAAACGCCTTGTCTTTTAATTCTTGATCGAGACGGATATTATAATTGGTTGTGCTCATAGCATTACTTATCGCTTATTTATGTATCCTTAATATAAGCGATAAGTAATGCTAATTCAATAATTTTAGGGCTTTGGTCTTTTATGAACAGTAATAGCAACGTACTACTTATCCAATTCACGCAGGAAATCATCAATTTTCTGTTTGAGCTGTTTTTGTATGACGTAGAGTTCGCTCGCGCTACATTCTCTTAGCATACTTTCCTCATCTTTTAGCTCAAACATCTTTTTACGTATACTATCGCTATGAGCTTCGTTTTCTAAACCGAAAGTATTAAGACGACCCATTTGACGGTAGTATTCTCGTTGCGCCTCTTCAAACATCATGAAATGGTTACTTGCTACTGATACACCTCGGATACTCATAGATTGCTCCTTTAGATTTAGGGAATATCACTTATTGGATCTTCGTTTAATTCGGTATCAATAACTCACCTATCAAGAAGTGATTTATTGCTTTTGATTGCAGCTTTTCTTTTCATTTCCTCTAACAAAGCATCGTAATCTATTTCTTCATCGTCTTGGTTGTCACTTTCAGAATCATCATCACTATTTGTATCGTTCTCTTGGATTGACTCATTGCCTTGTGAAATAATTAAATTTTGTTCAGTAAAATCATGCTTTACCTCAAGCCCACTATTAGAATTATCTGTAGCTACAGATAATTCCTTTGACTGTTTTTTATAGCGGTAGAGATAGCTCCTTAGCGTGGAAACCGACAATTCTAAATCATGGCTTTCAGCCAGTATCTCAATGACCCCTTCATGAGTGTAGGTATCGAGCAAACTCTCAATTACCTCATACAGCGACCTGAATTTTGAAAATTTTGTTCTTTTAGCCATCGTTATTCACCTATAACAGCACCAACATTGATTACCCGTCTTTTGCAGTAGAATTGCAGTCATTACGCAGTAATAATGCAGCATATATGCAGTAGAATTGCATCATTATAGATTACTTGCCTCACTTATGCAGTAGATATGCAGTCATTTTGCAGTAAAAGTGCAGTAGTAACGCTCTTATAAGCCTTTTTAGCTAAAGGCTTACGACAGGTAGAAAATAACCGATTTTTCTACCTGCTTTTGGTCATTAAATTATTCAATTTAATGACTACACCTTACGCACCCTAAAGGATGAAAAAAAGCCTCTTAAATCAGTAGTTTACCCGATTTAAGAAGATTTTTTCTGCATGCAAATTGCAAACAAATTTTATACAAGTATATGATTTATATGATATATTAGTGTCTACAATCTGTAAACAAGGATAATCATGAGCACTCCTACTGTATCATTCCGATTAAAGCCTGAAGTCTACTTAAAACTAGAAGCAATAGCAGCAGAGGCCGGGCTATCTCCTGGTGGCTACTTAAAGAAAAAGTTGGAGTCAGATACCAATAACTTTCTTGAAGACCTTCAGTCTATGAAAGGAGATATTAGTGAGATTCTGCACTTATTGCAGTCGAACGACGAAGGGTCAAAGGCAGTAGAGAACACATCAAATCAGAATGATACGGTCAAGGCTTTGATGCCGATAGTGCTAGAATCGTTATTGATATTAAGAGAAGTGGCAGCACCTAATAAAGTTGATAATGCTCAAAAACTGGTCAACAAAGCAGGAATAAAAGCTTACAATAGTTTGGATTAAAAATTGCCCTTTTATCAGCTGATACAAAGGCTTTTTTTGAGAAATCATCTGATAATAAGAGATTTGTCCTTGGTGGCATATTGATGAAAATTACTGAGATTCTAATGATCTTCCGAAGATTTTAGTTGATATGAGCAATCATGGAACTGTGTAAGCTCATAAAGGCCGTCTAAGGAAGTTAAAAAATTTACCTAGTAATTATACCAAACGATACTTAGAACCTTATAGGGAGCTTAATACGACGTTATTAGCTATATTTGACTAGCTCCTTGATCTCTCTTTTTAAATTATTTGAAATTACTAATATTAAATTTATTGCTATCTTTACTGCCTTTTTCCTTTGTCATTCTCATTATTAATTACCAAAAAGGTTTTTAATGTTTTTAAATACTTTTAAAAGCTTTTACATCCTCTGAAAGCCTTTTTAATAAAGGCTTTAAAGACCTATAAAGCAACGTTTTACGACCTATAAAGCAACGTTTTACGACCTATAAAGCAACGTTTTACGACCTATAAAGCAACGTTTTACGACCTATAAAGCAACTAATTTTAACATTAGTTGCTTTAACAACTTCAAGATATTATAGTTGTTAAAAACAGATGGAGGATGGAAGTGTCTAAGCAGTTAGTTACTAAGGATAATTCTTTAATTGGCGCGAGTTATAGTTTGGGGGTCGTGGAGCAACGCTTAATATTTTTAGCGATTATTGAAGCTAGGGAACAAAAAACGTTAATAGAAGCAGGGGGGGTGTTGCGAATTTATGCGCAAAGCTATGCCAAACAATTCAATGTAGAAAAACATACGTCTTATGAAGCTATGAAAAGGGCAGTAGAAGGATTGTATGAGGCAGGTTTTGCCTATAGTAAAATAGATGAGCGTTCAGGAAAGATAGGACATTATAAAAGCCGTTGGGTAGATAAGATCGGCTATATTGATGACTTAGGTTGTGTCGAGTTGGTATTTGCAAGCGATGTAATTCCTCTGATTACGAGGCTTGAAGCACGTTACACGGAATATGAATTGAAGCAGGTCGTAGGATTGCAGAGTGAGTATGCAATAAGGCTATATGAGTTAATTATTCAATGGAGGTCAGTAGGTAGGACGAGTCAGATATCACTTGTGGAATTACGCGAAAAGCTAGGCCTGGTAGATGAATACCAAAGAATAGAAGCTTTTAAAAGACGAGTTTTAGACTTGGCGATCACTCAAATCAACGAACACACTGATATTACTGTTGAATATGAACAACACAAACAAGGGCGTATCATTACAGGTTTTACATTCAAGTTTAAAGTGAAAACAAACAAACGAAATATTACTGCTAAAGATGAGTCTGAGAACAGCGACAGCTCTACTATTGAAGGGTTAAACGATAAGCAATTGGGTCGTATTGCTCGTAACCCTGATTTTATGGCGGAATACAATCATTTAGTAAGCCTACTAGCCCAGCTGGGCAGTCACAGCAAGCGTGGGAGTTTGAAATGGTTAACCGCCTTAAAAAAGATGCTTCACAGTTTAATAAACGTCCTATCAGAGAATACCTTGAATACTAAACTGACTATTATTTATTGAATAGATTGATACTATCAGACATCTGCATACCGCTAATCACATCTAAAGCTAACTCTTAAAAATAAAGGTTAATGTTATGAACCCTGAGTTTTGGCAAAATGCATGGCAAAAGAGCCAGACTGACTTTACCCAAAAAAACCCAAATCCAATGCTAATAGATCATTTTAAAGCCTTAAATGTACCTAAAAATGGACGTGTTTTTGTGCCTCTATGTGGTAAAAGCATAGACATGCTATGGTTTTTAAATGAGGGTTTTGATGTTGTCGGTGTTGAGTTGTCAGAAATAGCAGTCACCCATTTTTTTGCTGAAAATGACTTGCAGGCGACAATATCACTACACCCAATCACACCTAGCCTAACCTGTTATCAAACTAAACATAAAGGTCAGAGTCTCAAAATATGGGTAGGTAATATTTTTGATTTGAGTTCTACTGATCTTGGACAAATAGATGCTATTTATGATCGCGGTGCATTAGTTGCTCTTCCAGATATTAAGCCAGAAAATCTACGTACACGTTACACACAGAGAGTTATGGAGCTGAGTAATACAGCAAATCAACTGCTATTATCGTTTGCTTATGATGGAAAAAAGCAGCGTGATGATAAACATAAAGATTTACCGCCTTTTTTAATAACACAAGCTCAACTCGAACAATACTACGCCAAGTATTATGATATAAACCTGATTGCACGAGAAAAATTTGAGTATGTTTCTACCGCAGGTGACTCAGGATATCGTCTCGTTCATACGCTCATATTCAAAAAATAGAATCAAAGATGGTGTGCTAAATTTGCTATTGTTTGAAGTTTAATAGCAGTGTTCGGTACCCTAGTGAGGACTTGAAAATAAGGCTGTGAGCTAATGGTATTAACGTTTTAACTTGCTGAAATAGTCACAGTGTACTTCATGATGTACTTACCATAAATATTCTATTCATGATCGGTGTGCTATACGGGAGTCGAACGTGTTCCCACAACGGACGTTATGGTAAAAGGTATTGAAATGAAAAAAACAGTGATTAAAGAAATTTTAATTAAAAGCACATGCGATGATGGGCGATTATTTATAGAGAGTAGTGCAGATCAGAATAAAGGATCCGAATTGTATACGCACTTAAGTAAAGGTCATAAAGTAATTTCATCTAAATATTTTATTAAGCTAGGAGATAATCAAGAAATTTTTATTCCAGTTGCCAACATCATAGAGCTATTGCCTGATCGAACAGGAGTTGTAGTTATTTATAGTGTTATGTTTGACAATGGTAAACCGACCATTGCTTAACTTAGTCAGATATAGCTAATTTTTCTAAGTAAGTCGGTATTCGATATCGTTGGATTAGTTGGTTTTTCTAATTTGTTAAGTCGAGTTAATTTAATAAATGAACATGTTTTTTTATTTATCACCTACTTTCAAGATAAACGGTAGTTTTTTAATGATAAGCGGCTAGATAAAAATAATTTATCTTTTATATATGGGCTATAATAGCTCCGGCTAAGTAAAAATTCTTTTACTAATTGTAGTGCAATGCATTCGCTAAAAAACACTTAGCTACAGATGTTTTAATGTCATTAACATCTCACAATTTTATTATTACTTTATTTTAATACAATCAAATAAATAGGAAAAAGTATGTCAAATATCGCTGAGTCGTTACAAGAATTAATGAATCTTGATGGTGCAATGGGTGGCTGTATCGTCGACTATATGTCAGGCATGGTACTTGGTATGGCTGGCGGCGGCGTTGACTTAGAACTTGCAGCAGCAGGTAACTCGCAAGTGGTAAAGGCGAAAGTAGCAACGATGAAATCATTAGATATCAAAGGTGAAATCGAAGATATGTTAATCACCTTGGAGTCTCAATTGCACATCATTCGTCCTACAGCCAAGCATGAAGACTTGTTTATTTATTTGGTGCTTGATAAATCAAAAGCCAATCTTGCATTAGCCCGCCGTAAGGTACAAGCGGTAGAAAATAAACTAGAAATATAATTCGGTTGGTCGTGTTCAAAAAATGAGTGATTTATCAAACTCTCCTTGTTGCTTATCGCGCCTTAAATAAGACAAGACTGGCAACAAGGTCAAATTCG
>NZ_BAWJ01000029.1 GCF_000586475.1 Psychrobacter sp. JCM 18903 | reverse complement strand
GACTGTACAATTATTTTTATTACCAATAAAATCAAATACTTACAAATAGTAATTTAACCAACAAAAGTCAGTATAAAAAGTTGGTGTTTTTTTAATCAATTTTTAACCGAAATTTGTATAAATAATAACCAATTATACGCCTGAAACATTAAATAGTAACCGTTATCTTCATCAAATAATGTCTGAAACCGTCCCTCATTATCAGGGAATAACCATTTAAGGTTACTCTATGTATGGTAGTAGATGTCTCTAATCCGTGCAACTGTTAATTAGTATCATCGCTTATTTAGTTTGTCTACTGCCGTCGTTTGGCAAGATTTAGCCATTTTTAGCCCATTTAGAGGACTATCGATTGAATTGAGGACACGCCCTAGTATTTTATGGCTATATTTAGCTAAACTATGGTTTAGATTTGATATAGTCTCATGCCTATTATTGCTTTTAATACTTCATTTGTATTTGGATTCATACATGCACACCTACCCTGCATCATCGACAGCTGGTTTAAATACATCAAACTTAACCACCCTTTACTTTACGGTGCGCCAAGATGACACGCTAAAAATGCCCGAGCATTCAGGATCAATGCTGCGCGGTGCATTTGGTGTTGCATTGCGCTCATTAACCTGTATTACAGACTTACCTGAGTGCAAGGCCTGCCCATTAAAACAGCACTGCAAGTTCCCTCGGCTCTTTGAGGTACCAGCATTGCAGCTGTCTGGTGTGCAAGCGGTGAACCCTTATGTCATACATGTGCCCATTAAGTATCAAGCGCCCCGCCCCTCTATCGAAAAGCCTGACGATGACCACTCTTATCCTGCCACAGATAAAACTTCGAAAGGGCTACATTCTAAAATGGCAGGTTCAAAAGCAGTAAATATCAGTGAGACAAGTACAAAAAACATAAGCCCAGCCGTCAATTACAAAGCAACCGTTAATCACCAGATAGCCATGACGTATAAGACAGGCGATGTATGGCAGTTTGGTATGACCGTAATGGGTGCAGCAGTGGCTGAAACCACATTGATTGTGCAAGCATGGAAGATGGCACTTGCGACAGGGCTAGGTGCTCGGGTGCCTTATTCTAGCGCCACGCTCCTACAGGCTAACTGCGACGGTAAGACGCTGTATTCACAGGCTCAATCACCATCTACTCAAAAGAGCGCACCCATAAATGACATCGCTTTACACCCACACCGCTTGTTCGACTCCGCTAGCCTTGACTCACAGGTAACCTCAGCAGATGACACTATTCAGCTGACGATGCATTTTTTGACGCCATTTCGCTATCAGCAAAACAACCGGATTGTCTCTCACCCAGAGAGCCTCGATAGCACGACTTTTATTGCCTCACTATATAACCGTATCCGCTTATGCCAAGACAATCATAGCCCCAAACACAATTGGGAAATTGGCTATGACTCTTATCATCACTTCAAAGAAGATATTGAGACATTGACGATAGCAGTCGACATCACCGCCAACCGTGTCTCACGACGCTCTAATCGTCAACAGCGCAAGATGCAGCTCTATGGCCTACAAGGAGACATACACCTAATAGGCGATCGTCACATACTACATCGTCTCTTGCCAGCATTACAACTGGGTGAAAGGCTACATATTGGCAAAAACACTACCATGGGATTAGGTCAATATCAACTAAAGCTCACGACAGTAGACACCCTCGAATAGCAATATTCAATTACCCACCACAAGCTTGCTGCTTTCCTCACTCCTACTCTCAATGATGTCTAATAGGCCCTACCAACTAGGGCGTAGAGGACATCATGATGACAGTAACCACAATATGTTCTTTCGCTCACCAATCAGCAGCTGAGCAATTAACACATATTGAGCAGCAGCTAAATAACCACTTTAAAATCCATGGCCGTGATGGCACAGCCTCTCATAACGATACGCTAAGCGTATTGGCTGAACTGCTAGGACAGCACTGTCATCTTTCTAGTATGACCGCTCTGTTGTTTTCTATCATACAGTCGCCTGCACTCCTCAAAACGATTGCAGCGCGCTCTTACTGGCATGGCAATGGATTTTTAAAAGTAGTGCTGCTTGACCAAGGTTATAAGCTGCGTTTGCACATCTGGTTTGCAGGCACCTCTTGCGAAGAAAACATTCATAGCCATCGTTGGGGTTTTGCATCTCATGTACTGACAGGATCGCTAAAGAGCGAACTGTGGGCAGATGCTGCGAACGATGACCTAGCCACGATATCTTTTGGTGCAGATGCAAACATAGACATAGCATCAACCGATAGCCATGCGCCAACACTACTATCAGATGAATATCTGTACACCGCAAAGCATCAAACAGACAAATCCCAAATACCAGCTCATAAGCAGTACGTGGTACAACTCGCCTAAACAAGCTGCAGAACGTCACACAAACGGCTGGGGCAAGCTATGTGATGACATCTGATCAACTGCACCGTATCAACCATCCTGGTGAGGAGCTGGTAGCAACGATTATTTGCACTGCACCTACGCAGGTCTTGACCAATCGTCTATTTCCAACCATCGCCAATCCTAAGCTGCATCCAACAAACCTATCGGCCGACGCGCTAAAGCAGGCACTGGTTTGCTACTTACATCAGCAGTACCTAGCAGCATAACTCTTCAATCCTAACATCCGAACCCAAAAGCCATCAGCATGCATCGCTCTTACATAGGCGTTGTTGCGATAGCTATTGCAATAGCTACGTTTATCATTTTTTTGTATTTTTATTATTGAGAGAGACTATATGACAGACTCCAATCACACCATGAAGATTGATAATGCCCTATTAAAAGCGTTGTGTTACACCGATCAAATCAAGCGGGCAACCAATGTCAGTTTCTGTTTAGAACAAGAACAACAAAGCCTCTATCGTTTGCGCCAGCGTCTGCTTAACACTCTAAAGCCTTTGTCACCAGAGCAAGCTACTTGACCCTATACGACTGTCTATTTCGCCATGTCAGTATGGCGTTACTGAACCAAGGGTATCAAATCACCCACCAGCAACCTCATCAAACCTTACGCCGTATCGTAAGACAAAACGCACCCGACACTCGAGTGCAACAAATGATTGAGCATAGACATACGCTCAAAAAAACTGTATGTGCGCTCATTTGCAAAGATGCGGTTGCCACTCTCACCAAATTACTGAACGACTATGACATTCGAGATGCACAAGCTTGTCAAACATACTGTCTTTTGCCTTTACAACGTATAGTTATCTCATCAGCAAAAAGCTCTTCTGTTTAACACTCAGAGCTTTTACCAAACCACTTAAAGCATATAGCGCATAGGAGCGACACATGACCCAATCGACCACTATTTACATGACGACGACGGGCTTTGACAGATTGAAAGCCCTATTGACTCGTAAAAAGCAAGAGTACGCCGATGTACGTGATCATCGACAGGTAGCTTTTGAGATGTCGGGTGATGGCTGGCACGACAACCCTGAGTTCAATCGTCAGCAGCAGCTAGAGGCGAATCTGAACCATGCCGTAAAAGAACTAACCGAAAGGTTGCAGCATGCAAGGCCTGTCAATATAGATCCAAACAACCGTCCTACTAACCATGTAGCGATTGGCTCTTTGGTTAGCATCACTCGCTGGAACCTAAACAACGTTGCCAATGATAAAGGCATTCGTGAAACTTGGGAAATCGTTGGCTTTGATGAGACAGATATTGAGGCCGCTAAGATCGGCTATAACGCGCCGCTGGCAAAATCTATTATCGGATTGCAGGCAGGAGAGGTCTCAGAAGAGCTCATACTTGGCAGTCAAGCGTGGGAGATAGAAGTCACTGCCATTCATTCTGGCTCATGACAGCACAGTTTGCTAAAAAACGATGGATATCACCATAACAGATAAAGATGAGGAGTCAGAATGTATATCGCTATTGAAGGCTTAAAGGCACTGGTAAGAGCACATTTCTAGAAATGCTCCTACCTTATTTGACGGCACATTTTGACTCAACACAGCATCGTATTGCTACATTACGTCCGACCAAACCCATGCCTGAAGACCATCATCTAGAACGTGAATTTTATAAACATCAAAACAATGATGATTACCTCCGACTGCTATACGCTGCTCGGTCTAACTACCACGCATCACGTACAGACTGGAATGCTGATCTAATCATTAGTGACAGGAGCATACTGACGAGCCTAGCTGTCAGATGGCAAAACACTAAGAAAGAACACATGACTCCTAGCCAGCATTACAAGCAAGTGCGTGCTCAAGAAGATGCCATAGCGATACCAGATATCATAATACAGCTTGATGCTCCTGATACTATCCTGCTAGATCGATATATTAAGAGAGATAGACAATATGGGCAACATGAAGAAAGCCTAGAGTCTGTCATGAATATGAGAAGCAGCTATACACAGTTGTACGAATGGTTAAGTGCTGATCAAACCGTTCTATTATTGGGCAAATCCATACCGATATATTGCTATGACACAGCAAAACTGAGCGTACAAACTATATGTCAAAATATTATTGACGCTATAGAACAAATTTTCGCTAATATTAATAGTGAATCTTTAGCAAAAAAACCGTATAGTTTAGTCCACTAAAAAAACTATCCTGTCTTACCCCAGTATTTAAAAGACATTTAACCATATAAAAAGGCAGATATTTGAAAACTTTATTTGTAACTGCGACTGCACAGACCGAAGCGAACTACTATCTTATTTGGCATTTGTTTAAAGAAAACAACACTGATATCAAGAAGATAGTCATCATTAGTACCGAATTCACTCGTACTAAAGGCTACGTAGACAATCTGACCAGTGTGTTGACCGCACTACAAGTTGGCTCTGAGACTTCGCCTGTAACGATAGAAGAACTGCATTTACAAAACGGTATTGAAGAGAACAATGTAGAGGCGATAAAAGACGTATTGCTACAGTGGCTTGCTCATAATAAAGCGTCGCAAATCATATTCAACATTACCGGTGGCACTAAACTAATGAGTATCGCCCAAGACCAGATTGCACAAATCAGTAGTCGCTATGATTGTGTTTATCAAAGTCGAGCCAATAACCAATTGGTTTGGTATAACCGTCCCCCTAACAAGCAATGCTATGACTTAGTACTGCCCGAAAATCTTGAAGCCCGTCTCAAAGCACGAGGTTACCAAGCGGTCAGTGCTGAAACCTCGTTTTTAGACCTGCCAGCGCAGCAGTATCATTATATCAATCAAATCTATCAGTACATGAAAGCTGACTTTGATAAAGCGCAAAGCTTAGTGTTATTGCTCAATGCTTTGACCGCAGGTTTGATGAAACAGCCTGAGCATAGCTTCCCGCAGACGGTCACGGTACAAGACAGCAACCTACTCAAAAAATGCATCACTTGGCTCAAACTGCTCGCACAAGCGCCGCAGCCCTACTTCAGTTATGACAGTCTGGCTGGCACTATTACTTGGGAAGACAAACAAGCCGTTGAGTTCGTTGGTGGTAAGTGGTTCGAAGTGCTCACAGGGCTCTGGATTGTTCAGCACTATATCGCACA
The DNA here is from genome assembly GCF_000586475.1 of Psychrobacter sp. JCM 18903. Taxonomy (GTDB): domain Bacteria; phylum Pseudomonadota; class Gammaproteobacteria; order Pseudomonadales; family Moraxellaceae; genus Psychrobacter. The sequence continues at coordinate 15,385 of NZ_BAWJ01000029.1, read as the reverse complement.
GCAGCAGCAAGTCGATGTACAGATTGGCTTACAGTTCAAAAAAACCAGTGATGGCAATGAAGTCGATGTGGCGTATATCAACTCAGGTTACTTGCATTTGTTTGAATGCAAAACGGTTAACTGGGATAGGCAAGACAACCCTACTACCAAAGTCAATGCCGACTTACGCAAGTTTGATTCTGTCGGACAAGTCGGCGGGCTCAATACACACAAGTATTTTGTGAGCTTGTTCGATATCTCTGACAAGTCACTTGCCGTTGCTCAAGATACAGGCGTCAAAGTCATCATGGGCAAACAGCTCTTAGATTTTGGTCGTTATATCGCTTGATGATTTTTTGATAGCGGCATTGTGAGATATCACAAGCTTGTGACACTGCCACAAATATCACAAATGAAGTAAACTTTAAATCATCGAATTTATAGAGAGACGTTTATGTCACGCAATATCTTGTTTTTAGTTACTGGTATGACCCCGCAAATCATTACTGGAAACTATTTGGGCACTTGCTTGTGATCAAGATTCAACTGATACGTGGGTGCCTGATGAGGTGCATGTACTGAGTACACAAGATGGTCTCAACCAAATCCGTAAACGCTTGTTTGAAGATGGTGTGTTTGCGCAGTTTAAGCGTGACTATCCAATCTTAGAACAGACGAAATTTGATCCTGCTAATCATCTACATGTGATTACTGATCAAATGGTAAGCCTTTGATGGATCTAAAAACGCCTGAGGAAAACGAGCGTTCAGCAGATATTATCTGTGAAATGGTTAAAGGTTTTACCAGTATGGATGATACCAGCGTACATGTTTCTATCGCAGGAGGACGTAAAACAATGGGCTTTTATGCAGGCTATGCTTTGTCGCTATATGGACGTGCGCAAGACTCACTGTCTCATGTCTTAGTACAGTCAGAATTTGAAAAAGCCGTAAACTTCTTTTATCCCACACCTAAGGAACACTTAGTTTCTGATCGTGATTCTAAAGTCGTTGGCGATGCTCAAGAGGCTCAAGTATGGCTTGCCAAAATTCCATTTGTGAGAATGCATGAAGCCATCTTACCTAAACATCAGCTTAAAAAAGAAGACAGTTTTAGTGAAGTGGTGCAAAAAATAAATGAGTCGTATGAAGACATTACTTTAGAGCTTAATACGTTTAGTAGAAAAGCTATTATCAATGACAAGTTCGTTATAAACAACTTACCACCACGCGAATGGGCATTCCTAAACTGGTTTGCAGATAGACGCAAAGAAGGTAAAGGTGGCGTTATCGCCCCAAGCAAAAACAGCAATGAAAAAAGCAGCAATGATGGTCAAGACGAATATATTCAAGAACTCACTGAAGAGTTTTTTGATTACTACTATGACCATAAAAACGATGAAAATGAGAACTTAGAGGTCAGTGTGGACAAAAAGTTTTTTCAAGGTGCAAAGTCTCGATTGCAAACGGCTCTAAAAGAGGCATTGGGTATTGAGCTGGCAGCAAAACTTGATATCACTTCAGATGCTGGGAAAGGCTCTCCCTTTCAACTTCGCATAGCACCGCAAGCCATTACCATTAACGATATGTCATAGTAGGCACTTAAAGGTCACAAGCTTGCCGTGTCAGTTTTACAGACTAAAACACGATATATTTAATGTCATCAGCTATTCAACACTCAGCACCTTAGGAGAATACCCATGGCACTACCTGTTATCGCTATTAGTCAAACCGTCGCTATCGCCGCCTTAAAAGAAGGCCTTAGCTTGTGCCAATCTATTATGGAATATCGTCTAGCCACTCAGCAAATTGAATTGCAGCGTGATCGTATGCACATTGAGGCCAATGCCGTGATGCAACAGCTTGATTATGAACATAAAGCTAAGTTAGATAAGCTAAACGCTATCGCTCATGCGCATAAAATCACTTTGACTGATTTCACACAATCAAGTGCTAATAGTGTAAAAATGATTGATCAGTGTCAGGTACAGATTCAACAGTGCTTAAATATGATTACTTCAACCACTATAGCTGAGGACCTGAAGATACATATGATGACTACTGTATCTCAGCTATCGCAACAGCAGGCACAGTTGATTGACAGCCATATACAAAACTCACGAGCTCCTATCAATGCTTTTGCCATGATGTTAGACGGTCTACGTGACAGTAATCAACCACGCACTTTTACTGATGTCAGCTAATAATATCGCCTGCAATGTTTGAGATTAGTTGATAACGCGATCTATATTAATTGGTGATTAAGGAGAAGTATATGTATTGGGTCATTGGTGCGGTTGCTGTTGTAGGTGTTGTCGCTTGGTTGAATGGCGAAGAAGAGCGTGCTTGTGCAAATTACCATGCATCCAGTCATAGGCTTTCTACAGAGACTCGTCAGCGTCAACAACAAATAGCTGAACGACGTGCCAATTATGCAAAGAATCAAGACTTCTACGAGCATATTGAGCTGCATCATGCCTCTCACCTTACCGCTGATGCTCTGTACAAAGAGCTCGATAATCATAAAAAGATTGTCGATATATTCAGACGTAAGCAACAGTCTTTTGGTCAATGTATTGCTGAGCTCAAAAAGCAGCGTGATACTGCGAAAGGTAGTCACAAACAAGCTATCAGAGAACAGCTCCAGCAAATGCGAGAGCAGTTCAATGAAGCTAAAAACTATCTGGTTATGTTGGCAGAACAAAAAGAAAACCAGCTGACTGATATTCGCCAGATAAATCAGGCAACACGTGAGTATAAGCTATATATCCGCGATCACTGTGGTCAAAAGGGTCGCGACTGGTATGAGCGTGGTGTCGAGCGCACAAGACTGCGCTCTGCATAAATAAAATCTACTTTATTAAGGTATAAAATAATGAATAAGGACGACTTATGATAAGAACACCAGATATTGACATTCCTGATCTATCGACGATTGTAGAGCGCAAAGAATACTCTGAATGGCATTGTCTGTTATGCCAACTTATGACGCCTATGTATGGCGGCGGAGTACTTTCGAACACAGTAGATAAAAATATGCCGATACGCGTGAGTGGCATTCGCGGTCAACTACGGTTTTGGTGGCGATTATTAGCAAAACACAAATGGCAGTTGGGTGATGATACAGCTATTCAGAAACAAGAGTTTGCTTTATGGGGCGGTATGGGGGATGACGGTCAAGCCAGCAAGGTGTTTTTAAGAGTCAATAACTTTAGGAAATTACAAATAGAAGCATGGGCGGAATATGAACCTCATCATCAAGGTGGCTATAAATCAATTCCTACTGCTAAAACGTGGGCAAAAGCACCTTATGCATTATTCCCTGCACAAGGTAAAAAGCCGGGATTACGTGATTCCGAACCTCCGCATGAGTTAGCCAAGCCAGGGCTGACTTGGGAACTACAATTTAAGTTTGACAGTAAACTTAACAGCCGTCAGCAACAGCAAGTTATTGATACTTTACGTTGGTGGGCGAATTTTGGTGGCATTGGTGCCAGAACACGTCGTGGTCTCGGTAGCGTACAAGTAATCAGCTCTAATGACTTCGATGAAATCATGCAGCCATTGAGTGCAGACGATATCACATCTGCAGGCTGTCAATTAGTTACTAACCAATCATATCTGTCTGATGCTATAGCAGCATGGACCAATAGTGTCGATAAGATGCAAAAGTTCCGCCAAGGTATTAATATTGGTCGTAATCCAGGAGCCGTGCGCCCTGGTCGTAGTCTTTGGCCCGAGCCTGATGCCATAAGACGAATTACAGGTAAACACTTAAGAACACCTGAAAAAAATCATGCGCCTGTACATGCTGCAGGCAATATATTCCCGAGAGCGATGTTTGGCTTGCCCATTATTTTTCACTTCGTAGGAGCCGGTGAACCACAGGATACGACGTTAAATCTTAACAATGCAGAGCGAATGAGTAGCCCTATAATATTGCGTGCTTATTTTAATGGTACAGAATGGCTATCAAGCGCCCTCCTCACTCCTTATAAGACACCTGATGAGATGCAACTTAAAACCATTAATAACCAAACAGCCGAGGTATGGGCACAAGGAGCCGATCAACGCATCCTTCCTATTGAAGATAATGGTGGTGGCAACCCATTAGAGGCTTTTATGACCTTTTTTGCTAAAAAACCTTAATTAGAATAAGAATAAATGAGAGCAAGCAATGAAAAAATATGTCTTATTATTGTCTGTTGGTCCCGTACAAAGCTTTATCGCTTCTGCACGTACCAGTCGTGACTTATGGAGTGGCTCTTGGTTGCTATCAGAAATTGCAAAAGCAGTTGCCAAGATGCTCAAAGAAAACCAAGCTGAACTTGTATTCCCTTATGTCACAGATGACACTTTGTTAAAAGCAGATAGTGATTTTTCTGTAGGTAATAAAATCCAAGTCGTAGTCAGTGCTGATAACGTGGATACTATTAAATTTTTAGCAAAACAAGCCATTGACGCGGCACAGGCTCGCTTTACAGAGGAAGCCTTAAAAGCGCGTCGTGAGCTAGAAAAAAAGGAAAAGGAAGGGGATGGCTTACGTGAAAATATATGGGCAGCTCAAATAAATGACTATGTCGAAGTGCAGTCGTCTTGGGCAGCAATTGTAGGTGATGATAAAAATGCCTATCAACGTGCCAGCGAACGAGCGGCACAAGCATTGGCAGCTCGTAAGGCAACTAGAGACTTTATGCCCTCACTTGCAAAAAATGCCTATGACAACGCTTATATGATTCCTAAGTCTTCATTAGATGGAGCACATGAAACTGTACTTCCAAGCGAAAAGAGAAAACTAAGGCATATAAGACAGCAGCTTCGCCTATCTGATTCTGAACAGTTAGATACGGTCGGTATCGTAAAAAGACTAGCAGGTAATCCTGATCAATTCACTCCTTTTACTCGAGTTACTGCTAATGCTTGGATAGATCGCTTAACAGATAATGAGCTTAAAGCTATCAATACTGCTTATACAAAGCTGGTCAAACATGGCGTAGCCACTAATGTTAGAGGCAATAAAGGAGAGGACAGTCAATCCATCTACCATAAGCTGCCTTTTGATGCACAGATGCTCTATCCTTCTCGTATTGATGCAGAAATCCTTCAAATAGAGCGTGCTATCAATATAGAGGGTGATCACGACCTTCTTCAAGCGCGAAATGTGCTAGAAGATCTCAGAGACTCTACTTTAAAAGATGTCTGGAAGCGTATTGGTCTGCCTAGCAGCTATGGCGTCTTATTACTCGCTGATGGCGACAAAATGGGCGTACTGTTAGATCATGCCGATACGCTCTCCCACCATCAAGCCATTACCGAAGCCTTATCTACATTTGCAGGCGCAGTGGCTAACACTATGCGTGAGTTCAATGGCCATACTATTTACGCTGGCGGGGATGACGTATTAGGGTTTGTGCCTTTACATGAAGCACGCCTATGCGCTGAAGCATTAAGTGTTTTATTTAACAATTGTTTATCAGAAGTTGCTGACGAACTAAAAACTGACACCCCTACATTATCAGTCGGTTTAGCGATTGCTCATATTATGACGCCTCTTGGACAAATTCGAGAGCTTGCTAAGCAAGCAGAAGCAATAGCTAAAGGCGATGCTTTGGCCGATAAAGAAACCCGTAATGCATTGGGTATTACCTTATCTGTACGTTCAGGTTCAATAAGTGACATGCGTATTAGATGGGATAATAAAGAAGCGCTCAAGCAATTCGACGATTGGGTAAAGGCATATGGCGTCATAGGTGAAGAGAGACAGCTGCCAAGCCGTATCGCCTATGATATACGTGAGATATATTTGCGCACTAACTTCCCAACACTATCCTCAAAATCTAACAAGGCTGGCAAGTTAGATTCCTCAAATCTACAAGTAGATATAGATTTGCTAAAAAATATTCGTAAAGCTGAATTTAAACGTATGTTAAATAGCGCACGTACTACAGATGGCAACATCATTCCTGATGTTATAAAAGCTCAACTCAATACAAGATTAGAGCATTTAGATGGCGATTTAGAAAAACTATCTACGGAACTTATCATCGCACGTTGGGTGGCAATGCAAACTGAAAAAGATATTGGCAAACATTAAGGTAGCAGACATGAAATCAATGAATTATTACATTATCGATGCCCTAGCGCCTTTAGTATTCCGCTCTGGAAAACCATTTGGCTCGCAAGCTGCTGCAAGCGATGCCAATATTCCACTGCCTTCAAGTTCTGCTGGACTGATGCGTAGTCAATATATGCATAGCCAACAGATTGAGCTGACGGAATCTGGCGAGCAAAATAGAGGAACGCTCAAAAAAGAGCATTACGAAAAGCTACTGAATATGACAACCTTTGGTAATCTTTTAGTAAGGTTTCCGATTGATTATCCAGAAGATTTTACAGTCTTGGTTCCTAGACCTAGTAATGCCATATACCTAAAAGAAAAACTTGATGTTAAAGGTGATAAATCACAACCTGCAAAGACCATCTTAGTACGCTTAGCGCCTGCTATTGACTCTCACGATGATAGTGAATGTGGCACTGACTTACCAAATGGCTTGCAATTGATTCAAATGACTCAAAATTTAAAAGGCAAACCACAAAAAGGGGCTAATTTTTGGTGCTTAGATGATTTTATGACATGGCAGGCCGGTAAAGACTTGGCATTTGAAACAGTTTCAAAAAATGGTCTAGAGAGCATACCGATTGATGTGCGTACTCATGTTGCTATTAATGATACCTGTCTGTCAGCTGAAGATAGTCAGCTATTTCAAACCGCAGGACTGGACATGAATGCCAAAGTCCAACCCCACCATGCTGGGTGGGATGAAAATCAACTTGGGTTCTTAACAGGTATTACAGAAAATATTGATATCGCCAATCCCTTGTCACAGCAGCCGGATACGTTAGTGAGATTTGGCGGTGAAGGACGATTATCGAAAATAGTAACGGTCACTAATGAAGCCACTACCTTACTAGCGCCACCCATTAAGCTCAACAAACACATCAAAAATGCTGGCGGTATTTGTGTAACTTTACTGACGCCTGCGATATTTTCGGCAGGGTATCTCCCTGCTTGGTTAGATGAAAACACACTAGAAGGTATATTTCCTCATAGCAGCACACGCGTGCGCCTCAAAGCTGCAGCAGTAGATCGTTGGCAGCCTGTATCAGGATGGGACTTACAACAATACAAACCTAAAGCCATGCGTAAGGCGACTCCCGCTGGCTCAGTCTATTGGTTTGAGCTACTTGATGATACCTGTGATATTGAGAACGCTTGGCTAATGCCGTTAAGTGATGACAGACAGGATCAACGTGATGGCTTCGGCGTAGCAACCATTCATCCGTGGCAACAAGTATAAGCTCTCTTTTAACACCCTACATTTATACTCATATTTATATTCATAAGGATTTACCCATGCTGTCTCGTATCTTTCATTTACATGCCTTATCTGCTCTGCACGTCGGTACCGGTCAAGGTATTGGCGTCGTCGATTTACCTATTGCCCGTGCTACAGCCACTAATCTTCCTATCGTTGCAGGTTCCGCACTAAAAGGTGTGTTGCGTGACGAGAAAAGTAAGCTTGGCTTAGATGATAAGCAAGTGACCACTTTATTCGGTCCTGATAATACCATCGAAATCAGTCATGCCGGAGCGCTTGCCTTTGGAGATGCACATCTACTGATATTACCGATTCGTTCATTCTCAGGTACAACCGCTTTTGCTACTTGTCCATTTGTATTGCGTCAATATGCTCGAGACTTAGGATTATCCGTTACTATTCCTAATCTATCTGATAGTGCTGGCGTGGTTGAAGCTAGTAAGTTATTGATTGGCACTACCCAGCAAGTTGCTTTAGAAGACCTTGATATTCAAGCCAATCATAACGGTACTATTGGAACTTGGGCTGAAACTATTGCCAAGCAGCTATACCCTGAGTCCGCAATGGATAGCGAGGCATGGCAGGCTGAATTCAAATCACGCTTTATTGTGCTCCCTGATAACATCTTTTCATTTTTAGCAGATACTGCAACCGAAGTGCGCACTCGTATTCGTATTGACAATGACACTCGCACCATAAAAGCAGGCGCATTATGGTCAGAGGAAAACTTGCCAGCAGAGTCCATACTTTGGGGCGTAATGGGCATTGGTAATGCCAAAGACACCAGTAAACAAACTGCACAGCAGCTATCAGAATTATTATCCAAAAACGAACTGATGATACAAGTGGGTGGTAAGCATACTGTCGGGCGTGGACTATGTCGCTTTATCTTAAATGACTCATCAAGCACGCAGGCATAAGGGGATTATTATGATTCGTACTCAAAAGTATGCTCAGCTGGCTTATCCATTGGTTACAAGTGTTAAAGATCAACCAATAGAAGCGAAATACCGTACGCTGGCATTAACCTTCCCTGCTATGATAATGCAATCAGGCTCGCACAAGCCATAGGATTCTTGATGGCAAAGGGCAATGAAGAGCATAATCTTATGCTTACTCATATTGCCACTCTGCTTAACTGTCCAAATAATGATGCTATGCATCAGGCCATTTTAAGCTCTGATTTGACTAAGTATCAGCTACTAACTCGTAATGCTTTAGAGGCAACGTCATGGCTCAAGCGCTATACCCAAGCCTTGTTGGAAAAAGAAAGTGCTCATAATATTAATACCACCAATGGGGAATAACCTATGCAGTTAATGAGAGAAAACTTACGCCCACTCATGCATAGTCTTACCACTGCTCACGCAGGGCTATTAATACAGCGTGCTCTACCTGTCTGGGAGGACGGAGAAAAGCCACAAAAACAAGCCTTGGTACAGACTATTGCCGCTGTTAAGCCAGACGATATCTATAACTTAGCATTTAAGCGTTGGCTTAAGCTCACTACCGAGAGCAATGACTTTGCCACCGTGGTTGCCACACTTAATGGACGACTATTCACTGGACTGCCTCTTGGTGGTACGTTGGATACTGGGGTCAGCACGCACCATACCTATGGTATGCCATTGTTGGCAGGCTCGAGTATCAAAGGTGCGGTACGCAGCTATGCTCAGTCTATCGGCATTGACGCCAAAGTGATCACAGTCTTGTTCGGCGCTGACGATGATACCGCACCTAATGCGGGTTACTTAACATGGCATGATGCCTGGTGGGTACCGAATACCAGTATCCAAACGCCTTTTGTAAAAGAAATAGTTACCGTCCATCATCAACAGTATTATAACGGTACTAAGCAACAAGCAGATGATACCGAAAGCCCAACACCTAACGTACAAACCGCAGTACAAGGTAGCTTTTACTTTGCGATAGAAGGCGTACACGCTTGGGTTGAGTATGCTAAACAGTTATTATCTAATACACTGATTGAGCAAGGCTTAGGCTCTAAAACAGCATCAGGTTATGGCTACTTTATTAAAGATGACATCCTCAGTGGCAAGATAGATTCGCTATATCAGAGCATCTTGATAGACATAGAAAAAGCAAGCGTAGCACAGCAGTTTAACGAAACGGTTGGCCAAGCCTCTTCCGACTATGAAGCAACCTTATTACGGCAGATTCATAATGAAACATGGAGAGTGAGCAATGATACGATAAAGACCAACTTTACTACAGCCATCCCTGACTGGTTAGATAAGCTTGAAGCTGCTTCGGCAGAAACAAAATGCGTCCACTTGCTCATTGAAATAGCCAAAATTCATTATGCTAAGCAAATGAAACAACCGTCCAAAGCTAAAGACAATCAAAGGGCTTGGATCGAGCGTTTATTGGCTTTAAAAAATATAAATTAACTCATTAGTTCTTTACGGCTTTAAGCTATAGGATTGTGGCGTAACTGTTGCAATCCTATAACCTATCATCTACTATGACACTGTCACTTTTCATTAATTGACCCCTGACCTATTCAGGGCGTTTCAGACATTATCTGATGAAGATAACGGCGACTATTTAACGTTCTAGACGTATAATTGATTATTATTTATACAAATCTTGGTTAAAAATTGGTTCAAAAAACACCAACTTTTTTACTTAACTTTTGTTGTCTAAATACCTAATTGTAAGTATTTGATTTTATTAATAATAAAAATAATTGTACAGTCTGAACCGCTCCCTGATTTCTAAGGGATTAAGACTTATGTATTCAGCTATACTCGACTTAATGTGTTGTCTGAACCGCTCCCTGATTTCTAAGGATTAAGACACAATGATGACCCGGTGCTCATCAGGACGGTCAGTCTGAACCGCTCCCTGATTTCTAAGGTGAGAAGCGTTAAAAAATTGCATGTCAATTTTAGCTTCGCAAGAGAATTTACATTTTCGTAAATTCTATCAAGCTGGCTACAACGGTCTGAACAGAAAATCTCAGATTTTCTCTTACGTCAGGGCAAAGTACTACTTTGCTGATCCCTTCCTTATCCCTGATTTCTAAGGTGAGAAGCGTCAAAAATTGCATGCCAATTTTAGCTTCGCAAGAGAATTTACATTTTCGTAAATTCTATCAAGCTGGCTACAACGGTCTGAACAGAATTCCTTAAATGGAATTTTCTGGAGGATTGGTAATCATGAGAGACACTCACCCGAAGCGCAAGGCGCAGAGCTATGCTCGAGCAAGATGTTAAACAATTGCATGCAAGCACATACAAAACAAAACACCACCTTGATAGGTGGTGTTTTGTTTTTGGAATACAGATTGTCACAAGCTTGTCATTCTACTAGCATCACTCTCCTCTCCTCCATAATGGGCACATCAACCGCCCAGTGGAGAGATACCGATGATCGCATGTAACCAAGTAAATAAGTCTCAAGTTAGCAACACGCAAGCAGACAATACTCAACACTTGGCACAGCAAGTATCTGCTGCTGCAGAACAGCTTCAACGCCACGGGTTCGGTCGCTACTATAATGCCATGGTAGGCACTTACGTGTCTGGAGTATATAAAACGCTGCCTTACGCGACCTTTGCTCAAGTCACCAACCGCGCAAGGAAGCCTTTGAACTCAATTGAGCAGGCTGTGACCTATACGACCTTATACGGTAAAAGCCATTTTGATCGCTTCTCTAACGTGATAGGTCAGATCATGGGACGTAACAAACGCACCAATGCGGTTACTAAAACCGTCAATATTGTCGATTATGGCTGCGGACAGGGCATGGCGAGCTTGGCGCTATTAAGTTATCTTGAGACGTATGTAAACTGCGAGAACTTTACGCTGAACTTTCATCTCATTGAGCCGTCACGCACCACACTAGATCTCGCGGTGCTATTGGTGACTAAAATGTCATCACGTTTCGCGGCTAACATCACGATCCATCAGTACCACAAGGATTTGGCAGGTTTTTTAGCGGTAGATAGCCATGCGCTTACGCCAGCAGATTATTCACTGCATCTGTTTTCTAACGTGCTAGACATCGCCCAAGTGCAACAGTCGATACCTATGCTATCTACCTATCTACAAAGTATTGAGGGCAAGCAGATGGTTATCGCAGTGGCCCACAGTATTCAAACAACTATGAGGGTTTGCAGCAGCTAAAGCATTCATTAGGTAATGTGACCATCAAACAAGACATCGCTGACTTCTCTGTTGAGAGTGAGATATACTCAGTGACCAACAATCATTGGCAGCACTCTCGCTCTCGTGGTGTGATGATGGGACTGTGCTTCAAAAACGCCCTATCGGATAACAGCTTCAAAGTGGCCGCTTAGCTATTTGGGGTTTAGCGTTTGGTAATGACAATATGACTCAGAGTCAGTATTCATTAGGAGAGTGAGACATGGACTTATTTGACACCTTGCACACAGACAGTGCCGCACCATCTTTATCAACACTGATTCATGATGGCAAATTCATGCAGTCAGATTACCCTGCGCACATTCATGCTGATGGTAAAGGGGTTGTGATTGATGTGCCAGATGGCAGGATTTACTACGCCCCATATTATTTTGATAACGCATTTTGTGATGAGACGCTAGAGACGCTATTAGCCTGTGACGATATCGATCATATGACCCATGATTGGCACCAAGAGCATGATATTGACCAATTGCCGTTTGAAAATATCCATTGGCAACATGACAGTGTCAGTATGTTTGGTAAAATCTATGACTTACCCAGACTATCGGCATGGTATGGCGACAATAATAAACCCTACACCTACTCTGGCATTACGCTACAACCAAAAGCTTGGAATACGGTATTGCTGAGCCTACGGGACGCGCTCATACCCATATGCAAAAGAACCTTTAACAGTGTCTTGTTAAACTGGTATCGCTCAGGTGAGGATCACATCAGCTGGCATACTGACGCTGAGCCTGAGCTTGGCAAAAACCCGATTATCGCTTCTGTGAATTTTGGTGCCAGCCGGCGGTTTTTGTTGCGCCGAAAGGAAGAACACAGTATCAAGCTTGAGATACCCTTGCATCATGGCAGTGTGCTCGTGATGGCAGGCGCGCTGCAGCATCACTGGCAGCATAGTATACCGAAGCAAAAAAAGATAAAACAAAATCGTGTCAATCTAACCTTTCGTACCATTCATGTTTAGCTAGGTATGGCTGATTTTCTATGCAGCTCAATGGTAGTACAACTCAGTGGCAGTAAGGCTTGGTGACAATAGCGCTTAGTGTCACCATACGCTGCTGCTGATATAAATGATGATACGGATAACAACATAAATAACGATATGGATATCGAGCGATGCAGCAGAAACACTATTTGGTGGGCTATGACATCAGCGAGCCAAAAAGACAGGCCGTCGTACGCTACCATGTTAAAAGCCATACTTCATCGGGGCAAAAATCTGCTTATGAGTGTCCTCTGACGCCCAGCAGTAAGCAGCATCTCTCTGAATTTGCCCTCAGCAAGATTGAAGCCAGCGACTCCTTTTTTATTCTAAAAACCATCCGTACCTACTGGTCACAAGTAGCCGAGCACAATCAGCTACTACCCAATGCCGCCGTAGTCGATCACTTTTATCTTGGATAAATGTCTTTGGAGGTTGTGTCATGCAAAATATCGTCATTGATAAAAAAGGTTGCCAGCTTTATGCTGAGCGAGACATACTGATGGTCAAGCATACCAGCTTGGCCAAAACATTAAGCATTCCATTTGCGCAAATACAGAGTCTGACTATTACCAGTCAAGTCGACCTAAGCAGTCATCTGTTAACCCGCCTTGCAGAGCATAATGTGAGTTTCTGCGTCTTACCCAGTAGTCGTACCGGCAAGGCTTGTTTTTTGTTGGGTAGCTGGCATGCAGGGATCGAGCGCCGACAAGCTCAATATGATGTTGTCAATCGAGACACCGCCAAGAGCTATTGGGCGGCCACGTTAGTGCGCTTAAAGCTCCATCAACAAGCCAGCACGCTAAACACGTTACAGCAGCACCGTGATTCAGGCTTGGTCACATCAACTTTACAATCGACATCTTCGCAAGCAAGGTTTTTACAAGCAGAGCCTTTACAAACGCCCTCTACCACACTGACAGGCATTCATAAAATAAAAAGCTTACGAGATAAATTCCGTAAGTATCATTATTCCACGACCAGTCCGACCAATCACGCATCGGGTTGCGCCACAGACACTCATACGCCCATGCCCATATCTGCTTACGATTGCTATATGCCGCAATATCCAGTGGCCAGCATACTAGGCACAGAAGGCATCGGATCTGCCATTTACTTTAAGTGCTATCAACGTTTTTTTTGACGAAAAATGGCAATTTACTGATCGTAATAGACGCCCACCCAAAGACCCTATCAATGTGGTGTTGTCATTGTCTTACACCCTGCTACAGCACCTCTGCCAACAAGCGGTATACAGCATCGGGTTCGACCCCTATCATGGCGTACTACATAGTCCAAGCTATGGCAGGCAATCACTGGCTTGTGATTTTGCAGAGCTACAACGTGGTGCCATTGATTTATGGGTTTGGGAGTTGTTTGAACAAGAGACTCTCACGCTTGATGACTTTAGTATGTCTGATAAAAGCAGTTACCCGTGCGAGTTATTAAAGTCTGGACGTGCCAAATATTACAAAGCCTTTGCAGCTATTCGTGCCCGCTTAAGTAAAGACGCACTCAGTCATGCGTGGCTATGGCAGCGCCGATTGGCTCGTCATCATGCTACCAATAAAACTGAAACCAAAAAGCAAACCTTAGCGTTTGTGAGTCAGTTGCCAGAAGTATAACGGTCGTTGATTAAAAAATACCATTCGCGTTAAAGGCTATACATCGCTTATTACTCTGCTGTTTCTAACTTATAAAGGCCACTATGATGACAAAAACATGCTTTGTTATTGCCTACGATATTAGTAACCATAAAAGACTACAGCGGTTGCACCGACTGGTGAGTAACCAGTTTTTGCAATTACAATACTCCGTCTACTATGGCGTGATGACGCGCAAAGGTATGGATACCTTTATCATAGCGATGCAAAAAATCATTCACCCCACTGATGATGATCTGCGCATTTATGAGGTCGAGCCACTAGAGCATGCGTTTGTGATTGGTAAGCAAAGCGATGACATTATGCTGTTTAGCGAGATAGGCGAACTCAAGCGATAGCTTTCAATAAATAGCCTTTCAAGCCAATGGCTCATCATCAATGCGTTATACGAGCAGCATCTCGTTTCTTATCTTGCACTTATCATGCACATCTATTACTATAATACCGTGAGCTTCAACACTCACACCCTACGCAATTAGGGACGGTTTTCAGACATTATCTGGTGAAGATAACGGCAGCTATTTAACGTTTTGGACGTATAATTGGTTATTATTTATACAAATTTTGATTAAAAATTGGTTAAAAAAACACCAACTTTTTATATCGACTTTTGTTGGTTAAATTACTATCTGTAAGTATTTGATTTTATTTATAATAAAAATAATTGTACAGTCTGAACCGCTCCTTGATTTCTAAGGGATTAAGACAAATTCTTATGTTCAATCCAACTAGGAGAAATTGTCTGAACCGCTCCTTGATTTCTAAGGGATTAAGACCTAATAGCTTGTCCAATAATATCTTCTTTATTAGTCTGAACCGCTCCTTGATTTCTAAGGGATTAAGACACCATGAAACATAATGACTATGGCGATTTAGATAGGTCTGAACCGCTCCTTGATTTCTAAGGGATTAAGACATGACTTATCTAACGTGTCTGCATTACCGTTTGTCTGAACCGCTCCTTGATTTCTAAGGGATTAAGACCTAAATCTTTTACTGAAGCCGTTAAACTTTGAGTCTGAACCGCTCCCTGATTTCTAAGGATTAAGACTGTATCTAGAGTATTCATTGTAGAATATTCTTGGTCTGAACCGCTCCCTGATTTCTAAGGATTAAGACATAGTATAGTAGATGAACATAGAAAGAAGTATGAGTCTGAACCGCTCCCTGATTTCTAAGGATTAAG
>NZ_BAWJ01000030.1 GCF_000586475.1 Psychrobacter sp. JCM 18903 | reverse complement strand
CTTGAGCATAGCTCTCGTCTTGCGTCGGGACGAAGCAGTGCTTCGTTTTATCCCTCCTCGTTTAAGATGTCGCGCTCCATAGTCAGCCGCTTAACCTGTTTACGCAGATCTTGGAGCTCGCGCTGTTCATCCGTTAAAGCGTTGCCGACTTTAGGCGCTTGGCCACTCATTTCTTGACGGTATTGACTCAGCCATTTCTGCAAGGTGGATTTACCTATCCCTAAGGAATTGGCCACGTCAGGTATTTTACGTTTGTGATCAACAACTAAGCTAATCGCTTCTAATTTGAATTCTCGGGTGTATTGGTTGCGTTTGGTGGTCATACTATTTTCCTCTTTGGGTTAGTATAAACCTCTTCCGTGCTGTCCTAATTTATTATGCCACTACACATAGATAAAAGGCTCAAGAACACTACTCGATGAAAGATTAAGCTTTTATTTTTGACGCTCATTTTTAAAATGAGGACAGCTCTTACTTCGCTCGATTAGATAAAATGACGCCAACTGTGCTTAACACGATGCCGCACATCATTGCGATTGATAAAGACTCATTGAGTATTAATGCTGCGAGTAAAGCGGTTAATCCAGGAGACAAGGAGCCAAGCAATAAGGTGCGAATGGAACCGAGCTTGTTGACCGCATAAGAAAACCCAATGGTTGAGACAATACCAACACCAACGCCCTGTATTAAGATAAAAGGTAGGGCATCGTCAAACGAAACAGCCCCGAGGTTGGTCTCTAAAAGTCCAGATAGAATCATCACTAATGTCACCAAAAATGCGGTATAAGAAAGGACGATAGCAACCGCTACTGGACTCAAACTCGTACTTTTTAAACCTAATGTGTAACCTGCCCAAACCAAACTCGCAATCACTAGAAAGGTCATACCCTGTAGCAGACTATTAGGTGTTGGCCCTGCATTTCCCACCATCATCGTGGCTACGCCAAAGAAAATAATCATGAATGCCAAAAATTTCTTTAGCGATATACGTTGGCGATAAAAAACAAAGGATAAGAGTGCGGCAAAGAATACTGGCGTCCCTGTCAAAATAGTACCAACGTAAGCTGCAGGAGCAGTGCTCGCGCCAAAAGTGGCAAGCAACAGAAAAGGAGCACCGCCAAATAAAATAAAAATGGCATCAGCCCCTCTAATGTTTCTGATTTCCTTCAAACTAGAGAATACCCAAGGCGTCAATAAAAGTAATGGCACGCTAAATCGAATGACCATGACATCAGCAATGCTTAACGACGATGCCCCGACCGCCCTTACCGTTAATGCAAAGCCTGACCAAATCAATATCACAACAATCATCGCCGCATAGCCTTTCATCAGCGGAGATAGTGTAAACAAGGGGTTTTTACGTGATGAGGGCTGAGAAATGGTATTCATATGGATGGCTTATGCTTGTATATAAAGCCTAATTATCAATCAAAAATCGCGCTTTTATCTCTATTCATTTATTGCAAATCTATAGTTATTTAGCGGATAATGCCAAATAATATAGAATTATTGGCTGAAAAAACCAGAAAGGCAATATATGGACAGAATCGACCGTCATATTTTGGAAGCGCTTCAGAAAGAAGGACGCTTATCAACAGCTGAATTAGCCGAGCGCATTGGTCTGTCACCCTCACCTTGTGCTAGGCGCCTGAAACGTTTAGAAGATGAATTTTATATAGAGGGTTACCAAGCGAACATAAATAGAGCTAAAGCTGGCATTACGATGAGCTTTTTTGTGGAAGTCAGTCTGAGCAACCATCAAGAAGGATCGATTACAGCCTTCGAACAAGCGTTATCCGAGATGGATGAGGTAATCAATGGACATGTTGTTTCGGGCCCTTATGATTACTTATTGGAAGTAGTCAGCGCAGACCTCAATGATTATGAAGAGTTTACTCGTAAATTGCATAAGCTTACTAGCGTTAAAGGCATACATACCCACTTATCAGTGAGAAAAGTGATTAATAAAACAACGTTGCCTATTTTTACGTGATATGGTAGGTAATCGTCCCAACCATAAGACACTTATCAAATAGAATTGAGCTGCGTGGTTTAGTTTCTGTATCGGCGTAAAGCCGCCATTGTCCATGTTCGGGCGCTCGTAATTGTAGTGATATAACCAATCCTCTGCTTGCTGACGGACTTGATCTAAATCCGTAAACAGCTCTTGGTTCAACCAATCATAGCGCATCGTTCTGTTAAAACGCTCCACATAAGCATTTTGTTGTGGATTGCCAGGCTCAATACAACTAATGGTGATGCCTTGATCGAAAGCCTAGTTTCTGAGCGCACTACTAAGATATTCAGGTCCGTTATCACATCTCACTTGAACCGTTTTACCTCGGTATTCAATCAGCTGATTTAAACTGTGTATGACTCTGTGAGCGGGTAATGAGAAGTCGATCTCAACCGTTAAGGCTTCACGGTTGTAATCATCAATGACATTGAATAGTCTAAAGCCGCTGCCATCAGTTAAGGCATCATGCATAAAGTCCACGCTCCAGCTTTGGTTTATTTTATCTGGTACAGCCAAGGGTAGCGGTTTAGCGCGCTTAATGCGACGCTTAGGTTTAATTCTAAGGTTCAGTTCAAGCTCACGGTAAATGCGATACACGCGCTTATGGTTGTATGGTAGCCCCAGTACATTACGCAGGCTTAAAAAGCACAATCCAAAGCCCCAGTTCTTGTTCTGCTCGGTCAGCTCTATAAGCAAGTGCGCGATCTGCTGATTCTCATCCGTTGCTAACGACTTGTGATAATAACAGGTGACGCTGATATTAAAGATCAGGCAAGCCCTGCGGATACTGATGCCATGCTCTTTAATATAGTGACAAGCCATCTCTTTGCGCCTGAGGGGCGCTACCACTTTTTTGACATGGCATCCTGTAATATGTCTGATTTAAGACATTCATCAGCGTACATCTTTTTTAATCGAGCATTCTCAACTTCAAGCTCTTTGAGGCGGCTGATGAGCGCAGCATCCATGTCACCATATTTAGAACGCCAGTTGTAAAAGGTGCTTTGGCCGACATTGTGCTCACGGCACAAGTCAGCAATAGGGACGCCTTGTTCTGCTTGTTTGAGGATGTTAACGATTTGATTATCAGTAAAGCGTGTCTTTTTCATAGGAGTCTCCTGCTGGTATATTTTAGCAGTTAATCTCTATTTCTAGGTGTTCTTATTTATTGGGGGGATTACCGCCCTATCTACTCACTGGATTATACCTATGGTTCGGTTCCCTAGTGAGGACTTGAACGCTAAGCTGTGGGCGAATGGTATCAACGCTTTAACTCGCTGAAATAGCCACAGTGCACTTCATGGTGTACTTACCATAAATATTCGGTGGTGTGTCAAAAAGTATGCTGATCAAAATTTGAACAATTTTTGAAGCTTTGAAAGCCATATAGAATCAGAGAACTTAGCATAGACTTCTTATTGATTTTTAGCGCCAGCATACTTTTTAGAACACCACCAAATATTTCATCAGTTGTTCAGTTTACTGACTTAGATGTTTGGCATGAAAGCGCAAATGCTCTTCAATAAAGCTGGCGATAAAATAGTAACTATGGTCATAGCCCTCATGCAATTGATACATTAAAGGATAATCGTTTGATTCTGCAGCTGCGAGTAAAGCTTCTGGCTTGAGCTGCTCTACAAGGAAGTTGTCAGACTCACCCTGATCTACTTTAGCAGGAACTAATTCAGTTGCTCGTTTCATGAGCTCACTAGGATCGTAGTTCAGCCAATTGGCTTTATCTTCACCTAAATAAGCAGTAAAAGCTTTTTGTCCCCATGGAGAATTCACAGGGTTACTGATAGGACTAAAAGCAGATATTGAACTATAGCGCTCTGGGTTAAGCATGCCAATGTTCAACGCACCAAGACCACCCATCGAATGACCAGAAATGGCTCTCTTATCAGATACTGGAAACGATGCCTCAATTAACTCAGGCAACTCATTGACCACATAATCATACATCTGGTAGTGCTTGCTCCAAGGCATCTCAGTAGCATTAACGTAGAATCCTGCCCCTTGACCTAAATCGTAGGCTGCATCATCAGCAACATCTTCACCACGAGGGCTAGTATCTGGGGCGACAATAGCGATACCCAATTCTGCAGCAATACGCTGTATCCCAGACTTCTGCATGACGTTCTCATCTGTGCAGGTCAAGCCTGACAACCAATAAAGGACAGGGACTTTTGTACCACTGCCCATCTGAGGCGGCAAGTAAATAGCAAACTGCATACTACAATTTAATGATTTTGAATGATGCTATACTGCTTATGCCAGCCACCAAAACTTTTATTGACACTAATATTCTCTATGGACATACTAAAACACCTCTGTTAAAACATTAAATGCTGCCCCCAAAAAGAGACAGCACTGTTATCATGACAACATAACTACTTAATGTTAATCACCTATAAATGACCGATCATTTGTTAAAAAAGATCATGATGACTCATTCTTAAAAATGAATAACCGTACGAATACTCTCGCCTTTATGCATCAAGTCAAACGCTTCATTGATGTCTTCTAATGGCATGGTATGAGTAATGAAATCCTGTAATGGGATCGCCCGCTAGATAGCGCTCAACATAACCTGGCAATTCCGTACGACCTTTCACGCCGCCAAATGCTGAACCTTTCCAGACACGACCAGTCACTAACTGGAATGGACGGGTTGAAATTTCTTTACCTGCACCAGCCACGCCGATAATAACCGACTCGCCCCAGCCTTTATGGCAGCACTCAAGCGCGGAACGCATCACATCGACGTTACCGATACATTCAAACGAATAATCAACACCGCCATCGGTTAACTCAACGATGACTTCCTGAATTGGTTTGTCATAATCTTTTGGATTAATACAGTCAGTTGCGCCTAGTTTTTTGGCTAACTCAAACTTGCTTTCATTGATATCAATCACAATGATGCGGCTGGCTTTTGCCATTGCAGCACCGATGACCGCTGACAGACCAATACCGCCCATGCCAAAGATAGCGACCGTAGCACCCTCTTCGACTTTTGCAGTGTTCATGACCGCGCCCATACCAGTCGTGACGCCACAACCTAGCAAGCAAACTTCTTCTAATGGCGCTTCTTTATTGACTTTAGCCAATGAAATCTCTGGCAAGACAGTATATTCAGAAAAAGTTGAGCAGCCCATGTAATGATAAATTGGCTCACCATCTTTATAAAAACGCGTGGTACCGTCTGGCATCAGACCTTTACCTTGGGTCTCGCGCACGGCTGAACACAAATTGGTTTTGCCTGAGGTACACATTTTACAGACGCCACATTCTGCGGTGTATAAAGGGATAACATGATCGCCAACTTGGACACTGGTCACGCCTTCGCCGATTTGCTCAACGATACCGCCACCCTCATGACCCAAAATCGCTGGGAATACGCCTTCTGGGTCTTCACCAGATAAGGTAAAGGCATCGGTATGACAAACGCCACTGGCGATGATCTTTACCAATACTTCGCCTTTACGTGGCAGCATGACATCCACTTCTTCGATAGATAGCGGCTGATTTGGCCCCCAAGCAATGGCGGCTTTCGATTTAATAAATTTATCTGACATAAGAGTCTCTCTTTTTGGTTAGTTGATTGTTGTCCCTGTTCAACTCAGACATATTTCTAGAACACCATGTTGAGCTGAGCGAAAAATTTGATCTCTATTTACTTTATCACTTTGTGATAAGGGTATTCTACTGACTTTCTATTATCTTCTAGCCTCAGCTAATAGAGCTAATTAGAAAGATTTAGGGCCGCGCGTTGCCACTCTAAATCAATGGCTATGCCCTTGTGATAGGCTAATGGTAGCAACGCCTACTGCAACCAACCCCATGCCGATCCAAGTGCTCAAATCGAGATGTTGTCGGTAGATAACAGACGATAATGCCGTTACTGTCACTATTGCAAGTCCTGCCCACAATGCATGAACAATACCAACCGGCATTCCTTTCATGGCCTGTCCTAAAAAAACAAAGGCAGCCAGATGTCCTAATAGAACTAACATACTTGCTAACGGCTTAGTGAAGCCATCTGTCTCCTTTAATGCAACATGAGACAAAGCTTCTGCGACTACTCCAAAAAAAGAAACATCCAACTCATCTTTCACCTCTTATATTAGCAAGCTTAGTTACAATGAACTGGAGCTCTTTTGAATTTGTGCTTGTATTATATCTATTTCTGATTAGATGATAATATGCTATATTCGAAAGTATCTTTTACATATAGGTAATAATTATGAAATGGGATGGCATTAGTGAGTTCGTCTACGTGGCTGAATATGAAAGTTTTACGAAAGCTGCAAAAAAAATAGGCATCTCGACCGCCCAAGTGAGTCGACAGGTAAGCGCCTTAGAGCAACGTCTCAATATTAAATTGCTCTATCGAACGACTCGTAAGGTCTCATTAACAGAAGAAGGTAATGTTTTTTATCAGCACTGCCGTGGGGTACTTGATGGTCTGGATGCCGCGGAACAAGCAGTGACTCACTTGCAATCAAAACCGCAAGGCATGATTAAACTGACAGCTCCTGTCACTTATGGAGAGCGACAATTAATACCATTGGTGAATGACTTTATGGTGCAATATGATGATATTGAAGTAACTGCACTTCTGAGTAATCAACAGCTTGATTTGGTTGAAGACAGCTATGATTTGGCCATTCGCATCGGAAAGCTTCGTGATTCGACCATGATGGCAAAAAAGCTCAGTAGTCGCACTAATTTTGTCTGCGCGTCGCCCTCTTATATTGAAAAATACGGCATACCGCATTCTCTAACCGAGCTTGGTCAACATAACTGTTTGTTGGGTACGCTAGACTACTGGCACTTTAAAGAATCGGGTAAAGAGAAAAATATTCGAGTGGCAGGTAGAGTGCGCTATAACAGCGGTTATAGTTTAGTCGATGCGGCTATAAAGGGATTGGGTATTGTGCAGCTACCTGATTATTACGTACAAAAGCACTTAGAGTCGGGGGAGCTTGTCAGCTTATTGGATAACTTTAGAGAACCTGAAGAAGGTATTTGGGCCGTTTATACTCATAATCGCCATTTGTCGCCAAAAATTAGGCTGCTACTAGATTATTTAGCAGCACATTTATCTAAACCCTAACTGGGTGATAGTAAGAACTACCCATACTTTAAGGCCTCGCACCTCGAAAGATAAATCATCTAATTACTTGGAGGTCTTGCACACTACTCTAACCAACTCGATCGTTAGGAGGCTGACATGATCGTCAAGCAAAAACCGAACGCACTCAAGCTGTTTTTTACCTTGCGCGGCTCTATCCTACCAAAAATTTATCCTCAGATTTTTCTCACCATCTTGCTTAGTACTCTAATAGCAGGCATCCAGTACTGGTTTCCAGGCTTCTTCTCCTCTTATAGTACGGCTCCCTTCACTTTTCTAGGGGTTGCTTTATCATTGTTCCTCGGCTTTCGTAACAATGCCAGCTATCAACGCTGATGGGAAGCTAGGGGTCAATGGGGTCAGCTAGTAGTGGATGCTCGTAGCTTGGCCCGCCAAGTGCTCTCATTTATGGATGAAGAAACGGAGACTGGACGACAAACCCAGCGCCGTATGATTCACCTAACCATCGCCTTTACTCATGCTTTGCGCCATCGACTACGTGACACTGAACCTTGGCAGGACGTTGATCGTTTTGTAGAACCCGAGCACCACGTCAGCATGCGCCAAGCGCAAAATCTGCCCGAGTACCTGCTGCGGCTGATGGGGAAAAAGGTCGGTTATAGCCGACGTGAGCGATTATTATCGGAATTTCTAGTACAGAACATGGATGAACGGCTGACCTCTATGACTGTAGTTTTGGCCGCCTGCGAGCGCATTCATTATACGCCACTACCATTTGCTTATATGCTGTTAGTACATCGCACCACCTACTTATATTGCTTTATGTTGCCTTTTGGTTTGGTGTCATCTCTGGGATGGGCTACTCCGTTTGTCTGTGCAGTGATCGCCTATACTTTTTTTGGTCTAGATGCTCTTAGTGAGGAGTTGGAATCGCCTTTTGGCTTGGCCGCTAACAATCTACCACTGAGTGCTCTGTCGCGTACCATCGAAATTAACTTACTAGAGGCACTGGGAGAAACCGATCTGCCGCCCGATATAAAATCTAAGAATGGCTACTTACAGTAAATTATTTTGCGTAAGCAGTTAGCCTTAAGTCTCTGGCTGAGTAGTTATATAAACAGTCTTGATGGTGACAGAACAAATAATGGCATTGCTCAAACATAAGTGGATATACGCGCTTCTATCAAGAAAATAATTATTACCTTATGGTAAAAGTTATTTTCTTTTTAGACCCATTATCTTTTATATGGAATAACGTATGATGGTTTCCATCGACAGACAACGCGGCAAACTTGTTGCAACTCGATAGAAAAACTATTGATAAAAAATCATCCACAACTGGAGAACAACACATGAGCATTTTTACTCACGTTACCCTTGGCACTAACGATGTTAATCAAGCACGTACATTCTATGACAACGTTTTAGAGATTCTAGGGCTTAAACGCATTGCTGACCTAGGTGATAATGGTTCAATATGGGGCGTAGACGCACCATCGTTATTTGTTATGAAACCTAATAACGGTCAACCAGCTAGTGTTGGTAATGGCAATATGGTGAGCTTTGAAGCACCAAGTCGCGCTGCTATTGACGCATTTCATGCAGCAGCATTGAGCGCTGGTGCTCAAGATGAAGGCCAACCTGGTACACGCGATTGGGCACCTAAGCTTACGCGGCTTATGTTCGTGACCTGGATGGTAATAAGCTTGCCGTTTATTGCTTCAAAGAAGCATAATAGTAGTATTACGGACCGCTCGTTCGTAACCACTAATATTAGTATCAATACTACCGTAAAAAGGGTCCTGCAAATTTTGCAGGACCCTTTTGTCATTAAAATCAATTTTGTGACACTTGATATTCTGTCTATTTATGTGAGTCCGCGTACTGTGTACGTTAAACATAGGCTCTGCAATAACAAAAAAAACATTAAGATCTTTCTTATTACCTTCAACCTTTTATAAAGAATATCAATAGATAAATAACACTTATCCATGACTGCAAACGTCAATGAGCAAAATCCAAATATATTTAAAATCAAGAAATACAATTCAATAGGAGTCGCCTGTTTATGGCTACCAATAACAATAAACATATCAATAAAGACATTCTCTGTGACACTGACCACAGTGTTCGAGTCAGGGGAGCTCGCGTTCACAACTTAAAGAATATCGATGTAGATTTACCTCGTGATGCACTGGTTGTTTTTACCGGTATATCAGGATCAGGTAAGTCATCACTTGCTTTTGGCACTTTATTTGCTGAGTCACAACGTCGTTATTTAGATTCAGTATCCCCTTATGCGCGTCGATTGATAGATCAGGTTGATGAGCCTGATGTTGATATGGTAGAAGGTCTGCCGCCAGCAGTTGCTCTACAACAACAACGAGGTACGCCCTCAGTGCGCTCATCAGTAGGCAGTGTTACTTCTATCTCAAACGGGCTACGCATGCTCTATTCACGAGCTGGAGATTATCCTACCGGTCAAGAGATATTGTATGGCGATGCGTTTTCGCCAAATACACCTGAGGGTGCCTGTCCTACTTGCTCTGGTATTGGCCGCGTGTTTGAAGTCACCGAAGAGTTACTAGTACCTGATAACACCAAAACCATTCGAGAGCGTGCTATCGTAGCATGGCCACCAGCGTGGCAAGGCAAAAACCTAAGCCGCATACTGGTGTCACTCGGCTACGATATTGACACGCCTTGGCATAAACTGCCAAAAGAAACCCGCGATTGGATCTTGTTTACAGATGAAACCCCAACCGTTCCTGTCTACCCTGAATACAGCCTTGAGCAAGTAAGAAAAGCGATTGAGAGCGGCGAAAAGCCCAACTATATGGGCACGTTTTCGAGTGCAAAGCGCTTCATACTGCATTCTTTTGCCACTACTCAGAGCTCATTGACAAAAAAGCGCGTTTCTCAGTTTATGCAAATCTCTGTATGTCCGGAATGTGATGGTAAAAAACTGAAAAAAGAATCACTATCCGTTACGTTCGCAGGACTCGATATTGGGGAGCTGTCGCAACTGACCTTTATCGAACTGGCGCGCAAGCTTGAGACTGCGGCCAATAAAGTCCCAACTGACAATATGGCAAATCGTGAAAAGGCTATCGTCGCTCAGCGCATTGCCAGTGATATGTTATCTCGGGTAAAAGCACTGACCCTATTGGGTTTGGGGTACTTATCACTTGAGCGCACCACACCTACACTATCTCCTGGTGAGCTACAACGCTTACGCCTAGCCACTCAAATTCGCTCACAACTTTTTGGGGTGGTTTATGTACTAGATGAACCATCCGCTGGTCTTCATCCAGCAGATACCCAAGCATTACTAAGTGCCTTAGATGAGCTCATTGCCGCTGGTAACTCAGTGTTTGTCGTCGAGCATGATGTGAGCGTCATCAGACACGCTGATTGGATCGTAGACGTTGGCCCCAATGCGGGTACTCATGGCGGCGAGGTGATTTATAGTGGTCCTGTAGAGGGATTGCGCGACGTGACTCACTCGCATACCAGCCGCTATCTGTTCAGCACTGACGCTATCGTAAAACGCACACCAAGAGAGCCGACAGCGTGGCTTAAACTTACAGGGATTACGCGTAATAACTTACAAGAGCTGGATGTCGGTTTTCCATTGGGTGTGATGACTACTGTCACGGGTGTATCAGGTTCAGGCAAGTCGAGTCTAGTGAGTCAAGCTTTGGTAGAGCTCGTTTATGAGGCTCTAGGACAAAAACAAACGGTTGAAGCTCCAACTGGCGAAGCCGATCTACTTGAGCAAGAGTTGGAGACGCCAACCGGTGGACAAATCATTGAGGGTATGGATGATGTCAAACGACTGGTAACCGTCGATCAAAAAGCCATTGGGCGTACGCCGCGCTCAAACCTTGCTACCTATACCGGACTGTTTGATCATGTCCGTAAGCTATTCGCGTCAACGAGCGAGGCAAAATCTCGTCGTTACAACGCAGGGCGTTTTTCATTCAACACGACTAAAGGTCGTTGTCCTAATTGTGAAGGCTTAGGCTTTGTGAGTGTCGAGCTACTGTTTCTTCCTAGCGTCTATTCGCCTTGCCAAGTCTGTCACGGACAGCGCTACAATGAGGACACGCTAGAGGTCACGTATCATGACAAAAACATCGCCGATGTGCTGGCGCTCACGGTTGAATCAGCTTATGAATTCTTTGCAGACGACCCTGCTATCTTGCGAGCATTAAGTGCCTTGCTACAAGTCGGGCTTGGCTACTTACGACTTGGCCAACCAGCAACTGAGCTATCTGGCGGTGAAGCCCAACGTATTAAACTTGCCACTGAATTGCAGCGAACGCAGCGCGGCGATACGCTGTATATCCTAGATGAGCCAACAACGGGTTTGCACCCAAAAGATATCTCGATGTTGATGGCGCAATTGAATGGACTTGTTGATGCCGGTAACAGCGTTATCATGGTCGAACACGACATGCAGGTTGCTAGTAATAGTGATTGGGTAATTGATATTGGCCCTGGTGCAGGTGATGCAGGTGGCCTTATCGTGGCGCAAGGATTACCTGAAACAGTCGCTGAGTCGAAGACCAGCCGAACTGCACCTTTCATGCGCTTCTAGTGCCCGTCGCAAACCTCTTATGACAGTGCAAAAAACGACAGCGATAATCAGTTTATCGCTGTCGTTTTGCTTAATGTAATTTGATCTTTGGACGACCTATGCGTAATATTTTTTCGCTGATCCATAAAGCAAATGTCTTGAAGGCACCATGAATAGACATTTGATGCATGCGATAGAGCGATATGTACATAAAACGGGCAATCTTTCCTTCAATGAAAAAGCTGTTATTGGTGAGATTACCCATTAAGTTTCCCACAGTACCGTAACGTGATAGATTAACCAGTGACCCATAATCGTTATAGGTAAAACCTCGTAGTGGCTGCTTTCTTAGCGTTGCAATTATATTTTTTTCAACACATTTTGCCATTTGATGTGCAGATTGCGCGCGCGGTGGCACTTGTTTGCCATCGGTTTGGGTGAAGGCGCAGCAATCGCCTAATACAAAGATACTGTCATCAACCGTGCTTTGTAAAAATTTATTTACCCGAATTTGATTATTAGAAGTAAGCTCAAAAACCCCCAAATCTTTAATAAAATCAGGGCTTTTACGCCTGCCGCCCATACCATGATATCAGCCTCAATCTGCTCATCATCTTTCGTAATAAAGCCGTACTTCGTCGCCTCTTTCACCTGTGTATGTTCACGTACATGAACGCCTAGTTTCAATAATTCGCGCTTAGCACTTGATGCAATACGCTCAGGCAAGGCAGGTAAAATGCGTGGTCCCGCTTCAATTAAATGGATGTGTAAACGTTTCGGCGACATATTTGTCAAGCCGTATAGCTTTAATAGATTAGACACATGGTACAGCTCAGCTGAAAGTTCTACTCCCGTTGCACCTCCACCAACAATGGCGATATTAAGTGCTTGCTGCTGGTTATCATCTTGATGAAGACGCGTAAAACCATCAAGCAATGAATGCTGAAAACGTTGAGCTTGCTGAGTTGAGTCCAAAAAGTAGCAGTTTTCCTTCACCCCAGGGGTATTGAAGTCGTTACTTATGCTGCCAATGGCAATAACAAGATGATCGTAGTGCACGTGGCGTTCCGGCAAGATAGTATGGCCTGATTCATCATACAGTGCAGCAAGAGTGATGGTTTTAGTTTTTTGATCAATATTATCAAATTCCCCCAGCTGAAAGTGGTAATGATGCTGAGCAGCATGCGCCGAGTACACCACACCATCTAAATCAGAATCAATAGAGCCTGTCGCGACTTCATGCAGTAACGGTTTCCAAATATGAGTACGGTTTTTATCTATTAATAATATATCGCTTGCTTTTTCTTTCCTAACTTGTGTCCTAATTGGGTTACAAGCTCTAAACCACCAGCACCGCCGCCAATAACGACAATTTTAGGTGTGATTATATTCATAACGTTGTCCTAGACAATAACATATTCAAATAACTGACAATCTATTCGCAAGGTAGGTTATGAAAACCAGAGTAACTAATAGACTGCTGTCATTATGAGGTGAGATTCATGAAAGCTAAAATCATAAATCAGGCTTTTACGTGGCAGGAAATGGTGAGCTTATGGCCATCACAATCATGAATATTAGAAGCTTAATCGTGAGTACTTGATGTATCTACCTCCTCAATAGATCGAAGGCAGATGACTTGTTCAAATCGTTATTAACAACCATGAAATCAGCTAACAGGCTCATCATGTATTTTTCATAATAAGCCTGAAATTTTACTTAGGTGCAAACATGTTATCAGCACTGCGATGTGCGGTATAAACTGCCTCACCATCACTTTCGCCATCAAATATAACCGTCACGTTAGGTGTAAATAGTAAGATATCACCTACTTCTGCCACATACTTGTTGCCTTGTAAGTCTCGCATCACAATCTTACCTTTAGTGATTACTTTGTATTCTACAAATTCATAAGTAAACTCAAAATCAACACCAGGTTGCATGGCAAAAAAACCAACCGTTAAGCCATTGGCATTATCGGTGACATTAACTTCTGCCATTTGACTTTTTAGGTTGTTAACTTCAAGTAAGCCAGCGAGTTGGTTTAGCTTATAAGTACCTGCTTTAATAAGTTGGATACCAGACTCTTGAGCAAGTGAGTCTACATTGTTTTTGTTTACGGAAAGAGTCATTATTTTAATCCTAATAAGGTTGACTTAAAGATCAGTATCTGTAAATCATATGTTTTTTAGCACTATAGATTCAGCTCGTTACTTACTATCTGATCTATAACGCCTACTTTACATTGTTTATGAGAAATGATAACCAGCATTAGAATCAAATGACTTTTACATGTTAGTAATAATAGAAGATAATTGCAGAGTATAAATAAGGCTTCCATCATCAGCATTTGAGCTTTGCAGATATTAGTTTAGTTACTATTGAGCATATATAAAGTACGACCGCTAGTGTTGCCAATATGAAGGATAACGGCAAAAAGAAACTTTCTTGCAATATACCATCGGCATTAATACCGTTGTAAAACACAATTT
This sequence comes from Psychrobacter sp. JCM 18903, assembly GCF_000586475.1. Classification (GTDB taxonomy): domain Bacteria; phylum Pseudomonadota; class Gammaproteobacteria; order Pseudomonadales; family Moraxellaceae; genus Psychrobacter. The sequence continues at coordinate 6,381 of NZ_BAWJ01000030.1, read as the reverse complement.
CCAGTAGCCCTGACAAACCAGATAAAAATAACAGTATGAGCACCACAATGACTAGCTTAGACTTCATAATAATTTTTCCATTTGATTGTTTGTAAGTTTACGCCAATGCAAAAACTAAACTAGGCAGCTTAATTCTATTGGATAAGTATCTTATGCTTGGGAGAGTTAGCTAACTACTTTGAATGATATGAAAATTACCAACAAGTCTTTTTTGGACTTATTAATTTAAAGTGTGGATTGTAAATTAGGGTATACCCCAAGGAAACCAGTTATTTTACCTTTCAAACCTATTAACAGACTACTTAAAGCAGACTGTTAGCATGGAACCATCTATAACAGACTTTTGAATTATAAGACTGGCTGCTGTGCTTTTTTCCTATCATTAGCCTATACCCAAAATATAAAACCTTTAAATGATAATCTATCTATCATTAGACTTTTTTCTATTATCAAATGATAGTAATATCCTGCTATTATCAATAAACATTAATGATTAAGTCTAAGTAATAGAGGGGGCGTTATGACCGTTCGTATTTATGTGAGAGCCAGTACTAAGGATCAAGACGCTAAGAGAGCGTTGTCTGACTTGATTAGCTTTAGCCAAAGCTATGATGATAACCATGTTGAGTACGTAGAGCATTTCAGTGGTACGAAGCTTGATAGACCAGCACTCACTCTGTTACTCAATGATGCTGAAGAAGGCGATATTCTGCTGGTTGAAAGCGTGGATAGATTAAGCCGGCTATCTCAAGATGATTTTGCGATCTTAAAGCAGCGTATCAAAGATAAAGGCTTACGATTGGTGGTGGCTGATCTACCAACCACGCATACGGTAAGTATGGGCATGACAGGTGATATCCTAACAGTGATTAACCATATGCTGATCGACTTGTTAGCAACGATGGCAAAGCTTGATAACGACAAGCGTAGAGAGCGTATCAAGCAGGGATTAAGCTATGCTGAAAAAACTGTAGAACCCGTTTTGGTAAATTAAAGACTTAATAGAGCGTTTATCATGACTAAGATAACCAGGACTCATAGTGCCGCTTTTATGACTGAAACCGTCAAAAACTAGCAGATGACAACGACAACGGCAAAGTAGCTAGGCAGCTCAGGATGAATGAGACTTCTTAAATGAGGAAGGAGGAAGCGAAGCAGTATTACGCCCCGAGGCAAGATAGTGGCTATGCTAGCAGTAGAATTCAATAGCGTTTAAGCTATAGAACGCCAAGAAAAATGTGGTTTGACTTTCATTATCAGACTGCGTAAATAAAACCCCCTAAGTCAAGTTCTACAGGATTGATAGTATAGGTCTGTAATATAAGTATCTATTAGTTCACATAAAAAAATACTGCCCTACTTTTATCAAAAATATTCAATATAAATCGTAAAACACTCATTCATTGGAATGATTGGGGTAGTAACATATCATAATTTTGATAATTGAATGATTATCATTTACAATAATCTGTAAAAAACTACCTGCAAATACAGTTTATTCTCTAATAAAAATATTCGCAGTTCGCTAAATAACTGGCTGCTACTCTTTAACTATCGAGCTACTTTCTTATGAACAATGTGCAACCTTCAACAAATTCATCGAATTTACAAAAAAAAGTAATGCTCAACCAAATTCATCATAACCGCATAATACGAATATTATTTATGGCGCTAGGCGGTTTTTTCTTCTTCATAGGCTTAGTCGGTATTATTCTTCCAGTATTACCTACCACCCCTTTCATTTTACTAACGGCAGCATGCTGGGCTAAAGGGTCTGATAAATTCAATCAGTGGCTTCTCAAACATAAAGTGTTCGGTGAAATGGTAAAGAACTGGCAGCAGCATCGAGCTATTCCTCGTAAGGCAAAATATTTGGCTTGGTCAATGATGGCTATGTCATGCGGTATGTTGTTTTACCGATTTTCTGATAGTTTGCAGTGGCTTGCTTGGGTTACATGCGCAATATGCATCACTGTTACTGTGTGGATGTCTCGACTGCCGGACGCTTAATTTTTCCTACTATTACAAGACGTTTTCCTGACTCCTTGCTAAGCCTTTGCAAAAAGTAAAATACTCTAAGATAATATATTTTCCTATTTGTTAATGATTATCGTTTACAATGTAACTATATTGTTTTATTATATGAAGAAACTATCAGCAATGTTATTAACAATTAATATTATTTCCTTTGACGACGAGGCTGATGTGAAGAAAATTGTGCTTATTTTTACTATAGGAAATTTGGAATGCACGAGGATTCAACTTATAAGAAGTCGATATATATACCTAGTCTTAAAGGTAAGTCTAAAACCCTATTAAGTATTCTTGTTGGAACTTTGATGTATCAATCAGCCATTGCGGATACTCAGCACCAAGAAGAAAACTTACCGATGTTACATATGGACACGATAACTGTTTATGCTAATAAGCAGCCCCCTATAAATGTAGGGGACGACCTTAAAACGGCCAAGACGATATCAGACAACCTAATTGACAGTGATAAAGATTTAGTCCGTTATAACCCTGATATAAGTGTGGCAGATGCAGGAAGATATGGTAGCAATGGCTACGCCATCAGAGGGGTAGATGGCAATAGGGTAGCTTTAAACTTAGATGGCGTTAGCTTGCCAGATAAGCAAGTCAATGAAATATTTTCAGCTTATGGATATATGTTTGAGGGTCGATTTTCACCCGATGTAGAGCTTCTGTCAGAGGTGGAGTTTGAAGTCGGGGCGGACTCTTTTAATTCTGGTAGTGGTGCAATGGGAGGGTCTGTTAGTTTCAAGACCAAAGACCCAGAAGATTTAATAAGACCTGATCGTCAACTTGGTGGTTATATCAAAACAGGTTATAGCAATAGCAATGAAGAATTTAGTAACGCTTTTGGTTTAGCAGGGAAAAACGATAAGGTTGAGGCAATAATTAATTATGTGCATCGTGAAGGACATGAAACAAAAAATCACCGAATGTTAGATTTCGATAAAAACAAACTAGATCCTGCCTATGATTTTATCAATGATCCAGACTATAAATATCCCTCTACAGGATACAGATCTAATACAGCAGCAATATTACCTGACCCATTAAGTTATACAACAGAGGCAACGTTAGCAAAGTTATACCTCCATTTGAACGAAGAAAACCGATTAGGTTTTCATGCCACTAAACAAAAAACGGATAGAGTATCCAATAACTTTACCAGAAAGACTTTTGCTTCAAGAATTGGTAAGGATACTGCAGAATTAGAAAGTTATGGCATCAGTCATAGATACCTACCTATTACTAGTGAGTTCATAGATGAGGTCAATACCACTTTAACTCAGCAAAAAATTACAGGAGTGGCTAATACAGAAACTTATAGCCAAGTATGGGGATCTGACTCTTATAGTAGATGGAGTGATGCATCGGCCTCAAGAGGACAAAACCATACAACTAAGTATAGAGGCAACAAGCTTACCGTTAGAAACTGAGAAGCTAGGCTCTCATACTTTGTCAGTTAATACAAAATATGCAAAGACGGACCATAGATTGACCTTAGAAGAAACTTATATTCCTTCTTCAGGCAACCCCAGTTCTTGGTACGATTTTATTGGGCCCTCAGTGAAGCAAGATATCTTCAATGTGGCCATTCAAGACAAAATAAATTTAACGGAAAAGCTCGATACGACGATTGGACTTCGGTATGACAATTATAACTACAAACCCTATATGGATGAAATCAATAAAAAAGGCATCGAGAAGGCGAGCAAATATTATCCGGTACGTATTGATTATGAGAATGGCGAGTTTGATCACAATAATAAAATGGACAATATAGGAGGGATGTTTCCATAAACTACAAACTTAGCCATATTTACAGACCCAGTATCAGCTATCTACAGGATTCATGGCACCCGCTACCAGCCAAATGTATTCAGCATTTGAGATGATGGGAAACAGTTTGACGCCCAATGTTCATCTTAAGCCTGAGAAATCTATCAATCATGAACTTAGCTTGTCTGGCCAGTTTCAAGATTTAAGTTTTACAGCTATAGGTTTCTATACTAAATATAGTGACTTTATCAGTTTGTTGAATTCTCAAGAGGAACAACAACGATGCTATGAAGATTATTCGACCGGCCAACCGGTTTGTTCACCCCTTTCTATAAATATACTCAGCGCCCAAAATATTGGTGACGCAGAGACTTATGGATTGCGTTTAGGAGGCGTATGGGATGTTGGACAGCTTGCTGACCTAGAAGGAGATATTCGAGTAATTGCTAATTTAAGTTATGCCAAAGATAAAACTGATAAAGGAACCAACTTACTTGCGACTCAGCCTTTGAATGTCACATTCGGGTTAGGTTATGAAGCCCCTAAAAAGGATTGGCAACTGTCTGCGAATCTAAGGTATTTAGGCAGAAAACATGCTGAAGACGCAAAAGTAGCTACCTTAGAATCAAATGGTTATAACATGCCTTATGAAAATGTCATTGCTCCTTATAAGCACATTGATAAGTCTAAATCGGCTTATGTATATGATGTTTATGGCAGTAAAAGACTAGGTTCTAATTTAAAACTATCAGCAGGGGTGTTTAATTTATTTAATGCTAAATATGTTCCATGGGACAACTTGCGTTCGTTAGCAGAATTAAACGTCAACTCTATGGTAGATGACCAAGGGGTTGGCATTGAAAGATTTACGGCACCAGGAAGAAATTACAAAGTAGGGTTAACCTACGAATTTTAGCCCATATGTCTTGGATAAAATACATAAAAAACTATCAATAAAAACCCAAAAATATTTTGGCGTGCGCTCAATCTAAAAAAAGCTAACTAAATAGGATGAAATGGGAGAGCGCCCCTTAAATTAATAAATATAGGAAACAGTGATGAACTTACCTCTTAGTGAAGCATTAAAAAAGCACTCCCGCCAAACACATGATAGTGTTGACATGCTCGTTTTATCTATGGAACCATTTGCCTCTATAGAAAATTACAGTAAATTTTTACAAGCACAAAATGCTTTTCACGAAGTTTTGAAACCTATCTATGAGAATCCCAGCTTAAACCTTAAGATTAAGGGACTTAATAGTCTATCACGCTTAGAACAAGTAGCCATGGACATGCAAGACCTTCACGTTAAGACTATGTTAGTCGATGAGGCTATACCTAGTCCAAGTGAGTTTGAATCTATTGGTTGGCTTTATTGCTCTGAAGGTTCAAATTTAGGCGCCGCAATTTTATATAAAGAAGCTCAAAAAATTGAACTTACAAGTAATCATGGTGCAAAACACCTATCTGCACATAAAGATGGCAGAATGGTGCATTGGCGTAAATTTAAAGAGCAATTAGATGGCTTAGAATTGACACTAACACAACGCCAACAAGCATTAAAAGGAGCTGAAGATGCCTTTGCATTTTTTAAAAGGGTCATTCGACAAGTAAATTATGCTGAAGAAACGGTGTAACGGTCATTTAGATTGAATGGTTGCTGACATACATGGTCATCAATGTAATTCGAACGCGCCTTAAAGCAGACGTTCGGTTTTTTAATGCCATATTGAGTAATCACTGAGCTATGCTGAGGAAACCGTATAAATAAACTTAGTAAACTAACGACTCGATGAGGAGTTTGCCATGACTAAGAAAAAGCAAAGCTATAGTACGGAAGTTAAAGTATAGGTCAATCCTGGGGCGGTGTATAGACAATATCGCCTTGACTGTGAGACCATCCCAGATTCTGTGTAACTGCCATTTAGATTAAATGCTTACTGATACGGTCATCAAACATAATCATAAAACGATTCAGAGCAGACGTCCAGTTACGGATTGGCATCGACCACTTTTTAGACGCCTGCTGGGTGGCTAAGTACACCACTTTGAATGCTGCCTGATCAGATGGGAACACCTTACGCTTATTCACTGCCGTCCGAATCACACTGTTTAGCGACTCTATCGCATTGGTGGTATAAATCACTTTTCTGATGTCTTTCGGATACTCAAAGAACACCGTTAAGCCTCCCAGTTATTGCGCCAAGACTTGACCACGTGCGGGTAATCTTTGCCCCAAGTCTCATCAAAGTGTTCAAGATTGGCCTCGGCTATCTCAAGCGTATCAGCTCCGTAGATGGCTTTTAAATCAGCCGCTACTTTCTTCTTATCCGTCCATGGCACAAACTTCATTGAATAGCGCAGCATATGCACGATACACAGCTGAACCTGAGCGTTTGGATAAACGGTGTTGATAGCATCAGGGAAGCCCTTTAAACCATCGACACAGGCAATGAGGATATCTTGCACCCCGCGGTTTTGCAGTTCAGTGAGAACACCTAGCCAGAACTTAGCGCCTTCATTCTCTGAGAGCCACATACCAAGCAGCTCTTTTTTACCGTTAAGGTT
>NZ_BAWJ01000031.1 GCF_000586475.1 Psychrobacter sp. JCM 18903 | reverse complement strand
CTCAATCCCTTTCAGGTCAAGCTATCTAGCGAGCCGACTATCTTATCATAATGATTTGATTTGTCAAGCTTTTTTATGTTTTGTTTCTTCAAGTGAATTGGGTTATTTATATGTGTCTTACATATAAAGCTTCCAGCTCGTCTTGATGAGGGCGTATTATAGAGGGTTTGAGTCTTTAGTCAAGGGCTATTTTATCTTAATTTGAATAATCTTGGTGATTAGACTAAATTTGCAGAATGGCGACGCTACTTTTGCTTCAATCGGGTAGTAGTATATGTTTATTTGCGCTGGGCTGAGGTAAGCTCGTAAATAAGCATGCTTATTTCATCTCAATCATGTGGGTTTCTTTAACGAGCCGTTATCAATGATCATTAGCTAAAAAATGAGTTGATCCTTCTTTATCTTATCGTGATGAATACACTGATAGCCAGTTTAATATATAAAGCGCATAAAAAAAGGAACTTACCCTACGGTAAATTCCTTAATATGACACGAACAGTCAATTCTAAAAATTTGCTTTTGCTTTAATCGTCGTAACAATACCCGATAATGCATAGATAATACCAATGGCTAAAATACCGACAGGTATGTCATAGAGCACAATACTCATGACCAACACACCGATTATTAGAACCACAAAAGGTACTTTCTTTTTATCAAACTCTTTAAAGCTATAGTATTTGACGTTACTAACCATCAGTAAACCACAAATCACCACCCAAGCAGCAAATAAGAACATGACTGCCGTATCGTACTGCCCAACCCATTCATTATGGTCGACAGCGACCATAACCGCTGCCGTTACTAATATAGCAGCTAGTGGACTCGCCAAACCGACAAAGTATTTTTTATCAACAATACCGACCTGAACGTTAAAACGTGCCAGACGGAAGGCAGCACAGGCGGTAAAGACAAACGCACACCCCAAGCCAATGCGACCTAACGGCTGCAGCGCAAAACTATAAACTAAGATCGCTGGTGCAACACCAAAAGCCAGCATATCGGCAAGCGAATCATATTGCTCGCCAAACGGGCTTTGCGCATTAAGCATACGCGCCACTCGTCCATCAGCACCGTCGAGAATAGCGGACAAAAAGATGGCTAAAGAAGCTTTGTAGAACTCGCCTTGCGTACTGGCCAAAATCGAATAAAAACCAGATAGCAGTGACAAGGTTGTAATTAGATTTGGTGCTAGATAGACACCGCGGCTGACTACGCGCTTGCCTTCAGCCACTTCTGCTTCAATCACTTCAAAGGTCAAGCCATCATAACTCTCATTATCCGCTAAGCGAATATTGAAATCATGCTCATCAACAAAGGGCGGCTGGGTTGCTGCGCTGTCTTGTAACAATCCATCATTTAGAGGCGGATGATTTGATTCATCTTTAGGTGATTGCACGTTAGTCATCTCAATATCCTTATTTGCCGGCATAGTTATTCACTAACATGGTTATTCGCCGACTAGCCAGCGTACATTGGTTGCGCTATCAGGCGTTAAGTCTGGAGCATCAGCCACTTTTAATGCAGGCTGTAAGAAGCGTAATATCTCACGTGCATGATTATCAAACTGCCAAGGTGGATTGATCACCAGTAAACCTGTACCGTTAAGACCAACCGCCACATCATTTGGATAAATATTCAGCTCACAAACCAACTGGCGGCGCATTTCAGTACGCTTCAGTTTTTTATAGAACAATTCAACGGCTTCAACGTTCTTAATAGGGAACCAAAGCGCGTAAGTGCCTTGTGGCCATTTATTATAAGCAGCAACGAGTAAATTTATAAGGCGTGTAAAATCTTTGTGCTCTTGCTCATAAGGCGGATCAAGAAAAATCAGACCGCGCTTTTCTTTTGGTGGAATAACGGCGGTAATACCTTCAAAGGCGTCACGATGCTGTATACCAATGGGTAACTTGTGCAACTGATAGTTTAGCGCATCATATTCGCTAGCTTTGGCTTCAAAAGCTTCACCGCGCACGCCCGCATCTGGATTTTTCTCGATATGATGGGCAACCCACCAAGGAGAACCAGGGTAGACTTTATTGTCATAAGTGAAACGGGCTTGCTTAATGCCTTCCATATAATCTTTGACGGCAGCGGGTGCCTTGTCAGTATTGGCATTTAGTAACGCTTGGATACCACCTTTGGCCTCACCTGTCTTGCGCGCTTCTTCACTGCTCAGTGAATACAGTCCGCGACCACCATAAGCATCAAGCACATAAAAAGGTTTGTTTTTTTGCCCCAATTGATTAAGGAGTTGTACCAATAAAATGTGTTTAACCACATCAGCAAAGTTACCAGCGTGGTAGGCGTGTTTATAGTTCATAATCTCAAAAGTTTAAATAAGAAAAATTACATCTATGGTAGCATAGGCAGAGTAAAAGATAACGATGGTTTGGTAAAAAGGCATTGATTGGCTATGTATTGCCAGCTAACTGACCATAGTGAGACGAAATGACAGAGATTATTAGCAATCTTGATGTGACAAAGTTGGTGATTGATCATCCGATAGGAGAAGATAATCCACCATTACTGTTTCCTCATAGCGATGACCCAAGCCAAAAACCACTGACTCAGCGTGTATTACAACAGTCTGATTTTGATATCAGTTGGCAAGATAAGCTGACTGATACACAACTAGATCTATTCGTTGATGATGGTTGGATCATTATTGATGAGATCTTTGAAACGAAAGCGCTGTTAGCCTTGCAAGCAGAGAGTGGTTTTATTGACTATCGTGACGCAGAGCTGACAGCTGGGATTCGTGTTAGTGATATTCGCGGTGATCGCATCCGCTGGATTACGGAAAATTTCTTTGCTGGGTTTTATTATTTGCAAAGTATCAATGCGCTTGCTAGATTATTTAATCGCAGTTTATTTGCTGGTATTCGTCACAGTGAAGCGCATTATGCTTGCTATCCGGTGGGGTTTGGCTACCAATGGCATAGTGACAATCCAGCTGGGCGTGATGAACGCGTTATCTCTGCGGTGTTTTATCTCAATGATGAATGGGAACCAACTGACGGCGGCGCACTAGAAATCATTGATAAACATGGCGTTCATCATAACGTCATGCCTGTCGCCAATAGATTGGTGATATTTGACAGTGACCTACAACATCAAGTGCAAATTGCCCATCGGCAGCGTTACTCTATCTCGACGTGGATGCGCGTGATGGTTTGGTGCCTTTTGTTGAAGACAATATTTAAAACGTATTAGCGAGCAACGAGTAACGAGTAACGACTGATTGTATTGTATCGTGGCTGCCAATCTTAAAAATTCATCATCTTAATTTATAATAAAAAGGTTTATCCATGTCGGACTTTACTAAACAAACCATCCATCAACAAGAAAACCATCAGCAGCAAACGCTAGATTTAAGTATTGCGCTACTTGAACGTCCCTCCGTCACCCCAGATGATGATGGCTGTCAAGATATCTTGTCAAAACGATTATCACAAGCTGGGTTTGACTGCGAATTTATGTATTTTGGCGATAGAGATCAAAGCGGCGAACATGCAGAAGTCAAAAATCTATGGGCGCGCGTGGTACCACTGATCCAGTTATCTGTTTTGCTGGTCATACCGACGTCGTGCCAACAGGTGATGAAAACAATTGGACGTATCCGCCATTTACGCCAACCATCGCTGATGGTTACCTATGGGCTCGCGGTGCGGCTGACATGAAAACGGGGATTGCGGCTTTTACCGTCGCTGCCGAGCGTTTCGTCGCTAATTATCCTGAGCACAATGGTTCGATTGCTTTTTTAATCACCTCAGATGAAGAAGGCCCGTCTATTAATGGCACGGTCAAAGTCATTGAGACCTTAGAAGCCCGCAATGAAAAAATCACCTATTGCTTGGTTGGCGAACCATCGAGCACGGATACGCTCGGCGATATCATTAAAAACGGTCGCCGCGGCTCATTGGGTGCGGAACTTACGGTCACTGGCAAACAAGGTCATGTTGCATATCCACATTTAGCTTGCAACCCTATTCATGCAACGATGGCAGCTTTGGCAGAACTGACTGCCGCTACTTGGGATAGTGGCAATGACTACTTCCCTGCGACTTCACTGCAAATCTCTAATATCAATGGCGGTACAGGCGCCACCAACGTCATTCCTGAGACGTTAAAAGTTATCTTCAACTTCCGCTTTTCAACGGAAACGACTGAAGATGAGCTAAAAGCAAAAACGCATGCTATCTTTGACAAACACTTTATTAATAGTAAGGCCAGTTATGATATCCATTGGAAATTATCTGGTCAGCCGTTTTTGACCCCTGAAGGTAAGTTGGTTTCTGCCTGTCAAAAAGCCATTAAAAAGGTAACCGATACTGACACGACACTATCTACATCAGGTGGTACTTCTGATGGACGCTTTATTGCACCAACGGGTGCACAAGTCGTTGAGCTTGGCGTAAGAAATGCGACGATTCATCAGGTTGACGAAAAGGTAGAAGTCGATGACTTAGGCAAGCTTGCGCAGATTTATGAAGGGATTTTAGAGAACCTGCTACTAAATTAATCATTCGTTGAAGTAAGCAAAGAAAGCGCCAAGTCTGATAGCAGACTTGGCGCTTTTTTATTATTTTGACTGATTTATTCAATACTAATTTTACTCAATACCAATATAGAGATCAACTTGACCATACTCTAGATTACCACCGATATAATGCTCAAAATCGACATCAAAAGTTCGGGTATGCTCACAGCTGCGATCATTAAAATAGGTCCAAGCCTTTTCCCAAGCATTCATCACCGTGTATGGCATTCTACCCTGCTCAGAGAATACCAAATACTTTCCTGCAGGAATATCTACTGTTACTAGGTTTGCAGCCTTAGACATATTTTCACTGTCTGATGGCTCTTGCTCGCTGGCTACTTTCCAACTGGCAACCACATCAAAAGCGCCGACCAAATCATCGCTCTCATAGTTATGATAGACACCATAAATGTCTTCGCCTTTAGGCAGATCACTGGCATGATTTTGATAAAACTTTTGCCATAAACGACCCAGTTTCGCCGTGTCTTCGCTAATCTCAGCGTTATTGGTCGTACGAACGCTAATACCTTTACAAGTTATTGCTTCAGGTAACTCTTTAATTTGTGACGTCATGATCTGTAAGTCCTATATATTTATTCAGTTTTCTATTTGAGATAGTATTAAAAATAGCGCTTCAGGGTATAAATCTAATCTGCTTCATCAATCCAATTCATTTGAATCGCTTCCAAGATGCCTTCATTTGATTTTTGTGGATCATCATCAAAACCTTCAAGCTCAGTCACCCAGCGATGTAAATCAGTAAAACGGATGTACTGCGGGTCGGTCTCTGGAAACTTCTCATACAGCTCAATAGCGATATCTAAGCTGTCTGTCCATTTTAATTTTTGCGGGGTCATGATAGCTCCTTAACTTTTAATCATTTTTATACACCTCATCAAATCAGTAGTCAATTTGACTGGTGATTTGATTGGCAACTTAATAACCGCTATCCTACCAAAATTCGCCTGCTGATTATAGACAAGTTCGTTATGCCGCACTTGTTGTTTTACTCGTTTCAGCAGATTTGGCAGATTTAATCGCCACTTGATGCTGATTCCAAGAATCAATGACCTCATTCAACCGCTCACCTATCATATCCAATATCTCTGGCGCACATTTGCCTTTTTTATTGGTCAATACAAACTTAGTCATACCAACGCCCATCAACTGGTTTTTTACAAAAAAGCGCGTTTCAAAATAAACGTATTTTTTATCCCAGCCCGCAAGCGTGCTACTTACCGTCATTTTATCTAAAAATTTAATTTCTTTCAGATAAACCACTTCTTGCATGGCGATAACCCAATTCAAGGGCTTAATACCTTTTTGATGACAGTGAGCCATCAGCCAGCGAGTAACGTTCAGCTCAATAAAAGACAAATAACGATAATTAGGCAGATGATTTCGAAAGCCCATATCATGCGGCAACACTCGATAATGACGAACCGTCGGTGCAATCAAGAGCTCAATACTAAGGCGCTCGCTTATTGATTCCTGCTTAAGTTGTTGTTTTAGCAAACTGACCATAATAAAAAAACGTATCAACATATTCATAAATAACTCTCTTAACGCTTATTTTGTGTAAACTTATTGGGTATAAATTATTGTATATAATATATAAACAGTGACTGGCTATAAATGCAGCGTACCTTAACGCAAAAAAGCCACCTCAGTGACTTTTTTATTTAAAAGCGGATATTTAAAAGCTTATATTTAAAAACTAACTTTAGAGATTAGTGACCTGCACCATTGATACTACGTACCATCTCTTCGACCATTTTTTTGGCATCACCAAAGATCATCATGGTTTTATCCATGTAGAACAGGCTATTATCAAGCCCTGCATAACCCGTATTCATTGAGCGCTTGATGACCATGACCGTTTGGGCTTTAGTGACTTCTAGAATCGGCATACCAAAGATTGGTGAGGTTGGATCATCTTTCGCAGAAGGGTTTACCACATCATTTGCACCGATAACCAAAACAACATCTGTACTCGCGAAGTCTGAGTTGATTTCATCCATCTCTAAAATATCATCATAAGGTACGTCCGCTTCAGCCAATAGCACGTTCATGTGACCTGGCATACGACCAGCGACTGGATGAATGGCAAAACGCACGTTCACGCCTTCTTCTTTTAGCAGCTCATATAGCTCTTTTACCGCGTTCTGTGCACGACCTTGCGCCATGCCGTAACCCGGAACAATAACCACACTACTGGCATTGGCCATTAAGAACCCAGCATCTTCTGCTGAACCAGCCTTGTAGTTTTTAGGTGCACCATCATCAGCGCCTGCTGCTACAGCTCCTGTACCCATACCGCCAAATAAGACGTTGAGTAATGAGCGGTTCATGGCTTTACACATGATATAAGATAAAATCGCACCTGATGAACCAACCAACGAACCCGCGATAATCAACATCGAATTGCCGAGGGTGAAACCAATTCCTGCTGCCGCCCAACCAGAAAACGAGTTCAATAGTGAGACAACCACTGGCATATCACCGCCACCGATTGGCGCAATCCACATCCAACCAAATATCACGGCAATCACTGCCATCGCATAAAATGCTGGTAATGAGTCAGTGACGAAATACACGCCACCGAAAGCAATCATCGCAATGAATAATAGCGCTTGGACAGGTTTTACCCAGCCGCCAACCAATGTTTTAGCCCAGCTTTTTGCCGCTAATTTACCGAAAGCAAAGACGGATGCTGAGAATGTAATCGCACCGATGAAACAACCAATAAACAGCTCAACTCGGGCAACGGCGCCATGCTGTTGCTCAGTATGTAGCACGGTTGCCAAGCAATGGCGACTGCAGCTAAACCGACAAATGAATGCATTAAAGCAACGGTTTCTGGCATTTGCGTCATCGCAACCGTCTTTGCCTTCCACATACCGACGAGGGCACCCAAAATCATCGCACCGATAATTAACCAAAGGACAGGGCCTTCTGCTAAGAAGAATGTCGTGACGACCGCAATCGCCATCGCTACCATACCAAAGCGGTTACCACGAATAGCCGTCTTAGGGCTAGACAAACCACGCAAGGTCAATACAAAGAGGATAGCGCCTACTAAATAAAACCAATCAGCATTTGCCGCAATCATTGTTGAGAAATCATTCATGCGTCGCCTCCAGTTTCAGTCGTCCCAGTTTCAAGAGCGGGTGCTTTTTTCACTTTCGGTTTAAACATCGCAAGCATACGCTCAGTCACGGCAAAACCACCAAAGATATTGATACTGGCTAAAAATACGGCAAAAGCACCAAGGATACTGGTCGGTGTAAACACAGAGCCGTCAATGGTGACGGTCTGTAGCATCGCACCAACGATGACAATACTCGATAGTGCATTGGTGACAGCCATTAATGGTGTGTGCAATGCAGGCGTGACGCCCCAAACGACGTAATATCCGACAAAAATAGCGAGTACAAATACGGTAAAAATCGCTACAAATGGGGTGCTACTCATGGCCGCACCAGCTGGCGCTAAAATAGTGGCAATCATCTAATCCTCCTAAAAATTTATTCGTTACTGGCAAATGTGTGGTGACAACGTTAGTGGTAACAATGTTGTGATGACAAGCTGTAAAAACTTAGCCCATCAAACTAGCGTTTGGCTAGTCGTACCTGACTGTCATGTGTCACTGCCAGTGCGCCTTGAATCTCGTCTTCCATGTCTAATTTAAGTGCCAAATTAGCTGATGCATCACTTGCTGACGCGTCATCGCTAGCAGGCGCAATTAATGTGGTGATAAAGTTAACCAAATTGTTGGCATACAAATCTGAAGACTGCGCGGCGAGCATCGATGGGATATTGGCAGCACCAACGATACGTACGCCGTTGTCTGTAGTAATGGTTTCGTTAGGCACACTGCCTTCGACGTTGCCACCTGTACCAGCAGCCATATCGATCAATACGGAACCCGCCTTCATTTTAGCAAGGGTTGCACCGTGCACCAGACGAGGAGCGTTACGACCAGGGATCTGCGCTGTAGTAATGACGATATCCGCATTGCTCAGGGCTTTGTCGACGACAGCGGCTTGGTCTTTGACATATTGCTCTGATGGCGTCCACGCATAACCACCGGTAGACTTAGCTGTTTCAGCCTCCTCTGCACTCATCGGTACATCAAGCCACTTACCACCTAATGATTCTACTTGCTCGCGAGCGGTTGGACGTAAATCACTCGCTTCTACCACTGCACCCAAACGCTTGGCTGTCGCAATCGCTTGCAAGCCAGCAACCCCAACGCCTAAGATGACCACTTTAGCAGGCTTAACCGTACCAGCTGAGGTCATAAACATCGGGAAAGGACGCGAGTATTCATTGGCCGCTAGCAATACTGCTTTGTAACCAGCAAGGTTGGCTTGCGATGACAAGACATCCATATTCTGTGCGCGTGACAATGTGCGAGGTAAAAGTTCCATCGCAAAGGCAGTGACACCTTTGGTCGCATAAGTGTCAAGCTGAGTATTACGATATGGGTCAAGCATGCCAATGACAATCTGACCTGACGTTAAGCTTTCAATAGCTTCAGCTGGTAAGTCATTAACGGTGGTAATAATTTGAGACTGTGTGATTACCTCGGCGCTGCTGCTGGCAATATCGGCACCTGCAGCCTGATATAACTCATCCGCATAATATGCCGCTTGACCTGCACCTGACTGTATGACGACTTCAAACCCAAGCTTACGCAATTTTTTGACTGCGTCTGGGGTTATCGCTACACGGCTCTCGCTCGCGATATCTGCACTGATTACACCGATTTTCATACCGTCTCCTTACTTACGTCTAATGACTATACTTACGTCTCACGACTACCTTTAACACCCTCAACGCATATTTAAAAAGCACAGGGGACAAAAAAACCTTTGGTCCTGGTTGGTTCAGCATCATGACCAAAGATTATCAATTTAAGAAATGATAGCGACTTTGCCATCATGCCTTTTTATTATAGAGACATCATCTGCCAACTTTCATTGCCTAATGATGACCCACAAGTAAAATAAAAAGTTAGGCATTTACACCATCTGCATAACTTTTATTGTTATATTAAAAATTTTTCCTTTTCAATTAAACGCTAGACTTGACAAGCTATCGGCTTATATCACTTAAATATCTGTCCTTTTTAAGAGTAACGTTAAAAAACACGAAATAACGACGGGTAGGTCAAGATACAATGCTGCATATCGTATAATAAGAAAACTTGATACATAAATAGAATACCCATTGACTCACTATAATAAGGAATGACGATGTATTTTTTACTTTCCCCTGCCAAATCTTTAAATGAGAAAGATGCGGTGCCAGTGAACTTAGACAAATATTATAGTCAGCCAGAGCTCATCGAACATGCGCAAGCATTGATGAAAAACTTAAAATCAAAAGAACCGATTGATTTGCAAGAGCTGATGAGTATCTCTGACGATTTGGCACAGCTCAATGCCAAGCGCAATCAAGAGTGGCGTTGGAGCAACGATAAGCCTTTACTTTAGGCAATGCCAAACCTGCAGGTTATTTATTCGATGGCGATGTTTATACTGGACTTGATATGTATCATATGGATAAAGACAGCGCCATTTACGTCAATAAGCATCTGGGTATCTTGTCTGGATTATATGGCGTACTGAAACCGCTCGATTTAATTCAACCCTATCGTTTAGAGATGGGTACCAAACTGAAAAATGAACGTGGCGATAACCTTTATGAGTTTGGGACGAGAAAGTAACTGCCATTATTAATGCACGTATGGTGGATAGTGATGATAAGATTTTGATTAATCTGGCGTCAAATGAATATTTCAAAGTGGTCAAGAAGAAAGCGCTGAATGCGGAAGTTATCACGCCACGATTTGAAGATGAAAAGAATGGTCAATACAAAGTGATTAGCTTCTATGCCAAAAAAGCACGCGGACTGATGGTGAAGTATGCTGCTGATAATAAGCTTAGCAATGCTGAGCAGCTAAAGCAGTTTAATTTGGCAGGATATTATTACTGTGAAGAGGCTTCTGATGATAAAACGTGGACGTTTAGACGGGATGCAGCCAGTCAGTAGTTTTAAAAACATATCTAAAATATAAATAAACCCCGATAAGCTGAGCCTATCGGGGTTTTTCGACAGAATATTATCACCAGTTGCCGTAAAAATGCTCAATGATTATACAGTAAAACGCAATTTATCTCTTGAGACATCAAGTACGACAGTTTGATCATATACGTTATAGGTATGGAGACGATCGATCTCGTTTTCCCAATTGGTTCGATATAACGCACAAAGGTTTCTTTGTAAGATGTCGGTGTCAACTCTTCTACCAGATACAAAGCCACTCTACGCCCATACCTAATAGTGCCATCTTGAGCCGTACGAAACAGCTGACCATCTCTCTTAAATAATGCACCTGCTAATCGTGACCCACGCACGTCAATTTTTAAAGGCGCCGAGATGAATGGTCCAGTTATCTGACTCCAACTTATCAGACGTATAAATATGCAATTCCAAATCCATCGTAAGGACTGAAATTGAACCATGCGTGGTAAAAAGATACCATAAGCCATTGTGCTCAATAACGGCACTATCTGCTGCCTGAACTCCAGACACCAACTCATGAACTTTTTCCCACTTCTGCGGAAAATCCGTCGCTTTTAATAGGTTAATACAATTGGTCTTGGCCGCTTCTGGAATCATATATACAGCGTCTTCATGCTCGAATACATTAGGAAAGCTTAAATGAGAGCTAATACCTAAATCGACTGGTCCAGAATTGATAACTTGATGGTGCTCATCCAGTTCCACCCACTCTATACGGCCGATACCTTCTTTGTAGTTTAAGCTCTCAAAAAATATATAACGCCTTGAATCTCGCTCAATATAAAAAGGGTCAGCCCAAAAACATCCTTTTTCAGGCAATAGCTCAGTGTATGTTTGCATCGACTGATCAATAGAACCAATCAAAATACTCCAGTTATTGTGATAAAGACTCTTATAGAAAGTCTTTATCGTATAGTTTTTAAAAAAACTCATCAAATGCCGTATGGCAGTCAGTTGTTGGGGTTGTTCGTAAATTGCATCGTCAAGCATTGAATTCGTCGAATTTCCACTTTTGACGCCAATTTTATTTTTATGGAAATACCAATACAATATCGATGCTGCGACACCATTTAATTTATGCTCAGTTAAATTATAATCCCAGTAAAATAAAGAACCATACCCTCTCCCAACGACTTTATCACCATTAAGATGCTCATTTAACAGATGTAGCGTGACTACGCTATTCTCCCATTGTTCGGCAAACTGCCAATATAATGCTGATCCGTGTCTTTGTTTGGTTTCATCGCCGTAACGAAATAACAGAATACCTTTTTTTGAAACACTCAGAATTCTCCCTGCTAAGGTTCGAAAACCAAATTTGACCAGATAATCTAGATTGGCGGCTTCAAGTTTCTCAATCACTGAATCCTCAATCTCATCATAAATTTTATCCTGATTTACTACTGATATTACGATGGGCATCGTACCATTAGCCACCAAGTCATGAATAGAATAACACTTGGTATTACTCTTATTTCGAGAAAGAAAAGAAAATAACTTTTGATTAATGGAAGGAATAACTTTGGACAGACGAGACATGTGAGATGCTTGTTTTTTATCCCGTTGGACAGCAATACAAACCTCAACCTTGCCTTCATCGACGAGAGATTTTAATGGTTTGAACTTATACCATGGCAATGTTTCCTCTTCTACAAGAATTCCAAGCCTAATTTTTTTCATCATCATCACCTTGAATTGCACAAGAGTTTGTGGCTGGGCAGCCTTAACACGTGCTCAATTGTCCTTTGATAAAGTATCAGTCCATTGATTATATTTATTAATTATATTTAAATAATAACATATATAAAAAAACTTTATATATTCAATGCTCTTGATAATGTCAGGTCGATTTTGTTGATCTAATTGGCATTGTACTTGTTGAAATCTTTGGGATGTATCAAAGACCATGAGTAAATAGTAGGTAGAGTGTCACCACTGAGTCTGGGAAACTGCAACGCCCTCACTATGTCTGTCAATTGGCAACCTTTCCAAGCATAAAACACTTATCCAACACTATCGAATGAATGCATATAAAACTATGAATACCTCATATATCAATGAGTAGCGCTATAAAAATTAGGCAAAAAAAAGCCCTGCTATCTTCCGATAACAGAGCTTCTAATGATCAAATAAACGTTATGACAAAATCATACTTCTAGCGAAAAGCGATTTGTCGAGGAAGATGCGCAAAAATAGTACCTGTTGTACATTGAGCGCATCTGACGAAAAGAAATCGCTTTGTAGCAGAAGTAAAATTACATCATGCCGCCCATTCCACCCATACCGCCCATTCCACCAGCACCGCCCATGCCAGCCATACCGTCATCACCTTGTGGCAAATCAGTAATCATGACTTCGGTCGTTAGCATTAAGCCAGCTACAGATGCTGCATTTTCTAGCGCTGAACGAGCTACTTTAGCTGGATCAAGAATACCCATCTCTAGCATATCGCCGTATTCGCTAGAAGCTGCGTTGTAACCGTAGTTACCGCTGCCACTCTTCACTTCGTTGACTACCACTGATGCTTCTTCGCCAGCGTTGGTGACGATTTGACGTAATGGGGCTTCCATTGCGCGACGTAAGATATTGATACCCGCGTTTTGGTCATCGTTATCGCCACGTAGCTCAGACAATGCATTCATTGCACGAACTAAGGCAACACCGCCGCCAGGTACAACGCCTTCTTCAACCGCGGCACGAGTCGCATGTAGCGCATCGTCAACACGATCTTTCTTCTCTTTCATTTCAGTTTCAGTCGCAGCGCCAACTTTGATAACGGCAACGCCGCCAGCAAGTTTAGCCATACGCTCTTGAAGCTTTTCTTTGTCGTAGTCAGACGTTGATTCTTCAACTTGACGTTTGATAGATTCAACACGATTTTCGATGTCAGCAGAGTTACCAGCGCCATCAACGATTACGGTATTTTCTTTACCGACAGTGACTTTTTTAGCCGTACCAAGTTGCTCAAGAGTAGCAGTCTCTAAACTTAGACCAATCTCTTCAGAGATTACTGTACCGCCAGTTAGCGTTGCAATATCTTCTAGCATTGCTTTACGACGATCGCCGAAACCTGGTGCTTTAACGGCACAAGTTTTCAAGCCACCACGCATGTTGTTGACAACCAATGTCGCCAAAGCTTCGTTTTCTACGTCTTCAGCGATGATTAGCAATGGCTTGCTCTGCTGCATCACTTGCTCAAGTAATGGCACGATTTCACGAATATTGCTGATTTTTTTATCAACCAACAAGATATATGGGTTTTCAAACTCAGCGGTTAAGCTGTCTTGCTTGTTCGCAAAGTACGGGCTGATATAACCACGGTCAAACTGCATACCTTCGACAACTTCTAAGGTATCTTCGAAGCTTGAACCTTCTTCAACGGTGATAACGCCTTGCTTACCGACTTTTTCCATCGCTTGAGCAATTAGCTCACCGATTTTGGTGTCTGAGTTGGCAGAGATAGAACCAACTTGGGCAATCGCTTTTGAATCGTCAGCTGGTGTAGCTAGCAAATGAATTTGCTCAACAGCTGCACGAACCGCTTTATCGATACCGCGTTTTAGATCCATTGGGTTCATGCCAGCGGCAACAGATTTCATGCCTTCTTGCAAGATAGATTGCGCCAATACAGTCGCAGTCGTCGTGCCATCACCAGCGACATCATTTGTGCGGCTAGCCACTTCACGGACCAATTGAGCGCCCATGTTTTCAAATTTGTTCTCAAGCTCGATTTCTTTGGCAACCGAAACACCATCTTTAGTGATGGTAGGCGCGCCAAATGATTTATCGATCACCACGTTACGACCTTTAGGACCTAAAGTTACGCGTACGGCGTTTGCTAGAACGTTTACACCGTCCATCATTTGTTTACGGGCATCAATGCCGAATTTTACGTCTTTTGCCATGTTAAATTACTCCACTATTATAAGTATGAGAATGCAATTAAATGTTTCAATGATTTTTCAATAATGTTGTCAAAATGCGCTGAGTATAAAAATACTCAAAAAGGACTAGCCTTCTAACACACCCAATACATCAGATTCTTTCATAATCAATAGTTCTTCGCCGTCAACTTTCACGGTTTGACCAGCATATTGACCGAACAAGACTTTGTCGCCAGTTTTTACATCTAACGCGCGAGTTTCGCCGTTGTCACGAATCTGACCGTTACCAGTTGCTAGCACTTCACCTTGTGACGGTTTTTCTTGAGCAGAACCAGGAAGCAAGATACCACCAGCCGTTTTTGTTTCTTCTTCTATGCGGCGGACAACGATGCGATCATGTAAAGGACGAATATTCATCAATATGTCTCCAATAATTTGGTTATTTGCAGTAAGGGTTTATTTAAATTAATGGTCTCAATACCAATATCTATAGGCGTTACTGCCTAAAACAGCATTCTAAAGATAAGCTTTGAGCTTGTATCAAAAAGTGGGGGCAAAGTGAGTTAGCTTCAAGTGTAAAGCCCAAAAATTTACAAGAATTTTGCATATCGTGGATTATTTAGTTGGTAATGACGTTTATGAACAGTCATTTGATTGAATTGCACCGTATTAAAGGCCTTAGCAAGATTTTAAAAGCAGCCATATAAGTGCTAAATTTCAGCACCGATAAGTTACCGCATATCATTTACAACTGACCGATTAACTTACTCCTGCTTACTCAAGTTACAGCAAGTGACGCCTGATGATATCGCGCTCGATGCCAGCAACCTTGGCTACAATAGCAACACCACAGGGACAGCTGGCACTCTTGAAAAGATAGCAGAACATGACCATTATAGTCCTTGAGAAAATAACAATAGTTATAAGCAATGCCATAAATAGCGATTAAGGAATGTCCATGAGTTTTTTATCAAACGATCAAAAGTCATTAACAACCGATACTAATAATACTAAACGTAGCAAGTCTAAGTTTTTAACCGCCCTAACCACTGGGGCCAGTATTGCTACGATTGGAGCGATAAGTATGACTGCACCTACCCTTGCCAGCGCAAAGAATATCGAACCTTCAAGCGCCAACTACAGCTTTACGGTTGAAGACAAATATAAAGGTACGGCTACTCGCACGCTTAACAAATCTGGCAACACTTGGAAATATAACGTCAATGCTCGGGTGGCAGGTGTTGCAAGTGCTTCGCAAAACAGCACTTTTACCATCAACGGTAATAATGTCATTCCGACTCAAGCCAGCACTACTTATAAGCTATTAGGCGTTGGTCGTACGCACAAATTAGACTTCAATCCAAGCAGTAAAAAGGTGGTGAGTAACTATAAAGGCAAATCGACGACCATGAACATGGCACAACAAGCTTTTGATGATTTAAGTTTGGAAGTACAAATTCGCCAAGATTTATTGAACGGTAAATTCTCTGGCAACTATTACATGGCGAAAAAAGACAAAATAGAGAAAACCCCTTTCAAAAAATCTGGTAACACCAAGATTACCGTTCCAGCTGGCACATTTGATACCGTACGTGTCGACCGTATCCACGATGACAATAGTCGTTCTACCAGTTTTTGGCTGGCACCAAGCTTAGATTACCTACCAGTAAAAGTTAGCCAAATTAATGATGGCAAAAAGATGGATTTAGAATTAACCAAAGTAAATTAAGCTTTTTATTAAATAAGCAGAAATAGCATAAAAAAGCGGCACTCTAAATAGAGCGCCGCTTTTTTGTCTCAATCTTCGCTAAATCAACTAACGTGGCTGCTTAACGACGTTGTTCATTGAAGGAAGACGCTTTAGTAGAATAAATAACCAAATATTGATTGCCAGTAATAAGACAAAATCAAGCAGATAAACCACTATCTCTGCCCAACTGCTGCCGTAAACGCGGGTAAACAGCACCACACCACTCGCCCCCAAATAAACCAAGGTAAGCATACTGCCTATCAATAGCACATATGGCGAACGACCCCGTAGTATCGCGGGCGTCAAAATAAATGCTGGCACTAGCATAATGCTTGCCAGGCGATACCGCCAATGATATCAGGACTACTGGGATTAAAAACATTGATAAAAATAGGTAGCCCAAGCAGTCTATAAACCAACCAAATCAGCCAAGTCACCATCAAGCGCTGACGAATGGGCGTAATTGGCTTTTTAAGCTTAGCAGCTTTGGCAGATTTTTTGGCTGGTGCGCTTATCTCACTATCGGAGCGGTTTGTGACCATTAGATATATTTATTTCCTAATTAATAGCGTTATATAAGACGTTGCATGCTATAAAAATCCACTTAGTGTGTCCAGTTAGCTTGCGCCAATGCAGTAGCACTAATAGCCAAGCGACGACCTTGGGCAATAGCCAACTCGCGCTCATCTGCTGAGACAGGTTGATCATGCAACGCCCCACTCACGTGGCTGGCACCATAAGGCGAGCCACCACGATGAGTACGATTAAGCGCAGGCTCAGCATAAGGCACACCAACAAGGATCATGCCGTGATGCATCAGCGGTAACATCATGGTCAACAACGTTGTCTCCTGCCCGCCATGCATCGAGCCAGTGGCAGTAAATACAGCAGCAGGTTTGTTCTGTAAATTACCTGCCAGCCAAATAGTGACCGTATTGTCCCAAAAATATTTCATGGGAGCAGCCATATTACCGAAGTGCGTCGGGCTACCAAGCGCCAAACCCATACAGTCTTTTAGATCGTCCATAGTGCAATACAAGTCACCTTCATCAGGTATTGCAGGCTTGCTCGATGTGGTCTCGGGTGCAACCGTTGGTACAGTACGGATACGGGCTGTCATACCAGCATCCTCAATACCTTGAGCGATAGCATAAGCCAATGTCTTAGTCGTACCGTAATTTGAATAATAGAGCACCAAAACATAAGGGGCGGTCTGACTCATTAGCAATACTTCCTCATAAAACCATTAATGTTATTGTTGATTCTAATCACCTAC
The DNA here is from genome assembly GCF_000586475.1 of Psychrobacter sp. JCM 18903. Lineage (GTDB taxonomy): Bacteria > Pseudomonadota > Gammaproteobacteria > Pseudomonadales > Moraxellaceae > Psychrobacter. The sequence goes on along the minus strand of NZ_BAWJ01000031.1, from coordinate 2,273 downwards.
AACAGCTTCTATGCAGTCTATTTCTTTAGCGTAAAGCCTTACTGATTATGTAGCTATAGTCGATTCAATTTAAAAATAGTACTAGTACAAGGCAACCGAGTGTAGATGTATATTTAATACTTCAAGCGAGGTTAACGCTGTAATAATTTTATAGTGGGATGACTATATACATAATCTGTGACAGATACCGCAATATAGGCATATATTATGCCCCAGTCATTCACCGACATGCAAACAGCCTTGGTACACATTGTCGCTAATAACCTGCTAGAGAGGTTGCTGCTATGCATTTTGACACAATTAAACCGCAGATGGTAACAGCATATCTTTGTTACACTACTGTCACTCAAACACCTGCTAAATGGTCGATATGGAAAATTTATCAAAAAAATCCCGTTTTTACATCAACACTGGTTTCAATTCTTACGATTCTTGACTCGGCACTTTTTTGAAGACAATTGCCAGCAAAAAGCGGCATCGCTGACCTACACGACTATGTTATCAATTGTACCCGTCCTAACCGTCCTATTGATGATCCTATCTTCTGTACCCGCACTTGCGTCCGTTAGAGCACAGATATATGAAGTGATTTATAGTAACTTGCTACCACAATCAAGTATGCAGGTCAGTGAGTATATCAATAGCTTCGCTGAAAAATCCTCAAATCTAACCATCATTGGGGCAATGGTGTTATTTTTTACGACCATTATGACGTTAACAACCATCGAACGCGCTTTTAACCAAATCTGGCGGGTAGAAAATCGCTCTGGCGGTATGAAAAGTATGCTGCGCTATTGGACCATCGTCACGTTAGGACCGTTAGTACTGGGTACGGCATTTCTTGCTTCAAGCGCGGTACAAAGTTTGAGTTTTTTAAATCGACAAATCGCTGGTTATGGCATTGACTGGTCTTTTTGGGTACAAGCCGTATCCATTGGTATCACTGTCGCAGGCTTTATTGGTATGTACTGGTTCATTCCAAAAGCACGCGTACCCGCGAAAAATGCAGCCATTGCTGGTCTCTTCGTCGCTATCGTATTCGAGCTGATGAAGCACCTGTTTGGTACAGTAATGGCAAACTTCACCAGTTATGAAGCGATTTACGGAGCTTTTGCGGCACTGCCCATCTTCTTATTATGGATATATTTGTCTTGGAATTTAATTCTATTAGGTGTTGAGATTAGCTATACCTTGACGATTTTTGAGACTGAAGAGGTCTATCCACGCCACCCCCTCCTAAGTTTGCTCGATATGCTAAACCTCGTTTATACCCATCATTTAAAAGGCGAAGCGGTAAGCGAACAAGCGCTACGGAACGTGCTAGGACGCAAAGAGCTACCAAAATGGTATACCTATATTAATTATCTGCAAGACAGCAATTTAATCACCATGACTGAAGATAATGATTATGTGCTCAAGAGAGATTTGAGCAAAATGACATTATGGGATTTTTATCGCACGCTACCTTACCCCTTGCCTATCAAAGATGAGCTAGATGAGATGGGGCCAGAGGATCAAAAACCTTGGCTTAGCTTGCTAGTCAATCGTTTTGAGAATACGGAAGCTTATGCCAAGCAACAGTTAGATCTACCATTAAATGCTATTTTTGCCAATAGTGAGCCACGTAAAAAAGCTGATTCTAATGGAAAAGGCATCAAAGGCGGTCAATCAAATTTATTTAGAAAAACCTCGGCGACCACTGCAGCATTAGACAAGAATGAGCCGATCAAAGACACCCCACACTTTGACCCAATAGCTTATGATAAAGACAGTGATATTGAATGCGATGAGCGGGACAATGAGATTCTTATTCCTAAAGATTTGAATGACTCTCAAATTAAAATCAATGGTAATCTCTTTAATTATAAAGACGATATCATTACTGAATCAGATAACCCAAAGACGAATTAAGAAAAGCGTTAGTAACGAATGAGGCATATTGAATAATAAAAATTAGTTTTCACTATAGGTTGTAATATAACTTATTATTATATATCGAACAAAAGTCGTACGAGATGCTAACACAGCTGTTATATTGCCTTAAACTATTATTAGGGCAATAAATTGAAAAATACAATAGCATTTCCAGTAAAAGCGCTAAGCATATGTGTCGTATCCATTATGCTTTCTGCTTGTGGTGAAGGTGATGGCAGCACATCATCACTTGTACCACCAACCGTTAATCTACCAGTAGAAACGCCGCCTGTTAAACCACCAGTAACGAGTCTTCCTGCTACGCCACTTGAGCCAAGTACGCCTATTAAGCCGCCAGC
>NZ_BAWJ01000032.1 GCF_000586475.1 Psychrobacter sp. JCM 18903 | reverse complement strand
TCATAATCATCAAAGATTTTATTTAGCCTGTTGAGGCTATTGACAATTAGCTTGCCTGATTGATCGGTACTGCTATCGATGAGTAATTTCTCATCCATCTGCATCGTCAGCGGTGCAAGCGCCTCTTTTAATGCGTTTGCCATAAGTGCGGTCTGCTGAGTGATGTCAGGCGCATCGCTATCTACGGTTTGATGCTCTTCATTTTTAATCAGGCTCTCAGTCAGACTACTAGACAAGCTATTGGCCATTTTCTGTGCTAGCTCTTCAACGGCATTGACCAGCTGCACCATCAGCGCTTTTTGCACCTCTTGGTTTTGCTTGAGATACTCACCTTCTGCCTTCTCAGCATTGTGATCATGCTTATATATTTGCATCAGCTGATTCAGACTTTTCTCAAAGCCATTATCGATACTGTCACTGACGACTTTGGCATTATTGATCACGCTATCGGCAAGGATTTTCTGTGCTTCTAATTGGCCGTTTAACTGCGCATCAAGCTGCGCTTGTTGTCCTGCCTCTCGTAATCGAGCGATTTGTTCAGGATCATTTTTCGTTAAGTATATCTCAAACTGGCTACTGATGGCATTGAAGCCACTGGCCAAGTCGACCAGCTGGGCAACGATACGCGCGCCCGTATCACCGTCTTCTCCGCCCATGGCTTTGTTACGTAAAAAGTCTGCTTTGATTTGCGTCCAACGCTGCATTTCTGCTTCGGTCAACACACCGCGCATCTCGCCAAGCTTGAGCAGATTGCTCTCTGCGCCTTGGGTCAGTAGCTGTGACTCTCCCAAATAGTGATCGTCTATCAGCTGGTTCAGCTCACTCTTATTCATGACCGCCGACAGCTTTTCAGTCATCTTATTCATATTACGATAACTGCCTTGCAGCTTAAATATCGGCTCAACGCGGTACTTATCGTCTTGCGAAGCAGAGGCGATATACGCTTGGTTAACATCCAGAATGACTTCTTGCACCCTAAACATATGACGCAAGATCGCGACAATCTCATTAATCTCTGAAGTGCTATACGGATACGTCAAATCACCGCTTTGAGCTTGGGCAAGATTCGCATTGTCCGCTTTCGCCATTTTGATGAGACGATGCACATCGCTCAAATCGCGGTTGGCAAGTGGTGCTAATACGGCATTAGAGGTCAGCGAGTTTTCGATATAACTAAGCGCAAACACTTCTTCCATGCCGCTCATGATATCGCCTAAGTTGTAGATATCGGCACGGTTGGCGAGCATGTCTGGCACTTTGAAGGCCTCGCCGCTCTCGGTATATGGGTTACCTGCCATGACTACGCAGAACTTTTTGCCGCGCATGTCATAAGTTTTGGTTTTGTCTTGCCAGACGCCATCAATACGGCGTGTACCATCGCCGAGCGAGATAAATTTCTGTAAAAATTCCGCATGCGTATGCTGAATATCATCGAGATAAAGCATGACATTATTGCCCATCTCAAAAGCTAAGTTGATTTTATTCAGCTCTTCTCGTGCGGTGGCATTGGGCGCTTTTTCAGGATCTAAAGACTTCACATCATGACCGAGTGACGGACAGTTAATCTTCATAAAGATAAGGCCCAGACGGTTTGCCACGTACTCCATCAAAGTCGTTTTACCATACCCTGGTGGCGATATCATCATGAGAATACCCATCAAATCGGTACGCTTATCTTCACCGACCGTACCCATCTGTTTCGCAAGGTTATCACCGATGAGTGGCAGATAGCTCTCGTTAATCAGACGGTTACGCACAAATGAGGATAGTGGACGCGGCTTAAACTCGTCCAGTCGCAACGTCTCTTTTGAGTCATGCAATATCTCTGAGCGCATGGCCAGATAGCGTCTATAGGCAGGGATAATTTGGGTATCATGATGATGCAGACGATTTAAGAAATCATCAACGGCAAAGGTTAACGTCTGCTGATGAATACGTGGATGCTCACCCAGTAAATGATTGACTTGTATTTCAAGCGACACTTTACCCGTGCTACGCTCAAAGCTTTGCACTTGATTGAGCGGATTATTAATACTGGTCAATGACGTGATCGATGACATAGTCGATGAAGTGATTGAGGAAAATGATAAAGCAGATGGCGTGGCACTGGTGCCTGTACTGCCTAAACCTTGATTACCTAGTCCTTTAGCATTTAGTCCTTTATTACCTGACCCTTTAACACCCATCCGTTTATCAAAGCTAGCACCTGAATAAATCAATCGTTGCACCAAGGCTTCACGTTGGGCATCGTTCAATTGAGTGAGTAAAACGGCTATCGCCTCCGGCACATAATGACGGCCACTTTCTAATTGCTGCTTACGTAGCACGTTTTGTGCTTCAATCTCGGCAAGCTGCGCTTCGCTGAGTGCTTCACCTGCTTCGTTGGTGCCATCAGTCGCTACGTTAGCCGATTCATTCTCACCGCAAATCTTCTCAAGTAATGCATGGAACCAGGTTGCCAACAGCTCATAAGCTGATTTTGGTTGGAAGCCAAGCTTGCCAATAGAAGATTGCAGTTGGTCAAAGCCAGCTGTGCTTTGCAGGCTGCCTGACGCACTGTTTAGCGTTTGGCTTAGCTGCTCACACAACTGCTGCGCTTGTTGGCTGGTTTGCCAGTTTACTGTGCTGTTTGCGCCTGCACTGGTTTCAACCGACTGCCCCATCACGCTAACCAAATATTCGCAAGCAAGCTGGACATAATTTGGTTTGAAGATGTTGGCGTTGTTATCAACGCTAGCATTGTCATTGTTATAAGCAGTGACAAAATCACGCATCACTTGGCTCATGTCTTCGACCAATAAAGATTTGGCCGTATCACTACCCAAGGCACGGCGCAGTTGCTCAGCGGTCGCAGCTCTATCCGTCCAGTTGCTCGCTCGCGTCAGCACAGACTCATTTAACCAAGCGTCATAACCAAATTGGCGTAAGCTGTCTAAGCCAGCGCTTGGACGATATTCAGCTGCCAATAAAATAGTTGCGCCAAGGCTCGTACTTGCGGGGTATAAATCAGCAGTCCTGCCTCGCGCAAGGTCGGCAGTATTTGCATCAGTAATAGCGTAGCATCATGGTCATGAATGCCTTTGTCATAGCCGAGCTGATAACGAGGAGTAGCGTAGGCTTTGACCAGTTTGGACAAGGGGCTGTCATTATCAATATCGCCATTCACATCAAGGGTAATGACAGTCGCATCGTATGCTTGATATAGACGCGCTTCCGTCAAACCCTCTTGGCTGTTTTTGGCACTTTCGATAATGCTATATGCTAAGTACTCGGCGCGGTAAACGGTATCCGATTCGGAAGCAATATTCATGTCCCAGTACGGGCGCAAGGCGTTTAGCTCAACATTATTAAGCACTTCATAATAGTCTGTGCCCGTTAGATGTAGATTTAAAACACGATTGCCATCTGACTGCTGACGACTCAATAACGTCAAATCAAGTGGCTGAGTATTGACCGAAAAACGGTGCTTGCCCAGTTTAATAATCTGACCACCATCTTCAAATAAATCTGACTTATCTTTTAGACTCTTATAGCTCTCTATTTGGATGGCTTTTAGGCGAGCATCGATGTCATCGGCTTTGACGCTAAAGCCCATCGCTTGTAGCTCTTTTGCGATGTTACGAACTTTTTGCACCAGACCATCAGCCGCAAAATACGTATTTAGCGCTTCTTCTTCTGTAAAGCCTGTAACACCAGTGCTTTGCGTGCGTTTTTTAATACTCTCAAGCATTCGTAGCGCGCCATCACCTAAGTTTTGCGCTTTGCGGTTGCGGGCATCGAGCAATTGCTGCTTATGATTTTCAAAAGTCTCGTAAATCTCTTCACGCTTACTGATAATGTCTGCTAAAAACTGATCGCCACTATTGGTCTCTGGATCAGCGAACTGACTTTCTAATTCTTCTAGCTGCACCAATAGCTTAGCCATTTGCTCATCTGATTTCTCAGGGGTATTGGCAATGGATAAGGCATTGGCAATCGATTGACCAAATAGCTTAAATTGCGCGCCAAATTGCGCCACGGCCTCCGCTGAGCCTAGATTTTTGCGTTTATGATTGAGTTTGGCTTTGCTCTGATTTAGGCTCGCATAGATAGTCGATATATCATCGATAATTTGTGTGCGTACGGTGGCATCAGCCACATCTAACGTACCTAGTAGCTCGGTTAATAAATCTAACCCTTGCGCTGTCTCATCGATTTTTTCTAGTACGGGTTTTAGCTCGGCATTGGTTTCAGCCGTATTTAAACGCTCACTGACATCGACCAATATATCTTCGTAACTTGATAGCGCCTCTTCGCCACTTAAAAACAGCACCGTTTTTTCAGCCAGCTCGCCCTCTGCTTCTTCTAACTGCGTCTGTAATGCTTGTAGCTTATCAGCATCTAAATAACGCAAATCTTCTAAGCTGACCAAACGGCCTTTTTGACGTCTTAACGCTGACAACTGATCGACATAATCACTAGCAGACTCAAAGCTAGTGACGCGTATCTGCCGCAAAATCTCACTTTGCTGGGTATCGGCATCGGCTAACGCGGTTTGGGTTTGCTTTTGGATACTTTGTACTTTGGCGAACTCATCAATGACCAGCTCTGCTGTCGCCGTCACTTCTTTAATACTACTGGCGACTTCGCTCAGCTCAGGCTCAGACAACCAATAATAGCTGTCGAAGAGTCGGCTGGTATTATTGGTAAGCTCTTCATAGAGCTTCTGTGATACGCTTTGATTATCAATCAGGCGAGTAATGCTATACAGGTCTGAGATACCACGTACCAACTCTTTATTGCCGATCTTGCCATAAAAACTCGTGCTCTCTGGCAACTCACTGATATACTCGTGTGAGGCGTAAGGTGTGTGCCATATCTGCATCGGATGAATACGAGATGGCTCACTTTGGTCACTAAACAGCACCAAACGGCCATTCTCAGCCAAAGCCATACCGTTGCAATAGATAGGATTTGCCAATTGCTTTTTAATCAAATTATAAGGAAACAGCCCCGTGACGCCCAAGTCTCTATCGTAAAATAAGAATAGAACATCTTCCCCATTTGGCGATACAATTTTACGCTTAAACCGTAAGTCAGTAGCACCAACATTATTGGCCTCGAACAGCTTATACTCGCCTGTCTGTAGATAGTAGCCACCCGGAAACATGATGCCATGGTCTTCTGGTAGCTGAACACACGACTGTCCAATCGCGTCCAATCGCAGTACCGCTTCGGTCAAGGTGTTATAAACGAAATAACGGTAGTCCTCTTCACGATAAGGCAATATTTTAAGCAGTATTAGACTGCCGACTTTGGCATACGCAATCTCGGCATCGGTAAGCGACTGGGTACGGTCATTGACTGGTTCGCTATAAATACCTTGACCGGACTGCGTATTGTCCTCAATCTTAATGGTCAAATCGCCACCGACCGTTTCCACGAATATCGTGTCTAAGATATTCATATGCGGATATTTGCCATTCACCATTTGATCGCGGGTGGTATCAATCCAGTCAAAATCATAAGCAGGCGGCAGTTCAATATCACGCTCGCCTCGGTTGTCCACATAAGCGACTTGCGCCGACTCTGGTGTGCCTTGGCTAAAATCTAACGCAAAACGGAACACTCGAATATCGGTGATGCGCTCACCAATCTGAAATGCCAACAGCAATTTGCTGTCTTTCACCGTTATTTGAATCAGGCGCGTTTGCTTGTAATATCGATACAGCTCATTGAAGTCTTGGACAAAGGCGTCTTGAGCCAAAAACGTCCCTTTTAAATCGACCTCTTCGAGCTGATACTCTTCTTCATTACCAACTGGCTCGTTCAGACGATATAACGACAATACATCCTTAATATTGCTCGCGCGTTTGAGCCCCATAAAAACGTTGTAGCCAAATAGCAGATAATCACCAACCTGCACCATGTCTTGTGCCACACAGTTGTATTCGGTACGAATACGAGTACGGGCGATGACTTGCATTTGGGTGCTGCCAAACTCTTCGAGACGCGCATTATTGAGCGTCTGCGTTTGCGTCTCTAAACGGCCGCCTTGTTCCGTCAGACGTTTTTTGATGAGCTCATAAGCATTGCCTGAAGCAACTGCCTGATCGGTTTGGTTGGCTTGATTAGCGTTATCGTTGCTGTCTGAATTTGTTGAGTTTTGCGTGTCCGCCATCGTTGCTCGTCCGTTTCTGTTTTTACATAATATAGTCAATCCTTTATAAAAGAGCTACAGCGTTAACCTCGCTTGAAGTATCACATATACATCTGCACTCGGTTGCCTTGTATCTCTTTTAAACTGAATCCACTATAAGAGAGTTTTGGGCAATAAAGAATCATTGAAAGTAAAGAAGCACTTGGCTAATCTAAAAAAACGAGTGGTCACTGCTATTTTTTTAGATTAGCCAACTCATTATAATTCATCGTTCTAAATCACTATGAGTTAGCCAAAAAATCTGCCGCCTACACGACAGATTTTTTACTTTAGAAAATATTACTCATTCATACTGTTAGACAAAAACTTGTCCACTAATACTTGCCCAATAACACTAGACATTTAGACCCTATTAATAAGTCGTTTTATCATCATTTTTCTGGTTTGATTTCATGGCTTGACTGGCCATCACACCATTGATGATACCGCTCAATGTGTCTGACTTACCCGCTAGGCATCGATGGCTTTACCGATAGACAGTGACTTGGCAAAGTTGTCAAAGAAATGCGCTTCGCCGCCAACAATATCGATTTTGGCTTTCTGTAACGCAACTGCCAATACTTCAGCATTCTCTTTCGCAATTTCTTTACCAGCGTCAATTGAGGCAAGCGCTTCTTGCAAGGCTGTCTCAAGACTCATGCGGAACTCTTCGTGCTCACGTGCCTCTTTGCTCATGCTACCCATGGCATTGAATTTCTCGACCAGACCATCTGCTTCAGCTTGGAAATGTGCACGAGTAACTTCGGCTTTTGCCAATCCAACTTCACGTTCTGCTTTGGCATTTGACTCACCGCGAGCTGCGATGACTTGAGCATCTGCCATGCCTTTTTCACGCTCAGCTCTGGCGGTAGATTCACCACGAGCGGCGATGATTTCTGCATCGACCATACCGATATTACGTTCAGCTTTTGCCTTAGATTCGCCGCGAGCCGCGATAACCTCAGCATCTGCCATGCCTTTTTCACGATCTGATTGCGCTTCAGCTTGTCCAGTTGCTTTGATAACATTGGCTTTCGCAATGCCTTCTTTTTCTAAAGAAGCGGCTTTGACTTCTTGGATAGCCGCTTCAGCGAAGCCATGTGCTGACTCTTCGGCTTTGGTACCTTCGGCCATTTTAATTTTGGCTTCTGAATCTTTAGCGGATGCTTCAAGATTAGCAGCGGCAAGCGTGGTGATTTCGACGGCTTTATGCTTGGCAGACAGCTCTTCTGCTTCGGCTTTTTTCACCTGACGTACTTTGATTTCTTCCGCATCGGCTTCTGCTGCTAGCACACGTGTTTGCTTAGAACGCTCAGCTTCGCTAATTTCGCGGACTTCTTTGATACGCTCTTCTTCTTGCGCAACCGTTTTATCTACCGCGATACGTTCACGAATGACGTTGGCGATTTCTTTTTTCTCAAGCTCAATCGCACGTTCAGCTTCGATACGTTGCAAGTCAACTTCACGCTCACGAGAGACAATTTCTAAATCACGGGCACGCGTGACTTTTTCTTCTTCGATGACGACCGCACGCAGACGATTTTGACCTGCTACTTCGATTTCACGTTGCTGATTCTCACGCTGAATGGCCAAATCCTGCTCAACCGAGATAACAGCCGTTTCAGACTTTTTACGCTCTTCTTCTTCAATCTTGCGGGTTTCAGCCGTTTCGCGTGCAATCACTGACGAGATTTCACGTTGCTGTTTGGCTTCGGCATCGGCTTGCTGACGCTCAAGCTCTAGCATTGCCTCTCTGGTTTCGACATTCTTTTTCTTAACAGCCAATTCTTCATCACGCTCAAGCTCGTTGGTGATGACGTTCTGAAAGGCCGTTAATTGCGTAATCTTTTTGATACCTTCAGCATCTAAGATATTACTTGAGTCTAATGAAGATTTTGGCGTTTGCTCTAAATAATCAATCGCCACATCTTCTAAGACATAACCATTCAGATCGTTACCAATTTCTTGAACGATGCTGTCACGAAACTCGCTGCGGTTTTCAAATAGTTTGACGAAATCAATCTGCTTACCAACCGTTTTTAAGGCTTCTGAGAACTTGGCATTAAACAGCTCGTTGACAGCGACTTTATCTGACGCACGCTCTACCCCAACCGATTTGGCGACTTTTAGCACATCCTCTTCGGTTTCATTGACGCGTAAATAAAATGCCACGGTGATATCAGCACGCATGTTGTCTGCGCAAATCAAACCTTCTTTACCGCGTCTGTCCACTTCTAAGGTGATGAGCGATATGCGCATCAATTCTTTTTTGTTGATGACTGGCCAAACAAAACCACCATCAAAACGTACGGCAATTTTACTCACACCGTTGATAATGAGTGCTTTGCCCTGCTCGACCTTAAAGTAAAAGGCCTTGAGCATCAATAGTGCGACCATCATAAAAACAAACGCCAGCACTACAACCACGCCGACGATAATGAGTGTGTCCATATCCATTCCTTTAATTAAAACATTCCATAATCCCTTCAATATAAATCAGATACGCTATCAGCCTGCTAACTCTACTATTTATGGCACTGTTTATAGCATGTGCGCTTTATAGCCCTGTCACGCACCATTCTGATATCTGAATTATCTTGAACAGACTATAACCAAATTTAAAACGATTCGTGCTATTTCTAAAAACTCGCTATTTCTGACAATCAATTACTTCTAAAAACGATTAGCTTTATTCATAGTTTTACAATATTTTTTTATCTTCGACGACAGCAACTCGATAGGTATTGGCTGCTTCTAAATACTCCACCAACATCACTCGATCGCCTTGTTTCAGCAAGCCATCATTGATGTCTGAACGAATTTTGAGTATCAATCCTGCACCGCCATCATTCAATTCTGCTTCGCCATGCTTGTCTGTGACACTAAGCGTACGCACAACAGCGATCTTACCCACATTATTGGACGAATTACGTTTGGGAATTTTGGCGATATTTTTGCGAATCGGCGAAATAATAATACCTGTCAACCACATGGATACGACCAATACGAAAATGAGCGCCCCTGTACCGAATAAATAATACAGAACACCAGAATCGAAATATTGGTGTAAAAAGCTGGTATATAAATAGCTGAGCAACCAACCGATCAAGCTAATTAAGCTTAGTATGATGATTAAAGGGACACCGTAAAGACCAAATTTGAGCATGAGACCGGTAAAAAAACCAGTCGATGATAAGGTAGAGACATCAGCATCACCGCCTGACTCACCAAGGTCTACGCTATCCATATCGGCCATACCAAGTAGAGAGACTATCCAATATAAGGTGACGAACATCACAAGCCCCGTAAAAATAATCGTGGGATATAAACTGATTTTAGTGATAAAGACTAAAAAAGCTTCTTGCATTGCGCGTATTCTCCTTTTGCTCACCAAATCTATTAGCTCAATGACTTGGTTATGCAAATTGGTATTATGTGGATGATGCTCACTCGAATTAATGCTGCCAAGTTTACATTTTTTAAATCAACTTATGTTGTTTTATCAAGGATTATATATACATTCCATTACATAATACATAGGTTTTGCCTTTAGCGTCCCCATATTGGCGAACGCACGACTCCGCCCATCTTACTGCCAATGGCATAACTTGTATTACCAGATAATGAGTGAATGACCAAGCTGCCGCCATTTTGACCGCCCACTTGTGAAAGCTTTGTCGGATAGACAGCATACTGTGCAGATGGTGACAGACGCGCTGGTTCATCAAGTCCAGTCTCTGCTAGATTGATAACTTGCCCTGTAGCCAGCGTCATCACCGCAGCCTTACGACCATTGAGATAGGCCATGCGCTGACCGTCCAAGCTCAGTTGCGGACTGGCGACATAGCCACTTGTTAGCACAGGCGTGGCACTAGCAGTCTCGAAGTTATAGCGATAGATACGTGGGCGTCCAGTGCGGACTTTATCACTGGTATAGACAAAACTTTGCCCATCACTGGCGTAGCTTGGCTGCACTTCCGTGCTCGGTAACGTAGTGAGCTGTGTGGTCTTACCTTCGCTCAGACGCATCTCATAGATATCAGCATTGCCGCCGACCGTCGAGCTATAAAGGAGTTTTTGCCCATCAGGTGAGAACGACGCTGACATATTGCTGCCTTCAGCATTTACCACAAGGTTGCGGATGTTGCTTTTGCGATCATAGATATAAATCTTAGGATGCTGGCGCGGCGCTTGTTTACTATATGCCAGCAGTTGCCCATCAGCTGACCACGCTGGCGCATAAATATAACCATTAAGCTGATCGATTAACTGACGATCACTACCATCAGGACGAATGCTATAAAGCGTCGATATCTTTGCAGCTCCGATTCCTTGCTCCTCGACATAAGCAATGCGCCCTTGCCGATCTATCGCTGACATTTGCACCGTTAGTGGATTGCTCGCACTCATATTATTAGCAGGTGCTTGCATCGTTTTAGACATCGTACTAGGCAAGGTCTGACAACCCGTCAACAGAATAAAAGTCGTTAGTGCGGTGATATTACTTATCGTTCTTATATTGACAGATGATTTTGATACAAGCATTTTTGACATAAAATAACGTCCAATAAAGTGTTGATTATTGCGTACTGAGAATCTTGACAATCAAGGCTAAAAGATTGAGTGCATTAAAATATCCTAGCCTAAAGACTTTACTTAATAGCAAATGACAGTGTAGCGTAAACCATGCCAAATTTTGGACAAAAAATACCCCACTAGATAGTGAGGCATTTTTTAAAAGTACATCTGGCTTTTATAGAACATTGCTTTTATTCAACCTTGCTCTTAGCAAAGACTATTCAAAAACCATTTGTAATGACTAAATTATTTAGAAACGGCTTTGAAATGGGCAACTTGATTGCTATTGGTAATGGTCAAGATAGGCGTGTTATTGGCATTTTTACTGATGCTATATTTACCTTGTACGGTCGCTAAAGTCGCCGTATCAAAACTTGCTTGTGGCTCAGGCATGCCATCATAGTAGATAAAACGTTGCCTAATACGACATTGCCATTCACAACCTTGTAGTCAGCGCCCATGTTATTACAGGTGTTCATAAAGGTCACACGGTCACTGCCGCTATCTTTGAAGAACTTTAGCGTCAATGGCTTCGCTGGATCAAAGAACAATTGACTAACTTTGTCGCCATTGCTGCGTTTTGCGTCAACTAGCTGCCAATCATATGCTTGTAGCGTATTAGAAGTAATTGGTTGAGTCACTGGCGCTGTTACGCTAGGGGTGGTTTGGCAACCAGCAGCCAATGTACCTACCGCAAGCGTTGCTGCCATCATCATTTTAGTCATGTTTTTCATATAAACTCCTCTAGTGGTTTTTTTAGAATAAAAAATAGCTCTTATCCTAAACATTCGTTTTTATTATGATTAATTTACTGTTTTATTCATTATTCTCAATAATGCGGTCATTATGCACAACTGGAGCTTAACTGTCATTATAGATTGAGTGTATGATTACCCTGTTATTTGTTGCGCTCTATAGTCTTTTTGCTAACCTCTATTGTTAGACGGTACATTAACTGCTAACACTTTTTCTATAACTTCTCGAATATACTCTGAAAACCGACAATTTCTCGTTAAAATTATCGTTTTACTTATTTATGTTAGGCATTACTCTAGATTGGCGCTGTTCTGTTGTTGCAAAGCAGCATAGCTACCAAACGTTTGCGTTCAGCCTCACTAAATAGCTGCTGTTCGATTTGATTGATTTGGGTTTGTGCTTGCGTTTTATCTGCACTTTGACTTAATAAGCGCTGTTTTTGAGCTTGATATTGGTCGAAACGTTGAGCAAAGTTAGCATCTTCTGCATCGACTTGCGCGAGGCGTGCGGCGGCTGGAGCACCTACCAGATCACGACGCATGTTATACAATTCCTGAGCCGTTGCCCCTTTTGCTTGCATCTGTTTTGTGCGATTCATCAGCTCGTTCAGATTGGCTTGCTGGGTGATACCAGCTTTGAGCGCATTATCTGGCATACGGCTAATGTAGTTCTGCCGTGTTGCCTCTTTTTCCACATCCGTTAGCTGCTGGTTTTGGTTAATTCTGACCATCTCCATACTATAATCATCATACTCCTCTTCTGCACCAAAGAAGGCGGTAATGGTTTCTTTAGTAAAATACTGCTGACGCAACTTGGCTACATCTTGCTTTTGCTGAGCGACGACATTCAGATCCAGCTCACCGCTTTTTGCCGCTTGTAATTGCAGATTGCCATAACGTTCTTCTATTTCAGAAATGGCTTTAAGATAGGTAATATATTGGTCAAATATAGTGACCGCTTGACTAGCGGCTGGCTCTGGCGTGTGGTGACGAATATAGCTTTCGACACGGGCATAAATAACCGCTTCATCTTCTTCACCCAGCGCCGACAAAAAATAATCGAATAAACGCCGTAGACCTTCAGTGACGACCAACTGCTTATTTTCGTCGATGATGATTTCGCCGTCAATTTGCGTGCCTTGTAATGAGCGCGGCAAACGCTCCAATCCAGTGACAAATAGAGACTGGTTTTGGTTTGCAGTAGTTGTTTGCACTACTTGGCCATTATCCAGCGCAGTTGATAGAGTAGCATCAGCCTCACTAGTGAGGGCACTGGATACTGGTTGCGCTGTAGCCATACGTGTATTATCAGGTTTGAACCACATAATCACCGCCGCCGTTATGGCTATGCTAACCACGGCGATTATAACTATTGGTAGATAGGCTGGGCGGCGATTATTCGACATAGATGAGGGTTCTTTTTATAAGTCAGCTTAAAGGCTTATGTTTTTAAAAGCGTATGTTATTAAAAGCTTACATTATTAAAGGTTAGCGTTTTTAAGACGATTGACCTGAGTACGATAGATGGATTTTGGCTCAGAATCGCCCCATGCCGTCAGACCCAATACTTGATCGGCTGAATCCAAATGATTCATTCTATAATTATCCCGAATCACATAACCAAGACGACTTGAGCAAGCAGATACCAACCCATCATTAGACTCGCCTGCAAACGGTACGCCCGTTGCTGCTAATAGATAATCACTAGGATCCAGTGCGCTCGTTATTTGCCCAACCCCGCTGAACGAATAGTATTTGATACCATTGACAGCAGTACTGGTCGGCTGACCACAATAGTTTTTTGGCATTGCCGCGGGAAATTTGGCATTGAACTTAGCAGCACCATCAGTTGATAAAGCCACGAGCGCTTGCCAGCCATCTTGCTCTTGTATCTCTTTAAAACTGATACCTGAGCCAACGTCTGTAAAGCCACCAATCAAATTGAACACGCCTGAGACTAGCTGTGTTGTGACATTGGATGGATTACCTGTGGTGTTGTTTGGCTCAAGGGTGTTTTTGACAAAATCTGCCGTTTTTGACCCTTGTTCTGGGCTTGAGACTGCGTGACTGATGCGACATATTTTGGCGCGACGCCAGCGACATAGCGGATATCTATACCGCCTTGACTGTGTCCAAATAAATTGACTTTAGGCTTACCTGAAATGGCAGTGATGGTTTTGACTTGTTGCAGCAGTTGCTCTCCGCGAATCTCACTGTTATTGACGGCTGACGTTTTGGTGGTATATACCTCTGAGCCGCCTTTCATCAACTCTTGAGGAATACCATTGAAGTAGTCGATAACCCCAAACAAGTTAGTGAAGCCGCCAAGACCATGTGCCATAACAATTGGGTATTTTGTATCAGTATGATTTGACGTCCAGTATTTGTTGCTGACCAGCTTACATCCGGTTGAATTGGCGCAATTATAGTATTGACCAGCAGCTTGAGCCGAGGTGGTTTGTAAAGCCATTAAAAGTACACCGGCACCGATAACACCAAGTGAGGGGAGAAATGCGCTGGGCGTGAAAGCCAAAGCTAGAGAAGATTTTAGCGTCATAATAACGTCCTTGTTATCATTAATTTTGAATTATCTTTACCTCATAATATCGGCAAAGATTGCTGCTAATTCCTTTAGCATGCAAAATTACATTACTTATATCTTCTGTAACATTCAACTAAATTGTCAAAATATGAATATATTATCGTGACTAGAGGGTCACAACTGCCCCTACTTCGCTGTAAAGCAATTATTATCAATAATAATGATAGGTTCACTATCACTTAACGTAAAACAGCGGCGTCTTCATTTATGTTATAATTCAAGCCATTAATTCCATAACTATAAGTAATATAATGATGACTAAAAAATCCCTTATCCAGTCCCCAGAAGCCATAGAAAAAATGCGCGTGGCCGGTAAACTTGCCAGTGACGTCCTAGTCATGCTCGATGAGCACGTTCGAGTTGGCATCAGTACCGAGGCACTTAACCAAATCGCCCATGACTATATCGTTAATGTGCAACAGGCTATTCCTGCACCGCTTAACTATAATGCTTCCCAAAATCAATTTGTACCTCGATTAACCATGTGGTTTGTCATGGTATTCCAGCCGAAAACAAGCTACTCAAAGATGGCGATATCATCAATATCGATGTGACCGTGATAAAAGATGGCTACTATGGCGATACCTCAAAAATGTGGATCGTTGGTAACGGCTCTATCATGGCACAGCGTATCTGCAAAGTGGCACAAGACGCCCTATATGCTGGTATGAGTGTCGTCAAAAACGGTGCGCGTCTTGGTGATGTCGGTGCTGCTATCCAAGCAGTGGTCGAGCCTGAGCGTTTTAGTATCGTCCGCGAGTTCTGTGGTCACGGCATTAGTAATGAGTTTCACCATGAGCCGCAAGTCATGCACTATGGCAAAAAAGGCACAGGCTTTGAGCTAAAAACAGGCATGACCTTTACCATCGAACCGATGATTAACCAAGGTACATGGCAAACCAAGATTTTGCCTGACGAATGGACGGCGATTACTAAAGACCGTAAGCTGTCAGCACAGTGGGAGCATACGATGGTCGTGACCGATAATGGCTGTGAGGTGTTTACCACTCGCCTGAAGAAGATTTGAGTTTTTTGACCCAGTAATATCAAAAAAGATCGCCTAGGCGGTCTTTTTTTGGCCAATAATTGGGTCATATTGAGTATTGTGCTCACCCGCTTTTTATCTTTATACTCTGATGACTTAATAACTTATATTGGTAACTTCTACTTGTGGCTTTTGTCAGCTACCAGCACACTGTTGATTCTACGCTTTTCAGCTGAAACGTTTTATTTTTAAACTCTTAACGGGATAACACTCATGTTTACTTGTGATGTCGCTTCTATCGATCTGACACCTTTACCTCTATTATCAAAGGATATAGCGACAAACGCGTCACTGCTAGCGGACACTCCTGTCACTGAAAAGTCGCTACTGGGTATTCCTCACTGGTTGACTCAAATTAATCAGGATATGAACCGTGCACTTGAGCGCGGTGTCAATATTCGTCAATTGGTGGCGGCACGCTCTGGTGCGATTGACGAATTGCTGATTGCCTTGTTTAACTGGTTTGAGCTGGATAAGACAGATTTGGCTTTATTTGCCACAGGCGGTTATGGTCGTGGCGAGCTGTCGCTTTATTCAGACATCGACATTTTATTGCTCTCCCCTGATGAGATTGGCGCTGATGCCAGTGGGAAAATAGATCGGTTGGTGGCGCTATTGTGGGACATAGGATTAGAGCCTGCTCTCTCGGTACGTAGTGTTAATGACGCTTTAGAGGCGTCGCTCGATCACACCATTGCCAGTGCACAGCTAGAAGCTCGGCTATTAATTGGTAATGAGGCTTTACAGGATGTGCCCGTTCAAATTG
Organism: Psychrobacter sp. JCM 18903; assembly: GCF_000586475.1. GTDB lineage: Bacteria > Pseudomonadota > Gammaproteobacteria > Pseudomonadales > Moraxellaceae > Psychrobacter. The sequence continues at coordinate 2,973 of NZ_BAWJ01000032.1, read as the reverse complement.
TCAATAAACAGTGGTCGCCACGTAAGTTTTTTGAAGTAAAAATCGCAGAAGCTAAAGCGCGATATTTACAGCACAATGCCACCGAGTACAACCTTGAACCCAATATAAAAACCGCCCCTGGTGGTCTACGCGACATTCATATCATCGGCTGGGTAACCAAACGCTATTTTCGAGTGGGTAAGCTTTATGACTTAGTACAACAAAACTTTTTGACTGAAAAAGAGTTCGATGAGCTGAACTTTGCAGAAGGTTATTTATGGCAAATACGTCATTATCTGCATGTATTGACTGGTCGCAACGAAAACAAGCTGCTGTTTGATTATCAGCGTGAGATTGCCCAATTGATGGGTTATGAGACGCAGCCAGACGATCAGCCAAATGCCGCCGTCGAGCGTTTTATGCGCGACTATTATCGCTGTGCCATGCAGATATCAACGCTGTCTGAGATGCTGACCAATCACTATTACGAGACTATTATAGAGCCGCAGTTGCCTGATGATGAGCGTCCAAAAAAACAGCCAATCAATGCCCGCTTCAACCAAGTTGGTGACCAAATCGCCATGGCGCATCATCGGGTTTTTGCTCAGCATCCTGATGCTATCCTAGAGATGTTTTTACTGATGGGTCAGTACGGTATCAAAAACGTGCGTACTCATACGTTGCGTGCGCTAAAAATCGCCGCGCGTGGCATCGATCAAGTCTACCGTGATAACCCCGCTCACCAAGCGCTCTTCTTAGCCAATTTAAAAGAGCAGAATTATCTGTTTCATCGCCTGCGTGCCATGAATCGCTACGGCGTCTTAGGCAGCTACATTCCTGCGTTCGCCCAAGTGACGGGTCTGATGCAATATGATTTATTTCACCGTTATACGGTTGATGCGCATACCTTATTTTTGATTCGGATTTTACATCGCTTCACCGACCCACGGTTTATGAAGATTTCCCACTGGTCAGCTCCATCTTTCAACGTATCGAGCGCAAGGAAATCTTGGTACTGGCCGCCATGTTCCATGATATTGCCAAAGGTCGCGGTGGCAACCATAGTGAGCTTGGTCAAACCGAGTCGACTGAATTTTGTTTGGCGCATGGTATGAGTCTGGCAGATGCCAATTTGGTCGGTTGGCTCACTCGCTATCATTTATTGATGTCGATGACTGCTCAGAAAAAAGACATCTCAGATCCAGAAGTGGTCACTATTTTTGCCAATTTAGTCGGTAATGTCACCCACCTCAATCATTTATATGTGCTCACTGTTGCGGATATGAATGCGACCAATCCACAGTTGTGGAACAGCTGGCGTGCCACATTAATGAAACAGTTATACTCACAAACTCGGCGCATTTTGCGCGCTGATATCGATGCACCTACTAATCGCCAAGATATGATCAGTGCGACACGAACCCAAGCCTTAGCGATGCTCGATAATGTCAACAATCAACACATGAATCGCGATGAGGTCTTGAGGCTATGGGATGATTTGGGTGATGAATATTTCTTGAGAGAAATTCCTGAAGACATCTTATGGCATACCGAAGCCATTTTGAACCATCCGCCGATTGGTCTTGCTTCTAATGCAGATAGCCCGCCATTGGTGGTATTACGTGAGCATCGCGAGCTGGCACTTGATGCGGTACAGGTCTTTGTTTATACCCAAGATCAGACGAACCTGTTTGCAGTCACCATGGCTGTATTCGATCAAATGAACTTGGATGTTTTAGACGCCCGTATCATTACTGCTACCCGCGATTTTGCTTTGGACTCCTATGTACTGCTCGATCCAGTGGCACACTATTGGTCGATGAGGACAGTCAACAAGAGCTCAAACAGCGCTTAATCAATGCCTTTAAAGACCCGACAGTACTGAAACTTACCAATAAGCGCATACCGCGTCAGCTTAGACATTTTGAAGTGACCACGGTGATTAATTTTGAGTTTAATGAGGCTTCTGATCAGCATATTATGAGCTTAGAAACCTTGATCAGCCGGGACTATTGGCAAGAGTAGGACAGGTATTTTTGCAGGAGAAAATTGAGGTGCATGCTGCGCGTATCACCACTTTGGGCGAACGTGCAGAAGATATGTTTTATATCAGCGATCAAAATGATGAACCGCTATCTGCTGCTAGACTTGACGCACTACGATCCGCCTTGATGGCAGTCTCAGTATGCAAAGAGAACAGCCTGCTGTTTACAGCAAATGTGATTGAACAAATGGGCTTACAAGATAAGTCTAAGATAAATACTCAGCGTGTATCATCCATTCATGGCACGCTTTGTATTTTTTAACCCGTTAATATCAAAAGCACCTTTTATAAGGTGCTTTTATATATCATTTCGCTAGCGTGCTCATTGAGCTCATCATCCGCAAGATCTGGTGGCAGAATCTCTGCTTCAATCTGTTTTTGCGTCAGTATTAAGCGCCCAGCGTTGACCTCTTTTTGCAGCAAACAATGTAAACTTGCTAAATGAAAATCTCTGCCAAAACACTCATAGATTTGTCTTAGAGAAATAGGCGATTTAGCGTGCACATCGGGATAAAGGCTGTCCTCTGCTAAGATAATCATCTCATTCAGTGCCTCTTCACGCATCAACTCATCTTTATCGATTTTACGTTGCAAGCTGTCTGCCATTCGACTTTTGGACGCGAGCATGGCCATAAAAATCACTGTCTGTAAGACAAATAAGGCAGTATATTGCCATAAGGGTAGTAAAATACCGAGCTGATTGCTAAGCAACATCAGCACCATCGCAACGAGCACATAACTGACCAGCTGCCACAGTAACCACATCATCAAGCTGTTTTCACCGTACCAAAACATTTTTCGTTCTTTATGGCTAATTAATTGCTGGCGAGCTTGCCACCAGCTTTGCTCCCGCTGTTTTAATAGCTCGTACAATTTGGTTCGCTGTTGCGCATCATCAAAATTTTCATCTTGAATGTCTGTCGCGTTAAGATCATTAGTTTTTGAGATAC
>NZ_BAWJ01000033.1 GCF_000586475.1 Psychrobacter sp. JCM 18903 | reverse complement strand
GGCATATCAAATTATCCTCACCATAATCTATCATTAGGGCTGACAGCAGTTTTTTGTATTGTTATAAGTTATCAATTGATAAGCTTTTTTTAGGATTTTTAAATCTGTGACGGCTTCATTAGTTATTATAATTTATGGTTAAATAGCTAAGCAGCTTGAGCATGAGAAGTAAAAGACAAAAAATAAGAGAAGTGCTACACTGCTTAAATGTAATTTTTCTTTATAACTTTATTATTAATTGTCTATTATAGTTACCCTACTTATGAATCACAACTTAACGTATCTGCATCCTTATCCTTTTGCAAAGATGGCAACACTGCTTGCTAACAGTGTGCCAGCCCATGACTACAGTGAAATCAAGCTCGGTATTGGTGAACCAAAACATGAGCCGCCAGCGTTCGTGCTGGACGTACTACGTGAAAATTTGGACAAAATAAGTCGTTATCCAACGACTAATGGCATGTTTGAGCTGCGCCAAACCATCGCGCATTGGCTAGAAAAACGCTTCTTTTTGAACCATGTCGATGCCAATACGCAAGTATTGCCAGTAATGGGCACACGCGAGGCTATTTTTAGTCTGGTACAAGCAGTCGTGGATCATAAAGTAAGCGATACAGAGAGTAGTCCGCTGTCTGTCTCTGACCCATTATCTGCCGTTTCTCCTATGGCTGCTCCTATGACTGTTCCTACAATAGTGATGCCCAACCCTTTTTACCAAATATATGAGGGTGCAGCGATACTGGCGCAAGCGAGCCTTATTTTGTGCCTTGCACACTGGACGATGACTTTAAAGGTAACTATCGCGCCGTACCAAAAGATGTTTGGGCGCGCACGCAGTTGCTGTTTGTTTGTAGTCCGAACAATCCGACTGGCTCGGTCATGACGATGGAGGATTGGGAGTATCTCATTCGTCTGTCAGATCAGTACGATTTTATTATTGCCAGTGACGAGTGCTATAGCGAGCTGTATTTTGATACGGCGCCGATTGGACTATTGCAAGCCTGCGCTGCCCTCGGTCGTCATGATTTCAAAAACTGTATTGTCTTTCACTCTTTATCTAAGCGTTCAAACTTGCCTGGTTTGCGCTCAGGGTTTGTGGCAGGTGATGCCACTATTTTGCAAGCTTACCTGCAATACCGTACTTATCAAGCTGTGCGATGCCGATACCACATCAGCTCGCCTCGATCGCTGCATGGCAAGATGAAAAGCATGTGGCACACAATCGCGCTCTGTATCAAGAAAAGTTTGCCTTGTGGATGTCTGAGCTTGGTGAGCTACTAGAGTTACGAATGCCTGAGGCTGGATTTTACTTTTGGATAAAGGTCCCTGAGCCATTCGATGGGGATGATGAGCGGTTTGTCAAAGCACTGTACGAGCAGGCCAATATTCACGCACTAGCAGGGCGCTATCTGTCACGTGATATTGATGGCAAAAACCCTGGGCAAGGCTATGTGCGCATTGCGCTCGTTGCTAGTGTTGATGAGAGCCGCGAAGCAATAAACCGTATTCGAAAATTACTAGGCGCATAAGCAGTCACTTTATACGCAAAAGTTTCAAAAAAAACAGCAACCTCTAATAGCCACAATATTACTGTGGTTATTAGAGGTTTTTTGCTTTAATAATGCTATAGTAAAGTGTCTTTTATTATCGATTATCTTTTACTCAATATGCCATCAAGGATGATGCCATGCCCCATCTTGATTTTACCCAGCCGCCCTTTGACGTATTGAGTCTGGCTGAACGTCAAAGCATCAGAAAAAATACCCAAATCCGCTACCTTGCCAAAAATGAGAATCTAACTGCCGAAGAGTTGCAATATCTGTATGTGGTCATTAAGGGGCAGATTGAGCAATTGTTTGATGATGAGTTTGTCGCCTCTTACTTGGGTAGTAACCACTCCGACCATCTCAATAATAACGACTGGTTCGACAGCCGTCGTCTACCTGAATCATTGACTGAGAATAGCTCTAATACTGAAGCACTGCAGACCTATCAGTTTCGAGCCGCTGAGGATACCTTGCTGCTCCAAGTCGCTGGTAGCGCAGTCGATAAAATCAGCGCCCAAAATCATCTAGTACGCCAAATGCTGTCAGACAAATTACCCGAAAGGCTAAAGGCATTACAGCAGCGCCGCAATAATAAACCCATAGTCTCTACCAGCTACAATGACCAACAAGAAGTGCAGCAAATCATGTTGCAGCCCGTCATTGACGTCAATCTATTGCCAGTCCATATCGTCAACGCCAATAACAGCTTATACGAAGCCGCGTCTATCATGACGAAAGCGGGGCTAAAACATGTACTGGTGCAACCCTTAAACCACCTAAAAAACGAGGGCGAGGTGCAATATGGTACTGGTCATCTATTGGGTATTTTGACCGATACCGATATTTGCCGCGCCGTGAGTGACCAGCAAGATCCAGCCACTACCCCCTGCCAGCGCTATGCTAATTTCAACTTGCGTACCATCAAAGCCGGTGATGAGATTGGCGATGCATTATTGACCATGACCCGCTATCGCATCCATCGGCTACCAGTGATTGATCAAAATGGGGATGTCGTCGGTATACTGGGACAAAGCGATATGCTTGCGCATATTGGTCATCATTCACAGCTCATTAGTATCCAAATCGAGCAAGCAAAAGACTTATCGAGCTTAGATACTGCCGTCGAGCTTATCGGTCGTTACATTCGCGCACAACATCAGAACGGTGTCAAAATCGGTAATATCAGCCGTATGGTACAGACCTTGAATGCACAGGTATTTACCAAGCTTTGGCAACTTATCGTGCCTGATGAGGTCATGACAAATACCTGCCTGATCGTGATGGGCTCCGAGGGGCGCGGTGAGCAAATCATGCGTACTGACCAAGACAATGCGCTCATCTTACGTGACGGCTATACTCACCCTGATCTGCCAGAATTTGCGGATACTTTTAATCAGCATTTAGCAGACCTCGGTTATCCACTGTGCGATGGTAATATCATGATGACCAACCCTATGTGGCGACAGCCGCTAAAACAGTTTAATGCCCAGATTGGTTTATGGTTTAGAAATACGGATCCCATGCATGGTATTTATTTGTCCGCCATACTCGATGGCGAATATGTCTGCGGAGATGAGTCATTATTGACTCAGGTGCGTCAACATTTAAAGGTTGCCCACAGGCAGTCAGACCCTATGTTTGTACGCCAGTTCGCGCGCGCCGCGCTACAGTTCGGTGATGTCAATCAGTGGTGGCAAAAGTTCGTGCCTTTGCTCGGTGGCAAATCCGTGTCCGAAGACATTGATCTAAAGAAAGCCGGTATCTTTCCACTGGTTCATGGCATTCGTACCTTGGCATTAGAAAACGATATCTTAGAGCTGCCCAGTAGTAAAAATCGTCTTAAAGCTTTGGTACAAGCGCGCGCCTTGACCCAAGAGCGCGCAGATACTTTATTAGAGGCCTTGGAGTTTTTTATGGCACAGCGCCTATCAGTCGCTCTATCAACCGATGATAAACATGCACGGCAAGTCAACCCAATGACCTTGACCGCGCTTGAGCGCGACTTATTAAAAGAGTGTTTGGCCGTTGTTAAAAGCTTTAAAAATCAGCTACGTCAGCATTATCAACTAGAGCTCGCATAAGTACAACAATCGCATAAATGGATGAGCGACAACTATGAGTTGGCTAACACAGTTATCCTGCGCTTGGCAAAAAACGCAGCTACAGCGCCCAGAATTGGCATCGATGTTTACCAACCTTTAGCTAAGCAATGGGTAGCAATTGACTGCGAAATGACGGGACTCAATCCAAAAAATCACCATTTGTTGTCTGTCGCCGCGATTCATATCAATGAAAATACAATCGATACCGGTAATGGCATGCATATCGTATGCAGACCACCTGTGATGCCAGACCGTGACACCATTGTGATTCACGGTCTACGTACTGCCGACGTTGAGCATGGTATGAGCTACGATGAGATGCTGGCGCTGTTGTTGCCATTTATAGGTAATCGCCCGATTGTGGGGTTTTGTACGAGTTTAGACACAGCGTTTTTAAACCCTCTGGTCAAACGCTATATGGGCACAGCACTGCCCAACGAAGTCATCGATTTGCGCCATTTATATAGTCGGCGCATGAGTGGTCAAACCCAAGGGCTATCTAGCCAAGCGCAGCATCTGACCAATATTTTAGCGCACTATAATATACCCGATCTAGGCGCTCACGATGCTTATAACGACGCAATCATGACCGCCATGGCATTTTTACATGTGCGCTAACGTGTGTGCGCATTTTGAACATTCAGATAAAAACAGGTTTTCATCTACGGCTGCCATCTACGCGAAAACGGCAACTCATGTTACCATAGGCTGTTTTTGCCACCTGATGAAAGATGCTCATGCGACCCACCTCTAAACTCCGTCATTCCTCTGCTTTTACTGCCAAATTATCCCCTTTTTCTCGTTATCTGCGACCGTCGAAGCCGCCTGCTAAATACGTACCTATCATAGCGTTATTAGCAACGGCGACAATACTGCCCATCCATGCGCAAGCAGCACTACCAAAAGCCATCGAAGCAGCATTATCACGAGCCGATTTAACAGAAGCTGATATTAGTATTATCGTCACACCAGTCGGTGATAAAAATGCCAGTCACCTGCCCGCTCCCATTCAGGTTATTGATAGCAGCACGCACCGCTCATCTAAACCCACTCTTCAGCCAAAACCGACTGCAATATAGATGCTGATATAGATGCTGATATAAAAAGTAACTCTCAAAAAGCCACGCAAAATAATAATGACAAAACCAGTAATAACCATTTGCGCCAACAGAGTACGCTGATTACTATTGAGCAGCGTACCATTGAAAAGCATGAGAAAAAACTGCATGCTTACACCGATGACCCTTACACTTATCAAAGCTTAGAAAGCATCCCAACAATATTGGGTGATAAGGCAAAAACAGCTGTCATTAGCAACAATGCTAATAACAATAAAACTGATGACATCAGTACTGATAACGCCTCCATAAAAATTTCATTTTCGCCGTTGCTGAACCATCAAGCCGATATCGCTCGCACGCCTGCCAGCACCATGAAACTCGTTCCCAGCTTTATTGCTTTAGACACCCTAGGTGCTGATTTTGTCTGGCATACCCGTGTCTATCATACAGGCCTTGTCATCGGTGACCGTCTGCATGGCGATTTGATTATTCAAGCAGCGGCGATCCAAAAATGACCCACGAGCGTTTAAAACAGCTCCTTTATAAAGTACAGTCGTCCGGTATCCGTCATATCGACGGTGATATTATTATTGACAGTGGCGTCTTTAAAAATGTCAGTAAAGACCCTGCCGCCTTTGACAACTCGCCACTGCGTCCTTATAACGCCAGTCCCGATGGTTTTTTGGTGAATTTTAGTACCATCGGTATCAAAAGCTATCCGTTAAACGATGACCAAGCAAATCTGACTTATACACCAAAATTAGCAAACTATGCTTTGCCCAGCATCATAAATACGCGTTCGGCGTCCTGTGGACAAGCGCGTTATAGTCTCGCACCCGAGTGGCAAGCAAAACAATTGGTGTTAAATACTCAGTTGCCAAACAGCTGCCAAGAGCATTCTTTTTATGTGGCTTATCCTGACGCCAAAGATTTTGCCGCACGCGTTATTACCGCAAAATGGCAAGAGCTAGGCAATACGCTGAGTGGTAATGTCATCACTCAAGAAGCACCTTACATTACAACGAAAAACACCAAATCAGCGCATGGTTTAGCAGCACTTCCTATATCACCGCTGCCTATTGTCAGCTACCCATCATTGAATTTGACGCAGCAGATTTACGATATCAATCACTTTTCAAACAATGTGATGACTGAGCAAGTGGCGCTATCGATTGGTGTTTATGACAAAGTTGATAATAAAACACTCGATAAAGCTATTAGTAATTCACATAGCTTGTATCAATTTGGCACGCCGACTGCGACGAGCTATCCTGTCGCATTGCAGACTATTAATCAATGGTGGCAGACCAATCTAAGCACACCGCCGCCCCATTTGACCAATGGTTCAGGACTCTGCCGCGACTGCACCATAACAGCTGCCAACCTAAGCGAGCTATTAACTTATGCTTATAGCCATCCAAGTTTTAATGCTTACGTCAACTCGTTAGGTATCGCTGGCGTCAGTGGCACCATTACCGCTCATAGTGAACGCCTACCAGAATCAGCAGCCATTGGTCGTGCGTGGATAAAAACAGGTACCTTAAACAACGTCACCTCGATGGCAGGCTATGTCAAAGGATTGTCGGGACAGGATTATGTCGTGGTTGGACTCATCAATAGTGAGCAAGCACATAACGCTTATACAGCCAGACCCGTGCTAGATGCGATGCTTGATTGGACGGCGCAGCATTAAGTGTATTTCACATCCTATTTTTCACCTTTATAAAGGTTCACTTATGTCACGCAAGACAACCAACCTCAATAAATCCAAGACTCATTCAGGTGGCGAGCCGCTGCCGAAGAATCATGAGTCAGCGCAGCCTAAATTGGCACAATATGTAGGATATTTCGCGATAGGCTATACGCTTGCCAGCGCAATATTTATGATGATTCAAACCAAGCTTGCGTTGAATTCGCAACTGGTAACGGTATTGTCTATCATTATCGGGGCTTATATCGCGGTTCGTAAATTTGTCAAACATCAGCAGCGCGCATTGAATAGCGGTGAAATCAATCGCTTAATGTTTGGCGGCGTCGCGGTGGTCTGGCTCCTGACTGTCATTTACTTCTTAGCCATATGGTTTTGGTTGTTTGATGCGGTAAATCGCGAAGTCCTACTAGAGATGGCCGTCCAGCAACCATTGCCATTGGTCTCATCGTTGGTGATGATATTGGTGCTGACACTGGTCAGTGCTCGCATCAGTCTTTGGGCGATCAATCGCCTGCTTGACCCTAAACGAAAAACTATGTGAGCGAGGAGACCTCAGCCGAACCTCTACAAGGTGCTACAAATTTTTCTCCCTATTAATACATAAAATCCGTTAGGCTAACTTTAATGAGCAGCCTTTTAGATGATTTTGGGTGATTAACGGTTTTATATTTTAATAGGAGCATTTATCATGGACATGGTTTTTTTTGACAATATAGACAAGCTTGGACGCATCGTTTTGACGACTGTCATGGTTTATGTGTTGATCGTACTGGTGACCAAAATCTCAGGTAAACGCTCCACCTCGCAGCTCAATAATTTTGATTGGATCGTCACCGTGATGATCGGTTCACTTGGTGCCAGTACTATTTTGCTCAAAGACATTCCCTTTGTCGAAGGGATTTCATCGATTTTAGTACTTTATCTATTGCAGTTTTTAGTCACCAAATACGCCTCTATCTCACCGCAATTTAGCAGTTTCATTTTGTCAGAGCCCCGTATTGTTTTCTATCAAGGGCAGTTTTTGCCAGATGCCATGCGCGCTGAGCGGCTAACTCGTCAAGAGATTGAATGTGCGATGCGCTCTGAAGGAGTGCATCGTTTCGATGATGTTGAAGCCATCGTTTTTGAATCTGATGCCAAGCTTACTATCATTCCAAAACCCAGCCCAACTGATGTGAGCGATAATGACCAAAATACAGAAGATAGTGTCTCGCAAACCATACAACCTTTGATGTAAGACCTATTGTTTATCCAAGATTAGTAAAGCATAAAAAAAGCTTCGTAGAATCTTGTTTGTTACGTTCACTTAAGCGTAGAATTCTTTTGTTATATTTTACTAATGACTAAAATTAAAGTGGTACTGGCTATGAAAGTAAGGATTTTAACCGTCGGTAATAAAATGCCTAAATGGGTACAGACGGGGTTCGATGAGTATTTTAAGCGTATCCAGCCTATGCTCAGCACAGAAATCGTGGAAATTGCTGCCGCAAAGCGTGCAAAAAACCCGTCTGATGCCAATTTGGCACAATACCGTGAGCAAGAAGGACAGGCAATATTAGCCGCTCATAATGCTTCAGGGCGTGAGCAACTATGGGTATTGGATGTCAAAGGTAAGATGATTTCGACAGAAGGGCTGGCTGATAAATTAGCTGATGGCATGCAGCAAGGCGATGATATTGCACTGGTGATCGGCGGTGCAGACGGCGTATCACCAGAAGTATTAGCCAAAGCCGATGTAAAATTATCACTATCAGCGCTCACATTACCACATCCGTTGGTACGTGTTGTGCTAATGGAACAATTGTATCGCGCGATGAGTATCAACAACAATCATCCTTATCATCGTGGTAATTAAGCAGTCATTAAACACTGCCGTACTCTGTGCTAATATTTTGTGCTGATAGTTTATGGGCAACAACATCAATGATAAAAAGGATTGAAAAACCACTGAGCGCCCTAATAAACGCTACATGAAATATCCAAAACATGCGACACCTAACACACCTCATTCAATTCATCAGCTTGATGACTCGTACTCTCATTCGCCAACGCCTATTACAGCGACTGGCGTTTGGACAGATGTATCTGCTTTAGGGTCAAATGTAGCTAAGCTACCAGCATTGTTTATCTCGCATGGCGCACCCACGCTTGCCATTGAGCAATCAGCCACGACCAGTGCACTGGCACGTATTGGGCAAAACTTACCAAAGCCACGTGCCATCCTGATTATGTCAGCGCATTGGCAATCCGCCAAACTCGAAATGAGCAGTAATCCGCAACCTAAGACTTGGCACGATTTTTCAGGTTTTCCACCTGAGCTATATGAGCTTCAATACCCTGCAACTGGTCAGCCAGCACTTGCTGAATCCCTTGCCCAGCAGCTCACTGCACGCGGTATTACTTGTAGTGTTAATCCGGTGCGGGCTTGCGATCATGGGGTGTGGGCACCGCTCAGGCACTTATATCCAGAGGCTGAGATACCTATCGTACAGGTTTCTCTACCGCAGCATTATGACAGTATCGCCTGTTATCAATTGGGTGCGCAGCTAGCGCGCCTACGTGAAGAGCAAATACTTATCATTGGTTCAGGTAACATTACCCATAATCTGCAAGCATTACGCTGGCAAGCAGATAGTGTTGACCAAACGGCTAAAGCATTTAAGCAATGGCTGCTACAACAGCTCAAAACAGACATTCCTAGTGCTTTAGATTGGCAGCAGTATCCTAGCTTTCGCGATATACACCCAAGTGATGAGCATCTGTTGCCATTGTTTTTTGCCTTAGGTACAGGTCAGCGTGTCTCAGTTATCCATCAAAGCATGGCGCATCATAGCTTAGGCATGGATATTTATCGATTTGATTAAGGAATCATTACTTAATCGATAGAATGCAAACCTACTTCTCAAAGGCTGCCTTGGTAAACAACCCTGCTCGTTCCATCTCCCCTGCCACACTGAATAATGTCGCTTCATCATTCATACGCCCAATCAGCTGCATCCCAATTGGCAAACCTTTTTTACTCATTCCTACCGGTAATGACATTGCTGGCAATCCTGTGATATTACCCAGTAGTGTAAAGGCCATTTTGCCCAGCACAGGCTGACTAAGCTTTTCGATCATACCTGAGCTAAAGGCATACTTACCCATATCGATGCCTTTATTGAGCAATCCTGCGCTACGCATGAGCATTTCATCCATACGACTTGGTGGCAATACACCATGCTTAACTGCAGATGTCGGCACGGTCGGACATAAAATCATGTCATAGGTTTCGAGTAGCAAGCCCGTTTGATACTGACTGTGATGCCAACCATGCTTAGCATGCGCCAAATCAACGGCTGATAACGAGCGACCGAGCAATGCCATATTATAGGTTTGAGGCTCTAGGTTTTTGATATGTTCTGCGCCAAAGTCACGCTCGATATTATCAATGGTAAAAGCGGTATGGGTGCAGACCACCACCATAAAGTCATGCCAAAACTGCTCGATATTGATATTCGGCTCGGCGGGTATGACACGATGACCCATGGCTTCTAGCTGCTTAGCCGTTTGCTCTAATACGGCTAACACTTCTTTATCCACCACAGTATTGGCAATCAATGGCTGTTGATGTAAGGCAATGGTTAATTGCCTTGGTGCTCGCATCGCTGCTTGCAAAAATGTGCCATCAGGTGGCGCAATGACATAAGGCGCACCAATCTCTGCGCCATTTGTAGCGTCGAGCATCGCGGCACTGTCACGCACACTGCGGGTAATCACGTGATCTGCGACTGCACCTTCCCAGCCTTCCCCGAATTTAGGCCTATCGGGTTACGACCACGGCTGGGTTTGAGTCCAAACGCTCCGCACCAAGCAGCAGGGAAGCGTATCGAGCCACCACCATCACCCGCGCCCGCCATCGGTACGATACCGCTCGCTACTGATGCTGCACTACCGCCCGATGAGCCGCCAGAGCTGTAACCTTTTTTGAAAGGGTTATGAGTCGCACCATGGCTTTTGGTTCAGTAGTAATGATTAAACCAAATTCTGGCGTATTGGTTTTGCCAAAGGTATTCACGCCTGTGGCTTTCATCCGCTTAACGATTTCACTGTCGCTCTCAGAGATGATATTAACACTACGACTGCCCATCGTGATTGGCTCATCGGCAAAGCCAAATGACAAATCTTTGAGCAAATAAGGCACACCATTAAATATACCTGAGGGTAATCCCGCCTGTGCAGCATGATAAGCACGGTCATCAAAACGATGGATGATAGCGTTTAATTTGGGATTGAGTGTATTGGCTTGATAGACGGCAGCATCTAATAACTCTTTAGCGCTGACTTCACCTGAATTGACCAATGCCGCCAATGCTATGGCATCATATTGGGTATATTCTTTAAACATAACCTGCCTCCTTGCTGAGTAATGAACCTAAAATTTCTGAAAATTGAGTGATATTTATGCTATCAACAAAGGTCAGTTTAGTATAAAAAACGAGTGCTGATAATTGATAAAAAAACTGATTGGTCATTCAGACATGAGCATTATCATATTTTTCCGATAAAAAAGACGAACCACTCTCGTGACTCGTCTTTTTTATTGTTTAATATAATCTAAATGCTACATTAATAGCTCACGCTTACCGCTTTTGCCCATTGAGCTGACCAACCCCGCGTCCTCCATAGAATCTACAATACGTGCGGCACGGTTATAGCCGATGCTAAACTTACGCTGGATACTAGAAGCAGAAACTTTCCGCGTCTCCATAATAAAGGCCACAGCATCGTTATAAAGGTCGTCATCCTCACCAGAGGCGTTAGCCGTACTGCCACCCCCACTAGGACTAGACAGTTCAAAGTTGCCTGCCATGTTGTCAATATAATCAGGCGCACCGCGTTCGCGCCATGCGTCACAGACACGGTTGACCTCTTCATCGCTGACATAGGCACCATGCACACGATCTGGCTCAATTTGACCAGGTCCTAGAAAGAGCATATCACCATTACCCAGCATGTCTTCGGCACCACCACTGTCCAGAATCGTCCGCGAATCTACTTTTGAGTTCACTCGTAGTGCCGCCCGCACGGGAATATTAGCTTTAATCAAACCAGTAATGACATCGACCGATGGACGCTGGGTAGCAAGCATTAAATGAATACCTGCTGCCCGTGATTTTTGTGCAAGACGGGTGATAAGCTCTTCGGCTTGTTTACCGACTTGCATAATCATATCGGCAAACTCATCCGCGACAATGACAATCATCGGCAAGGTTTTTAGCTTCGGTGCTTGGCTGATACTCACGCTGTCATTAGGTCGCCACAAAGGATCAAGCATCGGATTGCCCGATTTTTCAGCAGCAATGACTTTTTTATTAAACTCATTAAGCTTACGCACTTTGAGTAAACTCATCAGCTGATAACGACGTTCCATCTCTGCCACGCACCATGACAAAGCACTGGCCGCTTCAGTCATATCGGTGACGACTGGTGTTAATAGATGCGGGATATCATTATAATTGGCAAGCTCGAGCTGCTTTGGATCAATCAAAATGAGACGCAGCTCATTTGGTGTATATTTGAGTAGCATCGATAGTAGCATTGAATTGACCAATACCGATTTACCCGAACCTGTAGTACCAGCAACCAACATATGCGGCGCGCGCGCAAGGTCAGTAATGATGGCATTACCACCGATGTCCTTACCCATCGCCATGCTGATTTGAGCTTTGGGATCTTGGAATTTTTCGGTATTCAGTAGCTCAATCAAACGTACCATTTCGCGCTGCTTATTGGGTACTTCGATACCGATATACGGCTTACCCGGGATGACTTCAACCACACGCAGAGACGCCATCGATAGCGAGCGCGCCAAATCACGTGAAATACCGGTAACCTTACTGGCTTTTACACCAGCAGCAAGTTCCACTTCAAAGCGGGTGACAACAGGACCCGGAATGGCGTTGACCACATTCGCCTTTACATTAAATTCTTGTAACTTAATCTCTAGTAACTCTGATAATTGCTCAAGCTCGGCGACGGTATAACTGGGCTTACGATCAGGGTCTGGCTTATCCAAAATAGAAATTTCTGGAATAGGCGCTAGGCTACTGCGATAGGCAGCTGTTTGCATCGAGCGTGATTTTTGACTGAAGGCGGCATCATCACTAATATCTGGCATAACGGGCGCATTGACATCCTCAGCGCTGTCATCCTCTGGCATCATGTCAGTGATATGATTGCTACTATCGCCCTCGGGTACCGCAAAACTTACCGTTGGTTTAGGCGCGACTATTGGTTCAATAGCTGACGCTGTGACGCGGGTTTCTACCGTAGGCGGCAGTTTAGGATTAGACGGTGGCGTATTGGTCGGCGTCATATCAGCAACTGACGCAACTGGTACAACCACGTCTACTGCTTTGGCGACACTCGCTTCATTAGATATATAAGAAGGTTCGAAATCCTCTGACAGTTCAGGCTCTTCATCAAACCATTTATCAGTAAAGTCGTTCATTTCGCTATTATATGAGTCTGTCGCAGGCGCTGTGACTGCTGCTTGTTTGGGCAGCTCAGTCATATTGGCTGCTTGCACTGTTCCTGAAGGTTGCCCTGTTTCTGCAGGCTGCATAGCTGTAGATGTTGAGACATCCGCATGCTCTGCCAACCATGCATCAGCCAGTATATCAACGGCCTCCACTTTATCCTCTAACTCAAACGATTCAAGCTCATTATTTGTTTCGTCAACCGTCTCACCGTATACCAGCTCATTTATTGATGGCTGAGCTGTTGACGGCAAGTTCTCTGTTGATTGAGCTTCGGACATCTCTACGGCTGATATCGCTGTAGAGTCTGATACCACAGTCTCTAACGACTCAGTATTGCTATCAGCAGATACAGAAGTAGTAGCAGCTGAATCAGAAGTGTTCATATCATTAGCGTGATAAGCCATTTGCTCACTGGCTAATAAGTCATCGACAGTATTGGCGTCATTCCAAGCAAAGCTTGGCTCGACTTTACGGATAGCAGTCATGGCAGGACTTGACGGCGTCGATGTATTCGTATGACTTGCTAGATTTTGAACAGTACTGCTAGGTGTTTCTACTGAGACAGGGACAGGCTCACTATTCTCACGACTAGATTTAGCAGCTGAATTAGGCATCGCCGCTTGTGTTGCGGCAACTACAGAAGCTTTAACGCTCTCAGCCAACCCTGACGTTGCCAAAAACTCTGACAACACATTGCTGAACCGACCACTGTTGTCTACGGCTTGAGCATTGCCAGCAACTTGTAACTCAAGTGGCAGCTGCTCGTGATCGGCTGCGTCTTGTTTCGCATTACTGTTGGCTATACTTTTATCATTTTGCTTGGCATTGATATTTTCTGGCGTGGTTGATACGCTATCGTGCATTCTACCCTGACGCTTCACCCCTGAGCCAAGCCACGATAGCGCCTTAACCTTCTCATAAATCGCTAGCCAATGAATATTAAAGGCAAAAGTCGCGGTAATAATGACAAATGCCGTCAAGAAAATCACACTCCCCCACTGCGATAAAAGCTGTGCCAAACGCGCCTGTAATTCAAACCCAATTATGCCACCAGCCACGCTTTCCAGTCCTAGCGTTCCTGGATTGGTCAATTGCTGTACTAACGCCACCAATTGTGCAAACAAAGCACTGGCACTTAATAATAAAAACACATAAGCAACCACTCGCATCAGCCAAAACGTTGGCTTGTTGTCCCACCAAATAAGGATAGATTCATAAACCACAAACGCCAGCAGCCACCATGCACCAAAACCAAAGAAGCTATAAAGCAAGTCAGATAACCAAGCACCCGATTCGCCGCCTACATTATTAATCGTGGTCATATCGCTACTGATATGCGACCAACTAGGATCATTACTGGTATATGTCATCAAAATGACAAATAGATAGACGGCCAGTATTAACCCAAGGAGGGTAAATATTCCCTTTTTTAAATACTCAATAAGCGGTGCTGATATCACGTAAGATCTGCCTTGTTATTAATACTAAATGGTTGCCAATGCATGACTAAGCCTAATCATGCTGACATAAAGCGCTGATAAAGGGTTGGATATAAAGTGCTGATACAAACGCACTTAGCGAAGTGTACAGAAAACATTGTCTATTATAAAAGCGATATACAACAGCCTTCTTTTTGCCTTTGGCACACTTGGCATAACTTCTTATAATAACAAATACATAGGGATAGTGGCGACCGTCTTACAAAGAAAGCGTGCAATAAAATCAGTCTGTATACGGTTTAGGCAAAAATCATACGGTTTAAACAACAACCTATGTCACTTGCAAAATATAACGACCAGAACAAGGACAGTCATATTAGGTGAACCCTATAAAATACCAGCGGTTTCTAACCATAATATTTCAAGAAAAATATACTTTGATTGTAATCATACCTGTGTTTGTTTTAGCAAACTTGTACTTTTCGTCCAATGCCCTTATGTTATTATCACGCAGCGATTAGAAAATCCCATTAGCATCAATTTTGAAGACTGTTTTTTATTATATTGCTCACTCGTATTTTTAACATTTATATTTAGCAAGGAATAACTCATGGCAACTGACAATACCGCTCCACGTCACGAAAAACTCATTATCCTAGGCTCAGGCCCTGCTGGTTATGCAGCGGCTGTGTATGCAGCACGTGCCAACCTCAAACCTGTTATGGTCACGGGCATGGAAGTAGGTGGACAGCTAACTACCACCACTGAAGTCGATAACTGGCCGGGCGATGCGCATGACTTAACAGGTCCTGCATTGATGGATCGCATGAAAGCCCATGCCGAGCGCTTTGGTACTGAACTGGTTTATGACCATATCAATGAAGTCAATTTAAACGTGCGCCCTTTTGAGCTGACGGGTAATAACGGTAGCTACACTTGTGACGCATTAATTATTTCAACGGGCGCATCAGCACAATATTTAGGACTGGAATCAGAAACCAAATTCCGCGGTCTTGGTGTATCCGCTTGTGCCACGTGTGATGGTTTCTTTTATAAAGATCAAAAAGTTGCCGTCATCGGTGGTGGTAATACTGCTGTTGAAGAAGCCCTATATTTATCTAACATTGCTGCTGAAGTGACCTTAGTACATCGCCGTGATAGCTTACGCTCCGAAAAAATCCTCCAAGATAAATTGTTTGAAAAGGTCAAAAACGGTAATATTAAAATCGAGTGGAATCATAAAGTCAAAGAAGTCGTCGGCGATGACATGGGCGTCAATGGCGTAATCATCGAATCTATGATTGATGGCAGCACCAAACAGTTAGACGTGTTCGGTATGTTTGTCGCGATTGGTCATAAACCGAATACAGACTTATTTAAAGGTCAGCTGGATATGAAAGACGGCTATCTTATTGTCAAAAGCGGCTTAGACGGCAATGCCACACAAACCAGCATCGAAGGTGTATTTGCCGCAGGTGATGTCGCAGATCATGTCTATCGTCAAGCAATTACTTCTGCTGGTACGGGCTGTATGGCCGCGCTAGATGCTGAAAAATACTTGGATGCGATTGGCGAAGCCACAGCCGCTGACCACACTTATGCGTCAACATTGACTGCTGATAAAGAAGCCTAAATGGGTAATTTCTCTCAATACAACAATGAGCACATCACGCCTGAGACCTTAAAAAGTCTTGGGCGTTATGACTTTCCTGACCCTTTAACGGTTGATCCTGACGGCATTGGCATCGTCGCTGTCGGAGGAGATTTGGCAGCCGAAACATTGATTTCTGCTTACGCGCAGGGTCTGTTTCCTTGGTTTAATGAAGATGAACCAATTGCATGGTGGTGCCCTGAACCGCGCTGTGTGATGGTGCCAACCAATTATAAGCCAAGCAAGTCGCTGCGTAAGCAAGCTATCCGCGAGCGTTGGCAATTAACCCTGAATCAAGCTTTTGATGACGTTATTCATGCCTGTAGTTTACCGCGCAGTGATCGCCTCAATAATGAACAGCCCGAGGGCGAACATACTTGGATTCATGAAGAAATGATTGAGGCTTATACCGAACTGCATGCACAAGGATTTGCACATAGCATTGAAGTTTGGAATGATAAAGGGCAACTCATTGGCGGGCTTTATGGTCTAAAAATAGGTAGCATTTACTTTGGCGAATCGATGTTTCATATCGCCTCTAACGCCTCAAAGTTCGCATTTTGGGGTTTAATGCGCTTATGTGAACAAAGCCATGTGGCGCTGGTCGACTGTCAGCTACCAAATGAGCATTTGATGAGCTTGGGTGCAACCACGTTACCGCGTGCTGACTTTTTGACTCAATTGGATCTGTTAACGACTAATAGCGCTGTCAAATGGCAAAATAACTCTCACAAACCACTCGCCGTATCGTTACTTGATACCATAGAACCTTGGCAGCTTATCTTAAAATAAATACGATGACGAAGTGATTGATAACTTATGTCTGTTTGTTAATCGCTACTTTATTAACTCGTACCTTATCAACTGCTACCTACCGACGAGGTTATCATGGCACCCGACACATCGTTCTTACTGATTGGAACACTGGCAACAAAAGCTCAAACAACCAAAGACACCGTTCGTCATTATGATCAACTGGGCTTGCTAAAATCTCGTAAGCGTCAGGCAGGCTCGCGTTTATATACCGAGTTTCATCCAGAATGTATCGAACGTATTGAGCTAATCAAAAGTGCGCAAGCGATTGGCTTTACACTCACTGAAATCAGAGACAGCTTGAATGATTATTACGATGGTCAATTGGATGTTGATTTACAACTGATGCTTACTCAGCAAAAATTGGCGCAAATACAAAAACAGCAAGCCAATATCAGCCTCATGGTAGAGCTATTAAGCGAACGTATCGACGTTCTTGAGCGTATGAAAGTAGATAATGACTATAAACTCAATATTGAAATCTGCAAAAAGAAAATACCCACTCAATAATGATAAAAATGCCAATCCATCTACTATTTTATGGGTTTATTTGGTTCCATTCGATGCCATGAATTATTCTCAGACGTAAAGACGCTGCATAATCAATGCATCAATAGCTGGTTGATGTGGAGTTTGGTAATACCCTTTACGCTTATGAATGAGAGCAAATTCTTGCTGCTCATATAAGGCTATCGCAGGCGTATTATCTGCGCGCACCTCTAATAAAAGACTCTCTACCTGACTGGTCTTTAACTCTGTATTCAATCTGGCAAAAATTTGTGAGGCAATACCTTGGCGTTGATAATCAGGATGCGTGCCAATACGTAAAATCTCCGCTTGTTCAAAAATCACTTGATATAGACAATAGCCTGTCACAGTAGTATTAATAATAATATTGTCTTTTTGCTCATAAACGATCAGCATATGCATGCTATCTTGTTTGAGTGATTCCACCAATGTCTGATAGCCCCAAGCATCTTGCGGCTGAACGATGGCTTCAATATCCGCTACTGCTTCCAGCACTTGCTCAAAATCTGCACTATGTTGATAAAATCTTTATCATCAACATTATGTATCCTCTTATTATTATTTGTACAAACCCAAATACAATAGCACTTACTGTATTTCAAATATCTATCATTATAATATTGATTATGCCGTTATCTGTTTTGTAGCCAAAAAAAAGCCACCCTTAAACAAGGATGGCTTTTTATGACTAACTTACAAGCTCATTACTGAGACTAATAGATTAGTTCAATACGTTAGCAACAACACCAGCGCCTACAGTACGGCCGCCTTCACGAATAGCGAAGCGAAGACCTTTGTCCATAGCGATTGGGTGGATAAGCTCTACGCCCATCTCAACGTTATCACCAGGCATTACCATTTCAGTACCGTCTTGTAATTGGATTGCGCCAGTTACGTCAGTAGTACGGAAGTAGAACTGTGGACGATAGCCGTTTAGGAATGGTGTATGACGACCACCCTCTTCTTTTGACAGTACGTATACTTCTGCGTCAAATTTGGTGTGCGGAGTGATTGAACCTGGCTTAGCTAGTACTTGGCCACGTTGTACGTCTTCACGCTTAGTACCACGTAGTAGTACGCCACAGTTTTCGCCTGCACGACCTTCGTCAAGCAGTTTACGGAACATCTCTACACCAGTACAGGTGGTTTTTTGAGTGTCACGGATACCGACGATTTCGATTTCGTCGCCAACGCGTACGATACCAGATTCAACACGGCCAGTTACAACAGTACCACGACCTGAGATTGAGAATACGTCTTCGATTGGCATTAGGAATGCTTTGTCAACGTCACGCTCTGGCTCTGGGATGTAGGTGTCAAGAACGTTAAGAAGTTCTACAACCGCTGGTTGGCCGTATTTTTCTTGTGAGCCTTTTAGGGCTTCAGTGGCTGAACCATGGATGATTGGGGTATCATCACCTGGGAAGTCGTAGTCATTAAGAAGTTCACGAACTTCCATTTCTACAA
>NZ_BAWJ01000034.1 GCF_000586475.1 Psychrobacter sp. JCM 18903 | reverse complement strand
AACCTAAAAAGCATACCGTGTAAAAAAGAAAAGGCTTAACGATTGATATCAACCGTTAAGCCTCGGGTACTAAAACCTAATCATAATTGATTTACTTTAGTGCCAGATCAACTTTCGCCAAATATGCTGCTTTTAATTCATCACTAATAAATGAGGCATTAAAGGAGTTCTTTACCAAAGTAACAACATCATCTTCTGTTAGCGGTAAATTTTCGCATATATTTATAAAGTTCTGATTCATATAACCTTTGAAATAGGCTGGGTCGTCTGAGTTTATGGTGATATTTAGACCATAATCTAGCAGCTCCTTGATATTGTGTTCTTTGTAATTATCAAAGACTTTCAGCTCAATATTTGAGTTCGGGCAAACGGTCAGCGGCATTTGCTCATCTTTCAGTCTTTGCATCAACTCTGGGCTTGTTATCGATTGCACACCATGATCGATTCTATTGATATTTAATAAGTCCAGTGCTTCGTAAATGTACGAAAAATCTGCTTCTTCACCAGCATGGGCGACCAGCTTAAAACCTGCTTCTTTAGCTTTTTTGAAGACATCTTTGAATTTCGATGGTGGATTGCCCAGCTCTGACGAATCAAGACCGACACCGATGATGTCATCTTTGAATACCAGTGCTTGCTCTAAGGTCTCAAACGCTTCTTCTTGTGATAAATGCCTTAGGAAACACATGATAATACAAGAGGTGATACCATATTTTTCTTTGGCATCTGCAAGCGCTTCTTTGATGCCCGTTATCACCACTTCAAAAGGTATGCCTCGTTCAGTATGCGTCTGCGGGTCAAAAAATATCTCTGTGTGAATGACGTTATCTTCAACACACTTAAGTATATATTCCCACGTTAAATCATAAAAATCGTCTTTAGTGATCAGGACATTTGCGCCTGCATAGTAGATATCTAAAAAGGTTTGCAAGTTGGTGAAGTTGTAGGCGTTGCGCACATCTTCTATGTCTTTATAAGGAATCTCTATCTGGTTCTTTTTGGCCAATCTAAACATCAGCTCAGGTTCTAGTGAGCCTTCAATATGTAAATGCAGCTCAGCTTTTGGTAATTTCTTTATTAAATCAATCATAGGATTCCAGTGACGGCTTTTTGTAGTAGAGTACTTTTGAGAAGTGCTTTTGAGAAGTGCTTTTGAGAAGTGCTTTTGAGAAGTGCCTTTATAAATGCAAAGCCTGTATAGACGCTTGAGCAATATATCAGTCACCCTCGATTTCTAGAGGCACTATTATATTGTAATTGATGCCTAAACCCTATAAAAGAACACGATGCTAGCAAAATAACAAGCCATCAGATTCCCTCATCTACGTTACTTCAAAAACACCACAGTATCAGACAACTCGTTACCCGCTGGATCCTGCTCCAAATGATAATACTGACGCAGCACTTGCCCAACTTCATCTAACAATTCAGCAAGGCTTTCTTCGGTTTTTTGATTGGCAATACCTGACACGGCCTTGTCACACATCGCCCGCCAAACGGTGGGGCTGACATGAGCACTGATACCACGATCAGCTACGATTTCTAACTGATGCTCGCAAATATTGACATACACCAAGACGCCTGTATTCTCTTCAGTATCCCAAACTCGATACTCACTAAACAGCTCAATCGCACGTTCGCGACAGCCAATATAATAGGCCTCTTGAATCGGCAGATGGTTTTCTACAATCAAAAACACCTCACCCCGATGCCCTCGCTCTGCACGGGTCACCTCGTCTGTCAAACGTGCTTTGGCCGCTGCTGTTAACCATTTACTATGCAATATAGGAATAAATAAGACTTGACGCCACCAGCGGGCAAAACTGGGATTTGACGCGTTGTTTTCTGACATTTTACTATTTCCTCAAATACGTCATTGCTGACGGTCGTTTAGTATCCGTTCTTACTTAAGCATCTACCAAGCGTCTACCACGAGCCACCAGCACCGCCGCCGCCAAAACCGCCGCCGCCACCACCGAAGCCGCCGCCGCCAAAACCACCACCGCCACCGCCCATACCAGGTAGGAATATCATACCGCCGCCTCTACGACCGCCGCCAGACCCACCTTTACCACCACCGCCGCCACGTGAAATCAAAAATAGCCATAAGAAGATAGCCATGATAACGGTCATAAAAAAACCACCGCCTAAGGCTAACGATCCCGCAAAAAACCCACCAGCAGTAATAATAGAACCAAATACACGACCAAAAATACTGGTAATAAAGCTTCCAAATATCATTGCCATGATGAATAAAAATATGGGCGATGGTAGCTCGTCTGAACCTTGTTGTGCACTACGCTCGGCTGCTTGCGCATCAGCACGAGCCAATACCTCAGGATCAGCAGTCAACCGCGTTTTGAGTGCGTCAACGCCAGCTATTATCCCAGCGCCATAGTTATTTTGCTTAAATAACGGCGTGATATCTTCACGAATAATACGATTGACGGCAGCATCTGGTAAGACACCCTCTAGTCCATAACCCGTCAAAATGTACATATCACGGTCATTGACGGCGACTACCATGAGTAAGCCATCATCGACGTCTTTATTACCCAGCTGCCATTTCTCAGCTACTTGTAGAGCATAGTCAAAGATAGGAACACCATTGGTCGTAGGAACGATAACCACCGCTGCTTGGGCAAGACCTTGCTGATAAATATTTCTAAGCTGCGCCTCTAGACGCTGTTTTTCTTGCGGATTTAGAATATTAGCCTGATCAACGACAGGATTATTTAATATGAGCTTATCGGCATCGACACTGGGTGCATTTGACTGTATAGGAGAAGGATTTTCGGCTGTTGACCCAACTGTTGCCTCATTATTAGCCGCATTAGGGTTGATCGCCTCATTACCTAAAATGGCATCATTGATTGCATCATTACCCAATACAGCGTCATTGAGCGCTTCATTAGACTCGCCCGCTTTGGCAATCGCTACCAAATCCTCAACACTACGACTTTGCATGTCTGAGGTGCTATCAATGGCTTCATTAGGCGCAGCATACAACACAGACGCACTACTGAAGCTGAGTGTGAGCAGTAATACTGATAGGATTGCTTTTGAATTGTTCATCTAATCTATACCACCTCAAGTGACATCTGTACTGAGTGAATCTACGTGAGACCATTCACAAAAATTAGCATAGCAAAGAAACCAAATTTGACATAGCTAATCGTACTTTTTGGATTTGGTATTAAGTTTAATAGGCATTCATATCCATCAATACCTTTAAAAATGTGGCTAAGCAAACTAGTGGCTAAGTAAGCTAAACGATAAAAATGTAAACAAACAGAGCGGCAAATTCCGCTCTGTTTTCATCTCTATTCAATCACCACTACTCAGCTGTCGCTGACTTATCATCACCGAAGTCAACACTTGGTGCGGTTGAAATAGCGTCTTCATTCGCCACGCTAAAGTTTGGCTTGGCATTCATACCAAATACTTTTGCTGTAATGTTGGTTGGGAATTGGCGC
Source organism: Psychrobacter sp. JCM 18903 (assembly GCF_000586475.1). GTDB lineage: Bacteria > Pseudomonadota > Gammaproteobacteria > Pseudomonadales > Moraxellaceae > Psychrobacter. Next base: position 14,670 of record NZ_BAWJ01000034.1, on the reverse strand, counting down.
ACCGTCGTATTATAGCTTTGCACTTCTTGAATATAACGGTTACGAGCGACGGCAATACGGTTTTCAGTGCCTTCGAGCTGGGCTTGTAAGTCTTGGAACAAAGCATCTGACTTTAACTCAGGATAACGTTCAGAGACAGCCATCAAACGTGATAGTGCACCTGTCATCTGTTCCTGTGCCGCTGCATAACGCTCCATCGCTTCTGGATCATTCAGTACTTCTGGCGTCACAGTAATGCTACCAGCACGAGAGCGTGCCTCAGCTACTTGAGTAAACACTTCTTGTTCTTGTTCAGCATACTGCTGCACGACTTTGACTAAGTTTGGCACCAAATCAGCGCGGCGTTGATATTGGTTCACCACTTCTGACCACGACGCGGTAACTTGCTCATCTTGAGCCTGCAGGTTGTTGTAGCCACAACCGCTTAGACCGACGGTAGACGTCGCTAACACGGCCGCGAGCAATATGGGTTTTACAATTGATTGACGCGTCATCATTGTTTCTCCTAATAATGGTAAATAATAAATAACCAGTAGCACTTTTTTAATAATTTTTTAAAGCTTGCATTTTGAAGCTGATACATGAGGTCATGCAAATGTATGTCTATTTATATGGAAGCCGTATATTTTTTATAACAAAGGCACATCACTTGTATTAAAGCCACACTAAACATAAAAACAGCAGTTAATGAGTACGATAGCAATCGTATGCCGCTCTACTAGAGTCTCGTCTTATCAACGATAACGAGACTATAGGATAAGATATCTTACACAATGATGGCGCTATCTCGGTATTTTTACAATTAGCCGTTACCAAAACACAACCGCAAAACCACACTGCTAGCCCATGACTATTGCTCGTTTTTATTACCTATCATTGACAACATCTACCTCACAAATATCATCGAACCACTGGCATTATCTTTAGTGCATAGCTTATCCAGTATAGAGGAGTGACAGATAAGCGATGAATGACTGCTCTGTTTTTGTGTAGTCGATGTGGCTTTATCTATTGTTTCGATATCTAACAACGGTCAAAACATGCGATATTTTATCGTTATTTATAGTCATATCTGCCTGACTCAATATGAATATATATGCTTCTGTACAAAGAAAATTCTAGTAATTACTACAAAAATATGGCAAATTGCAGTTACGTAGCCGTACGGTTTGAATACATTTGGTAGTGGACTTATGGCTTGATTAGTATTAGCGAGTTGTTGATTTCTATGTAAAATATTACTCAATTATTAGAGATTCGCTTAATCGTTTCAATCAGCCACACCAACCCTGTAGTCAATCGATACCGCTCACAAAAAGTTGAATGCTATCGGCATGATAAGTATTTAATATTATAACCGCCTGTTTTATCCATTGGTCTACTGAACATTCATCTCAGATATTAAGTGATAAGATAAATGTCGCAGTAATTGAGACAGCTTACGCCTTGCAACTATGCTGATACACATATCATCGGTAATAAGCATAAGCAAACCGTCAATATTACTGATAAACCAAGCGGATAACTACAGACAACTACAGTCCATTCTTAGTGGCTAAGCGCGTATGAGACTTAACGGATATACATGAGTCAATGTAGATAATTTAACTGCTTAACTTAAATAAGTAAGTTAACCAGTTAGCTTACTCCTAGCATACAGAGCCACTTTGAGACAGTACTAGGAATATACATATGGAAGGTTTAGTTAACTTAGTAAACGGAATTATCTGGAGCCCCGCACTGATCTATCTGTGCTTGCGCGGGCCTATTTTATTCCATTATGACGCGCTTCGTACAAGTGCGTCTGTTCGGTGAAATGATCAAATTACTCTTTACTGGTAAATCTAGTGATCAAGGTATTTCATCATTTCAGGCACTTGCCGTATCACTCGCAGGACGCGTGGGTATGGGTAACATCGCTGGGGTAGCTGCGGCTATCGGCTTCGGTGGCCCAGGTGCCGTATTTTGGATGTGGGTCGTGGCCTTCTTAGGCGCATCTACTGCTTATGTTGAGTCTACGCTCGCACAGATTTATAAAGAAAAAGACGTCATCACTGGCGAATATCGCGGTGGCCCAGCTTACTATTTTGAGCGCGCACTTGGCCAAAAATGGTATGGCATCCTCTTTGCAATCTCATCTATCCTCGCTTGTGGTATATTTTTACCAGGTGTACAGGCAAACGGCGTTATCAATGCTTTCGCACAGGTAATGGGCGAAGGGTCTGTTATGAGCATTGGCGCCTTAGAAGTTGGCTCAATGCGTCTAGTAGCCTTAGCCATTATCCTTGTGGTATTAGGCATTATCATCTTTGGTGGTATCAAGCGTATCGCAACGTTTACCGAGTATGCCGTTCCTTTTATGGCACTGGGCTATATCGTTCTTGCACTGATCATCATGTTTACTAACTTTGATATGATTCCACAAGTATTCGGTCTAATCGTTAGCGATGCATTTACTGCTCAAGCAGGTTTTGGTGCAGCGATTGGTTGGGGCGTAAAACGTGGTATTTACTCAAATGAAGCAGGTCAAGGTACAGGTCCTCATGCTGCTGCTGCTGCTGAAGTTGAGCATCCATCACAGCAGGGTTTGGTTCAGGCATTCTCAGTATATGTCGATACCCTATTAGTATGTTCTGCTACTGCCTTCATGATCCTAACCATGGGTACTTACAACATTCAAGGAACATTACCAGACGGTCAGTTCATCGTACAGAATGTCGCTGCTACCACTGAAATCAACGCCCCTGCGTTCACACAAATGGCGATGGAATCTGTTTATGGTGGTTTTGGTAATACCTTTATCGCTATTGCTGTCTTCTTCTTTGCCTTTACCACTATCTTGGCTTACTACTACATCGCTGAAGTGAACGTTGCTTATCTAACTCGCTTTGTCGGTCGCAGTGCCAACAAGACTGGTCTATTCTTAGTCAAAATCTTAATCATGGTGATGGTTGCTTACGGCGGCCTAAACTCAGCTGGCTACATTTGGGCTATTGGTGATATTGGTGTTGGGCTTATGGCTTGGTTGAACATCGTTGGTATTTTGGTCATCTTCATTGTGGCTCGTCCAACGCTTACTATGCTAAAAGACTATGAAGCACAGCGTAAAGCAGGTGTTGAGCGCTACAGTTTTGATCCTGCAAAATTCGGCATCAAAAACGCCCCTTATTGGGAAGAGCGTCATCTAAAAGAGCAACAAAGAATGGCAGCAGATCCACTACGTAAAGAGCATAAGTAATATTCTATAACGTAGCTATTATTCTTTAACATAATTGTTATTCAAACTTCCAAAGCAAAAGCCCGAAATAATCGTTTCGGGCTTTTTTTGTTTCAAACCTTTGCATTCATAAACCTCCAATAAACGTCTTACATAAGTCATCATTACTCTTTAAACTCGCATCATTTTGAACCAATGAGAGGCTGTTTATCTTACTCTCCACTACATTGAACCGTTTTCATGCGACTGACTTATATCAATGCTATGGTAAACATTAGGTATCCCCCAAACGCAAAAAAGCCCAGCTCAATAGCTAGGCTTCTTCGACGTCATTATTTAAATAATTAATTAATCATCAATAAAGAGACTATAGAAACAACTTACTCAGGCATCAATACTGCATCGATAGTGTGAACCACACCGTTCGTTGCCATGATATCTGTACCAGTAACATTAGCCGTGTTACCAGTCGCATCAGTGATGACATTAGCATCACTAATATTGATAGTAGCACCATTTACAGTAGCAACATCAGTACCATAAGGAATGTCAGCTGCCATAACGACCATAGGCACTACGTGATACGGAAGTACTTTTTTCAGTAGATCTGTATCGGCTAATAGCTCTTCTTTAGTAACGCCTAGCTTCTCTAAAACAGGAGCAAATGCATCATCAGTTGGTGCAAATACCGTATAAGTCCCAGCATCCATCATCATTGTATCTAAGCCAGCAGCTTGTAATGCAGCCGTTAGAATCGTTAGATTTTCGTTGCCAGCTGCTATTTCAGCAATGCTTTGCGTCGCAGCAGTATCGACCATTGGATCGGCTTCAGTCATTGGCTCAACTTCGGCAACCGGCTCTACAACCACTTCTTCAGTAGTCACTTCAGGCTCAACAGGATCAGTAACTGCTTCTTTATCATTACAAGCGGCTAATGACATGGCAGCTGTAACGACAGCAATAGAAAGTAAGTTTTTCTTCAACATAAGTATTTCCTTATAAAGGGATGGTCTGTTAAGTGACTTGTTTGACAAATAACTTAACCCAGTTAATGTATATAACAGCGAACCACTTATCTGTTGCAAATGATAGCAACTAAACAATAGTAATAATGTCGCCTCTGCTATACCAATAACTATAATTTTAACTGATTAATTTCTGATTAATGCTTACTTAGGTAGCAACACTGTATCGATCACGTGTACAACTCCATTGTTCGCTTGTATATTCGCGGTCACAATATTAGAGGTACGATTTCTCCCATCGGTAATTTGTTTTTTATCGTCAAATGTGATGCTGCTGCCTTCTAGCATCTCTTGACTGCCTGCCATAATTTCAGAGGCAAAGACGCGATCGTCTTCAATCACATGATAGGTGAGCACTGTCGTCAACAACAGCTTATCTTGTAATAGCTGTTCTTTACTTATCTCAAGTTCAGCTAATAATTTAGCAAAAGCGGCATTATTGGGTGCAAAGACGGTAAAGTCAGCGTCTTCATCAGCGAGGGCATCAGCCAATCCTGCTGCTACTACCGCTTCTTTGAGGATACTGAGATCCTCTGTGGCAACGGCTAGATCGACTATAGACTTGTCAGTAGGTAGCAATACGTCGTCAATGAGGTGAATGACGCCATTAGTGGCCAATACATCTGTTTTGATAATTTTAGAGGTATCCCCACTTGCATCCATAATGACATTGGCATCACTAATAGAGAACGCTTGACCATTGACTGTTTCGATACTGTCGCCATAAGGAATGTCAGCAGCTTTGACTGTCATATTGGGGATAACATGATAAGTTAAGACCATGGTTAATAGCTCTTTGTCAGCCAATAACTCTTCTGATGTCACATCGAGCTCTTCCAATAATTCAGCAAATGCAGCATCAGTAGGTGCAAATACAGTAAATTCGTCCTCTGATGACATCAAAACTTTATCAAGTCCAGATGCCTTTAACGCAGCGTTAAGAATGGTTAAATCTTTATTTTCAGCAGCAATTTCTGCAATATTTTGTGTTGGTGCTTCTACAACAACTGAAAAATCATTGTCGTCGTCATTACAAGCGGCTAGCGGCAAAACGGTCATGGCAAGCGCCAGAGATAATAGGGTTCTTTTTAGCATGAGTATATCCTTATGTATGAGTTCAGATGAACCATCTACTTTGTCAGTAGCATCCGTCGAATGATTGAAGTCGAATGATTTAAATTGTTAAATGATCAAAGCTTTCAACAAGAAACAAAGATGACTGTCGTTTATTGTCGTAGTGTTAAACAATAATGATGACACGCTTAAAAAATATCTCAAATATTCTAAATGCCAGCAGTGTCATCTAAAGGAGCTTCATCTAAAACAATTGGCAATTAAAATAGCGTGTATTTAACAATCATGTCATCAAAGACGGTAGCTGGTACTCATACCAGCTGCATCATACAAAGTAATAGGGATATAATTCTTTAACTGAAATTTTGAAATTAATTTTATTTGGGCAGTAATACTCTATCGATAACATGTACTACGCCGTTATTAGCAGCAATATCGGTTTTTATGATATTGGTAGTACGACCATTTTCGTCCATCAATTTGCCCTGATTGGTGACCATCAGAGTATCTTTACTGAACATAGTAATATTGCCCGGTTTAACGTCTTTCGCATATACTGGCGCCGCACCGTTAATCACGTGATAGCCTAAAATCTTAGTCAATAGTGGCTTGTTAGCAAATAATTGTGCTTTGCTCATGCCTGTTTCTTGCAGGACTTGTACAAATGCGGCATTGGTCGGCGCAAATATTGTATAGTTTGCATTCGGGTTAGACAAAGCACCCGCCAAATCTGCCGCTACGACGGCTTCGACCAGTAGCGAGAAGTCAGGATTACTTTGGGCAACTTGTACCACGTTCATTTTTGCCATAGATTGACTGTGCATAGGCGCTTTCATCGCTGCGCTTTTGCTTGGCATCATATTATTACAAGCGCTTAAACCAGCGATTGAGAGTGCTAATGTACCGATGGTAGCAATTTTAGTAAGCTTCATAACATTATCCTTAATGATTGAGTATTTATTGACTGTTCTATAACTGTCTTGCAGATTAGATCGTCTTCCCTTATAGCAAATACTAGCGCTAATAATAGTGGTAAATGTTAGATGTCACTAATACAACTATTAACATTTACTAGTAAGTATTGCTTATGAAACATCAATCCTTCTGAAATTAAATTAACATATAACAAAGCTTTATCAATTCCTCTTTACGCAACTTTTTGTAGTACAGGTGTAAACACTGTCTGACTTTTAAGCACAATCGTTGTGCTTTCATTTATAGAAACAAAGCTTTATGTAATCTTTAAGCGAAATGATATTCATTTGTTCCTAATCGCTTAATGCCATAAACTTTGAACATCATGCTCACTCAATCAACAGGCAGATTTTTTGTCTAGCATATTGCCAAAGAGGAATAAGTACTGTCCCACGTGAGGTATGATTTTCATGCTAGAATAATGCGGATTTGCCCACGCCTTTTATAAATGTTGCACGCTATTTCTTATTCTTATTCTTATTCTTATTCTTATTACTTCCCCTTTTATAACATTGACGATATAAGCAGCGCTCCTATGACTCAAACGATGACTTCTCAATCTGATCCTACTTCTAGTCCATCATCCGCTGATGACTTTATTTTAACGCCACCTGCCGTGTTTCCTTATAAAGAGCAGCAACTGACGGCACGTGCACGTATCACCGAGCAAATGGCATCACGCATCTTGATGTTAGATGGGGCGATGGGTACACAGATTCAGACCTATAAATTAGAAGAAGCAGATTATCGTGGTGAGCGTTTTGCCGATATCAATCAAGACGTACGCGGTAACAATGATTTATTGGTACTGACACAGCCGCACATGATTAAAGACATTCATCACGATCATCTGCTAGCTGGTGCCGATATCATCGAGACCAATACCTTTAACGGTACGCGTCTGTCGATGGCTGACTACGATATGCAGTATCTAGTGCCTGAGCTGAATAAGACAGCAGCCAAGATTGCCCGTGAAGCGGCGGATGAATTTACGGCAAAAACGCCTGAGAAACCGCGTTTTGTCGCTGGTGTTGTAGGGCCAACTTCACGCACGTGCTCGCTATCACCGGACGTCAATGACCCAGCTTTTCGTAACATTACCTTTGACGAATTGGTACTAAATTACCGTGAAGCGACTTTATGCCTGATAGAAGGTGGTGTTGATCTCATCCTCATCGAAACAATATTTGATACGCTCAATGCTAAAGCAGCCATCTTTGCTATTACGGGCGTGTTTAATGACATTGGTTTTGAATTACCAATTATGATTTCGGGCACCATTACCGATGCCTCAGGTCGAACGCTATCAGGTCAAACCGCTGAAGCCTTTTATAATTCAATACGCCATGCCAAGCCATTATCGGTTGGCTTTAACTGTGCGCTTGGTGCTGATGCACTGCGTCCGCATATTCAAACACTGTCGAACATTGCTAATACCTATGTGTCAGCGCATCCGAACGCTGGTCTGCCCAACGAGTTTGGTGAATATGATGAAACAGCTGAACAAACCGCTGCCCTACTCGAAGGCTTTGCCAAAGCAGGCATCTTAAACATCGTTGGTGGCTGTTGTGGTACGACGCCTGAGCATATCCGCCAAATCGCTAAAATGGTGGCAAATTATCCACCGCGCGTGATTCCTGAAATCGCCCCTGCTTGTCGTCTGTCTGGGCTTGAGCCATTTACCATTAATGCAGATAGCTTGTTCGTCAACGTCGGTGAACGTACCAACGTGACAGGCTCTAAAAAGTTTTTACGCTTGATTAAAACCGAAGCCTACACCGAAGCGCTCGATGTGGCACGAGATCAGGTCGAAGGCGGCGCGCAAATCGTCGATATCAATATGGACGAAGGCATGCTCGACTCCAAGCAAGCGATGATTCATTTCGTCAACTTGGTGTCTGGTGAACCTGATATCAGCCGCGTACCGCTGATGATTGACTCGTCTAAATGGGACATCATCGAAGAAGGCCTTAAGCGTATCCAAGGCAAGTCCGTTGTCAACTCTATCTCATTAAAAGAAGGTCATGCTGAATTCGTTGAGCGTGCCAAGCTTTGTATGCGCTACGGTGCCGCCGTTATCGTCATGGCATTTGATGAAGACGGTCAAGCCGATACTTACGAGCGTAAGATTCAAATCTGTCAACGCAGCTATGATGTGTTGGTCAATGAAGTTGGTTTCCCATCAGAAGACATTATTTTTGACCCGAACATTTTTGCCGTTGCCACTGGTATCACTGAGCACAATAATTATGGTGCGGACTTTATCAACGCCACCAAATGGATTACCGATAATTTGCCCAATGCGATGGTATCGGGTGGTGTCTCTAACGTCTCGTTCAGTTTCCGTGGTAATCCTATCCGTGAAGCCATCAACTCCGTATTCCTTTATCATGCGATTCAAAACGGTCTGACGATGGGTATCGTCAATCCTGCCATGCTTGAACTGTACGATGATATTCCAAAGGAAGCACGCGACGCCATCGAAGATGTGATGCTCAACCGCAACCAAGGTGAGAGCGGTCAAGATGCCACCGAACGTCTGATGACTGTGGCTGAAAACTACCAAAACGGTGGCAAGAAAAAAGACAGCACCGTTGATATGTCATGGCGCGAAGGCACGGTAGAAGAACGCATTGCCCATGCTTTAGTGAAAGGTATTACCACCTTTATCGAAGCCGATACCAAAGAAGCATGGGAGAAATACCCCAAGCCACTAGAAGTCATCGAAGGGCCATTGATGGACGGGATGAATATCGTCGGTGACTTATTTGGTGCCGGTAAAATGTTCTTACCACAAGTGGTCAAATCAGCTCGCGTGATGAAACAATCCGTTGCGTGGCTAAATCCGTATATCGAAGCGGAAAAAGTCGAGGGTGAAAAGAAAGGCAAAATCCTCATGGCAACGGTCAAAGGTGACGTCCATGATATCGGTAAAAATATCGTCGGCGTGGTGCTGGGCTGTAATGGCTATGATATCGTTGATCTGGGCGTCATGGTCCCGTGTGAAAAAATCCTCGATACCGCTATCGCAGAAGAAGTCGATATCATTGGCTTATCAGGTCTGATTACCCCAAGTCTCGATGAGATGGTCTATGTCGCCAAGCAAATGCAAGAGCGCGGCATGACGTTACCCTTGATGATTGGCGGTGCAACGACCTCCAAAGCGCATACAGCAGTTAAAGTCGAGCCACAATACCAAAATGATGCCGTCATCTATGTATCTGATGCCTCACGCTCAGTCGGTGTAGTCACTAAACTGCTCTCCAAAGAATACCGTCAAGCGCTTATCGATGAAACTCGCGAAGAGTATGTCAAAGTACGTGAACGCCTTGCCAAGCGTCAACCAAAAGCGGCGAAGGTCACGTATGCCGAATCGGTCAAGATTGGTTTTCAGTATGATTGGGAAAACTATGTGCCACCAGTCCCCAATAAGCTGGGGCAAGTGATATTTGATGACTATCCAATCGCTAACTTGCTGCCTTATATCGACTGGACACCATTCTTTATCTCTTGGGGTCTGGTCGGTAAGTATCCGAAAATATTGCAAGATGATGTAGTCGGCGAAGCGGCACGCGATTTGTTCGATAATGCCAATGAGCTGATGCAAAAGATGATTGATGAAAAATTAATCGTCGCCAAAGGGGTGTTCAAACTTATGCCAGCTCGCCGTACGGGTGCCGATACCGTTACTGTCTATGACCGTACTACTAAAGGCGGCTCAGCAGAATATCAATTCGAGCACTTACGTCAGCAAAGCGACAAGGCCAGCGGCAAGCCTAACTTTAGCTTGGCAGACTTTATCTCACCATCTAACACCCACACTGACCACTTGGGCGGCTTTACCGTCTCTATCGTCGGTACAGAAGCACTGGCTGAAAAGTACAAAGCAGCAGGTGATGACTATAATGCCATCATGGTGCAGGCATTGTCTGATCGCTTAGCTGAAGCCTTTGCTGAGCATCTGCATGAGCTCATCCGTAAAGAGTATTGGGGCTATCAACCGACTGAATCACTCACTAATGATGAGATGATCAAAGAGAAATACGTGGGTATCCGCCCTGCGCCTGGCTACCCTGCCTGCCCTGAGCATACCGAAAAAGGCAAATTGTTTGATTGGCTCGGTACGGTAGATGCGATTGGTACAACGCTAACCGAAAGCTATGCGATGTGGCCTGCGTCATCGGTCAGCGGATTCTATTACTCGCATCCTGACAGTGAGTATTTCAACGTCGGTAAGATAAGCCGTGATCAGCTAGAGAGCTATGCTGAGCGTAAAGGCTGGGATATGAAGACTGCTGAGAAGTGGTTAAATCCGAATTTGTAAGATGGTTTTAGTTAGGAGTCTCTATAATAATTTTTGCTGCGGGATTGGTTGCTTAAGTAACCAATCCTGCTTTTGCTTTTATCTACCAGTCTAGGTGAATTAATATAGATTTACTCAATCTTCAACTAGAGAGTAAAATACAGGTTCTGGGAAAAGCATGTTCAAATTCTCAGGTTTTATTTTAAAAAATGGTCCTTTTTCGCTTGTACGATTTGTTCCATTTTTTCTTTTTATCAAGTGATCTAAAGTTATTATTCCTTGATCTATCAATGGTAATAACTGATGTACCATAGGATTTTTAGTATGAGTAAATTTTTCTAGAGAGAAAAACTCTTCATCATTGATTTTTTTCACCGCTGCGCTAATCCAAAAGGTTTCCTGATGCTTTTCTAATAGTCGTTCTCTTAGTTTCTGCCCTTCCCATATAACGACCTCACCATCAACCTCATGTTCCTCATAAACCCTATCATTCTCAAAGTCGACCTTAAGTCGTAATCCCTGACTATTAAACCCTAGAGCACTAACAGTACAATAAAGTCTTTGGTCGCCATTATTCTGATCTGAATAACCATATGAGTCTACAATCTCCCTTGAGCTCTTAAGAACACTTTTGTCCCATACAGGAACTTGTGCAAATAAGTTACTACGGGTGTTAGATTTAGTGATTCTTCCTGACTTCAATTCTATACCTTTATAATCAGGTTTTTGGGAGGAGTTGGCTGCAATACCAAGTGCGTGCTCGACTGTCATGCCAATAGCTGTATCACCTTTCATAATAGCTTTCAAAGGTTGCTCAGCAATTTTAATCAATTTACCTCTAAGCTCAATAGCTACCTTATCCAAAGACTGCTCAAGATTGAAAAGCAAGTCTTCACAATCTGACAAGTCTACAGAATTAAGATTTAGCACATAAAGTAGATCATCGATAATAAAAAAAGCTAGCTCATCATCAGGCTCAACAAAAGACTTTAAACCATAAACCCATATACGTGGGTCACCGTTCTTAGTCGTTGGTCGATATAAGCTAACTCTTCCATCCAATATTTCTTCAGGTGTAATTAAAGCACAAGGTTTTAGAATTTTGTGCTCTGTACCTTGTTTTTGGTGCTCGTAATTATGAAAATCCTTTTCATTAAAAAAATTTCTCAAGCTTCCTACGGCATCCATAATTGATTTCTGCATACCCGTAGCCGTTATAGTTAAGACAGAAAAATCAATTCCATACTCTACAAGCAATTTTTTATTTTTATCTTTTAAATTTTCGTCACTAATTCCTATAGAGTTTAAGGGAGCAACAAGGACTTTCTCATCAATGGCATTTTGAGATAACAATACCCAATTCTCGTAGCCATGTTGCTCAGCTATTAAATCTAACGCTTGATGTTGGCTTATATTTTGTGCTTTCTTTAGTTCTTTAGCGTCCTGCTTGAGACGTTTTATTGTACGAGTGTTGGACATCAGTCGCTCCATTGAAGAAAGAAAATTCAAGATTATCCAAGCCTTATGGATGATAATCAGAACTTATTCAATGAGACAACCTGAAGGGGTTTTTACTATTAGTCAGCTTATGGACTGTCTAAAGATAGCGCTCTCTAACGCTCACTTTTTCCTAATTTATTGACATTTGGTTTATTAGTCAAATCAAACCATAGTTAATTTAGCTCCTGGATTTTGAAGTATTTTTCATATACTATACTCACTTAGAGTTAGTATTAATTAACTGATTGGTATCTTAATGAAATATATAGAATTATTTTCTGGCTGTGGAGGTTTATCTTTAGGATTACAAGCAGTCGGCTTTGAAAACATTATGGTAAATGAGCTATCGCCTATGGCGGGAGAGACATATGCCTACAACTTTTACAATGAAGATCTATCTCAACCTAATTTTCTAGAGAAAAAAAACCCTCATACAGTTTGGCTTTCTAGCAAATACTCCGTAAATGATATGACCTTGAGATTACGGGAAGACCCTAGAGAGTATCCAGATCTCGAAAGTACAGATTCTTTTTCAGATGTAAGTACTTTGGACTCAATTCGCCATAAATTGATAATCGGCAGCATAAAAGAGCTAAACCAAGTACTTAAAGCAAGTCCATCAATGCTAAAAAGCATTAATGATGCCGATGTTGTCTCAGGAGGTCCACCATGTCAAAGTTTTAGCATGGCAGGTCTGCGCGATTTAAGTAATGATAGAAATACATTACCGTGGGAGTTTATGCAATTTGTCGAACTTACTAACCCAAAAATTGCAGTACTTGAAAATGTTTCAGGTATTTTGAGAGCATTTAAAAGCGAAGGAAAGCCTTACTATGCTTGGTTTGAAATAGCAAAAGGCTTTGCTGCTCTAGGTTATGTTCCTATATGTCTACACGTAAATGCAAGGTTTACAGGTATTGCTCAAAACCGTAACCGTTTTATATTGATAGCCATAAGGTTTGATACACTTAGTCAACAGCTTCATTCGTTCAATGACATAGAGTTATCTCTAATCAAACCTTATATTAGCTTCTATCAGAATATTGAAAGTTCTAAGACTGTTAAATTTGATGATATTAAAGTCATAGATTTAACTAAAGGCACTGATACTAATTTAGTAGATACATTTCTAGCACCCTTTTTCGAACATAAAAAAAATAATTTTACTGTAAAGGATGTGATTGATGATCTAAAAATTTCAGACAACCTGTATGGTAAGAAAAGTAAATATTTAGAGTTTATCGAATCGTCTTTGAAAACATTACCAATAATTAGTAAAGATTATCTGAAAAACCATGACCTTAGAGCAAATAGCTTACCCGTAAAAAGGAGGTTTAGAATTTACCAAGTTTTAAATAATCTAGAGTCTTCTGAGAAGAAAGAAGCACTTGACTTCTTGAAAGGTAGAAGTGAAATACTATCTGAAAAAGTAGTAAACAAGCTATTAGAGTTTAATTTTCTTTTATTAGATGGTTCATTTGGAAAGCTATCTAATGAGAACGAAATAACGATGTTCTTTAGACAACATTTGACTAAAAAACATTCTCAAAAAGCGCTTATACCAGAGATGCCAGCGCCTTCAGCCTTGTCTATACCTGATGACGTATGCCACTACGATGAAAGCGAGCTACGAACCTTAACTGTTAGGGAAATGGCTAGAATACAGTCATTCCCTGATAGTTTTGTTTTTAAGTCTAAAGTTACTACTGGTGGAAAAATGCGTAAGTTTGAAGTGCCTCAATATACTCAAGTTGGTAATGCTGTACCGCCAATATTGGGTGTAGCAATAGGTAAGGTGGTCAAGAATATTCTAATCTAATCTGTTTACTCAAAATGTATTACTGGTAGCTTATAAAGTCATGAATAAACTACAGTCATTCTAATAGCAAAGCCACTTTTACCTTACGTCTCTGGTAAAATTGGATTAGAAAACGTGGCGATTTTCTATTGTTCAGATTTTAACTCAATCTACTTTACCTTTAGTCCGCCGACACCGCTCAGAACAATAAATCACCTGCTCCCAGTCTTTCTCCCACTTTTTACGCCACGTAAACGGGCGCTGGCAGACGGGGCAGGTTTTTTGCGGTAGGTTTACCTTTTTATGTGCCATGGTCTGCTCCTTTCTGCCGTATATCTCATATCTATGGTTAATGTTTACTGCCTATTTATCTTCTTTTTGATGATCCAGCCCTTCATACTTTTTCACCCGTCGGCATTGGTCGGAGCAATAGACCATGCTCTCCCAGTTTTTATCCAGCTTCTTAGTCCAACTAAACTCGCGCTCGCAGACAGGCAGAGTTTTTTGCGGACGTTCTTCTTTTTGTGCGCCATAATTTTCTCATTGGTTTGTTTAATATATAGTCGATTCACTATCATCGGATACGGTGTCAGGCTTGCTTGATCTACTGTTTATAGTGATTTCACTCGCCGTCATCGTATCCAAAGTAGCTGTTGCCGACTATATTACCACTGTCTCTCAATCATAAGCCCTATTTATAGTGCTATTCATCAGCATTGCTCATAAGCGTTAATAACCAATCATTAGTTGTTAATCGTCAGCTATTAATCAGTAGTTA
>NZ_BAWJ01000035.1 GCF_000586475.1 Psychrobacter sp. JCM 18903 | reverse complement strand
GAATAATATATTCAAATTTTGTGGGACTGAATATTGAATCTATTATGACAATAAAAAAACACCTCTTATATCTAAGAAGTGTTTTTATCGTAAAGCTACGAAATACCTAAAGCTGCGTATGCAAGCCACACTCACGGCTTTCTTCTACTTTCGTTGGATCAAAGTAATCGAATTCATTCGGTAAGTGATGCTCTTCGAGATAAACATCTAAATCGGCGTCAGTGTTTTCAAACAATGGCGCTACTTTTAAGACGCCATCTTTTGATAGGCTAAGTACATCAAGACCTTGGCGGAATTCGGTTTGATCTTTGCGAATGGCATTAAACCAAACATCTGGCTTTAACTCATCTAGCGCACGGCGGAATGGCTCTAATTTTACTTGGTCAGTGAATTCATCATGCTGTGGGTTGTCGATACCTGGGATACCGTTCATGGTCGCGTCACGATACGCCGCCGTTTGCTTAGGAATATAGGTGATGACGTTTAAATTTAAATCACGGATGACTTTATTGGCAAATTGATAGGTGGCATCCGTATTGTAGCCTGAGTCTACCCACAATACCGTGATATCAGGACGTTGCTTAGCAACCAAATGCAAGATCGCTGACTCGTATGGGCGGAAGTTAGTCGTGATGATTGGGTTTTTCGCTTGGCTTAATGCCCACTCAACGATTTGCTCAGGCGACTTGCCTTGCAATACTTGGTTGGCTTGGTCGAGGTCTAAATTTGGATGTAATTGGCTCATAATACCTTCCTTAATGGTTGTTAATATAAAATCGTTAATTAAAAATTTATGATCAGTGTTAAAGCTAGGCGAGTGAGGGTTCTGACGGTTTAGCAAACATCGGTAAATCCGAAGCACTTTGTCCATCATAACTACTGGCAAGGGCGGTAAATGCTTGCTCAATACCGAATTTAGAGTCTGGCTGCATGTCATGCTCGCTCAATACAAAGCTATCAACACCCATGCGCAGTAGATACGCGATTTGATCACGGCCAAACGCGCCAGCCACCCGAATCTCGCCTTGGTAGCCAATTTGGCGTAGGGTACGTGCAAAGCTAAAATTGCGACCATCAGCGAATTTCGGTACATCAATCACGATAAGTGCGTGCGTTGATAAGAATTCACTAAGACCTTCTAACGCATCAGCATCGGTGTCAGCCGTCACCCACAATCCAAGTCGACTGCTATGCTGTACAATCAGCTCATAAATCTCTTTAACCAGACCACCGACCTGCACGCCTGAGTTATCTAATAAATCAGCGAGCGGTACAATCACATCGGGCTTTTCTTGCCTTTGTAGCAACTCAAGCAACGTGATGTTTGTCGATACAATACTCTCTGGTAGCGCGTCCGTAGTGAGCACATGCCAGTTATCTTGACTGCTGATATCTGTGCCATGACTGTCCAAAATATGATGATTAGCCATAGACCTTCTCCTTAAATGGATCAATACCAACGCGCTCAACCAATTGACCAAAGCTTTCGACATCATTGTCGGTGCTGGCGCGCAAGTCTACATAGACGTCAACGATTTGCTGTATGGTATTGGCAACCTCAAGAGCAGGGACAGATTTACCTAAGATTTTGCCAAGTTTGGCATCGTCACTGGAATTGCCGCCAATGCTGATCTGATACCAATGCTCACCTTTTTTATCGACGCCCAAGATACCAATATCGCCTGTATGATGGTGCGCACACGCATTGATACAACCAGACATGTTTAAGCGAATCTCACCCAAATCGTACAGATAGTCTAGATCATCGAACTGTTTTTCGATTTGTTCAGCGATGTTGTGTGTCGTCGCATTAGCAAGCGAGCAGTAGTCCCAACCTGGGCAGACAATCATATCTGTTAGGGTATTGATATTAGCGCGTGCTAAATGCAACTCTGCTAACTGCTGCCACAACTCATAAAGGTTATTGGTCTGCACATCAGCGAATACCAAATTCTGCTGATAAGTACCACGCAGTTCACCAAAGCTGTATTTGTCAGACAGATCAGCCAGTGCATCCATCTGTGACTCGCTGACATCACCAGAGGCACATATTTGCCATCGACCAAGCCTGCTTTGAGCGAAATCACAACCGCACGATAACCAGCGACTTTATGCGCCACCGTGTTTTGGTTGTACCAATTGGCAAAATCTTTATCAGCGTTTAGTTGCTGTTGTAGCTCAGACTGTACTTGTAGTGCATCAAACGACACATAGTCAGGCTCACTAAAGAAGCTGCTCGCCGTTGCAAAGTTCTCATCAGTTAAGGTAAGCGAACCATCTTTGGTGTGTGCTTCCCACTCAGCATTGACCAATTTGGCAAAGGCAGGGCCGCCCATGCTCTCAACCAATATCTTAATGCGCGATCGGTATTTGCTGCCTTTATCACGGCGACCATGCAAGTTATAGACACGCAAGATGGCGTCTAAATAACTAAGCAGATGCTGACGCGGCAAGAACTTATTGATGACTTTACCCAAGACAGGAATACGTCCTAGACCGCCACCGACCAATACTTCAAAGCCAATTTCGCCTTCATCGTTGGTTTTAATATGAAGACCGACATCATGTACTTGGGTTGCCGCGCGGTCATCATTGGTACCGATGACGGCAATCTTAAATTTACGTGGTAAAAAAGCAAACTCAGGGTGGAAGGTTGACCACTGACGAATAATCTCACAATAGGGACGTGGGTCAGCGATTTCTTCTTTATGAATACCAGCATATGGATCGGTGGTTGTGTTACGAATACAGTTGCCCGAGGTTTGGATCGAGTGCATCTGTACTGATGCCAGCTCTGCCAAAATATCAGGCACGTCTTCTAGCTTTGGCCAATTCAGCTGGATATTGGTACGGGTAGTGAAGTGCCCATAACCTTTGTCATATTTACGAGTAATCTCAGCCAATTTTCGCAATTGGTAGCTGGCAAGCAAACCGTAAGGAATGGCGATACGCAACATCGGCGCATAACGCTGAATATAAAGGCCGTTTTGCAAGCGCAGCGGCAAAAATTGCTCTTCTGGCAGCTCACCTGCCAAAAACCGTTCGGTCTGGTCGCGAAACTGAGCGACTCGTTCTTCTACCAAGGTTTGGTCAGCGTAATTATATTGATACATGACGTAATCTCAATTTTGTTTTTAGTCTTAAAAGCAGTGACGAAAATGATTTGCGTGTGTAATCGGTCTTATTGCCAGTCGCAAGGTAAACCATTCAGAGTCACATCATATAAGCTTGCGTCTATAAACATAAATTCCTTTAAGACATATGTATATCCAAACACAGCATAAATTTTCATAACGAAAGTTAGGTAGCCTATGCTTATCAAATTTATCACTACCCATAAAGGTTATAAATCAATATGACATCTATCACCTCTAAGCAACCATCAAAACTTGTTCCGCCGCATGGCAGCACTGAGCTTAAGCCATTACTATTACAAGGTGAGGCACGCGCTCAAGCATTAAAACTTGCTAGCACTTTGCCAACCATTACTTTAAGCTCACGTGAGCGTGGTGATTTAATCATGTTCGGTATTGGTGGCTTTACGCCGTTGAATGGCTTTATGAATCAAGCAGACTGGCAGGGTGTGGTTGATGATATGCGTTTGCAAAGTGGTGACAATGCGGGTCTGTTTTGGCCAATTCCGATCACCTTGTCTGCACCAAAAGCGACTGCAGATAGTTTGAGTCAAGGCGATAAAGTAGCTTGGTTGCTCAAGACGGCGAAATCATGGGTATCTTGACGGTAGAAGAAACCTATACCATCGATAAAGAGCATGAGTGTCAGCAAGTATTCACCACAACAGACCCAGAACATCCGGGCGTACAACAAGTTTTAGAGCAAGGTGAGGTCAATATTGCAGGTAGTGTCGAGGTATTGAGCGAAGGCGAGTTCCCAACGTTATATCCAGAAATCTACAAAACGCCAGCAAAAACCCGCGCTATTTTGGACGCTAAAGGTTGGAAAACAGTGGCTGCTTTCCAAACGCGTAATCCAATGCACCGCTCACATGAGTATTTGGCAAAAATTGCGATTGAGATCTGTGACGGCGTATTGATTCATTCATTGCTAGGGGCATTGAAACCTGGTGATATCCCAGCCGACGTCCGTCAAGAAGCCATCAAAACCTTGATTGATAATTACTTTAGACAAGATACGGTTATTCAAGCCGGTTATCCGCTAGATATGCGCTATGCCGGTCCACGCGAGGCATTACTACATGCCGTATTCCGTCAAAACTATGGCTGTAGCCACTTGATTGTTGGTCGTGACCATGCTGGTGTCGGCGATTATTATGGTGCCTTTGATGCACAAACGATATTTGAACAGGTTGGTAAAGATGATCTTATCACTCAACCACTAAAAATTGGCTGGACGTTCTGGTGTAATGCTTGTAATGCCATGGCATCAGATAAGACTTGCCCGCATGAAGCGTCTGAACACGTTAAAGTATCAGGTACGAAGCTGCGTAAAGCGCTATCAGAAGATGAAGAAGTACCAGACAACTTTAGCCGTCCAGAAGTATTACAAATTTTGCGTGATTATTATGCTGGTATCGCAAGAGAGGAACGTGCTGAAGTGAAATTGGTTGGTGCCTCTGCGGTGTAAACCAAGATTATCAGCATACAAACCAGTATCAAAAAAAGGTGTCAGACTTATCATCTGACACCTTTTTTTGATACTGGTTTTCAACGCCTGTTATCTAAGCTAGCGTTCGTTATCTATTAAATCTCTAAATCTGTTGTCAGCTTTTGATAGTCACCAATCAATGTGCCACCGCCAGAGCAGAAGTAGTTAAGCGCGTATTTATCTTGACTATCAATAGTCAGCTTATCATCCTTAAATTGAAAGAATGCTGTACTGTCATTGACTTTGCTTTGGAAAATAATGCCGTGCGCGTCGTCTTGACCCATTAATGTCGCCTTGCTATCAAACTGGCAACTGGGCTTTTTAATATCGCTACGGGCGCGAACCTTTATGTTGATTTGCTGATCACTCTCTGCCCGTACCATGACGCCAACCCAATCATAGCCTTGCGCGCGCTTTTCATAACCTTCATCAGCATAATCTCCAACGACTGCTTGCACAGCTGGCATGACATCGGCTATAGGTTGTTTTATGGCTTGGTGATTCACGCTAGGTGTCATGTTATTACAGCCACTTAAGGCAAACAGAGCCGCCGATGTGGTGAAAAATACCGAAAAAAAGCGTGAGTGACGAGCGGCACGAGGTGGAGACATGATCATTTAAGTACCTTTGATAAAGGAGTGATTAAGAGGAATGGTCGTTATCTAAACGAAACGCCTAACAGCATGGCTGTAAGGATATTAGAGATAGTATCGTTTACATAAAGGCTCGTCTATTTGACATACTCCCACCACTTTCGCCAAGCTCAAGTGGGGGATTCTAAAAGCAAACGCTCTTAGGCAACATTCTCACGAATATCACAAGTTTTCTGTTTCAACGGGCGACCCTTTACCGCATCTTCCCTCCGCAGACAACACGGCATGCCCTGCCGCTAATATGTTGCGAGCCGCGTTAACATCTGCGTTCGCAACATAACCACATTGGACGCACTCAAATTTTGATTGAGTTTGTCTATTTTCTTTGGCGACATGCTTGCAGTTAAAGCAGGTTTGGCTGGTGTAACGTGGATTGATTTTCACTAGCAGCCCACCTTGCCATTGCTGCTTGTACTCAAGCATATTGACCATCATGGCCCAGCCTTGATCCAAAATTGATTTATTCAATCCTGATTTGGCTTTAACATTATAACCTTTTTTCTCCATCGACCCGCTTGCAGACTTCGACATATTGGCTACTTTTAAGTCCTCACAAGCAATCATAGCGTGGTTTTTGCTGATGCTGGTGGTGATTTTATGCAAGTAGTCATGACGAATATTGGCGATATGATGGTGCAATTTCTGAATCTTACGGTTTTGCTTTTTCCAGTTTTCACTGAATTTTACTTTCTTAATTAATTGACGCTGTAATCTAGCAAGCTTGAGTTGATTGGCTTTAAAGCTGTTTTTAGGTTTGATGTATTCACCATTTGAGGTGGTGAGTAGTTTGCTGATACCCATGTCTAATCCAATAGCGCTTATGGCAGGATGCCGAGGGTTCTCAGCCAGTTCATGTTCACACCCAAACGACACGTACCAGCGCCCTGATTTCTTGCTGATGGTGACGTTTTTGATGGTGCCGATAATGTTTTGGGATTTTCTAAACTTCACCAAGCCAATACCGTTGGGTAGTTTGACTCGATTGTCCTCAACACGGCAATATTTATCAAACTGAACCAAGCGAATTGAGTCGCAGCCATCGGACTTGTGCTTAAATCTTGGCATCAGTGGCGTAGTTGGATCTCCGATCCATCAGCAATTTAAAGAACTTGGGTTTACGGAGTTTCTTTTTATTTTCTTTTAACTTGGCATGGACTTTGGGGTCAAAAAAACGTGACCAAGCAGAGGCGAGATCACGTACTTTTTGTTGTAAAGCCACCGCATTTGAACTGGTTTTTAGGAAATTAAAATCAGGATTACTTTTTAAATCTATAATTTTATTAACCAGATTGGTGGCATTAATAAACTCGTTGTTAGCAAACATCTCAAATGAGATTACCAGCATTTGATTCCAAACAAAACGCGCAGAGCCGACAAGATTATTTAAAATAACCGTTTGCTCCGTATTAGGCTCAAGCCTAAATTTATACGCTTTGTTGATCTTCATAAACACTTTCTTTATTAATGAGTGTGTATTTGATATTATGCTTATAATTCTAGCACTTAAGGGTATTTATTACAATGAGTGAGATATATAAAAATCGCTATGCCGCCTTTAACCTGCACGTTCATTTGGTTTTTTTTACCAAGTACCGAAAAAAAGTTTTAGTTGAGTTGCATCATGATTATTTTAGTGAATGTGTTGCTGAGGTCTGTAAAAGTTTTGACGCTGAGCTAAAGGAGTGTAACGGTGAGGCAGATCACATTCACATGCTTATTCAGTATCCGCCAACGGTGCAGTTAAGCAAGTTGGTTAATAATCTAAAGTCAGTCACAAGTAGACGAATGAGAGGCGATTTCATTGAGTTAAGAGCAGCTTATGCCAAGCCGGTGCTTTGGTCCCGATCTTATTTTGCAAGCTCTTGTGGTGGTGCGCCATTAGATATTATTAAGCAATATATTCAGAATCAGCGAGGCTAGCCTAAGCCTTGTAAAATAATTAATAAAATGACTTATGCCAAGTTAATCACTCGATAAGCGCATTTGTCACTAAGCATTTGACTCACATGCTGTTAGCATATTTCTCATTATCTATAGAACCGCATCCAAAGAATTATGCGCATTAATAAGATTGTTAATGCTGTGGAAAACGCTTCTATCAACATTATCGAGAGCACCCATGCAACCAGATAACAAAAGTATTCAGCAAGTATCTAAAAATATTCGTTTTGCGAACATACATACATTTATTGAGGATAAAGAGACACCAACGCCGCTCGCCAATATCAGTGTTAAAGTTGGTAGCGTACTAGCCTTTGCCATGCTAATGACAGGCTGTAATCCTACCAAAGCCACTCAGCAAGACGGCTCAAACGCGACGGGTGATGCAAAAAATATCAGTTTATTAAATGTCTCTTATGATGTATCACGCGATTTCTATAAAGATTATAACGTTTTATTTAGCGCAGACTATCAGCAAAAGCATTCAGACAGTCAGGTAAATATCAACCAATCACATGGTGGCTCAAGCAAACAAGCATTGTCGGTTGCCAATGGTCTGCAAGCAGATGTAGTCACTTTAAACCAAGAAAGTGATATGAATCTGTTGGTTAAAAAAGGCTTGGTTGCCTCTGACTGGCAGCAAGCGTTCCCGAACAATGCGGTGCCTTATACCAGTACCATGGTGCTATTGGTGCGCGATGGTAACCCCAAAAACATCAAAGACTGGTCGGACTTGGCGCGTAACGATATAGACGTGGTGATACCAAACCCGAAAACCAGCGGCACCGCGCGTTATGCGTTTTTGGGTGCCTATGGTTACGGATTACATCAATTTAAAGAAACGGTACAAAGTCCTGCCAAAACGGATGATTTTATCAAAAAGCTACTGGCAAACGTGGTCACTTATGACAATGGGGCGCGTGCCGCAACGACCAGCTTTACTCAGCGCGGACTGGGCGATGTGCTCATCACGACCGAAAACGAAGCGCATTTAGCCGCCAAGCAATTTGCCAAAGGACAGGTCACTATCGTTTATCCCAGTTATTCTATTGTGATTGCTAACCCAGTGGCGGTCGTAACAGCCGTTACTGACAAGGGCGGCAAAACGGCAGCGGCGAATGCTTACCTAAAAGGCTTATGGGACACCCCAGCACAAGAGCTCATGGCACAGATGTATATGCGTCCCAGCAACCCACAAGTGCTGGTAGCTCACAAAGCAACCTTGCCTGATATTGAGACTTTTGAGCCAGTAGCAGTATTTGGTTCTTGGAAGCAGATTATGGACACTTTCTTTGTCGATGGTGGGAGTTTTGATCAGCTGGCAAGAGTGAAGTAGGGAGCCTTTATCAAGAGATCGTCAATGGCCTGATACATGCTCAAAGTGCTCAATTTGTATGAGCCAGAGCGGGTAGTTAGTAGGGTGTCAGTATTATGTATTAACGATAAAATTTAAGTGATTGATAACCTTGTGTTTATCCCTTTGTTATTCCATTTTGGCAATAACATACGCATATTCATCATTAAACATAATAAGATGGCACTGTTAGCATACTTGCATTACTTAACAGATACCTTTGAGGGATTTATGACATACGCTTTGCACTATCAACAAAAAAGTAAAAAACGTCACGTCTTGAGCATTGCAGGCGTTGCATTAACCTTAGGGCTGGCTGGCTGTAGCAATAGCGAGACAGAGACGACTGCTAATGCAGATGGCACCGCTGCCACAGAAGGTCAAAATATTGAGCTGCTGAACGTCTCATATGATGTGGCACGTGACTTTTATAAAGACTACAACCCATTATTCGTTGAGCATTATAAAGCTGAAAATCCAAACAGCAATATTCTAATCAAGCAGTCACATGGTGGCTCAAGCAAACAAGCGCTGTCCGTTGCCAATGGTCTGCAAGCAGATGTCGCTACCATGAACCAAGGCTCTGATATTGAGCTGCTTGAGAAAAAAGGTTTGGTTGAGTCAGATTGGGAAAGCAAATTCCCAGACAATGCCGTTCCTTTTACCAGCACCATCGTATTCTTAGTCCGTAAAGACAATCCAAAAGGCATCAATGACTGGGAAGACTTGACCAAAGAAGGCGTTGAGATTGTCATGGCCAATCCAAAAGTGACGGGTAATGGTCGTTATGCATTCTTGGGCGCTTATGGTTATGGCTTGCACGCTTTTGATAAAAACGAGCCCAGTGCCAAAAACTACGTGAAAGACATGCTTAAAAACGTCAAAGTTTATGAGAATGGCGGGCGCGCTGCAACCACCACTTTCGTTCAGCGTGGTATCGGTGATGTCCTAGTGACTTTTGAAAATGAAGCCAACTTGGCAGCAACTGATTTCGGTGCGGGTAAAGTAGACATCGTTTATCCTAAATACTCTATTAAATCAGAAAGCCCTGTTGCGATTGTCAAGTCAGTGACAGATAAAAAAGGCACAACGGATGCCGCAAAAGCTTATCTTGACTACTTATGGAGCGAGCCTGCTCAGCAGCTAGCAGCCAACCTATACTTGCGTCCTAGTGTCGAAAGCGTCCTTGATAAAAATGGTGATAAATTACCACCAATCGAAACATTCCGTCCAAATGATGCCTTTGGTACGTGGGATGAGATTATGGGTACTTACTTCAGTGATGGCGGCGTATTCGACCAGCTCGCCATTAACGCCCCGCAGTAATCACTTGCTAAGTGCATAAGAGAAGCTACTGCGCTAGCAAATGCAGTCAGTCACACCATTAGTCATGCAGAATCTTATAAAGGACATGGTCATATACGCTATGTCCTTTATACCGTAAGCATATTAATAACTACCTGATAGCGTGGTTTTATGGACGACATCATCGTTAAATGCTTTCTGTTAAGTGCTTTTTTTAAGTATCAATAGTGAAAACCCACGTTAAGCAATAACAATAAATAGTAATCATCGCTAAGTACGATTGGTTAGGCAATAGGACATCATTATGAGTGCAAAAACATCTCCTGCCAGCAAAGCCCCTGTAAAAAAAGGGTGGTTAACACGTTTGCGCCAACGCAATGTGCTGCCAGGGTTCGGCCTGAGCATGGGTATCACGGTCTTTAGCTTGTCGCTACTGGTGGTATTACCGTTTGCCATGATGGCCTACACCACGACTCAGATGGGTTGGACTGGATTCTGGGAGACGATTAGTCAGCCGCAAGTCACTGCTGCTATCAAGCTAAGCTTATGGATGTCATTTTTGGCGATGCTGACCAACATGGTGTTTGGCACATTGGTCGCTTGGGTACTCGTACGCTACGAGTTCTGGGGTAAGTCGCTGATTAATGCGCTAGTTGATTTACCATTTGCATTACCAACGGCGGTCACAGGCATTTCGCTTGCGACCCTTTATGCCCCTAATGGTTTGATTGGACAGTGGTTTGATAAATTTGGCATTCAGGTCGCCTTTACACCTATAGGTATTTGGCTCGCATTGGTTGTGGTCAGCTTTCCTTTTATTGTCCGTGCGGTACAACCTGTACTCGCTGAGCTATCGGTTGAATTTGAAGAGGCAGCCGCGGTATTGGGCGCCAATCGCTTGACGACGTTTCGCAAAGTAATTTTGCCAGAGCTGTTGCCCGCTTTACTCATGGGTGCAGGCATGATGTTTGCTCGTGCCACTGGCGAGTACGGTTCGGTTATCTTTATCGCTGGCAATATTCCCATGCAATCAGAGATTTTACCGCTCATTATCATTAGTAAACTAGAGCAGTTTGATGTTCAAGGGGCTTCTGCGGTTGCATTATTTATGCTACTGATCTCATTTGTGATCTTATTGACCATTAACATCATGCAGTGGAAACTGTCGCGCCGTGTAGGAGCTCGCTAATGCAAATATCTAATAGCTACGACTACCAAAGTAACGCAGCGACTAAAGATACGCCATGGATACGCCTTACCTTTATCGTCATCGCAGTGCTATTTATGGTCATCATGTTGGTCATTCCGTTGCTGGCTGTATTCTATGAAGCCTTTAAAGGTGGCTGGCAGTTGTATATTGCCTCGTTGGTTGATCCAGAAGCCCTGCAAGCCATTAAGCTGACATTAATTACCGCGGCTATCGTCTTACCCATCAATATGGTGATGGGTATCGCCATCGCATGGTTAGTGACGCGCTATCAGTTTAAAGGTAAGCAGCTGGTCACCACTTTGCTTGATCTGCCATTTTCAGTATCACCCGTCGTTGCAGGTCTGATGTTCGTTTTACTATTTGGACTCAATTCCACCATTGGCGGCTGGCTTGAGAGCATGGGGTTTCAAGTTATTTATGCGGTTCCAGGGATCGTGCTCGCTACTTTATTTGTCACCTTTCCCTTTGTAGCACGTGAGCTGATACCGCTGATGCAGACGCAAGGCGACTCTGAAGAGCAAGCGGCATTGACCTTGGGCGCGACTGGTTGGCAGACGTTTTGGCATGTGACACTACCGAATATCAAATGGGCACTACTCTATGGTTTGATTTTGACCAATGCGCGGGCAATGGGTGAGTTTGGGGCGGTGAGTGTGGTATCTGGTCATATTCGCGGTGAGACCAACACCATGCCACTACTGGTTGAGATTGCTTACAATGATTATAACTTTACCGCCGCTTTTGCCTTGTCAAGCCTACTTGCCGCGCTGGCGCTCGTGACGTTGCTTATTCAACAAGTCATGACTAAGCTACAAGAGCGCAAATTTGCCAAGTCCGAACGGCTGGCAAGTGTGCCTGAATTACTGGTAAGTGCCAACGCTACGAAGGCTACCAATACTACTGATGCAACAACCGCTGAAATTTCGGATAAGTAATACTATCTACACTTGGTCTGAAAGGGCTGGCATTAGATTTAATTTAATAATGTAAATGCGGTAACCAAAAAATCTGCCACCATACCAAAGATATAATAAGAGAACCCATTATGAGCATCGAGATTCGCAACGTTAATAAAAAATTCGGTCAGTTTACCGCCTTAGATAATATCAATATCACCGTGCCGACTGGCAAGCTGACCACTTTGCTGGGACCATCAGGCTGTGGCAAAACGACGTTGTTACGCATTATCGCCGGCTTAGAATATGCTGATTCAGGCAGATATTGTTTGATGAGATGGATGTGACCAATACGCCAGTACAAAAGCGCCATATTGGCTTTATGTTTCAGCATTACGCATTGTTTCGTCATAAAAATATCGCCGATAATGTCGCCTTTGGACTGACCTTGTTACCAAAGAATGAGCGGCCAAGTAAGGCAGATATCAATAAGCGCGTTGCTGAGCTATTAGACTTGGTGCAGTTACCACAAGTTGCCAATGCTTATCCGCATCAATTATCAGGCGGTCAGCGTCAGCGGATTGCGCTGGCACGCGCTTAGCAGTGAAGCCAAAATTATTGTTGCTCGATGAGCCTTTTGGTGCACTCGATGCCAAGGTACGTAAAGAGCTGCGCACGTGGTTAAAGAACATCCACCATGAGCTTGGTATTACCAGTATCATGGTCACTCACGATCAAGAAGAAGCCCGCGCCGTCTCAGATGAGATCGTGGTCATGAATCAAGGGCGGGTAGAGCAGGTAGGCACATCGGAGGAGCTGATACACCAGCCAGCCAATGCGTTTATCAGTGATTTTTTAGACTTAGCATAGTGAAATTTGGTGCAGTTCTTCTGTTATAACCCATAAAAAAGACCTATTTATTGTAGGTCTTTTTTATAGGTTAAAGCAGGTCTCAATTTCATTTGGTATCTAGCGTTATT
Organism: Psychrobacter sp. JCM 18903; assembly: GCF_000586475.1. GTDB lineage: Bacteria > Pseudomonadota > Gammaproteobacteria > Pseudomonadales > Moraxellaceae > Psychrobacter. The sequence goes on along the minus strand of NZ_BAWJ01000035.1, from coordinate 2,248 downwards.
GAGATCAAATGTTGATAGCAATAATGCTAGATAGTTATCATATCTCAGCAGGCTTGGACATATCGATATCTTTGCTAGATATTTGCTTATAAGTAATATCCAAAATCTCTTGGCACCATTCTGGCAAGTCGTCAGCGACTTCATACCACATCCACGTACCGTCGCGAACACAGCTTAAAATACCGAGTTTCTTTAAATGGTTCAAATGACGCGATATCGTTGGCTGTGGTTGATCTAGTATTTCTACCAACTCACCAACACAGCGCGATTCTTTGTTAAATAGAATTTGAAATATTTTTAAGCGCGTCGGGTCAGATAAGACTTTAAATAACTCGATAGGTCGTATCGTAAAATTATTATCAGACATAGAACAATTCCAATTGGGCTTTGTTAATAGGGGTTCAATATAACAGCAGTTATCTACAAAATCGATTAAAAAATGGGCTAAATTACAGTTCGTCGTTAATTTACTACCTTTCATCATATTCGGTTACACGCACGCTTATATTCACTTACATCAATTAACTGTGTGCAATATAACTCTACTTTGATGACTGGACTTTTATACCAATAATATATCAAATGCTATTGCAAATGATAATAGTTATCGTTATTATACATCAAGCTATAAAAATGACCGTGAATATCAAGACAGACACTCTACTCACCATTTTTATCATCAATGCACTAAATTTATGAGCAATAAAAGCAGTTACCGAATAGCGGTATTCAGAGGAGCCAGACCATGTACGTATGCATCTGTAATGACGTAAAAGAAAAGCAAATAAAAGCAGCCATTGCTTCAGGTATTGATACCCTTGACGGTCTAAAAGATACCCTAGATGTTGCGACTTGCTGTGGCTGCTGCGAACCGATGGTTAACGATTACTTAGATGAGCATCATGCTAGACTCGATGTCTTGGCTTACGCTGTTTAAACGTTATCAAACCAGAGATTTACTACCCAGCTGTTCATCACCTCACTACACCAATATCACTAGTACGCCTCGATACCACATACATTCAATATTCCGCACTTATCCTTTGGCCATTATACATAAAGGGTAAGTTGCGAGCGTCCGTATAACTTTACTCATACACCTACTTCAATGATATTGAGCATCATTAGCAGCCATCGTTGCGATAAACCAGTGGTTACTAAAGCTAGCTAATTATGATTCTCAATTAGCATCTTATTCTTAGTTCATAACATTACAAGCTGTATAGCGCCTATATGCTACTATATCTGTCTCACGTTGTAAGACGTTTTGTTGATTTTGATCTTTACTGATCAGTTTACCAATAGTACTATCCTTATATGGGTAATTATGAATGTATGGTGATCTGTAAAATATAAATAGGGGAGTATAGGTTATGATAGGTAGCCCAAAAGTCATTGATTATTTGAATTTTTTGTTAGGCGGTGAGCTTGCTGCCCGTGACCAGTATTTTATTCACTCAGAAATGTATGCTGAGTGGCATTATGGCAAATTGTACGATCGTATCCATCATGAGATGGCAGATGAGACGCTACATGCCCAATCTATTATTCGCCGTATCCTAATGCTGAGCGGCACGCCGAAAATGACGGTCAATGCTATTAATATCGGCGCGACAGTTCCTGAAATGCTGCAACTTGACCTTGAGCTAGAGTATCAAGTACAACAGCACTTAAAAGACGGTATTGCTCTCTGTGAAGCAGAGCGCGATTATGTCACGCGTGAGATGTTGGTAGAACAGCTAAAAGACACTGAAGAAGATCATGCGCATTGGCTTGAGCAACAGTTGCGCTTAATTGATATGATTAGTCTGCCCAATTATCTGCAAAGCCAAATGGCTGAAGTCACTCCCAATCTTGTTTAATGTCACGAAGATATGAACAATAACCATAGTATTTAGTATAAATAACGACATGCAAGGGAGAGAGATAATGAAAGGGGATAAAGAGGTTATTCGCGCTTTAAATAAAGTGCTCGGACAGTCACTGATTGCCATCAACCAGTACTTTTTACATGCGCGCATTGCGCGCCATTGGGGATTAGAAGCCCTTAATGAAAGTTTCTACAAACAATCCATCGCTGAGATGAAATGGTCTGATGAGCTGATTGCTCGGATTTTATTGCTAGGCGGTTTACCAAATTTGCAAGATTATGGCAAGATGTTCATCGGTGAAGATGTGCCAGAAATTATCGAATGCAATTTGCGCCTAGAAAAACAAAAATTCGATATCATTACCGATGCCATTACTT
>NZ_BAWJ01000036.1 GCF_000586475.1 Psychrobacter sp. JCM 18903 | reverse complement strand
CGTTCGTCATAAGCAACAGTTTCACCTATATCAATTGGAATATCAATTATTCCCGTAAGTTCAAGCATCGTAATGACATCAAACCAAATTTCTTCAAATTTAAACTCATGCTCTTCTTTTGGATAATACTTAATTTTCTTGAAATCTGGTTCAAAAATAACTGTATCTCCAATCATAACAAACCTCCTTAGTGATGATTTCTATGAGCATAAAATAAACTACATTATTATGCCGTCGATCTGACTGACTAGCCCTTTGATAACTTCTATATCAACTCCAGTTTCCTTAGCAATCAATTCAGCGTTGTATAATAGTGCTGTAGTCTCGTCAGGATGATTTGATGGGTTTATTAACCAAGTTAACTCAGTGGGAAAATTTAAGTTATCAATTTGTGTTACAACCTTTGAAGGGTTAATAATAGTAAAAAAAGGCCACTTAGCAAATTTTATACTTGATATGTCTGCGTTAAAAAAACGACAAAGATGCATATTAGCATTGCTAAAGTCGCAATTTTTAACCAGTCCATGGTGTTCGTTTTCGTCTTGATCAGAGCGCCCGCCCAAATCACATCCTAAAAAATTTCCTTTAAAAGTCACATTGTTGAAAGAGATACTGCGCTCTTGCCAGTTCTTTAGCTGCTTTTTTGTATAAAATGTGCCACCAGTCATTTCAGCATCTAAAAATAGTACATTTCTAGCAGTTTGCTTATTGATAACGACACAATCAACGAGTTTTAAATTTGGTCCTAGAAATATACAGTTGTTACTTTCAATAATAATTTCTTCGTCAATTATTGTCTTGTTACTGAACTTCTCCATACGATTTACCTTTTTAACTCTAGAAAGTTAACATTCGCCAAATGAAATCAGGCATACGCTCTACATGCGTACGCATATTAGAATCTGTGCCAGACATAACATCATATTTTATACCAGTGTAATCCCCCCAATAAATAAGAACACCTAAAAATAGAGATTAACTGCTAAAATATATGAGCAGGAGAATCCTATGAAAAAGACACGCTTTACTGATAATCAGATCGTCAACATCTTAAAACAGGCAGAACAAGGCGTCCCTATCGCTGACTTGTGCCGTGAGCACAACATCGGACAAAGCACCTTCTACAACTGGCGTTCTAAATATGGCGGTATGGATGCCACGCTTATCACTCGTCTTAAAGAGCTTGAGATTGAAAATGCTCGCTTAAAGAAGATGTACGCTGATGAATGTCTTAAATCCGACATCCTACAGGATGCCATGACAAAAAAGTGGTAGCGCCGCTTGGGCGCCGTGAGATGGCTTGTCACTACATTAGAGAGTATGGCATCAGTATCCGCCGTGCTTGCTTGATTTTTAACATCAGCGTGACCTGTTATTACCATCAGTCTGTTGCGACTGATAGAGCTGACCACCCAGAACAAGAACTGGGGCTTTGGATTGTGCTTTATGACTTTGCGTAATGTACTGGGGCTGCCCTACAACCATAAGCGTGTGTATCGTATTTACCGTGATCTTGAATTGAACCTTAGAATCAAGCATCGTCGCCGTATTAAGCGTACCAAACCCGTGCCACTTGCTATACCTGTAAAACCCAATCAAAGCTGGAGTATGGACTTTATGCATGATGCTCTAACTGACGGCCGTGGCTTTAGACTGTTCAATGTGATTGATGACTATAACCGTGAAGCACTCACGGTCGAGATTGATTTCTCACTACCCGCTCAAAGAGTCATACGCAGCTTGAACCAGCTGATTGAATGTCGAGGTAAGCCTAATCAAGTCAGATGTGATAATAGTCCTGAGTACATCAATCGTGCACTCAGAGACTGGGCAATAGAACAAGGCATCACTATCAGTTACATTGAGCCTGGCAATCCACAGCAAAACGCTTATGTTGAACGCTATAACAGAACCATGCGCTATGATTGGTTAAACCAAGAGTTGTTTACGGATTTAGATCAAGTCCGTCAGCAAGCAGAGGATGGGTTGTATTACTATAATTATGAGCGTCCTAATATGGGCAATGGCGCTTTACGCCAACACAGAAACTAAACCATGAAGCTTAATTCTATTGAATAAGTGTCTTAGGATTGAGAGGGTTACCCTCTTTGATGAAGTCAGACTCCATAAATTGTAACGGACGAAGGTCACAAAACTGTCCAAGTCTAGGATAGTTCTTAGCATAGTCTAGTGAAACGGGATATCCTTCAATATCATCTTCCCAAACTGTTTTTCAGCCAGCAGTAGATAAAGCCATTGTCCGATGCGATATCCTCGCCCATCGTTGTAATTTGCTTGAAGCGTTATAGCTTCATTGATCTGATCAACAAGCTTACTATCTAGCTCTGGCGTGTTAACTGGATCAATCCAACGACTTTTATAGTTCTCCATATTAGTTGGAAACCAACCCATATTATCACCAGAAGTCAAAATAGCATCATCAAACTGAGTTTGAACATTGAGGTTTTTATACACTTGATCTAGTGTAGTCTTAAGTTCAAGCGATTCTAGGTTATCCACAACCTGGCTTTGTATGTGTCGATTATAGTAGATAGGTAGCCAGCCATTCTCTATATCTGCCTCTACCCATTCCGAAAACTTGCTTTTTATTTGAGGGGAATCGATTAAGTCTCCTAGTAGTTCTGTAGAAGGCTGCCATAACCCTCTATCAATTAAAGTAAGTAACTGTACGACTGTGTCGAATGGGCTTGCACCTTGTCTTACCTTTAGAAGCTGTGCTTCTGGACGCCACCAAAGATCATATTCAATGGCATTCTCATTAATTCGTTTCACTTCCTCTTTACTAAAACCAGCTTTTGAATTTTTCATATAGATTAGTCACTCTCAATCACACCCATTACTTTATCTTGCATCCAGTCAATGTAACGGTTGACATAGCGATTAATATAATTAAACTTTTTTATTTGTAAAGCACGCCCTTCGGTATTACCCCCAACAAAATAATACCCGCGAAGAAAAAGACAAAGCTCTTGATAAACAACATTTTTAGGTTTAATGGGTCGATTTTGGTTGGTAGGAATAATCATTAATAAAGGGACAAAACTATGCCATAATAAACCACCAGAGGCGAATAAGCTAAGCGCCCATTGATATTGATCATTAATCGGTCTGGTAAATACTTTAAAAGCTTTATCACTTAACTGCTCTTGATATTCAAAACCTTCAAAATAGATCTGTCCTAATTTAATATAAGGTACAGATGAATAGAGCAAAAAGTTAATATCTGGGACAGATTCATAATCAAGTACAGGCTTATTATCTTCTTCGTAAATCGAAGCAGGAAAGTGATGAGGTGCAACCTCGAAACCTACAAGGTCTATTTCAATACCTCGCCATCGCTTTTCTTCTTGTTGCTCAAGTTTAACTTCGAACGCTTTAAGCTCATCCCAATATAGTAATCGTTTATCCCAAAAGTCTTCTGCTTCATCAGTGATTTTACTAAACAGTGTATCTAAACGCATATCGTAGAAATAGATATTGTGTTCTTCAACCATATCTCGCGAATCTGTTATATCTATAGGGTCATAAATATTTTGATAGTTTTCACGAGGTATGATTAATTCATTATCTAAGCCATCAAGTATTGATATAGTTGTCTTATCAAAATTGACCATATGATCATTAGAATAATATTGAAGACAGAGATCATTTATCCAAGGCTGCTCTACATGCTTCTGAAAATAAACATCTCGATAGTTATAGCTAGCAAAACCTGCCTGAATGTCATCTTGCAACCATGTCAGTTTTTGACGCATAAACTTATTATCAATTTCTTGAATCCACCTATGAAATTTTCCATGGTAACCCCATAACTGACCGTTATGTCTATGATCAAAATTAAGTCGCTTGATTCTTTCTTTTTCAGTCACATCATCTTCAAAACTATCCGAATGTAAAAACATTAGTTAAACCACCCTTTTACCCAGTCAGTCGTTTGATCCCATTTTTTGACGCATATGCTTTTATGCTTTCTTTAGAGATATCTATACCAAATGCTGTTTTCAAAGCTTCTAATAATCCTACATCTCTATGCTTGCCATTATCATCTTTTACACCATCTTTAGCTATCGCAGCTGAAGCAGTTAAAAGAGCGATAACGGCTGCAATGGCTTCAGCTAAAGTCATAGCTAAAGCGCATGCAAATACTACTGCAACTAACTTGGCTAAAAAGAATGCCAACACCAAAGCTAGAAAAATCAACAATCCCTTGACTAATATACCTTGCCAACCATCAGCACTCGCTGCCTCTTTAACTGCATCCACAGCCTTTTGAAGCTGGCTTTTCTGTGAGTCGCTTATTTCTGGCTTAGGCGCTGACTCTGGTAATTTTTCAGCGGTTCTCTGTGATTTGAGCGTAGCATCATAGAACACCAGTCCACTATCAGCTTTGCCTTTCACTTTAGTATCCGCATGTGAACCGCCCCGGGATTGTCGGAGACTCAACATTCTGAGAGAATACGACAATGAAAAGACAAACCTACACTCCTGTGAGCTATGCTGAAGCAACCGTAGAGATAAACTTGGTAAACTAAACGCAGCAACAAAGATTTATCTTATTGATCGATTAACCATAGTGATTGTTTGCACCAAATAACAATAATTAGTCATAAAATTTTAGCTTTTCGCTACTCTAACCGTACATACGTTAGACCATAGACCGCTCATAAAAGTCATAGATCAAGCTAGAAACGAACAAATCTTGCGAACAGCTTTATTAAGAAATCATAACGCTGAATTTTCCGCTATTATTGCTAGTCATGTATCAGACGTAAACAAGAAAGTGCGGTATGCTCCCTATTTTGTAAATCTAAGTTATTAATGTACAGAGTGCAAGATATGGTCACAACTCACTTTATCGAATATATTGGAAAGTGCACTATGTACAACAAAAAAGTAGATATTAATAATTATCTAAACCCAATTTTATCTATATTCTCAGCTGCTGTGCTTTCTACGCTGTCATCAATGGCAATCGCTAAAAGCACACCTAACCACTCTTTTAACGTATCAAGCGTTACTGACAGCTCATCAAGTTGTGACATCTACAAGCACATTGAAAAGTCTGACACGCCCATTGATCTGAATAATGTCACACAAACGCCAAATGGTATTGAAGTTCATTCTAATAACTTAGATCTTCAAGTGGAAGACTTTCAACCATGCAAAGCCAGTAAGCCATTCAGTAGTGACAAAGAGGCTATTGCGCTGTATCAGCAACTTGAACACGATTTAGACAAGATAGCGGAGATAATTATTCGTGATGTACCAGAAGGCTTCTCTAAATATAAAGGTTTAGATAATGAAGAACTTGACCAAATAATTAAAAAAGTAGAACCAGTAAAACAGAAAAAGCACGATCCAGACAAGTTCATAAACATATACATCTATATGGCGGTTCATAATTATCTAGGCGAATTCGCACCTAAAGATGATGCTAAAGCTGTGCAGTATATGAGCTATGTGGTTGACTACCATCAATCCTTTAGCCCTAACGATGTATCACCATTACTTAATTATATGGTTGCGGTAGCAATCACAGAAAAACAAAGACATATCAGTGATAACAACCCTATTAATTTACAGCATGAGACTGAGAGTAGTGTTGAAGCCGTGACTGCTTATTTGCTATCCAAAGCAGGGCATTTAGACACGAAGGCTATATTAGTAAATAGTTACATCAGTCGAATGAATAAAACGCTTAATGATTCCACGGTAGACGTGATTCACCAACTATTAGACCCAAAACTTAAGGAGCTTGAAGATCTTTCCAAGCAAGGAAGTTATGTTGCTACAAATGAATTAACAGAATTATACGAGCGGTTAAAAACCATTGATCTAGATTATGCCGAACAAGCAAGACGCTGGGAGGATCGAGTTGACACTTTGCCCTAGCCAGATACTAGCTGGAATTAGGTGATTTCACTGGTTCGATTCCCTAGTGAGGACTTGATAGCTGCTCTGTAGGCCAGTAATATCAACATTTTAACTCACTATGATAGTCGCGGTGTGCTTCGTTGTGTACTTGCCATATATATTCTACTCGTGATTGATGCGTTATACAGGCATCGAACCATAGCCTTTGTAATAAGTGTTGATGCGGTTACGAATGCATAAGGATTTAAACAAAAAACTCAGCTGCTATTAGGGCGTGTCCCTAATCTGTAAAAGTAAGTATAAAGGCTTTAAAATAAAGAGACTATTTCAAACAGGGCTCTCTAAATTATGGCAAGAACAGTGCTCACCGATAATACATGGGAACAACTCCAAAGTACCATGAAGGCTCATGGCTGTCATACTTGGAAAAACGACAAACAAGTCATGGAAGCCATATTGTGGAAACTTCGTACAGGCGCGCCATGGCGTGATATACCGAGTGAGCTATGTCCATGGAAAACGGCCTACAACCGTTTTAATAGGTTGAACCGCCCCGACTATATCGGAGACTGTTTATTCAAGTTAAGCAGCAATGCCTAACAGATTAAGATTATCATAATACCGCTTCTCAAACTCAAAAGGTGACACATAGCCAATCGCACTATGCAGCCTTTTTTTATTAAACCAGTCCACCCATTCAAGTTGCTAATTCAACATCATTCACACCTTGCCATTGCTGTTTTAAATAATCAATCACCTCCGTTTTATACAGCCCGTTAACCGTTTCAGCCAACGCATTATCGTATGAATCACCCGTTGTACCAACAGAGGCGATCACACCAGAATCTGTCATTTTGTCTGTATAGCGGATAGACAAGTACTGAACCCCGCGATCACTATGATGAATCACATCTTTAGGATGGTTTCTGTCTGCAATGGCTTGGTTAAGTGCTGCCATCACCATATCGGTATTCATACGATTAGATACCTTCCAGCCCACGATAGCGCGAGCAAACAAATCAATGATAAAAGCAGTATAAACCCAGCCGCTTGTCGTCTTGATATAGGTAAAATCAGCCACCCATAGCTGATTAGGGTGGCGTGCGCTAAAGTTGCGATTGACCAAATCATCAGCGCGCTTCTGGTCATCACGGCTGTTGGTGATTATCTTACCTTTACCGCGCCAAACCCCCTGCATGCTATGATGCTTCATTAACCGCTCTACCGTACAACGAGCCACATGAATGCCGTCAGCATTCATTTGCTGCCAGACTCTACGCGTACCGTAGCGGCACTTGCTGTCCTGCCAGATGCGCCTGATTTCACTGATGTAGAAGTCGTCATGTTGACTGCGTAATGAGCGCTTGTCAGGGCAGCTCTCCAAGTCTTTAGCACGGTAATAGGTTGATGGAGCAATAGGCAAGACTCTACAAATGGCTTGGGTCCCATATTCTGACTTATTCTCATCAATAAATTTGATCATCACTTCGGTGGGCGGTCTATTTCCGCCTGGGCGAAAAAAGCAGCTGCTTTCCTTATAATCTCATTAGCTTGCTTTAATTCTCTGTTCTCACGTTCAAGCGCTTTGATGCGCTCGGCTTGGCTTTGAGCTTGAACATTAGCAGGTATGGTTTGATCGATGTGCTTCTTATACCATGACCGCAGGGTTTCAGGCGTGCAATCTATCTTTGGCGCTATGGCTTTGATGGCTGACCATGTGGAAGGATATTCGTCTTTGGCTTCAATGAGCATGCGAACCGCACGCTCTTTCATTTCAGGGGTATAGTTTCGTGTTTTCATTGTCGTATTCTCTCAGAAATTTGAGTCTCCGACAATCCCGGGGCGGTTCAGTTCTGCTTTTACTTTTATATGCAAATTATCTTGTATGGTTATCGGCTCATCGTTCGCGGGTTGTAGGATATCATCACGCAGCCAAGCAAGACGGGCGACTGGTTTAAAGCTATCTTGATCATAGACAGTAGTGTAAACATGGGTATCATTATATTCTTGAATTGGTAGATCACTATCCCATAGCATATGAGCATGCTGATGCTGGGTTTTACTGATTTGTCTGAGCTGCTCTTTGCTTTGAGTAAATTTTCTAGTTTCACTGTGCTTATGTATACGTTGTCCAAAGGCATCGTAGTGATAGACAGTTTGGGTTTTGATAATTTGATCGCCTTGGTACTGAGTACGCAGACTTTTCTCTAACTCATTGTTGGCGTTGTACTGTAGTTGCAGCGCAGTGCGTGGTTCGGTATCAGGATTATCAATCGCCTCGAGAGTTTTATACAATACTCGCCCATGACTATCATAGGTGTATCTAATGCGCTGGTTGTTTTGAATCAGCTCACGCGGTCTGCCATGATCAATCTGTGTGTTGTCTGTTGTGTTATCAGCGACTTTTACAGGCACACGATTACTAGCAGGGTCAAAGGCGAATACTTCAGTGATACCCGTGTGGTTTGATAGTCGGTCAGCTTATGCTCAATTAATCGACCTTGTGTATCGTACTGGTACTGATGATTGCGAGTAAACTGACTTTGTTGATTCTGAATTGCCGTGTTCTGCTCAGTTCTTTTATTAGAACCAAGCACACTATGACCGCTTAAATGAGTTAGTTGTCCTAGTGCGTCATAGTTGTAATCGCGCTGTATAGTAATATGATTATCACTGCTGCTGTATTGCTTGATTAAGCGTCCCACAGGATCATAGTTATAGCTGCTCTCAAGCATGCCTTGTTGACGGCTGATCTCTTGATGGAGCTTGTTGCGCTCGCTATGACGTATCTCAATATGCTCATCGCTGCTAGGATCATAAAGCTTTGGTTATATAGATGCCCTGAGCCGTAATACAGCTGATTGATGACTTTACCATCGGGTAAGGTGGTGTTGAGGCGGTTGCCAAGCTCGTCATAGTCATGAGTGAGGGTGTGCTCGCGTGCTTGATACTGTCCATCTTGGGTTAAGTGACTGATGAGAGTCTCTGTTATCAGTCTACCGCCCGCATCATATGCTAAGTTAGTACGGCTGTTAGGATTGTTAGCACTAATGAGCTGCCCTATTTCGTTATAGTCATAACGCATGCGATGGTATTGCGGACGAGCAGGTTTGTTTGAGGTGGTTGATTTTTTCCGTCAAGATAGCCCAAGCTAAGGCATCTAAAAAAGGTAGGGAGTAGTATGAGCCAAGTTTAGGCTAAAAACTTGGCTTTAAAAGGTAAATACAGAAAAAATTTATTTTAAAATTGACTGTAGTCTACTTTAACGAGTTAGATTGCTGAACCTTTTTTAGTTTGAATGTCTTGGTCTTTTCATCCCAAATGTTGACATAATAGGTGATAAGTTGTTTACCGGTGGTTTCGTTGACTTGCTCGCCTTCACAATTGCGGCTGATAAATAAGCGGCTATTGGGATAGAAAGCCAAACGCTCGTTGTCATCGAGTTCCGCGCTGTCTGCGAAGCATTCTGCGCCACTTTCATAGGGGGTGACACTATCCTCAGTTTCACCTAGCGGGATATCGTATACTTTGCCAGTACGTTTATCAATCATAGCCCCTGACACACAGCTTGTACCACAGCCCCAGGTTGTTACGATATAGTTACCCGCGAAGTTAATTTCACCATCTTTATGAGCTTCTTTCAGACGAGTACGAAAAGAGCTCCAGTCACCTAATTTTAAGGGTGCTTGTTTACCGTTATAGATTTTGGCAGGGTATTTTTCAAAGCTGTAACCAGCGATGGTTTCAGCATGAGAGGTAGAGATACAAGCCAAGGCAAAACAAAGACAAGCCGCCAGCTTTTTCATAAGAATTCCTTTTTTAATAGGGGTCAGTACAGAAAACGGAAATTATAGTATTGTAAGTACATTTGTTTAATCCTACCTCAATTACATTAAATATTTTTTTCTAAAATCACTTATTAAAATAATAACCTGATAAGTTTTGGTCAGGTCTTACAAGCTCTATATTGAGCTTGAATACAATCAAACTAGAATTCAAAAGGGTTTGGGATGAAATCACCTAGACAGGTTTATCATGAGTTTTATTGCAACGCCGTTTGATTAAAACCTCCCAAGTTTGGTTCTACTGATTTAACAGCATACCCCAGTCCTTGTTAGGTGGGGATACTTAGAGATTTGGGGTTGATATAAATATTTGATAATAATTTCTGAGATTGTGATTAATAGTCTTTCCAGCTGTAAAAGTTATAAACTCCTGAAGTCATATAACTATCAACTTTAGATTTAGCAGTATGCAAAGGCTGACTTGACGTACAGCCTTTGATCTAGAAGATATATATAAAAATGAACCTAATACTCTCTTACCAAGCCTTGTTCAGACTTATCGTATTTAAAGCAAAAAGGCTCCTTCATATAACCTGAAGACATTCTATAGGCATCAATATCACCAGAGAAACAAAAACGGTTGGGTTTAAGATTGAAGCCGTAGTGTATAGGATCGCCTTTATTGTTCACGGCTACCGCCTTTCCTTCACCGTCAGTTGCAGCTGATAATGCATAGCCAAAAGGCACGACTGTTTTCTTAGCAGGTCGATAACAACCAATCGATATGGTTTCTTGTTATATAACCTGTGGCATTAGTCTCAAAGACATAAATAACCTTATTACCATCAAAGTTAGGCTTGCGCTCTTTTATAACCTTTGCGTAGCTTTTTAAGCGGCTATCGGTACAAAACTCTTCATCCTCATAGTCAAATTCACATTCAACCACTGTCACACCGTATTTCGTTTTAGGTGCTGCATTGGAGGTAGAAGATAGCCCCAAAATAACCAAAGATGCCGCGAACATCAGACTCGTTTTTTTAACACAATAAGTTTTCTCTTAATTTAGATTAGATGGTTCTACAAATCTTTATAGAATCACTGATAGTTTTGCGGATAACGCTCTTCGTCCATCTCACTCCAGTCTGCATAAGTCTTTTTAGAGAGTACCTTACCTTGGCGATCTAAGGTATATCGCGTGATACTGTCATAGCCCTCATCATAAGCATTAGCACCTTTGGTATTTAGGTTATAGACATCGAGCTTTCCATTTTCATAGCGGCCGCCATCAACATCTACCGCATCCCCCATTGGCTCCATATAAGCCATGTCATATTTTGATGAAACAATGACCTTGCCTGTTTTATCGATGATGCCCCACTTACCACTTCTATAATCTCCAATCTTGACAGCAGACCGTCCTTCTGAGAACTCCATTGCCTCATCCCATTTGGCCGCTATCACGGTTTTGCCAGACGTATCTATAAAGCCTGTTTTGCTATCTTCATCACCCAATGTCGATGTGTTATATCTGGCCAACCCTTCTGAATAGTCATCTAGCCAATTAAATTTAAATGGTACGACTGTATTACCTGTTTTATCAATTGCTCCAAATTTATCGTCCTTACTGACCACTGCCAGCCCATCATTGAAATCACCAGCACTCTGATATAAGTAAGGTATGGTCATTTTCCCTGCCTTATTCATATAGCCGTATTTACCGTCTTTATATGCCGCTACCATACCTTCTTGAAAATCTCGAAAATCAATATAATAGCCGCCAGTCATTGGTGCTTGATGCTCAACAGGTATGACTAATTTACCCGCTTCGTTAATATAGCCTTGCCAGTATAGATAGTCTTCATAATCCTCACCGCCATCATAGCCTTTAACCATCCCTATTTTCATGATCGCGACACGAGCCATACCTTCAGAGAAGCCACCACAGCTATCATATTTTGCAGGTACGATGACTTTTCCTCTGTCATCTTTGTAGCCACACTGAGATTGCTCCGTATTCTCTAATTCAAAAGCTTGTAAGCCAGCAGTTGCACTACCTGCGCCAAACATTACGCATAGACCCAATACTATGGCCGCTTTACTATTATATTTTTTCATTTAAGTCTCGTTTGTAAGGTATAAACGCTATCTGTGATCCAAAAATATATCTATGAAATACAGCCTATAGATATCACTAAATTAAATAAACAATAGTAGTCAACTTTATTTTAATAATCAATATATATGTTATGTAGTATAAGAGGTTTAACTAACATTGAAGAATCTAAAGGCACAAAAAAGGACACAACGATGACGTTGTGTCCTTTTTTATATTTTGTGCAGGTTCACTACGGCTTTGCCCTGACGCAAGAGAAAACCTAAGATTTTCTGTTCAGACCGTTGTAGCTAGCTTGACAGAATTTACGAAAATGTAAATTCTCTTGCGAGACTAAAATTGACATGCAATTTTTTAACGTCTCTCACCTTAGAAATCAGGGAGCGGTTCAGACCTATCTCCAGGTTCAGACCCAAACAAGATTCGGTCTTAATCCTTAGAAATCAGGGAGCGGTTCAGACGTATACCGTAGTATAACTGATCGGATAACTAGGTCTTAATCCCTTAGAAATCAGGGAGCGGTTCAGACTCTAATGGGCGACACAATGGCACAGTTAGGTAAGTCTTAATCCCTTAGAAATCAGGGAGCGGTT
>NZ_BAWJ01000037.1 GCF_000586475.1 Psychrobacter sp. JCM 18903 | reverse complement strand
GTAGTCCAGTCAGACCCTTGTCTTTCTTCTCTTGAGCAATATCGGCACAGGCGAGTAGCGATGTGCTGATATCGGTTGGACACGCGTGGGCATATCGTGGATCAAGCGGTAGCTCTTCAGCGGGACGTTCCATATAGGTGCGAATAAACGCCCACTGATCATAAGGGTTTAGTTGCATGCCTTCACAGTTAATAGATAAGCTTGGTTCTCCTGTTGATTCATCGATGATGTGCAGATTCAGTACTTCATACACCAAACCTTCATTACGCCTTATGGAGGCTGTGATATCTTTATAATTAATCAGATGAAAGATAGGGGCTTGCTTACCGTTATGTTCGTAGTAAGCAATCTGCTGGGTATTTTTTAGTAGTAGAATTTTATGGTATCGAGATTGCTTTCTTTTTAGTTGCTTTAGAGTTAAATATGGTGAAAAGCCAAGCATTGTTAGGAATATTATAAGCATAATAATTGGAAATAAAACTATTAGCTCAAACTCTTCAATAAAAAAATATTTAAGAACTACATATAAAAATAAAAAATAAAAAACTGTCCAAACAACCATGCACCACAATATGACGCTAAAAGCCATACATTTTGAATAGAGTTAATGATAGGATGAAATAGCAGATAGTCTGGATTCACATCATGAATAAGTGTACTTATTCTATCAATACTGGCTTTTTTTCTTGGAAATTACCAATCTCTCCTTCATAAGGGCGACTGAGTATTTTACCGACAGGAGGTATAGGAGGAACAGGTAAGATCATAGTTATACAATATGTAGTTAGCAATTTTTGCTAGCTATTATAAGCCACCACTGCCCATACAAATAAGCCAACGTTGATGAGTATGATACATACCCATCTGACATTAACCTCCCAATTTCTACCTTCAAACGCTAGTTTGGCTTCATAAGTTATGGGCTGTATTGGATACGGGTTATCTTGACCGTCCCATGTGAGTAGCTTTTGCACGTCGGGATGCAAGATGGCGCGTTTGGTACATTGGTAATGATTAGCCTGAAATAGATTACCTAAGGCTATTATTGAGCCTATTATAAAGACCATGATTTGACCACCGCCAGAATGATCACTAGGCAGTATGCTGTTTTTACGATAGATAATATCAGCACAAGCAAACAGTGATTTACTAGTGTCAGCTGGGTAAGCTTCGCAGAACTCAGGATTTATCGGTAAGTCATCGGCTTCATTTTCCATATAGGTACGGATAAATGCCCATTGTACACGCGGGTTGACTCTATAATCTTCTAGCTTTAGATGATGGGTAATATCACCTGTCTCAGGATCAGCGACATACAGATTGAGCGGTGTATAAGCTTGATTATATTTGTCTAGGTGCAGGTCTGGATGCACGTCTTTATAATCTACTATTTTAAGCTCATAAGGCTGTCTAAAACTCCATAGTGAACGGTAGTAATAAGCTATCTTTTGCTCTTTTTTTAAAAAGTAATATTGGGTGCGAATGAAGTGCTTTCTGATTAGTTGATAGAGAAATAAAATTAGTGGCGTACCAAATACAACAATCCATAAGAAGCTGAATACTATATCAAAAATACTAAATTCATCATCTATAAAGACAACCTCTCCAATATCTTGAAGAAAATAATTACCTAACCAAAATGAAGAAAAATAAACCCAGCCAATAGCAAAATAAAACACCCAAAAGTACGCAGGTAGGAATGTTAAGTAATCAGGATTGACGTCGTGAATTTCTTTATTAAGATGTTCAATATCTTCAGTACTCTCTAATAAGCTTTTGTCTATACTGGTGGTATAGGGACGGTCAATAGGATTGTGCAGTTCACTAATATGTTTAGCGAAGTCGTCGCGTAGTTGCATGATGTTATCTCAATTCTATCTAACTATTATAAGCCAACACTGCCCACACAAATAAACCAACGTTAATAAGTATGATATATACCCATCTGACATTGACCTCCCAATTTCTACCTTCAAAGGCTAATTTGGCTTCATCAGTTATGGGCTGAATAGGATAAGGATTGTCTTGACCGTCCCATGTCAGCAGCTTTTGCACATCAGGATGTAAGATGGCTTGCTTGGCAGTTTGATAATTGTTTCCTTGCAATAGATAGCCAAGTGTAAATAGTGAGCCTATTATAAAGACCATAATTTGACCACCGCCAGAATGATCGTTTGGTAGTATACCGTTTTTACGAAAGACGATATCACTACAAGCAAATAATGATTTGCTTGTATCTGCTGGGTAGGCCTGACAGAACTCAGGGTTTATCGGTAAGTCAGCAGCATCACCTTCCATATAGGTGCGGATAAACGCCCAATGTACACGAGGGTCAACACTGACATCATGAGGTTTTATATGATGAGTAATATCTCCTGTATCAGAATCCGCGATATATAGATTTAGTGGAGTGTATGCTGTGTTGTTTTTGATGGTGTGTACTTCAGGAATAATATCTTTATAATCTACTATTTTTAATTCAAAAGGTTTAAAAAACTGCAACGAGGGGCGATAATAATAAACAACCTTCTGCTCTTTCTTTAAAAAGTAGTATTGGATGCGGTATGGATGTTTTCTAATAAATTGATAGAGAAGTAATAAGAGAGGAGTGCATAATGTAATAAACATAAACAGTATTGAAGCAATATTAAAAATCTGTATCAGTCCTTGCATTGGTTCATGACGAAATAAATCTGCAAAGAATACTATAAAAAACATACAGGAAGAAAAGTAGACCCAACCTATACCAAAATACCAATACCAAAAGTAGCTCGGTAAAAAAGTCATATAGTCAGGGTTAATATTGGCAATTTCTTTGTTGAGATGCTCTATATCCTCGCTATCTTTTAATAACGCTTTGTCTATCTTGCTGCTATAAGGACTTTCAAGAACTTCTTGTAGCTCATTGATGTGTTTGGCAAATTGACTATGCTTGTCTTCAATCATTGGCTTGTCTCTATTAACTCGTTACTGTCGTGCGCAGTTGATAATGGGGATTCATACTTGGGTTTAGTGAGTACAAGACCACCACTCTGAGCTGTTCAATCTGACGGTTAGGATTGGCTTGTGCTATCTTTCTAGCTTCTTGCATTTGCTGTATCCTATTAGGATCTCGCGTGCCTTCTTTATATGAGCCTAGATATTGGCCTTGAAAATGACTGGTCTTAGGAATATCTAAGGTAATCTGTAGTCCTGCTTTGGTAGTAATAGCTTTGTTCTGTTGTATAAGCGCTTCTATACTAAACACTTTTCTATCTAGTCCAAGCTCTTGGTTGCCTATACCGATGAACTCTATTGCCAGCTCACTATGATCTTTCCATTGACTAATGCTAACAACGATTTGTCCTGATAACACTTCGTTAAAGTCTTGTACGCTGGTGTTAAATTTTGGCTCAACCTGTATTTCAGTAAGTGCTAGGCTGTAGGCGTGCATATCTTGTTCAATACTTCTCATCGCTTGTATTTTAAAAGGATTATTGGGATATTCGCTGTTTATCATAGCCTTGTTCCCAAAGACCCCAGCATCTAGCCAGTAGTGAATCGGTAGAATATGACCTTTGTCATAGCGAAAGGCAATCCATTGAGCGACTAGACTCACGCCCCATGCAATTGCCATTATTGCGCCAAGCCAAGGTAATGCAAAAGCACCGGCACTTGCAAATGCCAATACACCATAACCGAAACCTGCTACACCTGCTGCGCCCGCTGCACCCATCGCAATATTAGTAGCTATTTGGCTAACTTCACTCTTACTCTCAACATGTCTTTCACGACTTATGAGTAAACTATACACCTCAAACCCAGCCCCGACTGCCCCAAGTACACCGACGCCAAGACCTAGCCTTGCCACCCAAGCACTACGCGCCGCTTTCATCTGTATACCTGCGTTGACGACATCGACACTGGCGCTTGTGAGTGCTAATGTCGAGCTAGCATAATTGGTCATGTACTCAAGACCCACGCGATCTCCTCGGCCTGCCATAGCGCCAATACTACTTTTGCCGATCCACATACTACGCAACTGAAACAGACCGATACCTGCTGATACTAGTGCCGCTTTGCCTGATGATTGGCGCTCTAACTGTCGATGTTGACCACTGATAGGGTCAAGGTCACGGTTTAGTTGTGCCACTCGTTGCTCTAAGTCCTGATTGATCGTTTGCGTGGCGCGTGCTGACTCTCCACTCGTGTACATAGTGACGACAGTTTGCGCAGTTTTGTTACCCGCAGCGGCTTTGTCGAAGACGTCAATTACCTTCTGATCGATGCCGTATGTTTTTTGAAAGTCGATTGCAATAGGCGCTTTGGTTGAAGAGGATGTCCCTACCGCGTTAGTATCTATGCTCGCAGGCAGCAAGGCATTATGTGGTTTGGCTTTATTAATAGTATGAGTTAGCCTTTGACTACCATAATTTAATATAACTTCTGGGCTATATTTAAGCACTTTCTGAGCAAGACGAAAGCCTGTAGATTGATGAACAGTGGCTTGTGACCACAGATCAAGTTTATACAAAAATTTATTGTTGTCTTTAATGTGAGCCATATTAGTGCTCATAGTGAGTAGTATCTGAGCTTTATGATTGGCTAGTTTATTTATACTATCCCTTTGAGCAGCGATAGCAGTATTGATTTTATTTTGCTGCTGTCTGCTCTTAAATGCCAATACCCAACTGGTACTCGTACCAATAAAGTCACTCGCTCGGGCTAAGTTTTCATATGTTGGCGCATCTTGCATTTTTTGATTATCTTCGGGATCAAGGCCGATTAAGCTTTAGATAGCCAGTTATCTGCAGTAGGCTGTTCGCCGGAGATGCAAGGCCGTAAGGACTGCTCAAACTCTTGCTTGGCGGTCATGCCTTTTACTTGCTCGGACTTATAATCTGCCCATATAGCGTCTGGTATGCCGACATTACTTTCATCAATGCCGATACCTTGAATCGCTTCAGCGATAATTTGAGCATAGCCAGCATGGCTGTCTTCATCATTTTCAGGAAAGTCTTCACGCATAACAAAAGCAAACTCAGGGCGTTTAATTGCGTCTATGAATGTTTGGCGCGCTGCTGCGATGGCAGCCTTGTCTTTGCGGCTTTTTTTCGCAGTCGCTAAAACTGCTTTGAATCTTGATTCATTAATATAATCATAGATATTCTTATTATTCGCCTGACTTACTGCATTGCGCCCTTCTATATGATAAGCCTCAGCAGCAGGTGACTGTGGTTTAGACGGATCGTATTTAGTACCAGCTTCTATACTACTTCTA
The DNA here is from genome assembly GCF_000586475.1 of Psychrobacter sp. JCM 18903. Lineage (GTDB taxonomy): Bacteria > Pseudomonadota > Gammaproteobacteria > Pseudomonadales > Moraxellaceae > Psychrobacter. The sequence continues at coordinate 6,017 of NZ_BAWJ01000037.1, read as the reverse complement.
ATGTTATCGATGATAATAGCATTAACTTGTTCTCGAATTTTATCTTTATCTTTTTGAGCATCATCTAGTTTTTTAAGTAAGTAGTTGCGTTTCTCCGCGGCTGCTAATACCTCTCCTACAGGATCAGGTAAGGCAACCATCATGGGTTTGACATCCCTTAGGATGTTCAAATCTTTTTGATCAAGTTCTTTTTCCAACTCACCATCTTCAAAGTCGTAGCCTCCATTTACATTCTCTTCAACAATTTCTATCCTTCCACTAATACTTCTTTCCATACTTCTGTATAGTTGAAAGGCAGAACGTACACTCCCCCGAATCTCATCTTTTAAATCCTTTTCATGTATTGTAATTTTATCTTTGATGTCACCGCCCTGTGCCAGCTGCTTTCGTTGATGAAAGCTATTTATATAATCCAGTTCTGGTAAAATACTAGACATATATCTAGTATTTTCATTGCCAGTTAAGTCATCAGCGACGAACTTTTGCATACGCTTATCGCGTAGTACTTCATCATAAAAGTATTTTTTTAATGTTTCTTTACTTAGCTTGGCATGACTGACCATAAGCCATACTATCTCACCTGGATCTAAGGTGAGATACTTACTATCTAACGTACTATGATAGTTTCTCTCGCAGAGAGCTGGCTGTGCCATTTCCTCGAGGCTGTCATTATCAGGCTCATCTATATTTGTTACCTCTATCTTATTAACGTCTTCTTTGTCCTTTATTACAAAATCATCTTCTTCATAAGTTTTAACTCTTCGTAATGCGCCATCTTTACCAGTAAATATCTCTTCAACTGATTTTTGTTCATCTCCATAACCATCAATATAATCATAAAAACAATAAAGGTAGGTGTGTGTAGGTAGGCTCGCAATAGCATCATGTTTAGCTGACTTTGAAGACAACCCATCCCCAAAATAACGCTTGTCATTACCGTTTACTCTATAATCATCCCGACTAAATACTACAGGTAAAATCGGTATACCTGTAGCTCCGCATTCGTAATCACGACAAAATGTTGCTGTTACTGTAATTGTTTCTAATTCCACTTCAAGCAAATCAGGTTCAATAAGAATTTCATAGTCAGGCTCTAATACTACAGGCTCAGTTTTATTTTTACTATTTGATGTCAATCCATCTATAAAACCTAAATCGTTGCTCATGCCACTATCCCCTTACCTTTCATTCGCTCTAAGTCTTTAATGATATTCTTAACGGCTTGCTGCTGCGACATTTTACGCTGAGCAATCAGTAGAGCTTGGCTTATGATTATTTCATAAACTCGATGGGTAATTACCACTTGACCTTTAACTGCCGCAGTATCATATTTATCCACTCTGTCTGTATGAGCACCTGCCACTGCTGCTGACTGAACCGAAAAGGTAAAGGCTGGAGCTGCCCTAACGTTTTTTGAATATTAGCAGCTGGATATACCTCATTTGGCGTAGGTAGAGTCAATACAGTCATCTCATTATTCCAATCAACATAATAAATGTGAGATAAGCCCAACTGATATATTTGCAGCTTTTGTGGGGCTGTCCAAATATAGGTTAATAGCGCTAACACTCTAGGATCCCAGTAGCGCAAATAGCGACGCTTATTTGTCCCTATTCCATATGCCTGTCCTATCAGATATATACTATGTGTAAGCGTTTCTGTGATTGGTTGATCAAATAGCCATAGACAGACGCTACGCGAATGCGGATGACCAGATATATCATGGGTGTTTTCATATAGTGCCAATGCCAGTAGCTGCTCGAGTAGCCGTTGACCTGTACTACTATCAAGTGACATCTTAATAAGTGCCAAATCATCGCTAAAGCTATGATGAATGCGTTTGATGCGCTCAAATGGCAAATCTATGCCGCAGTCTAATAAGTCAAAGACAGCTGTACCGTAAATATTTAGATCAATAAGGACTGTCAGCGTTTGATATTGATTGTCAGAGACTGTTAGATATAAAGCCTTAAGTTGCTTTTGATAATCGTCAGTCGCTTGAATATCATCGAGAAACTCTACTTTTGGTATTAGCATACCTAAACCGCTCCACCTTTATTGCCAGCACTACCAGTCTTGGCAGCACAGTCGGCAAGCTCGTCTTGCGGCATAGTAATCGTTGGACTACTTTCACCCCCACTGCCCCAATCCACCTTACTCGCCTTATAGCCCACCTGACTTGGCGTAATAAATGTCACATTGCCACCTGATATCTCAATACCACTCCCTGCTGCTTTTAGGGTGAGCGTATCAGGCGCAATGATCTCAATACTGTCTCTGCTATGGATTCGGAGTACCTGCTCACTATCAAGCCGCATTTCATTCTGATGCACTTGTATGGTCATATCACCATGCGCTGCCGTATGGGTTTGGGCTTTGTTTGAGTAGTAATGAACATCGCCTGCCACCAACTGATTCATCTGGGTTTGGCTATGATGATGGGTGCTGTCTGTGGCGTGGCTATGCGTGCTTTGGGTACTGGTATGTTGGCTGTGTTGTCCGCTTAGCAACGCTAGATGACGCTGAGAGTCGATCAGCAGATTGGCTTGTTGCCATTGTCCAGACTCACTTAAGGTTTCGTCATTGGTATCTTTGCTAAATTGGGCAAATGGCGTTTGCGCATCTTTACTGTTGCTTTGCTTGTTATTGCTGCTGCCCTCTAATCCCACTGGCTGATGGGTATCAGCCAGCTGGGTGTAGGCTTGCTGGTGTTGATCGGCTGTTTGTAGTTTGCCGTGGCTGTCATGACTCATGTGAGATTTTGATAAGGGGTCTGATGCTTGGCTACTGATATGAATACCTTTGCTGCCTTGAATATTGGCGGCAGCTTCAGTCTCTATGCTGATGCCTTTGCCCCGTGCTTGACCACGGGTATGGTCGCTGTGCTGGTATAGGTGTCCAATAGTCAGGCTGGACTGAAAGCTTGAACTATAGAGATTGATTTGCGGACTATCAGGATGGGCGTCAAACATGAGCTGGTTATAGCCATTAGTGATACTGTCTTTGGTCGCATCGCCTGTACGACTGCTGTCGATGCTTTGGGTTTTGATACCGTCTATGGGATAAGCATGGCTTTGATTGATAAACCAAGCGGGACTAGTGGCATCAATCGTGTCGGTATCACTGACGATGCTATTATACTGAGCATCAGTATTGCCTTGTCCGTTATGGGTATTACCGATTATGATGGGATGAGTGATGTCACCACCGATGAAGTCGATCAGGACGTGTTGCCCATGACGTAGCGGATGGGTTTGTCCCATGTGGTCAGCGACGAGGTGACTGGCGATGGGTATCCAGTGTGCGCTATCGTCGCCTTCGCTTTGCCAGTGATATCTAATATGCGCACGGTGATTACGGTCATGGGTGATGGCGCTGCTATCGGTGTCAATAATACTGGCACTCATAAGACCTGTCAGACTCGGATGCGGTTGTCCAAGTGTAGCAAGCTGTTCCCCATAAGGAATATGGTGATGATGCGGAAACGGTAGGTAGCAGGCATTGATATGATGGACGTTGTTGTCATTGTCGTCATCATTGTCATAGTTGGTATTTGGCTGTAAGGTAATGGGGTCAAAGGATGCTGCCCCCAGCCAATCTGCTGGAATATGATTATTAATATGCTGATGAAGAGACACCAGACTGATGGGATCTGTTAAATAAGGGTTGCCATCGATATGATGCGCGCTTGGCAGACTTAGATGACGGATATTGCCGGTTAGGTGCCTAGATTGGCACGCTGCTGTGCGTTCTGCTGGTAGCGAGTAGCAAGCTTATCGAGACCTTTATCATCAAAACGGCTATGACTGTGTAAAAAGCGCTGATGCGTGCTGTTTGATGCGTCGATCGGTTGCTCGCTACTGCTACTGCCAGTATAGGTACTCATCAAGCGACTGTCATAACGATGTAGATCGCTCTGCTGAGTATGCTGAGCAATACGCGGACGAATGGCAGTAATGCGGTCTTGTCTATCAGCAAGGTTGGCAGGGTTTTGACTTAAGGTGCTTTGAATGTCATTGGCATCAGGCGCAGTATTTCGCCATCACTAGCTAACAAGACTAGAGTGTGCTTGTCGCTCTCATGACGGTAATAGCCTGTGACGCCATAGAGAGCAAGGTATTGGGTTAGATAAGCCAGATCGGTTTGGTTGTATTGGACGCTATGCTGTATATGATAGTTGCTGTCATCACTGAGGCGCTCGTCAATCTCAACGTTCATATCGTATGGACTGATGATTTGGGTAATGAGTTCACTGAGACTGAGATGATGATGACGGCGGTTATGGCTAGCTAGGCGTAACTGACTTAAGCTAGGCTCGCAAATAATGCGATAAGCGGCCATACCACTGTTGCTACCGAGAGCAACGACTTCGGTGATAATACCGTGACGGGTTTGGCTTGGTAGTAGCGTGTCGCCCGTATGCCAATGTATCGAGAGACTTTGCCCTAGCCATTGCTTTATATCCAGTCCTGCTCGTGGATGCAGTAAGGTGATGCTAATACGATAGCCACAATAGAGGGCTAGTTGGCGCTCTTGATAAGACTGCGCTCGTTGGTCGTGATGATACGGGCTTGGATAAGCGTCAGGCGTTGGCATAAGAGCGGGCTTACTCCAAACGCTGTCGGGCAATGGCATCCCGAGTAAGCTTTCAACCAAGTCAGCCTGTTGAATGAGGCTGGTGGCAATATCAGGATGGGCACTACTCAGTTGCACATGCCGCTTTGTTTGAGTCCATACCATGACAAGCCCTTCTCTATCAGTCCAAAGGTGGAAAGTTTAATATTGCAAGATCACAAATAGTGTATAAATTGCCCGTTAACCAAGTATTCATTTGTCGTTGATTCAATTAATAGCCATCGTCAGATGAATCACGTTTGGGTTTGATTCCAATCATGTCAGAGAGTATCGCTAACTGATCTTCGTTTTTGATGATATGAGTGAGCCATTGGTCGAGCGGCATATCCGCCCAATCAATCGCCCGACCGAGTAAAAACGTCACCGGGCTGTGCGGCTCATTGGTCGAAAAATAATCTTGAATTTGACCTAATAGTTTAAGCGCTTGCTGACGATTGCTTTGATGATCGCGGTTACTAGGATTAAAACTGGTTGAGCTAATATTTTTTGTGCTAGCAGCTTGTCCACTACTATCAGACATTGCACTTTCACCCATACTGTCCATAGTATCGGCTACGCTTTCTTGAGCAGAAACACTACTAGTACTATCAGAGTATTCTGGTATCAACGGTCGCAAATGTTGGGTCAGAGCAACCAATAAATCCGTGACTGGTGCGAAGACTGGCGCGTCCATGCCCATCAAATCATTTAGCTGATCAGTCAGCGCCTGCCACTGCTCAGTAACTTTTTTAAGATTGCTCATCAGTGCCTGTTGCCAAGTCTCACTACTGGTCTTGATGGCGTGGTTATAGTCACTTAGCGTTAATTGATTGGACGTTTCGCTATCGGGGTTTTGCTGACGCTGCTTGTCATGATCACGAGCGGTTAGATAATAGTTATAGTTATATTTTTCTGTCTTTGTGTCAGAAAGCGATAGCTGCTTGATATCATCAGTGAGCGCCTTGACGAACCATGACAGCAGCCCTGCTCTGATATCCATGCTATCTTCTTCACCATCTAGCGGCGGATACATAGTGAGCCAATACTCGTCATTGAGTGCCTGCAATAGACTCAAACCCTGACTGATACCTGCTAAATGATCGGTATGACTCAAGGCATCGACATACCAAAGTGCCAACTTCATATCCTTACTGGTATGGCTGAGCAAATCGGCACATTGGTTTTTGACAAAGTCCCAATCGGCGACTTTTAGCTCAGTGACCCAATTGCCTTGTGCCAGTAATGGGTCATCTTCTTGACGAGCGGCCACAATGGCATCAATACGTGGATCGAATATTAAGTCTTCACCGACCCCATGACGACTGCCTTCAATCGGCGCAATAAGGGTGTCAATATTGGTTGCTAAAGAGTTATCGTTACTCATTATAATGACTCCTCTTTAA
>NZ_BAWJ01000038.1 GCF_000586475.1 Psychrobacter sp. JCM 18903 | reverse complement strand
GACAACAACACTCCTGAGGGTTTTGTAAAACAAAAACTACCTGCCGTGATTAAAGTTACAGACTTGGCTACCTTTAATCGTATGGCAGAGAATCCGCTACCTAATACGACTTATGAGTATGGTAGCTATGCATGGCGTACTGATAGTAAAGGTCGTGTAGATCAGGTTGTAGTGGCACATTAAATTTGGACTGTATTTAAAAGAAGATATATTGCATACTAAAAAGCCAGACAACCTAAGCTGTCTGGCTTTAATATTGTGAACGACTTATCTACGATTGTTTTCCCGCCACAAGGCATGCTCACATACCTCACAGCACCAACTGTCTTTTGCCCGCATATATGGAATGTCTGCTGGTATCTGTAAAGGACACACATAACCACAGTACTCACAAAGCACATCATCTAAATAAGCAAAACACTCACCGATTGTCTCAAACAGTACTTGAGGGCTAATCTTATAATTCTCACAGATGGTTTCGACATGTGCGATATAATCACTTTCGTTATCATATGACCAGTAATCCTCACAGATTTTTAGATCGCGTGCATTCTGCGTCATATTCGGCTTAAGCTTTACACTCATCATGTTCTCCTTAGTAGCCACCATAGCCAGGCTGCGGTAATAGCTCATAAAGCTCGCTCTGAAGCTGACAACGCGTATCCTCTATCACATAGCCAAGACTGGCATCCAAGCGCTTCTGTACCCATATCCGCATCGCCATATCGTTATCAAAGCAGCGCTTCACTCCCAAGAAGCGAGCAAGGTTATAACCCGATGAAACATACAACTCACGCATTAATGCATTAGCAATAAGGTTTGCATCTGCACTGATCGCACCATCTGGTTTAAACTCACCGAACAGCTGCTCATAATTGATAATTGTCATAGTGACGTCTCCTTGTCTGTTTGTTTATTCCTAATGAATGCTTCAGTGTCAGAGCTATTCGATGCGCTCGTTAGCTTCTCCTTGCTCGCCAGTAGTAAGTTATCCATCGCTGAGCCATCTTGACGGGTGATATCAGGCACATAACGGCTATACACCCGAAACAGCATCTCCGTACTACTGTGACCCATCTGCCGTGCTATCCACTCAGGTTCTCACCAGCAGCCAGCCAAAGCGTCGCTGCCGTGTGCCGAGTCTGATAAGCACGCCGGTGTTTCAGGCCAAGTAGGGCAAGCGTGGGTTTCCACACCCGCCTGTTCACATTGCGATACTCCATTGGATTGCCTTGTGAATTGCAAAACACGAACTCTGACTTACCAAAGGTGCGTGCTTTTTGTTCTAACAAGGCGTCATACACCAGCTGTGACATCGCAATATCACGTTGTGAGCCTAATGTCTTCGTTGGACCATCTCACCATTGACTAATGCACCTCTAATACTGATCTCACGCCGATCAAAGTTAATGCAGTCCCATTTAAGCCCATCAATCTCACTGGTACGCATCCCTGTAAAGAAGCGAATGGTGTAGTAGCTTATAATCAGCACGGACATGTTTTAAAATCAGCCATACCTCACTCAATGTAAACGGGTTTACATCCGGACGAGCTTGCTTAAGATTCTTAATATTTTTATAAGGCATCTCAAACTCATGGCGATCTGACGCTTCTTCTAGTATCATACGAAGTAGTATCATGATCTGATTGATTCGTGCTACTGACAGACTTGACTGACCATCTTTACCGTAACGAACTTTGGCGAGAGAGCTACGGAAGGTCAGCAAGTCTGGTTTTTTTATTGCATGTACTGCTTTACCACCAAACTCAGGTAACAAGTACTTATTCAAAATAATCTGTGTCTTTTGCCGATAGCTCGGCCGCCATTCAATTTTCCTCTCCTCATAAAAAGTCTCTGAAAACTGCCTAAAGGTTGGATTGCGACTGATACAAGCTTCTGCTCTATCAGCCAGTGCCGTCATCTCCTGCGCTCGTTCACTCTTGGGGAAGTAAGCGCCATAGTCGAAGATACCTAGGGTTATTTCTGCTTCCATTTTTTTTGCTACTAAAGCCAGCTTTTTAACGTTTGCTGGAGTATCAGGGAAGTTAGTTGTCTCACGGCAACGAATATTCATATATGTGAAATCTATGAATAGTTTGCCACGCCTTGCTCTTACTGATGCCATTTTTAATCTCCTCGTTTAAATAAAACTTACTGTAAAGCCATACCATTGATGGCACTCATAACAGGTTTGCACATATCTTCTTCAATACGCTCCCAGACATATAAAATCTTACGACCGCCAAAAGGACGAATGTAATGGATGTTCTCAATTAAGACAGTGTCCTTAAGTTGGTTACGGATAGTACGTGCATCGTATTTGATACGTTCAGCTAATTCTTGAGTAGTGAGATAAGTCTGTGACATAATAGTTCTCCATGTGGAATAAATTTACTATTAGTGAGTTATTAATTATCACTAATGAGTACATATTAACTATAAATATTATCACTTGCAAGCATTTTATTATCACTTTAGGGAATGTATGTATGATTAAACTCAATTTACCTGTTTTATTTGCACAAAGAGGTATCCGTGTGGCGGATGCTGATAGGTTGTCTAAACTAGGAAGGTCTACTTTATACAGGATGTACAATAATGAAGTCACTCGAATAGATTTCGATTCATTAAATGAGCTTTGTAAGCTTTTGGATTGCACACCTGGAGATATTATCCTCTATGAAGAAGATAAGGTTTGTGAGGAAGGGGCTTCAGAAGAAAGTTAGAATGCTTACTAAGGCATTTGATAGCAGGGAGTTACGAGTTATTAAGCTTAGATATACTAAAGCTTTTACTTGGTCCAATTGCTATCAAATATTAGGTTGTGGTCTCTTTCAAGAAAAAGATTAATTTTAGGCAGTCTTGTTGTAAATACGGGTGCCACAAATTTTAATGACATTTTGAAAAAATGAAATGTATTTTAATCTTGCAGTTTTAATTGATTTTTAATGAATTGAGGTTGGGTTCAAAGTTGAGATGACACTCGACCTTTTAGGTTAGGTGTCAACGATATAAATTGTCAAGGTTGTGGTCAGTTAAGCATTTGTAGTTTTAGGGTAGGGCGCAGTTTGGGCACCAAATGGGCACCACGCCGAAAATGGGCTTTTTTATTGAGTAGCTAAACTTAACTATTCTTAAAAAAATATTCGTTAAAAATCGCTACAACCTCTGAAAAATGGACAAAAAAAAGCCTCACTGTTAAGTGAGGCTTTCTTAATATTTGGAGCGGGAAACCCCAACCTTGGCAAGCTCGCGGACTAAAATTATAGAAATGCATATTAATAGATTATAAGCTACACCATGTGATATACATATGGTGTAGCTTTTTTTATTATCTCAATGTATAGTGTAAAAAAGAACAGTATTACTTATATCACACGTTTATAGTCACCATGATTTTATGGTATTTTGACACCGACTAAAAAATTGTTAAATTATATTTTACTCTCCCCTAGCAGAGTTGTCCAATGTCTATACGTGATATTTCGGATTCCAAAGCCAGCTACTTTATATGAGTTACAAGCTAAAGGTGCATTATGAAAAAAAGTAAAAACCTACCCAAGCCTAGTACTCAATATGCTCGTTTATCTCCTAAAGACTTTTTAAATTTGTATATACACCCTGAAGCTAAAACAGCATATAAACTCTATGTAGAATATTTTCCACTGGCTCGTATAGCTAACTCAGACGATCAGACTGTAAATCTTGATGTTTGGTACGATGGAATAGGTTTCTATTTTTACAAAAATTTTTCAGCACAATTGCGAATGACAAATAATACTGCTCTCTATGTTAGGAAGCTTCAACCAACTATAAGCTCAATAAACCTAGAGTCATGGAGGTATGTTTTAGAAGAGTTCTTAGATCTAAATCCGTTAGATGTTAATATCTATAATCAATTAAAGGCTCAGATGCCAAAAGATATTCAACGCAAGCTGTTTGGTAAGTTGATGACGATTGAGGATGTTTGCCGAAGAAAAGGTATTTCTAGACATCATTTTGATTATCAACATGCCAAACAGAAATCCCCAATTTTTAGGATGCCTAGCTTTCAAGAGCTGATACAAAGGAATGTAAATGGAGATTGATATTGAGCGCGCTACTGATGGACTCATTCCTAATTTAGTCGGTAACCACCAAAGCGTTAGGCAATACTTTTTAACTGTGGCTGCAATGTCAGGCCAGGGTTTTATGAGTTTATCTTTACCAGAGACAGAAAAGGATTTTGTTTTATCTAAAATAGAACTTAAAGCCATTTATAAGAGTTGTACGAGTAGATTAACAAACGATCATTTCAGAGTAACAGCATTTATAGGTTCAACGTACCATCTGAAAGATTTGGATATCAGCAATCCAGCACCAGAGTGGCTTTGGATATCCAAACTATATCAATTACTACTATATTGTTCAGATCGTGAATTAGTGAACAGAATTACTGAGATAACTACTTTTGCACGTTTGTGGATAGTACAAGGTAGTTCTTATCATCACTTATGGCAAAAGTGTGTAGAGTTGCAATCTAAAGACATAGCCACTACATTCGACAATATTGATGCATATAAGCAATATCTCGACAAGATTAATAGTCCTGACCTCAATCAGTTTGCTAAAGTGCACAGAGCATTAAAATTTGTGCTGCATAACAAAAATCGTATCGAGCGTACTTCCACAAATGGTCGTAAAAGTAGGGTAACACGGCGGGTTGATGACGAAAAAATTGAGTACATTGCGTTTAATGATGTCGACGATGATAGTGATGAGTTAATTAGTGTCATCGAGTTTTAAAAACTGATAATGATATTGATGTCGTGCGCGAGAAATTAGATATTGGATTACCAGATTTTACGATACTCAAGCAAACATCACTACAAGCGCATGAAAAATATTCTCCGCAACAGATTTACCATCGTACGCGCTCAAAGCTGCAGCATGCCAATAAGAACGAACGTCTTATTGGCAGTAATGTTAGGATTCTACCTTTATTCGCATTACAAAATATTTTTGCGTATCTATGGCAGCTTTTTGAGGAATTATCATCTAGTCATGATAGAGATAAAAAGAGAGTAGTTAGTTATTTACTACTGTCAATGTTAACTGGGAGGTCAGTTTTCCAGTTAAGTGAGGATGTAACAGGTAATACTGAGCAGTATATTAATTTAAATCGTCGGAACAATAGCTATCATTTGAACATTATCTTAGACATCACACCTCTTAGGCTGCGTACTCAAGGTATCCAGCAAATACTAGCCAATCGTTTGCTTGAATGTGACATAAGTCTTCCTGAGCAACTGGGTGTGTTTTTAGCCTATAAAGGCGATATTAATAAAGAGATTTTGTATGAAGTTGTAAACGAAACTCGTGATGCCCTAAAGCTACCATATCTGTCACTGGCCCGTATTGAGAAAGGCTTATACAGTATTCTTATTCATCATGTCTCTAATAGTCAGGTTGCTAGTATCATTACAGGTCGAAATGAACGTAAGCGAGCGGATGTATGGTATAGCTCTAACAGTGTCGATGATATTCGAACTGTTTATCAACAGGCTATTAAACTGCTTAGTCTAAGAAGTACATATAACAATGATTATCTACATCTAGTTTCCAATAATTTTGATTATAAAATCGGTAGTCAAAATTGCCCTGATTATGTAATCGTCATTGATTTTATTGACTTATTACACCAAAAAGTAGAGGCAACAACTGATTATATTGAAAAATTTAATTCATATAGCATTTGGCTTTGGCATATCAGCTTACTTTTAACTTCAGTTAGGGCAGTTGAGGGTGCACCAGGTTATTTGGACCAATTCAATTTTGAGGTGGGGCTGATTTGGATATCTGACAAAGAAGAGCGAGCAACGGCGTCGAGTCAAAGATATGTGCCTCTATGCCCATTTTTAATTGAGGCAATCAACCGATATATAGATTTTTTAAAAAGCTTCTCGTCTCGTTTTTGTCGTTTAGACATGCGCATTCAACATTGGGTTGACGAAGTAATAAATTCTGAGCGACCACTGATTAACGTGTTTAATAAAAAAGGTGAACTAGAATCAATTCGTCCAGTACTGGTGAGAAATGAAATTCATGAGAGCTTTAAGTTTAAAGAGGATTGGACAAGGCATGTTGGGCAGCGTTATCTGCATGAGCAGAACGTAAATGAGTCAATGATACTCTCTGTATTTGGTCATGAGATGATGGGGCAGGAGTCTTGGCGAAAGAATTCATCAATAAGTATCGGTGATATTTTAGACTTGCGTCCAACTTATCAAGCACTTGCAGATAAGCTTGAGATAAGACAGGTGCAAGTATGAGTGTTAAAAAACAGTCAGATGATGAATTGTTCGGCTATAAACGTCGTGAGCAGAGACGTGAAGAGGAAAAAAAAGATGTTTTAGTAGAAGCTGACTTCATATGTCAAAAGCTTTGGGAGAGCTTTCTTAAAAACTTTGAAGTAGAAAAACCTGAAGTCAATGAAGAATCTATTTATCAACTTTATGAAGACATTTACAAAGAGTTTGAAGAAAGTAAATATATTTCTACAGGTCTAATGCCAATAGCATTAACCAAGCGTCTTTTCTTTTTTAATAATATTAACCGTGAGCGTAAGCGTAAGGGGTTAGAGCCACTGCCAGCCCCAACGGTTGCTTATCAGCCTCAACGCCCAAAAAATACAGCAGTAAGGGATGCTTTTTTTTATCTGCCTAAACTGCAAGATATAATGAAGGAGGCTGTTCAAATATGGCAAACAAAGAACAGTTTCACCCTTGTTGATGGACTAGCTTGGTTAATGTTTTCATTATTGATGCATGGTCGCATACATTCTGTTGATGTATTAAATGCTGTTTATGTGCATATCACCACTAAAAAGCAGTTACATAAATTGGCTGATGACATGGTCTATATTCCATTAGATATCGTGTCTAAAACTTATGGCAATCAGATAGTCGATATCGACGGTTCTGATGAAAAAATTATATCTTATTCAAAGTGGGTATTCATAGACGATATCAGTCGCTTGTGGCTAGTTAAGGTTAATCAGCTATTGGAAGATGAAACATCGAAGATACCAAGCTTTCATAGCAGTGTTAGGCAGCTTGGTAATTTGACTAGACAAAAATTTAAAGCGGATAATTTGGAGAAAACAGATTTTCTTAGCTATTTGAATATTTACTGGCAGACATTGGCGAATGTACATATAGATCAGCAGCTAGTGGAACTGCTTGTTCAACATGATACCCATACTGCCATTAGTTTAAACGACTGGCAAGCTTACTTAGGGGCTCCTCAGGAATCAGATACCACTACTGTCAAAAATGAGTACATCACGGTTAATAGACTCAATAAAACTACTCAAAATTTGCAGGATGAAGTTGTCGGCATAGAGGATAGTGTCAGTAAAAACAAGGCTCATAAAAACGTATTAAAAGATATTCGCCGCGCCCTTATGGGCAGTAGGAAAAAAATTAAAGAGCAGCTCGAGGCGTTGACTGAAATTCACGAAGGTTATAGTGAGCGAGGTTTAATTCTCTGGATGGTTGATTTAAATGCTATTAATAAAGCTATTTCTACTTTATCAAGATATCTGACAGAGGTGGGTGAAGCATTTTTATATGGCACTCGTGATGAAGACATTACGGATTATCAAGTACATCAATATGAGTTTTTATACGATAGTATCATCGCCAAGAAAAACACTCTCAATATAGGTTACACCCAGACGGTATTGAACTCACTACATCAAAGCTTGAAAAAACATTTGGGTGCACCACACGTGCATCTTCAGCGTGAAAATGATCCGAAAATAGTCTCTAGCAGTTTAATATCACTTGATTTATATAAACATATTCTACTAAGTGTCAGTAATCAGATCGCATTATCTTCATACAATAAAAGCATGATGAAAGTGATCTTTACTTTGCTCTATCGCACCGGCTTAAGAATTAATGAGCTATTAGGTATTCGGTTAACAGATATTGAATATGATCGAGATACTTATAGCGATATCAATTTGATTATTCGTTCAAATAGTCATAGAACCTTAAAGTCAGATGATGGTACTCGCAGAATTACTTTATCAGTGTTGTTAAAACCAAGTGAGTTTAAAGAGCTTCAGGCTTATTTTATAGAAAGGACTCGTCATAAAAAAGAAGGTAAATACTTATTTGCACTTGAGGGGCTGTCGACCCCATTAGATCGAGGTAGTGTGGATCGAGTGTTTAAAGAGGTTGTTGGCCTCATTACCAACACTTGGTATTGCATAGTTTTCGCCATAATGCTTTATCTAACATGGCAGTAATACTGAGATGTCGTCAAAAAGTTTTGGATGTTTTTACTGATTATACTGAGGATGAGGCGCAGCGTATTAAAGAGGATTTATTAGGAAAAATGCGTATGAAATCTGGTCATCATTGGGATGCCTTGATGGAGTTTGCGGGACATGCTGACCTAGATACTACTTTTAGCTCTTATATACATACTGTAGATATTATCTCAGCACATTTACTTGACCAGGCGTATATACAGCTACCTGTTGGTGTGGTCACCAAGCTTACGAATAAAGCACGTCGAAGTTTCAATCAACATAATCCACAAGCCTTAGATTTTGAAAAGAACTGTGTTGATCTTACAAAAATACGTGAGTTTATCAACCGTGAGTTAAATATCAAAAAAATTGATAATAGTAAGCAGTATTTTCCTACATCACGTATAGAAGATGAGGGTGTTAGTGTTTCTCCTATTTTTGGTAAGTATGCACGTTGGCAGATTGAAGAGTTCTTGAGCGAGATTGAAGCAGGTAAGGTCGTTTCTGAAGCCGCCCAACATCATTTTGTTTATGAAGATGCAGTTGGGCTATACAATCGAGCGCTGCTTCTAGCAGCTGATGAGAGTGGCGAGGCTCATCATAAATTAATATCCAAGTACAAACAGCCAAAGTCAGGACATATATTAATAGCACCAACGCTGCCAACTATTGTTAAAGAGCAGCAACTCGTGCTGGAATGTTTTATTAAATTAGAAAATCTATATCTTGACCAGTCGATGAAAGAGAGAGTGCAAAGCATTCTTTCAACATTCTACAAAAAAGCTAACTCATCTCATAGCGACCTTCGTTTTAAGTTTAATGAAAAACAGATGTTTTATGACTATTTAGATATCGCCATAAAAATACTACCTGCTAGATATTGGCGAATAAATATCAGTGCTTACCAAATGAAGCGCACAACAAAACCTAAAAAGGGAGAGTTGAAGTATCAGAAAATAATGAATGAGAAAAAACAGCTAGAAATTATGAAGGAATTTAAAGCTGATTATCGTCAACTATCAAAGAATATTACTAATAATGACTTTTATAGCGGTTATTCATTATCGGTGATTAATCCTAAAGAGAATGAGATAATTAACTCTACTAGTAATGAAGCGACCCGTGCATCATCATCACTGATGAAGTATGTGATGCATTTACTGCTGATTGTGGATGTGAGTTTTGAGCTAGATAGATGAGAGAATATATACTGACAATCAATAAGCAGTCCTTATTTTTTTATTTATTTGCGTAGCGGATTTTTTAAAGTAGAAAACCGATCGTAGGCTATAACTTCCTTAGCTATAATAAATATTTATTGATGCATTTAGTTTACCAAGTTTATCTCTACGGTTTCTTCAGCATAGCTCAGACTTCTAGTAGTATAAAAGAGGTTAGGGACTTCAAGAAGAAGCATAAACTCGATAGCACTATTAGGGTAGAAGCTAACCAAAACTGTGTAGGCTTTGAAGTTAGAGTTGTCAGAAAGATGAAATCCAAATCTGAAAAAAATGCTACTTATGAATCTTCCGGTGTCTTGAAGTTTTTTAGAGAGATTTTGGTAATGCTGCTTGACTGGAGTAAAGATGATGAAGAGTAATATAGCCTGGATTATAAGGTCAAGTTGCGTAACTAAAACTTCCCAAGTAAATATCTACAGGATCGACAGCGTAGCTCAATGCAGTCTCTAGGTAGAAAATAGGATATGTGCTGCTCAACGGTCTGTTCTGCCAAGCGGTAATGTCATCAAAGCTGCTGATGCTACCAGCTATTTGTTCAGCCAGCTTGTTAATGTCAGATTGAGTAGTCATTGCTTATCTTCCAGTTAGCGAAGTATAAGCAGTGACACAGTTTTTATAAAATTTTCTAATCTTTACGTTTTCTTCAGCATAGCTCAGTCTTATGCCAGGACACTTTTTAGAATACTACCTTCTTTTAGTTATAATCCACCATATTTTCTGTTGAATTCAATGTCACTCATTAGTAGCAAGATAATAAACTCAATAAATGCTATGATTGCAGGGATAAAAGTCCAACAAAATAGTAAGTAGATAATACCCATTCCAACCTGACCCAAGTAAAATTTATGGACTCCAAAACCACCAAGGAAAAAAGCTAATAAAGCTGCTATTACTCTACTCTTACCATTCTGTGCTGATACAAACCCATTTGACATTGCTATCTGTCTAACGCCACACTTAGGACAGATTTCAGCTTTCATGTTAATATTCGCTGCACAATCAGTGCAAAATTTCTCATTTTCATTTTTAAATCTTTGAGCAACTACGTTGTTCATAAATACATTCCTTAGATAAAATTTTAAATAAAAGCTATGATTTTTTTAAAAAATCCAATTATGTAATTATTAATAGGTTTTCTAATATCGTATTTTACAACTACAATTAAAAAGTCAACATGCTTTAAAGGTGAACAACAAAAACAGATCATCAGCTCTAATATTTATAATGAGCTGGTATTAAGAAGTTCTTTTTAAAATACAAATAGCGGTATGCTAGCTCAGTAATTTTAATATGCTCACTATAACTGAGCAGAGTGACTATATCGGTTGAGCGATAAATAAGTTTTTTATGTTTCTTTAAACTTATGCCAACTTACTCATATTTGTACTTAAGTTGCAAAAAGTTACTTAATTATTACAATCTATCATTATGCACTTTTATCAACTCATGGCAACTGAAATTTCATCATATTCAGGCATTTGACTATATAGTCAGTTCACAATAAAAAAATACAGCAC
>NZ_BAWJ01000039.1 GCF_000586475.1 Psychrobacter sp. JCM 18903 | reverse complement strand
TATTATGACATTCATTGGTACCAAAATGGTGGCAAAGTAAAGTCCGTTATGGTACCTCGTTCTAACCTATTAATTATTACTGGAAGTATTATGAGTTCTCAAGCTACAAACACAGAAAAAGTAAGTCCGCCCGTTGACTATGTTGCAAATCAGGGTGGTCCTGATGATGAGGCCAAAGCACAAAAATTCATACTGACGGATAGTTTATCAGAAGATATTGGGTGGTTAAGTGAGGCTGAAAACCTTAGTAAGACTGACATAGTAAAGCGCGCGCTACATCACTATTTCAGTCGATCTCAGCACTGGAATAACAAGCGTTATTTTTTAGAGAAAGCTAGCGGATCAAAGGTGGATATATCTAAGGCTACTACACATACGGAGGTTAACGTCAGATGGTGTAACGAAAAAACAGATCCTGTTAGCAAAAGTATTTTTGTAGCATGTCACATCTTGGATATTGATGGTGACGACGTTTTAATAAACCCTTTTTATTACCCATCAGTGTCAATGAGTGACGATGCTGCCTTAATCCAAAAAAGTGAAGCAATTGTGCCTGGGTTTATCGATTTCGATCCATACAACCTCCTCAATCCGTACAACTTCTATAACCCACCAAAACCGCCATATTTGAACCAGCTCACATATAAGATTAATTCTAAATATCTTTGGCCAATTACACCTATTTCTAATGATTTATAAATTTTTATGACAAACAAGGATTCAGACATGGAAAAACTAATTAAGGTCGTTGCAGTAGCCGTACTTACAGAAGTTGTAAAGCATCTTATTGACGAGCATAAGTAAAAAATCAATTTACTATAAACACAGGAGAGATAGACATGGGTGACTTATTAAAGGACTTAATCATCGAAGTAGTTATCGAGGTTGGTAAGCGAGTTCTAGAAGATATATAGCAGATCAATACACTAATTAGCTATTGAATGAGGTATCAAGATGAAAAACTTAATTAAAGGCATCACAGTATTTGTTCTAGATGAAGTAAGCCGGTGTGTAATCGATGAGGTGTGGAGATAGATAATACCTGTTCGAAGAAATGGCTATCTGATGATATTCGTTGTCAGATAGCCAAAAAACAATAATTTCAGGAGATAAAACTAAGGATATAGCTATGAAATGCAAAGAAGCATTTAAGAAGGTAAAAGAATATGGTTGGACGCTAAACCGTGTCAAGGGAAGCCACTATCATTTTAAGCATCCCTATCTTAAGGGGTTAATAACAATACCCTATCACGGCTCTAAAGAGCTAAGCCCACGAGTTCTTTCTTCCGTAGCGAGATCTTTAGGTGTAAATGTAATCTAAGCCTTAGATGGCATGGCTTTACGAGGATATTGATAATTGACGAAACAGGAATGAGAGCGTAAACTCAAGTGCTAGAAACGACTAACCCCCAATGCTTGCAGGCATCGGGGGTTAGATGAATTTTAATCTGTGTCAGCAGATATAAAACCCACCATATTCGAACGGTTATTTTATATCAGCAGGCGCACCAACACAAGTGTGCGTGATGTTAATACTACCGGAAATATACGAAAACCTCCCCTTAAAGCCCTATTGCACCGATGATCTAGGTGGTCTTGTCATTCGTCCGCGAAAGACAGCTGTCAAAATGCGGTATATTCAGCACAACCCCCCTTGCATGACGCATTTAATTTGCCTCGATATTGATCATGAGCATGGTGCAATGCGCTGGGCGGAAGAATACCTACCACCGCCACGGTGGACAAGCCAAAATCCTGAAAACGGACATGCCCACATTGTTTATGAGCTGAAAACACCTGTTTGCACTAGTGAACATGGCAGCCGTAAAGCCTTAGACTATCTCGCTAAGATACAAGCAGGATTAGTCAGAGCAACTCGCGCAGACGTTGGTTATAGCAATTTCATTACCAAAAACCCGATGCACGAGCATTGGCGTACCGAAGTATGGACGGAAGAAGCCTACGAGCTGAATTATTTAGCAGAGTTTGTTGATCTCAGACCTTTAACGGCTACCGAGAAAGAATACGGACTTGGTAGGAACTGTTCCCTGTTCGATACCGTCCGTCATTGGGCTTATTCTGCGATTAGAGAGCATCGAGGCAAGACTTGGGAGCAATGGTATAACTCAGTGCTTAAACATGCTCAAAGCGTAAATATGATGTTTCCAGAGCCATTACCGTACTCAGAAACCAAAGCCACAGCTAAAAGCGTTGCTAAGTACTGCTGGAAGCGTGATGCTTACCACTACAACGAATTTATATATCGCCAAGCGCTGAAAGGTAGCAAAGGTGGCAAAGTTTCTAAACGTAAGCCTGTAGCTACGTCAGAGCAATCGTTTAAACCTTGGGAAAAATTAGGTATAAGCAGAGCCACATACTACAGAAGAAAAGCAAAAAAGCAGTGAGACTGGATAAGCCTAAATCAGATAACAGCGCTTTTAATGCTGCTTAGGCTATTCGGTGTTCTTTTTTATCTACCCTTATGGAGTCTAGTTTATGCGTGTTTCTGGTTTGCCCTCTGATCCTCTTGGTTCTCTTTCCAATGTGCCTGCCTTTTTTACTACTGAAGCTTGTGGTGTCAATGTTAGTTTTCTTATGCTCTTGCAACGTATTCAGGGTGCTACAACTGTGGCTAGTGTCCATTTTCCTGTAGAAGATCTATATTCTGATGTTCTTGATCAAGTTATTCATATGCATGGGGAAGGTTCTTTTGGTGAAGATGGTTTGGGTCTTGTTAAATATTTAGAGTCTACAGATATTGTTGGCTTCTCTGAGGATTTGTCTCGTACAGTCAAGAGTGATTATTTTAACTATTGTGTTGATATTAATGACCGTTACCAACCACGAATATCTATAAACATGAAGGAGCAGCTCAATAGTTTCTTCAGTTCTGTTCATCTTATCAATGATTTACATTCTAATGGCCATTTTTACAGTGTGGTGTTATTAGAGGCTCTGCGTGAGCACTCCTTGGAAAGTGAGTCCGATCTAAGTGCTCAGCTTAGATCGGACTTAGTGAATGCTGCTCAAGAAAGATACTTTCGTGTTTTGAGTGGGTTTAATAAAAGCCTTTGTATTTATCTTATTCTTTGGATACGGGCTTATAGGCTCTCCCAAGCTAGAAAATCGTGTCTACAACAAGAAGGTACTGTAGCTTTTTCTCATAGGTTTTATGGATGGTCACAACCTGAATATGCTTTAAGCGATGATTTTAAGCTGGAGTTTAAAACTAATTTCGGGTTTGGTAATGCAAGTTATTTCTTCTTTATTATGTATTATAAAAATATACAGGTATTCAATTTTATGGATTGGGTCAACTATGACATAGTTGAGGTTTCAGAACTACATAGGTACTCTATAAAATATATTAATAAACATCGAGATGAAGAGCAGGAAGAAGAGCAGGAAAACGGAAGAATTACTAATAGCTTATGGATTGAAGCAATCAGTGATGCTGAAGAAGTATGCAACTTGTATATAAATAATGAAGATGGTTTTGTAAAAAAACATATAATAGAAAACTTAGAGAATATGATTTCTAGATTAGAAGAGGTTATAGATGCAGATAACCACACAGTTAATAGAAACTATAGAAGATATAATTATGAGTTTAGTGGTTATTGCTTTAATAAGGAAGAAGTAATAAGAATAGAAGCAATGAATGCGAAGGGATACATGATAAGTGGAGTGTTAAGTTTTATAGGTCAAATAGTTAAATTAGAAAACATAATCTCTGTAGACTCTTTTTTAGAAAGAATTAATATTGTCAATAAAAGATTACAACCAATTTTAATAAAAGAACTTCGTGAAAGTGAAGATATGAAGATAAAAATAAATAATAAAATAGAAAGTAATAAGAATATAATGATCGATATATGGACTAAAGGGGATGGCTCTAATAGTTTGAATGAACTATCTAACTTGGAAAAGAAAGGTGGCTTAAGCGCTGGTATGCAATCCTTATTCAATAAGCTTCAAGATGAACATAAAACGCTCTCCAAAATTAATAAGTCATTAAATCAAGATAGGCTCAACCTTAATAACCTTATAAAGAACATAGAAAGGTACCATTTAAACATAGAAAACCATTTTTCCTAATTGTAAAAAGCATGAGTTTATAAGGTGTATCGAGGTGTTTTCTTGTAAGGATTTATTAGAAATAAACACCTTGGTGTATTTTCATGCATAAATAGTTATTTTGTATAGGAATAAAAATATATTTTTAGTTTTTTTATTAGTAGCCAGCATATACCGTGGGTACAATATCCACTCCGTTACTATTGACCCAAGGCATGCCGGTAAGGGAAACCCCTTAACCCCAACCCCTCACAAAAAGCCGTGAGGGGTAAAAAAACAGCTAGAGCGAGGTTGGAATGGCAAGAACGAAATGGCTAAAAATAAGAGTTACTGATCAAGAAATTGCAGACATCAAAAAGCGGACAGGCTCACGTGATATGTCTAACTACGTTCGCAAATTGGTGCTCGATCAACCCATAGCCCCGCCCGAACCCAAGCACAAAAAAATCGTACATAGTGCCGATCCTGAATTGGTGCGAGCCATTAATCGCATTGGCATCAACATCAACCAAATCGCCAAGCAGACCAATACAGGCCAAGAAGTCGGTAATGCCGTATTGATCGCTTTACTTGATTTGCAGACCACGCTAGACAAAGCACTAGCATCGAGTATGCCCCATGATCGTTAAATTCTTCACTCATGGCACTGGTGGCAGTAAAGGTGTGTTCGATTACCTGCTTAACGACAAAGAGCAGCCAGATGGTAAACGGCTCGGTGCCGAAATATTGAGAGGCGACATAGAAAACCAAGCCTTGCTCATTGATAGCCTAGACTTTAAGCAAAAATACACCAGTGGTTGCTTATCGTTCACTGAAACAGCGGATGAAGTCACAGCAGAACAAAAAAATGCCTTGATGGACGGCTTTGAGGAAACCCTTCGAGCAGGGCTAGACGTTGATAGAGTAAGCGTGAGCTGGATTGAGCATCGAGACAAAGGCAGATTAGAGCTGAACTTCGTCTTTGCCGATGTGGATTTAGAACACGGCAGAGCCTTTCAGCCCTATATCCACTACCAAGACAAGCGCAGGGTCAACGCATGGAAAGACATGCAAAACATCGAGTATGGTTTTACCGACCCCAATGATCCCGCCAACAAGCGATTAATGGCGCAGCGTGACAACTTACCAAGAGACATTAAAGACGCAAGACAAGCCATTACTGACGGTCTAAAGGCATTGGTGGTTGAGGGCGTAATAGCCAATCGTGATGACGTTATTCAAGCCCTTACCGATGGTGGCTTTGAGATTGCACGAGAGACAGATAAAGCAATCAGCATCAAAAACCCAGATCCCACAGCAAAACGAAATATCAGGCTAACAGGCGGACTATATGAGCGAGGCTTTAAATTTAGCAGAGAAGTTCAAAGTGAAGTCACAGCAGCAAGCGAAAGTTATCGAGCAGGAAGTCGAGAACGCTACGACGCAGCTAAACAGCTTTATGACAGCGAAATTAGAAGAAAGCGAGACTATCATCAAGCAAGGCATGGACAGCCTAGACACGAGCAACGAGCAGTTGCTCACGACCTTAGCAACGCATCAAACCGATATGTCTACAGCCCTCGACACTTATATGAGCAACGTCCAAGCCCATACCACCAAGCATTTAAACCAGTTCGCAGAAGACATAGAAACGACGATAGAAGCTTATACAGATCACATAGCGGACTTGATAGGGCAGCGAGAAGACAGGATAGCGAAGGTCATCAAATCAGAAATGAAAAAATGGGCGATAGTAGCTGGTCTGAGCGCACTCGCCATGCTGATATTAGGTTTAATCATAGGGCACTGCTGTTCAACAAGTTCTCCAAGCCAACCTATACCATTCAACAATCGCAGCCACAACCGCAGACACAGCAGCAGCCCATCAACTATGGACAGAAATAACTCATGGACAAGAGACTATTAGAGCAAGTACAAAAAGCCCTACAAGCACAGCAGGACACGATCAAACGCCAAAAGCAGATGCTAGACGACCAAGAGCGTTACATGAAGCAGATGCTCGACCAGAAAGACCAAGATATAGCGGAATTGACAGCCTCATTGAACACATTGGCACAGAACAAAACACAAGAGCTGGAACGCTTGCCAACGTTATTCAAACAGTTGAAGAATACGATGATAGAGCAAACAAACGTATTCAACGGATGGGTAAATCATCAGAACAATCACGTGACAACGCAAGCGTCGTTGGCAAGCGAATTATTGGCTTTAGGGAACGTGCAAATTCAACTCGTAGCGCAGTTAAAGACGTATCAGAGTACGATAGCACCGCCCGACTATTTAGAGAGAGAATTGAGCGAACTAGAGAGCGAATCGAGAAAAATAGAGAGCGAGTCGAGCGAATTAGCGAACGCACAGAGCAAAATAGAGCAGTCACAAGCGAAAATAACAGGCTCGCAGAGGGGAATACAGACGGAATTGCAGGAATTAAGCAAATTGCTGAACAGACCAGAGCCTTAATAAAAGCCAAAGAACAAGAACTTGCACGTGCTAGAGCGCCTACGAGGTCAAGATCTCCGAGTATGGGAATGTAGTGATCTGAGCAAGTAAAAGAGACCGTTCGGTACGACACACAATATCGTTTTCATGATAAGTATCGTCCTACAACACCTAGCACTGTTTTTAGACAGTACTAAAAAACAATATTCTTTGGACGGAAAAGGCCTTCAGTGTTACTGAAGGCCTTTTTTTATCCTAATAACTATATGTAAGTAATTGAATATTAACATATTTTTTAAATATACTATTTTTTTATGAATTTAATACTTGCAGGATACTGCTTGTTCACC
>NZ_BAWJ01000040.1 GCF_000586475.1 Psychrobacter sp. JCM 18903 | reverse complement strand
GTTGGCAAACTGTCAGTGCGGAGACAGATTTACAGCATTGGCTAATCACTCTTAAAAATCAGGTCTATGATTCAGATGGTAATGCCTATGATAATGGCACAGCCATTTTGCTTCGCTTTGATTGAACCATTGTTTTAGTAATGAAGCTATAAACTTACCATTGAACGATTTAACTGAGAAACCCATATGCCCACACACCCAATCGCAAGCTATACAAAGTCGACACGTCTATTCGCTTTATATCAATGTCTGCCTCGGAGTGAAGCTGATGCTATGTCATTAACAGAGCTTATGGTTGGTTATGGTGACGATTCAGATAATTTCGCTAATGAACGTAAAAACTTAGAGAACGATCTGATTGCACTAAATCAAATATTTAACGATATTTTTTATAATGATGCATTAGTGAGAGTGCCAGCATGGGGTAAGAATATTAGTGGACAGACAGCACGCTTTTATATTGAGCCGAGCTTTAGTATCGATATTATCAATGAGCAAACGGTGTTCTTTTGGGAAATGCTTGATAAATATACCGCAAACTATTTACCAGTATCTTTTAAGCAAAGTATCACAGATAAACTCACCCAGTTAGGCCGACAGAATAAGGATGGTTTCCATCGAAGTAAACTAGGGCGATGGCAAGATTATCTCATTACCTTACCGAGTATAGTACAAGCACCGACGCTTAATGATGATGTGATTACAAGTATTCATCAAGCTCTGCTAAATAGACTGCAACTTAAAATAAGTTATCAAAATAAATGGCATGGTAGTTCTGCTGAAAGAGTCATCTACCCCAAAGGACTTATCTTTATAGACAATATGATCTACTTCACAGGCTTTAATCCTACTGATGACCATATCGATGATGAGGTACTGTTAAAAGCGCATCGTAATTTTGCAGTCAATCGTATCACTGAGGCAGGAGTCATAGATAAGCAAGTACCTGACTGGGTAGGGCGAGATATTTTTTCATTAGATAACTTGAATAAATTAGGTAAGTTAGAACCTACTGATAGTGTCCAGATAAAACTGTTTTAAGGGTACAGAAATATGCCTGTCAACATCTTTATGAGCGTCCACTCTCAGCAGATCAGAATATAGCTATCATCGATGACACTTGGAAACAGGTCAGTGCTACGGTTGCCAACACTCAACGATTGCAAGATTGGCTAGTGAGTATGTCGCAGCTGGCGTGGTAGTAGAACCAAATGAGCTTAAAATAGTGATTCTTGAGCGTTTAAAGAGTGCGTTAGAGCTGTATGAGGATTAGTAAGATAAGAAGTATTCAACTACTAATAAATTATAAGGAAATACAAACATGAGTGCATTTCAAACCTTAATAAATGAAGTTAGCCAAAAAATTCATGCTTTAGAGACGGCGCAAGCACTTTATAGCCGCCAGCTCTCGCCAGACTTCAATATCTTTGATTATATCAATACCGATGAATTAGGGCTTAGTCGTATTTTAGCGTTTTTACTGGATCCACAAGGTAATCACGCTCAACAGGAAACCTTTTTAAAGTTATTTATCGAGCATTGTTTACCCGATATGTATGAAGTTTCAGAAAGACAGATTTTTCTTAATAACATCGAAAAAACGGAAGTTTTCCTTGAAGAAGTTACTGGGAAAAATAACAGTCTACGTCGAATGGATATATATCTAAGATGTATGGTAGGTAATGATAGCTACGGCATTTGTATTGAGAATAAACCTTATGCAGCAGACCAGTTTGAGCAGTTAAAGGATTATGCTGAAGAGCTTGAAAAAAGAAGACACAAGGCTTGGCACCTTGTTTATCTTAATGAAGCTAATGAAGGTCCGAGCGAATACAGTATAGATACGAGTAAATTAGAAGCGTTGAAAAGTAAGAGGCAGTATAGCCATCTTCGTTTTAGCGACCTAATTCCTTGGCTCAAAGCTTGCCAAATAGAATGTCAAAATCATAGTGTTAACGAGTTTCTCACACAATTAATCAAATTTATTCAAAAGCAGTTTATGGGGATAAAAGATATGAATGAAGACAATGCAGTCTTAGAGATAATGAAGCAGAGTGAAAGTAATTTAGATGCTAGTCTAAAAATTTATAGAAATGTACAGAAAATGAGAATAGAGCTGATACAAAAACTTAAAAACAGATTTGATATTAAAGTGTCAGGACAGGGAGTATACGTTAGATTTTGACAATATTGGCAAGGGCAAAAATTGTGAGTACTTTGGTTTTAGAATGAAAGATGATCCTATAGGGTTCATTAGCTTAGAGTTCGCAACAGACTTTAATAATCCGGTATTAGGTATTAGGTTTTATACTGAAGAAGATACTAAAGACCCTGATAACCAACCTTATGCAATTGAAGTCAAGCGAGTGTTTAACCATCAATTTACCAATAATAAGATTGTATCTAATAAATGGTGGCCTGCGTATTACGAGTTTCAACCTTTTGACTGGAAAAGTGCAGGTAGGCCTTGGTATCAAATTGAAACTGGGGCAATGGCAAGTAAAGTTTTAGAAGAAGTTGATGTTATTTACTGCATGTTAAAAGCAGGAAGTTCATTTCATATTAAGGATAAATAATATGAATAATCCTTCTAATATAAAGCCATGGATAACAGAGCTTTGGGCATGGGCTGATAAGTTTAAAATTTCTGAAGAGGTTTTACCCCGTAATCAGGCGTCTCTATTGGCGTTAACAGACCTAATTATTGATTGTAGTCAATTAACTAATTTACCTGAAGGTATCGGCTATTTATACAACTTAACCAATCTCACGCTAAACTGCGAAGCACTTGAGCGTTTACCAGAGTCAGTAGGCAGTTAAGCCAGTTAGAAAATCTTACGGTTAATAGTCATAAAGTACAGCAGTTTCCTGACAGCATCGCTAATCTTGAGAATCTACGCTTGATAGATGTTCCCAATCAGTTGATTGCTCAATTACCAAATGCTGTCATTGAAAGATATCGCAATAATGAGTTATGGATTAAAAATATACTTTTTACTAAGTTATATACACCACAAATGAGTGAATATGAGTTATCTGATTTTGGATTTTTCCTTACTAGTGACAATTGGGATGAAAAAGCACTAATTGATCTGAAGTTCAAAGCAGCGCCAGAGTTCTTACTCGGTTTGCAAACCACTGATCAAAATATTGATGCTTTTGATGTGATGGATGGCGTGATCATTTGCAAGCCTGATGAAGTACAAAAAATAATAAATATGTTTAAAGATATATTTTGCAACGAGACTGTAGGTATAGACTTTAGAGATATTAGAGAAGCAATAAATTTTGCGAAACCTGCTAAATTTATACAAGCTAGTGCATTAAAAGTATCTGAATCAGACAAAGTATTTAGTCAGATCATTGATCAGATTCCTGAAGATGTCACAATAAACGCTATAATGTTTCAAGCTGAAAGTAACCGTCAACTTACGCTTGATGAGCTTAGAATTGCATCAGATACTATTGATAAAATGGATATAGACGATAAATATGTTTTCTATAATGCAGAAGTTGTCGATAAGCCTGAGCATTGTTGGATGGGTATGGTATATATGATCGGGTAGTTTGGCGTAAGGTAATGGCTTCAATGAAATTGTGGACATCGTTTGCAAATGATTATTATTAAGTAGCAAGGAATACAGGAAATGAAAACTAAAAATAAGCATCTATTTGATGATTTTATTCAAGCTCAAGATGCTATCTATTCACAAGTGATTGAAGAGCTGACCCAGGGTCAAAAGCGCATGCATTGGATGTGGTTCATTTTTCCATAAGTAAAAGGGTTAGGGTGCAGTACAATGCCTCGGCGCTTTGCAGTAGAGAGTCTAGAGCAGGCAAAAGAGTATTTGCAGCACGATGTGTTTGGAGGACGGTTAATAGAGTGCGCTGAATTATTATTGCTGCATCCTGATAAAAGCGCTTTAGCAATTTTCGGATCAATCGATACGCTGAAATTACACTCTTCGCTTACGCTTTTTACTTTAGCATCTTCTAATAAAAAATGTGTTTTTGACGAGCTTTTGGATCAGTATTACCGAGGTCATTACGGTATAAATTCTATCAGAATGCTAAAGCAGCTGAGTGGTCAATGACAACGTCAAAACGTTATACTTCTAAATACATCAAAAAAATTAAGGAGCTGTCCTAGATAAGTAAAGTAATCTAGGATAGTCATATGAGAAAAAGTAGATTAAGTTGGTACAAACAAACTAAGCTTATTGCTGCTCGCATGCTGTTAATTTATATATCGAGTCACAAGCTTGCCATTAGTCAGCTTTCAGTCATCAGTTGTTATGCTATCTCTTATAGTCTTGGTGATGAGTGGAGAGCGTGATGAGTTTTTTTAATAGACAGTTAAAAGCAGGCGATCATTTGATTACTGAGCGTTTGGGTTATACGCATCATGGTATATATTTGGGCAAAAACAAAGTGATTCATTATTCAGGCCTCGCTGCTGGCTTGCGAGCGGGACCTGTCGAGGTGACTGATTTGATTGTTTTTTCTCAAGGTAAGAGCACTTATGTGCAGCAACATGAGAGCCGTAAATTCAGTCATAGGCAGACGATCAAACGTGCTCGTAGCCGTCTGTCTGAAGACAAATACAATTTATTGTTAAATAACTGTGAGCATTTTATCAACTGGTGTATTTATGGAAAGGCAAGTAGCCCGCAGGTGACCAACGTTGTCAAGTATGCACTTTCCATCACTATGATGAATAACACACTCAGCAGCATGAGCGTCGTTGGTTTGGGGCTAAAGGCTATTGGTAAACGCTGGTAGTTTTGGCAGCATTAACCAGTAGCACAGTAGCCTTTAAATCAATCTTAGCAGTAGCTAGTACAGTCAATCTACTATATCAGTGGCGACACATTTATCTCGTTTGCAGTATTACATAGACATCAGCATTTGGCTGCTGTGATACTTTGTTAAATTAGATTAACCCTATGATTGATTTGCTAAGACTAAGAAAGGTCTTTGAACAACTGCTTAAAGCTGTCTTTTAATGAGGCGTGCAGCCGCGATGGATCTTTCATTATTTGTCTTACTTTGTCTTTGCCAGAAGCTGTACCATGCACCATAGCATTTCTGAACTCTTTGAAATCTTTAAACTTGTCTTTTGAGTCTATTAAGTGATCATAAGCCTCTTTACGATCTTTAAAGTCATGGACATCGTCACCGTTTAGATCAGTTTCTCTGGAGATGAGTCCTTCCATTGCGTAGACGACAGCCCGTACATAGTCTTTTCTCTTGAGGTATTTTTCGGCTAAATCTTGCTCTTGTAACCCCAGAGATGACTTTTTATACCATGACAGTCTATTGGCTAAAGGCTCATAAAAAAGGCTGAACAGTGGCGAATCTGCCTTATGTAATTTATCGAGCTTGGGCATGACTTGCTTTAGTTTTGCACTTGCGCCACTGGCATTAAGCAGTCGCTCTAAATAACTGGCGCGTTCAAGCTCATCAGCAGAGGTTTGATCCAGACCGACATTGACAAGCAAGGGTGCAAACACAGCATAATCTCCGTCTTTGTCAAAGGTTTCGAGGGCACTGACCCAATCTAGCATATCTAATAAGCCGCGTAGCTCTAGGACTTCAGATACTTTTAGCTCGTTAGAATGAAAGCCATAATAGATGTGCTGTATATGCACGTTTTTGGTGACTTGTAGATAGCGCGCTGCAACCAATGCAATCAATGGCAGATGACGAAATCCGTGCGTGACATCCATCACGACTTGTTCATCTTGTGTCAGCAATTCATCAAGCTTTTTTAATATACTGACTTGTCCTACAGTATCTTTTGCATAGTCGATAAGTTGGCAGGTAACACTCAGACCGAGTTTGTCCGTCAAAAACTGCGCAAAAGGCTGTAATTGAGCGATGGTCACGGCATCTTTTTGCACCGCATTGGTTAACTCTTCCCACTCATTTTGATAGTCGTCTAAGCCTGCTTCAAAAAACACATCCCACATACTGCCTGATGTGCCTAGTAAAATAAGTCTGTCAGGCTTCACTTCTTCAGTCAGTACCATTCCAAAATAGCGTTTGTCTTTATAGAGAGTACCGTCAGAAAATTTATAGTCGGTGGTTCTATAGCTACCGCCTTGTTTACCGCCACCCAAAAAGCTAATTAATGTGGTCATGTGATATGTAACCTCTTAGTGGGGTATTTGGTCGTAATAATATCGCACTCGTAGTGATGACGGCTAGTAGAGCAGTTTATGAAAAAAGCCAATAGCATCGATTATATTTTAAATCAGCCATAAAAAACAGGACAAAAGTATAAACCTTTGTCCTGTCATAGACAGCCAATCATTATATTAAATCTGACATGATCTAACGTCTTGCTCGAGCACAGCTCTGCGCCTCGGGTAAGTATTTCCCATGATTACCAAGCCTCCAGAAAATTCTATTTAAGGAATTTTCTGTTCAGACCGTTGTAGCTAGTTTGACAGAATTTACGAAAATGTAAATTCTCTTGCGAAGCTAAAATTGGCATGCAATTTTTTGACGCTTCTCACCTTAGAAATCAGGGAGCGGTTCAGACAAGAGAAACGTGTAGAAATGTTTAAGATTGCATAGTCTTAATCCTTAGAAATCAGGGAGCGGTTCAGACCGTACGGTAATGTGATGTCACGTTTCTTAAATGTCTTAATCCCTTAGAAATCAGGGAGCGGTTCAGACTTATGAACGTTAAACAAGAAGTGAAAGTACTAAAGTCTTAATCCCTTAGAAATCAGGGAGCGGTTCAGACTAACCCCACTGTAACGACATATAGAGGTATTAGTCTTAATCCCTTAGAAATCAGGGAGCGGTTCAGACTCCTATTTATTACTTGCGAATATATCGTACTTTGTCTTAATCCCTTAGAAATCAGGGAGCGGTTCAGACTGATGTTGGGAGCCTAGGTGAGCTGTTAAGATAGTATGTCTTAATCCCTTAGAAATCAGGGAGCGGTTCAGACGAATAATATACTCAATACGCGCGGTTTCAGTGAGGTCTTAATCCCTTAGAAATCAGGGAGCGGTTCAGACTCAT
>NZ_BAWJ01000041.1 GCF_000586475.1 Psychrobacter sp. JCM 18903 | reverse complement strand
CCTTAGAAATCAGGGAGCGGTTCAGACATATTAATCCTGTAGATAAAGAACCTGTAACAAGTCTTAATCCCTTAGAAATCAGGGAGCGGTTCAGACCAAGAGGTCGCTAAACATAACCAAAAATGTAAAGTCTTAATCCCTTAGAAATCAGGGAGCGGTTCAGACTATAGTTTTACGAGGAACACGATATGTCTAGAAAGTCTTAATCCCTTAGAAATCAGGGAGCGGTTCAGACTATACAATTATTTTTATTATCAATAAAATCAAATACTTACAAGTAGGTATTTAACCAACAAAAGTCGGTATAAAAAGTTGGTGTTTTTTTAACCAATTTTTAACCAAGATTTGTATAAATAATAACCAATTATACGTCCAAAACGTTAAATAGCTGCCGTTACCTTCATCAGATAATGTCTGAAAAACCGTCCCTAACTGCCTAGGGTGTGAGCATTAATGCTCACTGTTATAATGCTCACTGTTATAATGCTCACTGTTATAATGCTCACTGTTATAATGCTCACTGTTATATAGTAAGGCATGCCAGCGGCTGAGGCAATGATTATTTGGCACACACTAACAAGCTTGTCATAATATGGCAGTCCAACTATAGTCTCTATAATAGCCGCCAGTCAGCAGTATATTGATTGTTTTTATTAAGGGGTAATATGACCGTTTATTTGGTAAGTCGTCATCAGGGCGCAGTTGAGTGGATGAATCATATGGGCCATCAGTATGATTTGCACCTGACCCACTTGGATAGTGATAATAAACTATTGGCAGGTGATACTGTCGTAGGGTCATTGCCCATTAATTTGGTCGCAGACTTAACCGAGCGCGGTGTTCACTACCTGCATCTGAGCTTGTATATTCCTGAGCACCTGCGCGGCATCGAGTTGTCCGCTGAGCAGTTGTCCCAGCTCTATGCCAAGCTCGAACCCTATCGCGTACAGCGCTGTTAAGAGTAACCCTTATCGCCACTGTCGCCACTGTCGCCAGTCACTATGGTTCATCAGTATTGGCTAGACAATGCATACGCTTGTTCTATCTTTAGCATAATCGGCAATTGGTCCAAATGACATTGTCGTCCCAGTGGTTACTACGAGTGCGAGTCGCAAAATCGGTCAATTGCTGTGTCATAGACTCATGCCAATCACGTGAGGATTGATAGACTGGCTCACCATCTACCCACACCCCTTCTCTATTGGCATGGATTTGTCGATCGCCACATTTTAGTAGCACGCGTTCTGATTTTTGATAGCCACCTTTATTGTTAGGCAATCCTTTTACCCAGATATCCACGCCTATCCATGTGCTTTGAGAACGCGCCATTAGCCAGCTTCTGTCTTCGTTTTGCACACCGTCATCTACCTTATCATCATGCCACATCGTCGCAGCGACAATATCAAAGTCGCCTATCAGATACATCAAGATATCTATCATGTGATAGCCTGCATCAAGTAGCGCGCCACCACCTGATATCACACGATCACCACGCCAGCCTAAATCAAAATACTGCGATGTATTGACTTGTCTTTTGCCCAAATGCAGATGGGTATGTACTTCATCGGGTATGAGTTTGTGCTCGCTGAGATACTGTGCAAGGTAGACATAACTTGGATGCGTACGGCGCTGTATGGCCGTCATTAGTCCGCACTTGGCATCAGCTGCCTGCTGCATAAATGTACGTGCTTCTTGATAGTTACGCCCTAATGGTTTTTCTTTTAAGATAGGTTTTTGACAGCTCAGTATATCTGACCAGATAACCTGATAGGCATCATGCGGTAATGCCATGATAAAGGCATCGTAGGCCATACCAGATGACAGTAGCTCATCGAGCGAGGTAAACAGCTGTAGGTCGATACTAGGATATTCTGATCGAATGGTATGCCACTGCGCAATATTTGAGTCGATGCCAGCGACTATCTCGATATCAGGGTGGTTGAGTGATGCCACTAAATGTTCTTGGGCTTGATTGCCCAGCCCGAATAACACACAACGTAGCTTTTGTTCTTCAGACTCTGGTTGCTTCATTATTTCTGTCATGATCAATGTCCCCACATGCCACCACATGTCATATCCAATATACTACCGGTCATATAACGGCTGTGCTCACTCAATAAAAACCCAATACTCTCTGCAATCTCTTGCGGCGTGCAAAGTCGCTGTAGCAAAGTTTCTGCAGCAATGGCTTGCTGACGCTCCTCGCTCCAATCAGACGTCATCTCGGTGATGGTGGTTCCTGGCAGCAACAGGTTGACCCGAATATTATACTTACCAAGATTTCTAGCGCAGCTGGTTGTCAGGCCATGTATTGCTGCCTTGCTTGCAGAATAACTCGGTTTCCTAGCACCAATATAAGCAACAGGAGACGACACATTGATGATACTACCGCCTTGCGAATCTCTGTGCATACGCTCGTAGAGACCCTTTATCAAACGAAACGCTGGTGTCACATTGACATCAAAAGACATTTGCCAATCTTCTTCGCTTAAGTTTTCGATACTATCGCCCCGCGAAATACCTGCTAGGTTGACCAATCCCCACAGTGGCGGCATATCGTCAAGCAACTTATCGACAGCCGCAACCAATCTAACACTGTCCAATTCAATACATAAGGTTTCGATATCTGTAAAAACAGATAAGCTCTCAAGTCGCTGCTTATTGTGATCAATCGCCAGTACATGCCAGCCCAACTCGCAGAAGTAACGACAACACTCCCGTCCCATGCCTCCTGCTGCACCAGTTACTATAATCGTCTGTTTTTTGGTACTAGGGGTAAGTATTTGCATGCTGGCACTCATCTCTTATATGGTTTTTACGTAAATGGGGTTACATACTGCTAAGTGTCGAATCAAAACACTCGATATTAAATAAAAAACAAACGCCACATTTCTGTGAGACTTGTTATAGAATCCTGAGCAGTTGTCAGCTGCTGATAGCCCGTATCACTTAGCACCACCTCGGCCCATGTTTGATCAACGACAATAGCCATATCAGGCGTTGCTACTGGTTGTATTTCTAATAACTGTTGGCACAGTTCGTATACTGTAAACCCTGACTCTAAATGACCCGGCAGTGCCTCACGCAGGCGTAGCACCCATTGGTATTCCATCGCTGCGGCATGACTGAACGCTGATAGCGCTAATGACAAATCACTACTCGCAGCAGCCGTTTGGTGATGACGCAACGACTCTATAGCGCGAGCAACCAGTATAAATCCTGTTGGCACGTGTAAAGCAAACGCTAGCTGACCACATGCCAACTCATCTATCATAGCGGTGATGCTATCAGGTAATGACAATGCTTGTTGCTTAGCAAGACATAGATAACTGAGCCGTGACCAGCCATGCAGATAGCTGATTTTGGCAGAAAAATCATCAGGATGACGAGCCATCTTGTCAGTAGACATCTTTATACTATTACGCAGCAGCGTTTCAGCACGTAGCCACTCTTGGTTACGCATGAGTGCGGAGGCGATAAAATTGTATTGTTTGTCCAGCTGTCCTTGACCCAGTGGCATGAGCTGATTGGCAATCTGAAAGCAAGCTAAAGAGGCTTGTGGCTGACGGCCCCTCAGGTAAATTTCGGCAAGCGCGCATATCCCTTGGTCAGCCCAAAATCATCACGCAATGAGCGTGCCAGCGACAGATAGTATAGTGCCCATTTCTGAGCGGATTGCCAATGACCGCTTCGGGTATAGACCTTTGCCATGCCGAGTGCCACATCATAAGCATATTTCTGCCAGTCTCTCTGACTTAGCTCGCCTGAAAGCAATCATGAGCATCGATATAACGCCCTTGAAAGTAAGCACGCCAGCCCTCGCAGCGATGATAAACGCTGGCTGGCAAGCTATCTTGATCAAACTCGGCCGCTCTCAGTGACAACTGACTGAGCCATGGCTTAATCTCATCTATCCCCTCACCTGATAGCTGACGAATATACATCTGTAATTCAAGGTCTAGACCTGCTTGGTGCAATCTAGTGGCATGTGCAATCGCATCCAGCGCTTGATAGGTCGTCATAGTGATATTGTGCTCAAGTTGAAGGGTTTAAAAAGATGATGATAAAAAAAGGTAGAACAATATTCTACCCAAAACATTAAGAGCATATTACAAGAGATAGGCAACTTAAGTACAGTAAAAAACCACTCAATATTTGCAACAGCGATAGCAGGCTTTGTACTCAGCGATGACTAAGCAGGTACATCACCGCTTTAATAACACCACCAATTATAGCGACAAACAGCAATATCACTGAGCCACTAATTAAAAACATCACCAATAAACCAAAAATAGCTGCCATATCTACTCACTCCCAATACGATCAGCACGATTGCCCATCGCCATCAGAACCATTTTACGGCAATGACATGACCCAACTCACCAATCACAAGCTTGTCGAATTCATAAAAACCCAAATCGATTGGCTATCATCTAAAGCATGGTTTCACCGAACCTAAATCCTAAACCATGCTTAGCAGTCAATGACGGCATATTTATACGATATGGAGAATCACAATGTCAAAATCCCTGATAGTTGCCGCCCCTTACATCAATGAGTTTGTGACTGAAGGCTTAAAATTGTGTAGTCATATCATGGAGTACCGTCATGCCACCCGTCAGACAGCGCTACAGCGTGAGACGATGCATAAGCAAGCAAACCATGCCATGCAACAAGAAAAAAACGACCATCAAAGACAAATGGCCAAGCTGCACCAATTGAGTGAGCAGTTCGGTGTCACGTTGGCACACAATCGTACAAACGCTATCGATGTCATGCAAATGTACAACGACGCAAATACAATGCTCGCCAAGCTGATCGAGCGTATATGTGAGCCGGATTTAGACATCGAAAAATTGCAAATGATCAAAGCCGTTATAGACACCTTACAAGCTAAGCAAACTGAGCTAATTGCTGATCATCGTAGGCTTAGCAGTCATGCGCTCACGGCATTCAAACACAGTAGCGGCATGATACTAGAGGAGTCACAGAGTTTAAAGGATGTCTACTAGCCTGATACTCAATCTATTGTCATAAGTGCCGTGCATCAATAGCAACTATAGTTAAATCCATATAAATCTGCTACATCTTCATCCTCGCTAACCGTATTAATCTATGGCTTGCACTCGGTTTTCTTGTACTGGAATTATTTAAACTTAACTATATTACAAGTGACTCAATCGACGACTGCTTGTATCCATGATTTATTGATAAAGGAGTGCGCTTATTTTTTGGCTAGGTTTTGGGATCACAGCCGCAGGGACGATTGCATGCTCTTTAGCCAGTATGTTGGAGCGAGATTCACTGACAGAGTCGCAGCAAGCTTTGAATCAGCTAAAAAAACAAAGTCAGGCACGTCAACGTGAGATTGAGGACTACCAGCATCAATGCCAAGCGGCCTACTCACTTAGCCAGTATGTGCAGCTTTATAGTATTGTCTCTCAGGCGGCACAAGCATGTGCATCACAATATAACGAGCAAGAGCAGTTACTGTTTATGCTCAATGGGCGTATGACGCAAAGTATTACTGCTCGGCTTGCTCTGATGCATAGGCAGGGGCAAGCGACTGACGATCAAGACCAAATATTAGATCAGCAGTTTGCTATCGTACAAGATGATGCCAAAAAGACATTAGATGAATTTGAAAGCATTGAGGCACAGCAAAAAGAGTCTGAGCAGCAGCTGCATATGTTTTGTGAATTAATACAACAGCTGCAATTATATATCGAGTAACTCGCACACCAAATAGCCATTAGACCAATAAGGCCACCTGAAAAAGGTGGCTTTATTGGTTTGATTCTATGGTAATCAGCAATTGCTTTGCCCTGACGCAAGAGAAAATCTGAGATTTTCTATTCAGACCATTGTAGCCGGCTTGATAGAATTTACGAAAATGTAAATTCTCTTGCACTCGGACGAAACAGTGTTTCGTTACTTCCTCGTTCACCTTAAGAATCAGGGAGCGGTTCAGACTTATCGAGTTGAAGGTAAGTCGTTATACATAAAGTCTTAATCCCTTAAGAATCAGGGAGCGGTTCAGACACATGGACAATGTCGTATCACAAGTACTGCTGAGTCTTAATCCCTTAAGAATCAGGGAGCGGTTCAGACAACAAGCGCCGCA
>NZ_BAWJ01000042.1 GCF_000586475.1 Psychrobacter sp. JCM 18903 | reverse complement strand
CTGCTATAGGATCATCGTTAGTTAGCTTACTATCATTATCTTTACCTCTACTGCTACCAGCAACTAAGCCTATCAGCCCTAGACTAGCTGCCGCAGGTATCCACCAAGGTAAGCCTGCTGCTGCGATATACTGAGTACCACCTAATGCTTGACCTTCCGTATCACCTATTGCTAGCTGAGTGACGTAATCATAGGTCTCGCCGGTATCAGGAATATAATAATAATATTCTCCATTCTCAGCTATTCCGAGCAGCGCGCTATCTGAGCTGTCATAGAACCCTTCTATAATAAGATCGCTATCTTGCCCTTCTTCTTCGAATGAGATATGCAAATTATTCTTTATGCGCTTAGTAATAATATGATTGGGAGCACGGCCAATAGCCGTATCGTAAAACTCATAATTAACTTTATCTACTGCAGCGATAACTGTAGCTTGCCATCTTTTGTAATTACTTGCACTTGATCAACAGTGCTATTGGTATTATGAGTCTTAACGATAATAGTATTCATATTCTTCCCTAAAATTTTTAATTTAAATTGTGTCGCTTAAGTTGCTTTTAAGTTGGTAACGTCAGTCACTAAAGGATAATAGGACTATTAATTGCTTAAGAGTTCTTCAACAATAGCGACCACACGACGATTAAGTTGTCGACCTTCCTCGCTATCATTACTCGCTCTTGGTTTTAACTCGCCATAACCAATAGCTTTTAAGCGCTCAGCTGCAATCTGAAAGCGAGTAATTAATACTTCTCTTACCGCATCGACACGTCGCTGTGATAGAGCTTGGTTGTAGCTATCACTACCACGACTATCTGTATGACCTTCAATAGTTGTCATAGTGTTTGGATACTGCATCATAAATTCTGCCAATTCTGCCAATTCTGCGTAGTACTCTGGGTTTACCATAGCTTTATCAGTCTCAAACAATACTTCAAGATCGATAGTGACTGCTTTCTCTAAAACAAGAGGTTTTGGTTGTATCATTGGAGGCGGTGTCACAGGTCTTGGAGTAGCTACAACAGGCGCTGAACAATTAGGAACTACACGGCTAATTTGATGGGATTGATAACGATTATTAGAGAGTATTTGTGATGCATCATTCGACGTTAATTGTTTTAATGTACTTTGACCTGTTTCGTCCATCTCAACATCAAAGAAGTAAGTTCGACCACCCACTAGCTGATAAGTATTTTTGTTGGCTAGTAAATCATTGCTTTTAAATCCCGTAGCATGGACACTAAGCTGATTGGTACCCACGCATGAGTTGACGACAGTATAGTTACCAGCTTGGAGACTGGCTTGAAATCTATTGTTGACTGCAATATTAGCACTTGTTTGCTCAGGGTTATTATCGTTTTTTCGAATGAACACCAGTCGAGCACTATCAGTAGTAACTTGTCTTGCTAGCATCGCATTAATATCAGTATCTACTTGGTTATTCCATACAACTTTGCCAACACGTCGGCTATCTCCATCGTTATCGATAATGCTGTTACTGTTACCAGTGATGGCACAAGCAGATATACCAAATAGAATAGTCGATAATACAACGATGCTAATGATTTTTTTAAATAGTTGTTCCATAGTAGAATCCTGAAGATAAGCTTATAGAATAATGGTTAGTTAAAAGTTCTGTGTTTTTTTAGTTATATAAATCACATAAAAATTTATTGCTTCAAGTTCTTTACTTAAAGTTACAAAGAATATAAGCTGCAATATTTATACCAAAATTTCACTAAAAATTAAATATATAGACAAAGTTAAACTATAGCTATAGCTATATTGATTTTTTAACTTATATACGATTTTTAATAATTCTATAAGTATACTTTATCTACCCCACTCTCAACTTATTTTTCTAAGGTATTGAACCGCCCCGACTATATCGGAGAGTGATTTACTTGAGTCAGGCAGCGATGCCTGACAGGGTTAAATTATCATAATACCGCTTTTCAAATTCAAAAGGTGATACATAACCAATTGTGCTATGCAGTCGTATTTTGTTAAACCAATCTACATCAAGGTTGCCAGTTCAACATCGTTCACACCAGACCAGCTCTCTTTCAAATAATGAATCACCTCAGACTCATACAGCCCATTGACCGTTTCAGCCAATGCATTGTCGTATGAATCGCCTGTTGCACCAACAGAAGCAATCACGCCGCAGTCAGTCATCTTATCAGTGTAGCGAATAGATAAGTACTGAACCCCTCGATCGCTATGATGAATGACATCCTTAGGATTATTCCTATCCGCTATCGCTTGATTAAGCACTGCCATCACCATATCGGTATTCATGCGATTCGATACTTTCCAGCCCAAAATAGCGCGGACAAACACATCAATGATAAAAGCAGTATAGACCCAGCCGCTTGTCGTCTTGATATAGGTAAAGTCAGCCACCCACAGCTGGTTAGGGCGATGAGCGCTAAAGTTACGATTGACTAGGTCATTAGCCCGTAGTTGGTCATCACGGCTATTAGTGGTAATCTTACCCTTACCGCGCCGAACCCCTTGAATGCTATGCTGTCGCATTAACCGCTCTACGGTGCAGCGAGCAACCTTTAACCCGTCAGATTTCATCTGCTGCCGGACTTTACGCGCACCGTAACGGCACTTGCTGTCCTGCCAAATACGTTTAATCTCACTGAGATAATAATCGTCATATTGACTACGCTGTGAACGCTTTTCAGGGCTTTCTTCTAGCTCTTTAGCGCGATAGTATGTGGATGGGGTAATCAGTAGTACTCGACAGATTGGCTCGATCCCATAATTATTCTTATGCTCATCAATAAAGTTAACCATTACTAAGGCGTGTGGTCTATCTCCGCCTGGGCTTCAATCCCAGCAGCCTTACGTATAATCTCATTGGCTTGTCTGAGCTCTCTGCATTTACGTTCAAGCTCTTTGATACGCTGCTCTTGGCTTTGAGCTTGAATATGTGCAGGAATGGTTTGATTGATGTGCTTTTTATGCCAGGATCGAAGGGTCTCAGGCGTGCAGCCAATCTTAGGGGCAATGGCTTGGATGGCTGACCATGTAGAGGGATAGTCGCCTGCTGCTTCAATCAGCATGCGAACGGCGCGCTCTTTAATCTCAGGAGTGTAGGTTTGTTTTTTCATTGTCGAGACTCAACATTCTGAGAGAATATTGATCTCCGACAATCACGGGGCGGTTCAGTTGAGTCCTATATATATAGGATTGACAGTATATGTCAGTCTAAATTTAGTATAGTGCTACTGAATTACCAGTTTTTAGAATGACATGACTATGTAAGATACTGACAGAAATAATGCAAAAATATAGGTCGTGTTGAACATTCATAATTTCAACCAAAGATAAGCACAAGCAAGCGCCACCGTATTCTCATAACTTTGTTTGAGCTTATCAAATCTTGTGGCAACTGCTCTATATTTTTTAGTTTAGCGAAAGCGTTTTCTACTAAGTGGCGGACTTTGTACAAGTCCCAATCCATATGGTCATTAGAGGGCTTCGTGTTTCGTTTTCGAGGGATATTATCACACGTCCCTGCTTGTTTAATATGTGCCCGCAGTACCCCAGAATCATAACCCTTATCGGCGCATACGGTCACTGTTGCGCTCAAATCTATGTTATCAATTAAGTCTGGTGCTATCTTCACATCATGAGTGGTGCCATCTGATAAGATAAAATTGATTGGGTTACCATGAGCATCAACTGCTAAATGGATCTTAGAGGCACGTCCTGCCACACTTTTGCTAATAGCCTGCGCATTCTCATTGCCACCACTGCTATGCTGATGCGCTTTAATATGAGTACCATCGATAAATACCCATTCGAGGTCTGAATCTTTGATTAATAAAGCGAACAGTGCAATCAATTTATTACTGCGAAACCAGCGTTGATAAGCTTTATAGATGGTATTAGGCTTACCAAAATACTCAGGTAAGTCACGCCAAGGGCAACCAACGCGCATTCGATAAAGGATACCTTCAACGGTTTGTCTTAGATTTTCTTTGTCATAAATATTCAGTTCTAGTAAGATAGGTATGAGGCAAGTCCATTGTTCATCTTTGAGCATGGTGCGAGGCATAGCGAACGGGATCTTTTGGTGTGAAAACTTAAAGATTAGACGTTCGCTATTTTTTGCCAACATTTTATCGCCAATGTTCAACATGCTCTAACCATCATGTCTTTTGTTAACAAATATGATGAGCGGTATATTATTTAAGATAAGCGGATAGTATAATTATGTATAGATAATACGCCAATCTCAACTTATCGTAGGCTTTTGATTTTTATAGAATTTAAAATTCTAATTGTTTTAACTGAAATTTTAAGAAGTAAGTAAACCAATACTGAACCGCCCCGGGATGGTCGGAGACTCAACATTCTGAGAGAATACAACAATCCCGGAGCGGTTCAATATCGAGCTGTACTACAATCAGAAGAGGGTTCAAAAGAGTTTAGACTATAAGACACCAAGGTAGATGTGGTTTGACTTTTATTGTCAGGCTGCTTGGTTAAAATCTCTCAAGTTAATGTCTACGGATATGAAATCATAGATAATTCATCTGTGGGGTTAAATTCCTGCTCACAACTATTCAGAAGTGAGCGAGGATAATGGGACGATATTGCTTGATATGATTAAGAACTACTTAATCGGGAGTTTCCTAAAAACTGTTAACTGCTTATAATCCCCTAACCGGAGAATAAGCAATGACTACTCAATCTGACATTAAAAAACTGGCCGAGCAAATGGCTGGTAGCATGAAAAGCTTCGATGACATCAAAGACTTCCAAAAGCAGCTCATGCAATCCTTTATAGATACTGCCTTAGAAGCTGAGATGGAAGACCATCTCGGCTACCCCAAGCATGAAAAGGCGGATAAACCTAATAAGCGTAACGGGCACACTAAAAAGACCGTCCGCAGTGACACAGGCGATCTTGAGATATCC
>NZ_BAWJ01000043.1 GCF_000586475.1 Psychrobacter sp. JCM 18903 | reverse complement strand
TGCTTGTATTATCCCTAATGCCAGAGCCGATACCTTAATTCCTATCATAAGGGAGAAAGTAAAGCCTGATAGTATTGTTTGTACTGACTCCTTTAGAAGTTACAACGCACTTGATGTCAGTGAGTTCACTCATTACCGCATTAATCATTCAAAAGAGTTTGCACAAGACAGAAACCATATCAACGGAATAGAGAACTTTTGGAGTCAAGCAAAGCGTCATATGCGTAAATATAATGGCATCCCAAAAGAGCATTTCCATCTGTTTTTGAAGGAATGTGAGTGGCGTTTTAACTACAGCGAACCAAAACGTCAATTATATCAGCTAAAACAATGGGTTAAACAATGGGTTAAACAAGAACTGAACTAGTTATCTAGGACAGCCCCATATTTAACGATAATAATCAATAATAACGGAGAATATCCATGAAAAATCAAAACTCTGAACAAAACCTAACCATTACCCATGATGAACAAGCTAAACGCTTTGAAACCTCTATTGACGGTTATACTGGCTATATTAGCTATCAAGAGCGTGACGATACATTAGTTTATGATCATACTATCGTACCTCAGGAGCTAGGCGGGCGCGGTATTGGCTCAGCATTGGTCAAGCATGCCCTCAACTATGCTCGTGAACAGAATAAAAAAGTGATACCACAGTGCTCATTTGTCTCGTCATATATCAGCAAACATCCTGATTACCAAGACTTGCTATAGTCCACTCCTTAGCAATAAGCCGTAGAAAATGTAGCATGCTAATAAGCACCACGATTTCTTTAGAAATATTTTAAGCATTTATTATGGTTCAGCTTGTCTAATAAAATTGAAGCGTTAATACCTTACTACCCTCCTATTTATTTGCTATCTGCCCTCGTATATTTATCTTCGAATATATGGCAAGATAGCAAATATAGGCGGATTTTCTGGCCTATAATGGCAATAGAACAAAAGGTCTTTACAGTGACGTAATAGCGTTAATGATATAACTGAAAAATAGAATTGAAGTTTCGTAAAATAGCTTTGACAGCTACAATGTAGTGCCTGATATAGTTTTTAATAAACCAAACCAACATAATAATAAAGGTGATTAATATGAGTAGTTTATCTGATAAGCAAGTAAATTTGCAGCTGGAAGAATTGCCCGGTTGGCAGCGCGAGGGCAATGCTATCGTAAAAACATATCACTTTAGCGATTTCATCGAAGCCATAAGCTTTATGAATCAAGCAGCGTTCCATGCCGAAGCGCTCGAGCATCATCCCGAATGGCGCAACACGTATAACGTGGTAGAGGTGCGCTTAACTACTGGCGATACTGGCGGTATTACCAGCATGATATTCGTCTGGCGAAACGGATGGAACACATAGTCCAGCCGAAACGTTTATAGTGATGTGTTTGTTTTTATAATGTTTATAAAAATCCTTTATTAGTAAATACATTATTAAATACCAAAAAAAAG
Organism: Psychrobacter sp. JCM 18903; assembly: GCF_000586475.1. GTDB lineage: Bacteria > Pseudomonadota > Gammaproteobacteria > Pseudomonadales > Moraxellaceae > Psychrobacter. Next base: position 2,322 of record NZ_BAWJ01000043.1, on the reverse strand, counting down.
TCCTCAATTGAGGATTTTGGTATTTAATAATCTACAGGTATTAATTACATCTTGCGGCTTACAAATGCCACAATAAATAAAATGACAGCGACTGCTAAGAAAATATATGCCAAATTAGCAGACAATCCTGCGACACCGCCAAAACCCAATAAACTTGCTAACAGTGCGATCACGGCAAAAATAATAGCCCAGCGAAACATAACCTTCTCCTTAAAAATTATTATTAGAAAACCAGATATTTAGATTGATGCAATGGACAATTATTAATAAGACATAACTACTATTATTAATGAGTACCTTGCTCTCTCTAAAACTCCTTTTTCTTTACTTTTTGTTTTTTTAATACTTATTAGTTTTTCAACCATTATTACTGCTTACGACCATAGATTAGCAATATTTATCTTTAGAAAACGTTCATTTTGGTAATGATATCGGTAGGTTATGTAACCTTTGTAGCAAATCTTAACATCGAACCTTTTTTTCATCTCTTTATGGGAGTTATGTGTATAGATGGTTAGTTATTACTTAGCCGTCAACATTTCCATCATATAATCTGCTATAAACAGTAACTTACAAGTCATTTTTACTGGTCAAAAATACTTTAATATATCTGCCTGATTGCTATCAAAAAATTAGACTTCAAAATCTGACTGTTAAATGGCAACAAATTTTAAACGTCACACGACTCATCAAAATAGCTATTAAGGATAATAAATATGGATACCAATACCAATACGGATACCTCGAACAATACACGACAGCGCAGCGATGAAAAGCGCCCTTACGCGGTCGTCTTATATGGTGCAACCAGCTTTGTTGGTCAAATTACAGCACACTATTTAACAGAGTTTCTATCTAATACTAAAGACAAAGATGGCGCCGATGTCACGTGGGCGATTGCTGGGCGTGATGAAGCAAAACTGAACGAATTACAATCTAAACTTGGCAGCACTGTCGATATTATTCTTGCTAATAGTGACGATGCGGACAGCCTTGATGAGATGACCAAACAAACCCAAGTCATCATTTCAACCGTCGGTCCTTATCTCAAATACGGTGAGCCGCTGATCAAATCTTGTACCACTCATGGGACAGATTATGTCGATCTCACTGGTGAAGCTATCTTTATCAAAGATATGATGGATAAGTATCAGGACGCGGCAAAGCAAAGCGGCGCTCGTATTGTCAACTCGTGTGGCTTTGATTCGATTCCATCGGATTTGGGCGTCTACTTTACCCAAACCCAAGCAGAAGAGAAGTTTGGTCGCGCTTGTAATGTGATTCATATGCGTGTCAAAGCGGCGAAAGGCGGTCTATCAGGTGGCACCATTGCCTCAATGGCGACTATTTTTGAAGAAGTTGGAAAGGACAAGTCACGTCGTAAGCAGGTAGCAAATCCTTATCTACTCAATGATGATAAAGATGCGCCAAACGTGCGCCAAGCTAATGTCAGTAAGCCAGAATACGATAGTGAGCACAAACGCTGGCTTGCGCCTTTTGTCATGGCTAGCATCAATACCCGTATCGTGCATCGCACCAACCAATTGCTTGGCTATGAATATGGTCGTGACTTTAAATATGACGAAGCAATGTGGATGCAAGATGGTGTGAAAGGTCAATTATCAAGCTATGCAATGAGTGCAGGCTTGTTTGGATTTGCCACTGCTATGATGGTCAAACCGAGCCGTGAATTATTAGCTAAGCACGTGCTACCTAAGTCAGGTTCTGGTCCGTCTGCAGAAGAGCAAGCAAACGGCTACTTTGACATTCGCCTCTTTGGAGAAACGGCTAATAAAGACACCATCAATACGAAAGTAACGGGTGACAAAGATCCAGGTTACGGCAGTACCTCGCGTATGCTAGCGCAAGCAGCGTTATGCTTAGCACAAGATATCAGCAAAGAAGAAATTGGTGGTGGTTTTTGGACACCAGCCTCTGCCATGGGTAATCATCTACTGGCGCGTTTAGAAGAGCATGCGGGTCTTAGTTTTGAAGTTGTCGATTCGTAAGATTACCCATTTATAAATCGAAGCAATCTACTTCTTAATATCTAATTAATGACCGTATCTTAGCAACGAGATACGGTTTTTTATTGCCTATTTTTTCTCATTATTCAGATTGAAATCTTTTGAGCGATTGTTAATAAATAATAATAACGTGATTATTTGGTAAATGATATTGGCATTTCTTGCTTTTTAATACATTAAGCTACACATTTCTAGAATAATGTCACAGCCATATTGCAGTGAATGACGTAGGATAAAAAAGGTTAGGCAACTTTTTACCCCATATTGCATAGCAGCTTTGAGAGGAATAATTGGC
>NZ_BAWJ01000044.1 GCF_000586475.1 Psychrobacter sp. JCM 18903 | reverse complement strand
TAAAACCCCTAAACGATAATCTATCTATCATTAGACTTGTTTCTATTATTAAATGATAGTAATATCTGGCTATTATCAATAAACATTAATTATTAAGTCTAAGTAATAGAGGTGGTGTTATGACCGTTCGTATTTATGTGAGAGCCAGTACTAAGGATCAAGACGCTAAGAGAGCCTTGTCTGACTTGATTAGCTTTAGCCAAAGCTATGATGATAACCATGTTGAGTACGTAGAGCATTTCAGTGGTACTAAGCTTGATAGACCAGCACTCACTCTGTTACTCAATGATGCTGAAGAAGGCGATATTCTGCTGGTTGAAAGCGTGGATAGATTAAGCAGGCTATCTCAAGATGATTTTGCGATTCTAAAGCAGCGTATAAAAGACAAGGGCTTACGATTGGTGGTAGCTGATCTACCAACGACGCATACGGTAAGTAAGGGCATGACAGGTGAGATCCTAACAGTGATTAACCATATGCTGATCGACTTGTTAGCAACGATGGCAAAGCTTGATAATGACAAGCGTAGAGAGCGTATCAAGCAGGGATTGGCTAACAGTGGCTATAAGCCCGCCGGTAAGAAGCCTAATACAACTAAACACAATCGTATTAGAGAATTGGCCAGTCAAAACAATATGACAAAAGAGGAAATCGCTAAGGCGGTTGGTGTTGGGGTAGCTACCGTTTATCGAGTGTTGAAAAAAGCAGTTCGTTAATACTAGGCTGTTTTAGATGGTCTATAAATATGTTTGGAGACCCTAAAGGGTGACTCCAGTGGGGTTTAACCTACTATTGACGACTAGTAATAGTATTTGCATGTATTTTAACCAGTTTATCGTTATCAAAAACTAGAGCGCCATAATCCTCATAAGACCAGTAATCAAGCTTGCCGATAGTATTTAGTTTAAGTAGAATATAAAGTTTAACTCTCACATCAAAAGACTATGTCTAACAAATTACAACGTCAAAAACTAACTCTTCCCAATGATCATAAAAAACTTTTATTACATTCTTGCTGCGCCCCGTGTTCAGGAGAAGTGATGGAAACGCTAATTCAATCTGGAATAGATTTTTCTATATTTTTTTATAACCCTAATATTCACCCAATCAAAGAATATGAGATTCGTAAAGAAGAAAACATTCGTTTTGCAAAGAAACACAATATACCTTTTATTGACTGTGATTATGATATAGATAATTGGTTTGAACGAGCCAAAGGTATGGAAAATGAACCTGAAAAAGGCATTCGTTGTACCATGTGTTTTGATATGCGTTTTGAACGTACTGCTTTATATGCAAAGGAAAATGGCTTTAGCCTTATCAGCAGTTCATTAGGTATTTCACGTTGGAAAAATATGCAACAGATCAATGATTGTGGTCATCAATCTGCATCTCACTATGATGGCATTACGTATTGGGATTACAATTGGCGCAAACATGGCGGTGCTGTTCGTATGCTTGAAATTAGTAAGAAAGAAGAGTTCTATCAGCAAGAATATTGTGGGTGTGTCTATTCACTAAGAGATACCAATAGATGGCGGATGAAAAATGATCGTGAGCGAATTAAACTTGGTGTGAAGTTTTATTCAAATGTGATGGATGAAAAAAGTTAAGCTTTTGTCTTTAAATACCAGTTTTTCCAAGAGCTAGTTCCACGTATTGTAATAGGAACTGTTGGAATCAGTTTTTCTTTTAAAATATGCGTTTGCCCCACAACTTTAGCAAGCCTAGCTTTGACTGAATGAATACATTCTCGATCACCGAACTCACAGTAATCCAATGTGGTTCCACCACATGGACCATTGGACAAACCTTTGGGGCAGGTTTCTGGACAAATATATATTGTTTCTCCCAAACGACATTGCCCACAACTCTCACAACCTAAAACAGCGTGCTTACTTAGCCATTCTGTTTTTAACAAAGCTTTGGTAGTAGACTGTTTTTCCCAAAAAGAAGCTTTAAAAATAAAGCGACCAAATGATCTAGCAAGTTTTGCATCAAAAAATGTGTTATGCATCATGTGTAAATGATGATATTTGATTAATTGTCCTATTGACGGTTGTTTCGAAGAATATGAAAAATCAGGTATAAATTCTTTTCCTGTTTTAACTTGCCATAATGAATTCCATAATAATTCAAGTGCATTTAAATCCAGATGACGATACGCATTAATCCAATGTTCAAGTAACAATTGTTCATCAGGATTATGGCAAGCAGATAGGTGAATACCTGCGAAACCAAGTTGTTTACAAATTAAAATTTGTAATGCACAACGTCTATAAGCGTACTCATTTTTCCCAGATTTTTTCTCATCTTCCAATACTTTTACCATATGTGGAGTAATAACAATTCCAGCAACTTTATGTTTTAACATAAAGTTTGCACGTCCCAGATTTAGCGGCATGACACAGGCTAAAATTTTTTGTGTATAGCCATTTTCATGCATAATTTTTTTGCAATGCTTTAAGGCGTCAATGTCATAGCTAATTGTGTGATGATAAAATCTGCACCAGCATGTATTTTTTTATGAAGTTTAAAATATTGAGCATCATGTTCAGCTTCATTATATTTAAATGGATTGAATGCGACTCCGATATTAAATCCACCATGTTGTTTGGCAGTCATTACCGCATTTACAGACTCTAAATAACGTGTACGCTTCAGATACGAGTCTTCATCAACATGATTTTTTAATTTATCACCAGTAAGTAAAAGTAAGTTTTGAATATTGGCAGAATTTGCTTGATCTAAAAATTTGTAAAAATCCTGTATATCTCTATCTTTACCTGCAAAGTGCAATACTTTATCAATTCCTGCTGGATAAAAAAAACTTGCATCAAGTGGACTCATATCTTGATCTGAATGTACTCGATCTGCTAAAGTCATCAATGCTGGAAAATCTGTAAGCATAGTTTTGACAGCAAACTTATTTGGTATAGATGTTAGATATTCGATCAAAACACAAAATTTATTTTGTGAAAAATAATGCACAAGGTCGGCCATAAGTTACTACGAATGATTGAGAGTTCAAAATAAAAAATATGATGTAATGTCTAACATCATACGCACCTTATTCTAAGTCAAAAATGAGAGCTATAACACTCTTATTTTTATTGTTATATACCCTACTCTTAACTTGAAACAAGCAATTTAAACTGAGGTGGCGGGTTACCAAGTTTTTGGTTGTGAACCGCCCCGACTATATCGGAGGCTAATTTGCTTGAGTCAGGCACAGGCGTAGCGATTCACAACTTTCATTTGACAAATATTATTACAAACTTTCAAAATTATTGTGAGTATGTGAGTATGTGAGTATGTGAGTATGTGAGTATGTGAGTATGTGAGTATGTGAGTATG
>NZ_BAWJ01000045.1 GCF_000586475.1 Psychrobacter sp. JCM 18903 | reverse complement strand
GCAATAATACCCCTGAGGGTTTTGTAAAACAAAAACTACCTGCCGTGATTAAAGTCACAGACTTAGCTACCTTTAATCGTATGGCAGAGAATCCACTACCCAACACGACTTATGAGTATGGTAGCTATGCATGGCGTACCGATAGTAAAGGTCGTGTTGATCAAGTATCAGGTACAATTGATCCGAAAGACCATGGGCGTCAAACAACAGATAGCATTACTACGACAAAAATTGGTAACGATAAGGGGTCGAAATCGGGTGATGTAGGTTTCCATTTAATTGGTAATCAGTTCAATGGTCCAATTAATCGATTAAATGTTGTACCAGGTAACGGAAAACCTTCTAATGGAGTAGCAAACTTAAATCAAGGAGCCTATGCGAGTAAGTTTGAGAGTAAGGTAAAAGCGTTAGCCGCAGCGGGTAAAAAGGTAGAAGTAAGGATAGAGCCAATTTATCGTAGTGGTAATAATACAACAAGGCCAGATACAATCAGAACAAGCTATAGAATTGAAAACGGTACTTGGAGAACTAGAACGTTTAAAAATCAAGCAGGAGGTTGAAATGAATAACTATGAAAAGAACTCTATTGAAAAAAAGATATCACTTTGGGTACAGAGTAACGCACCTACCGACTGGAAAAAATGTTGTGTATATATTGAGCTAATTATCATAAATAATGATTATGAGTCAGATGAATCGGTAGTCTGGTTTGATAGTAATAATCAAGTTATTGATTATTTAGTAGAAGGTAGTATAGGTATTCAAATGACCGATTTATTTTACGAATTAAATAAAGTTAGTTTTATGACTGACAATAGATCTTGGACGACCTGCAAGATGAAAGTTACTTCAGATGGAAAATACAACTTTGACTTTGGCTATGACATACCACCACGCCTTATGGGATCAGCTGAAGACTTGATGTACGACCCAGACTATAAAGAGTTCTAAAATATGAACTTACTATTTAAAAACTTTATCCGTTATTAATTTGATTGAGCCAATATATAATTCAAACAACCGAAGTGTTAGACCAGATGCTTTTTCAGTGTCTTATGGCGAAGTTGGTAAAAGAGTTACAGAAAATATTATTCAAAATAAAAAAGGTGGTTGAAGATGAGTGTAACTAAAGTGGAAGAACTACAAGAGCTAATCGTTAGATGGGTTTTTGATAATAGTCCACAGAACTGGACTAAGTACTGTCACTACATTGAGCTAGTCAAAACAGGTGAGGATTTTGAAAATAGTTCATCTTCGGTATGGTTTCATAATAACGAAGAAGTAGATTATAGAGTAGACGTCAACAATAGGTATCTCTTATTAAAATTATTTTTTGAATTAAATGAAACTATGCATAATTCAAAAGAATATTGGACTACCTGTAAAATGAAAGTCACAGTAGATGGACAATATAACTTTGACTTTGGCTATGACATACCACCACGTCTCATGGGATCAGCTGAAGATTTACTCTATCATCCAGATTATGAAAGTTTCTAAACTCTGAGCTAGCTATTAGGGGAAGTATTTGGTTTTGTATCTATTCATAATTGAGTACTCCCTCATAAGTCCTACTGTACAGATGATTTAGGTAATCTCGTAAAACACTACTCAGTGATAGCAGATATAAGACCAATCAGTTTTTTGGTCTTATATCTTGCTTCTGCTAGTGCCATCTTATTCTGTGCTACTACGGTCAACACACAAGGCTTACCGATATAGTCAGTTTTGACAAATAGCATGTTTCCAGCAGTGGCTTCGACGATAGTGATGTCGCACTTGCCCTGCTTCATTTGACTCGCGGATGAATCGCTCAGTGCTGATAGTGTGCTGCTCATCGCTGCAAACTTGTCCGTTTGATTGCTCAATTCACTGATCGAAAAGCAACTAATGGGAAAGCCATCTGTGGTGCATAAGCTAACCAATATGACTTCTCTATTGGCGTCACACAGTGCTTTCATATGGCTTAATAACACTATTTTTGCTGGTGATTTTTCGTCTAATTTTTCTTTTAACATAGTCATATCTGGCATTAGTCTTGATTGTTAAGGGTATTAAATAATGACAACAGAGACACGGCGGACTCTCTATTTCTAGGATCTGTATGGAGCACGGGTGCCACCACTTTATGCTGCATCAACATCACTCTTATTTCTTGTCCCAGTGCTGAAAGGCTATCTTTGTCAGCATCCTCGCAATGAGTGATGCCAATGATACACGTGGTCTGATTTTTTTCTGGTGCAAAAAAGTGTAATAGCTTATCTAAATTGGCATAATCGGGTGTCTCGTCATATCTAATCAAAATGAGCAATCCCCATAGCGACTGATTGACGAACTCCCATAAAAAAGAAAACCGCTCTTGACCTGGCACACCGTAAATACCTAGCGCCATATCGTCAGACAGAGTGATGCGCCCATAATCGATACCGACCGTCGTGTACTCTTTACCGATATCGATACTAGATTTTGCTTCTGTTTCGATGGGGCTTATCTCGCTTAGGGTTTTGACCAACTGAGTTTTTCCAGCACCTACTTCACCAATGATTGCTAGTTTCTGATAATTCAATTTTTTACCTCATTCCTAAGAATTTTTTGATCGCACCATAAAATTTGTTAGGCTTTTTCTCATTTACGGTTTGCTCATGTATCGGTGCTGCCTCTGTGACACTCAATAAACCTAAACGATCAAACTCTCTGATAATCTGTGTGACTTGATGATGGCTACCAAAATCACCACTATCCGCTAGTGCATTAAACGAATAAGGCTTTTTAGTCAATTTGATACACAGGTTCATAGTCATTTGAGGATTACTTTCATTATTCAGATCAGGCCAAGCTAATAATCTTAAATTCTTACCTTCATAATACTTTTCAGGCGCCGTATCAGATTTTTTTATATCAATAAACGGTTGAATACGTCTTTGTTGAGACTCATCAAAGCTGTTCAACACAGCGCTATTATTCTCAATGAACGCATTAAAAAAGTTATCTTGATCCACAAAGTCAAACACGCTCACAGCCCAATTATTAAAGCTGCGTTTGATCACGCGCACATCCAAAAACACCCAAAGATCTTCATGTCTAGGATCAGAAGCTATCTTACTCATTAACTTGTCTACTTCCAGATGAGGGCCTTCTAGCACTTGCAGATACTGACCGTCACGGTAAGAGATGATACCCGTAATTTGCGATTTTGGATTATTCTTACGAGAGACGCTAACGATGTCTGATAACCCAGTAGGCATTCGAATAGTACGATCACTGATAGGCACTCTACTGACGTATGCAATACACTTCATTTTGCCACCACTTGATAAAACGGCTCACGCTCGTTAAGTTATTCCTACTGCTT
>NZ_BAWJ01000046.1 GCF_000586475.1 Psychrobacter sp. JCM 18903 | reverse complement strand
AGAATAGAGAGCTGACGATGACCTACTCTCACATGGACGAATCCACACTACCATTGGCGCAATGATGTTTCACTTCTGAGTTCGGGAAGGGATCAGGTGGTGCCATCATGCTATTGTCGTCAGCAAAGGGGGTTAGATATGAGTCTGTTATTTTTATTGTTTGACTATAAGTGTTTAGTTTATGGTCGATCAACTGGTAACCTAACTGAATCAAGGTTAAAGGTGATATCGAAATATTCTTTCTTTTATTCTAAAGCTTTCGCTTATACAAGATAGATTAATTAGAGCTTTCATACAAACCACTTGGGTGTTGTATGGTCAAGCCAAACGAGCAATTAGTACAGGTTAGCTACATGCATCGCTGCACTTCCACACCCTGCCTATCAACGTCGTAGTCTTCAACGGCTCTTTAGGGAAATCTAATCTTGAGGTGGGCTTCCCGCTTAGATGCTTTCAGCGGTTATCCCATCCGAACGTAGCTACCGGGCAATGCCACTGGCGTGACAACCCGAACACCAGAGGTTCGTCCACTCTGGTCCTCTCGTACTAGGAGCAGATCCTCTCAAATTTCCAACGCCCACGGTAGATAGGGACCGAACTGTCTCACGACGTTCTAAACCCAGCTCGCGTACCTCTTTAAATGGCGAACAGCCATACCCTTAGGACCTGCTTCAGCCCTAGGATGAGATGAGCCGACATCGAGGTGCCAAACACCGCCGTCGATATGAACTCTTGGGCGGTATCAGCCTGTTATCCCCAGAGTACCTTTTATCCGTTGAGCGATGGCCCTTCCATACAGAACCACCGGATCACTAAGACCTACTTTCGTACCTGCTCGACTTGTGGGTCTCGCAGTTAAGCGCGCTTTTGCCTTTATACTCTACGACCGATTTCCGACCGGTCTGAGCGCACCTTCGTACTCCTCCGTTACTCTTTAGGAGGAGACCGCCCCAGTCAAACTACCCACCATACATTGTCCTCGGTATTGTTATACCTGAGTTAGAACCCCAACATGACCAGGGTGGTATTTCAAGATTGGCTCCACCGAGACTAGCGTCTCGGCTTCAAAGCCTCCCACCTATCCTGCACAAGTCAGGTCAAAGTTCAATGTAAAGCTGTAGTAAAGGTTCACGGGGTCTTTCCGTCTAGCCGCGGGTACACAGCATCTTCACTGCGATTTCGATTTCACTGAGTCTCTGCTGGAGACAGCGCTGCCATCATTATGTCATTCGTGCAGGTCGGAACTTACCCGACAAGGAATTTCGCTACCTTAGGACCGTTATAGTTACGGCCGCCGTTTACTGGGGCTTCGATCAAGAGCTTCGCTTACGCTAACCCCATCAATTAACCTTCCAGCACCGGGCAGACATCACACCCTATACGTCCACTTTCGTGTTTGCAGAGTGCTGTGTTTTTAATAAACAGTTGCAGCAGCCTGGTATCTGCGACTGCCAACAGCTCAAGGAGCGTGTCCTATCACCATCAGCAGCGTACCTTCTCCCGAAGTTACGGTACCATTTTGCCTAGTTCCTTCAGCAGAGTTCTCTCAAGCGCCTTGGTATTCTCTACCTGATCACCTGTGTCGGTTTAGGGTACGATTCGTTTATAACTATTGCTTAGAAGCTTTTCCTGGAAGCATGGTATTTGCCACTTCACTGTACAAGTACAGCTTGCTATCAGATCTCAGCCATGTAACAACCCGGATTTACCTAAGTTGTAAGCCTACATCCTTTCACCTGGACAACCAACGCCAGGCTGACATAACCTTCTCCGTCCCTCCATCGCATTATAAACAAGTATCGGAATATTAACCGATTTCCCATCGACTACGCCTTTCGGCCTCGCCTTAGGGGTCGACTCACCCAGCCCCGATTAACGTTGGACTGGAACCCTTGATCTTCCGGCGTGCGAGCTTTTCACTCGCATTATCGTTACTCACGTCAGCATTCGCTCTTGTGATACCTCCAGCATGCCTTACGACACACCTTCACAGGCTTACACAACGCTCCCCTACCACTTGAAAACAAATTCAAATCCGCAGCTTCGGCTCCTAGTTTGAGCCCCGTTACATCTTCCGCGCGGGCCGACTCGACTAGTGAGCTATTACGCTTTCTTTAAAGGATGGCTGCTTCTAAGCCAACCTCCTAGCTGTCTATGCCTTCCCACCTCGTTTCCCACTTAACTAGGAATTTGGGGCCTTAGCTGGCGGTCTGGGTTGTTTCCCTCTCCACAATGGACGTTAGCACCCACTGTGTGTCTCCCGGATATCACTCATCGGTATTCGGAGTTTGCATCGGTTTGGTAAGTCGGTATGACCCCCTAGCCGAAACAGTGCTCTACCCCCAATGGTGTTCGTCCGAGGCGCTACCTAAATAGCTTTCGGGGAGAACCAGCTATCACCGAGTTTGATTAGCCTTTCACCCCTATCCACAAGTCATCCCCTGGCTTTTCAACGACAGTGGGTTCGGTCCTCCGGTGCCTGTTACGGCACTTTCAACCTGCTCATGGATAGATCACTCGGTTTCGGGTCTATACCCTGCAACTAAACGCCCTATTAAGACTCGGTTTCCCTACGGCTCCCCTAAACGGTTAACCTTGCTACAGAATATAAGTCGCTGACCCATTATACAAAAGGTACGCGGTCACCCTAATAAATTAAGGCTCCCACTGCTTGTACGCACACGGTTTCAGGTTCTATTTCACTCCCCTCACAGGGGTTCTTTTCGCCTTTCCCTCACGGTACTGGTTCACTATCGGTCAGTCAGGAGTATTTAGCCTTGGAGGATGGTCCCCCCATCTTCAAACAGGATTTCTCGTGCCCCGCTCTACTTAATATGTTAACGCTAATGTTTCGAATACAGGACTATCACCTACTACGGTCAGCTTTCCCACGCTGTTCTTCTACATTAGCATTAATCGGCTTCTCCCCGTTCGCTCGCCGCTACTAGGGGAATCTCATTTGATGTCTATTCCTAAGGGTACTGAGATGTTTCACTTCCCCTCGTTCGCTTCTTGTACAAGTACAAGATACCTACCTTATGGTAGGTGGGTTTCCCCATTCAGAAATCTCCGGATCACAGGATATTGCCGCCTCCCCGAAGCTTATCGCAGGCTGTCACGTCTTTCATCGCCTCTGACTGCCAAGCATCCACCATGTGCGCTTCATTACTTGACCATACAACCCCAAGTAGTCTTTCGACTGCTAAGTGTTATAAAGTCTAATTATGATAACGATATCACCTATGTTTATACGCTTGATTCAGTTCTC
>NZ_BAWJ01000047.1 GCF_000586475.1 Psychrobacter sp. JCM 18903 | reverse complement strand
AGCTGAGACAGACGAGGCACAAGAAGCGGTTAAGACACTAGAGAGTGAGCAGACTGATTTGTTAGGGCAGCTCGATGAGGTCGCAGCAACCGCAGAGGCAACGGCTATCACCGCGGCTCAAGTGACTTTTGAACGGGATACGCTGACACAGACACTTAGCGATGCTCAGCACCAGCTGGAACTTGAACGAGCTAAAACAGCGGCAGCTCAGGCTCAACTTACTGATCTGCGTAGAAGTTGATCAGCAATCAAAAGATCTGAGTGCCAACATATCAAAGGTGGCCACGCTTGAAGCCACTGCTAATAGCGATAAAGCAGAAATTGCACGTCTGCAGGCAGAACTGACAGCGACTAAGGATGAGCTAAAGACAGTCACTACTGAACGCAATGAGATAGCGACTGACACGGCAGAAGTTAAAGGAGAATTAAGAGCAACAATCGCTGAGCGCGATAAGCTATCAGGACTTAACGGTCAGCTGACTCAAACACAGGCCAAGCTTGAAGCTGAACATAGCGTCTTGAATAAGCAGTATAATGAGCTATCAAGCCGTCACCTATCAGGACAGGAACAAATGACTCTATTACAAGATCAACTTAAGAAAGCACAAGATGAGCTGATACTTATTCAAAACAAAGATAATGCTTTGGATGCTGATTAAATAAAAGTATTCGAGGTATAAAGATAAAGAACAGTTATGAGTTTAAGAGAGACTTTACCCAAGGCATAGATCCTGTTCTATTCACACTAAACTTATGAATCAACCATGACAATATCGACTCACTGAATAAGTGACTATTGTATAATAACTATTCTAATTTTTTCTCTTAAGTCTTATAGTATATAGACTAGTGTGCTATATACTACTTGAATTAGCCTAAGTAAATTTATGCTGATTTTGGAGCCTTGAGCAGATTTCAAGGAACACTCACCCTAAAGCGTTTATGAGTAAAAAAATACTCACAAACGCTTCAGTGCATTCCTTGGATTTGATGTGATTAGTCATGCCGACTTCATCGCCCATCGCATCATCAAGACCGTATCACTGTATCAAGCTACGGTTGTTAAGATTACGGCTGATAGCACCGCCTAGACACGCTCTTAACCGCTACTGTGCTGTCATACGCTAGCAAGGGCCCAAACCCAATATACCGCTACGATATGCACGAGTAACCACTCATTGCGTTGCTCTGATCCTTTGTCTAGTCACCCCTGTAGGGAGCTCACCCTTATGTCAAACGCAGTCGTCGCCGAGGCCTGCCACCCATTTGACGGGTAACGGGTACAAAGAGAGCAGCACGAGGATGTAACGAGCGAACAAGCGGTTTATTAAAATGTATAGTGAATAAGGTTGATATGAAAGCAGTTTTTGGATAAAATGCACCTACACGGGCATTTAATGCTGTTCAAATAACGCACTGCGTATGCTTATTTGTTCGTTACAGGGTGTTGACGCACACTGTAACCGTTAATTACATTAAAAACTAAATGCCTCTAGGAGTCAACTCCCAGAGGCATTTTTTTGTTTGTCATGCAGACTAGTTTTTTGATATCTGGTTTTTCGTTGAATTGCTTAGGCTTTTTTTGTCGTCATCTTAGCGTAAGCAATTCAATTATTATGAAGTTAGCACATCCTCACAAGACGTTAAGTTCCGGACAATATTGGGTCGGTTCATATTCTGAAATACAAGTCGTGGCTAAGTGCTGCCGTCAGTTGATTGCTGAGATGTCTCAAGAATTAAAGAGTACTTCTGGGGCAGTAACTATCTACCTATCACTATAAAAATCGCCTGATTTAAAATCAGGCGATTTTTAGGCTGTCATATCCTTACTTAATAATGATAACGGCACTGGACGATAATGATCGCATCATCTTGAATTTCATAAACCAGCCGATGCTCTTGATCAATTCGACGAGACCAGTAGCCTGCAAGGTCATGTTTGAGTGGTTCAGGTTTGCCAATACCCTTAAATGGGTCACGTTTGATGGCTTTAATCAGCTTACCGATCTGTTTGACTTTCTCTTTACTGGTTTTTTGCCAGTACTCATAGTCCTCCCACGCGTCTTCCGTCCAAGATAGTATCAAGCGTCTACCTCATCATCAAAAGTGAGGGGTATATCTTTGGTATCAATCTCACGTTCAATTAAGCGACCAGCTTTAGCATCAGCAATAGAGCGTCTGAGACGCTTGGCATTGGTAGGGCTGCTTAAAAGATGCAGTGTTTCCTCATACGAGTTAAACTCTTCTAAACTCATCAATACCGTCGGTTTAGCATTTTGTCTTGTAATTAATATCGGGCCTTTATCGGTGTCTACCTTATCGATATACTTTGCTAAGCTCTTTCTAAAATCAGTGTAGTTCACAACGTCCATAATAATTACTCCACGTTTAATTATGTTGGTTATATGACCTATCATTATAGGTTAAATGCTACACTAGTATATACTATATACGTACCTATATCTGTACACATTTTAGTAAAAAGCAAAGGGGTAATTTGATATGTTCCCATGCATACCTTTTAAAACGTACATATGAAAGCTGACATATTGATCTTGGTTTAAACTGCTTGGCACGTTTTCCGCATTATATTGTCGAAACAACCAAATTACATATATGAGTATATGAGTATATGAGTATATGAGTATATGAGTATATGAGTATATGAGTATATGAGTATATGAGTATATGAGTATATGAGTATATGAGTATA
>NZ_BAWJ01000048.1 GCF_000586475.1 Psychrobacter sp. JCM 18903 | reverse complement strand
AACATGAAGTCACTATCATGGGCTGGCTACGCGCCTGTACAGTTAGCTTTTTAGACCTTGCCGAAGGCAACATCTATCAATCCAGTGCCAATCCTGCACTACATCCGGAAGTTCAGCGACGGCTTATGTGGGATGGTCAAAACAACCCATATAACATCTTGCCTGTCACAGCAGAGCGCCAAGCATCTTTTGCAAACCAAAACCAAGCGGTAAAGCTGAAATGGTACTCAGGAATTGCGATCAATGCGACATGGTTTATTGGATCGATATTGTATGTGATGTTGGTAATTGCTTAGATAAAAACTGATTAGCCAACCTCTATTAAACAGTACGAGAACCGCTAAAAATGAATAACTACATCATAAGACCTCAAGCAATCTATTTATTAGAGCGCTATAGCTCACCCGCTTACTTTAAAGAAATGCGCGATGCCTTTGCTCAAATGTTAGACGCTGCTGAATACGCGCTGGAGTTGTTTGTTAACGACTTACCCTTTGATTACCGAACGCGCTCCTTAAACCAACAACCTGATATCGTTTGGGGCGAGCGCGTATTACCGAACTTACGTGATACTCTAGACAGCTTAAATGTTGGCTATCAAGAGCTGTTAAATGGCGACTTAGCAGCTAAAGGCATTGAATGGCACAATAGTGCCCAAAAAATAGCGAATGGAAGTATGGGTGTCGTGTCTGTTTTTATCGCATATTTTCAGTTCCATGCAGTGATTGCTAGTGTGCCAGCCCTTGCCAGATTGAAATATGCAGGTGACCCAATACAGCTAACGCAAGAGCAGTTAGGTACTATCAGCTCTGGACTTGCACTAGTCACGGCGAGTATGGATGTGGCGGCATCGGGAGCTAGCGTGTTTGGCAGAACCAGTTTTGCAAACAGGCTTGTCTATCGCGCAGGTGGATAGCGTAGTAGGAGCGACATTTGAGGTAGGAAGCTTAGCAATTTATGGCTATCGTAAGTTCAATGATGGGAATTTAACATCTTCAGCGTTAACAATAGGTTCAGCCGTCTCGATAGGTGCTTCAGCTTATGCCGGATTTAATCTAGGCTTATTAGCGATAGCATCGCCAGCCGCCGCATTACCTGCGCTACCACTATTAGCGATTATGTTTGTCGGTATGACTCTAAGCTATACTTTTCAGCGCCTAGCCTATAAGTTTGATGATAAAAACAATACATTGATAGAATACTGGTTAGACAACAGCGTGTTTGGTCATAAAGCCATGCGAGGACAAGACTATTATCTGATAAATCCGTTTCAGTCAAAGTCGCCTTTCAATAGTTTGGAGCAAGACATTAGTGGCTTTATCACGGCTTGTACCTTTTTCTTAGCTAATAATCGTTTGCAAACTTTCAAGGTAGAATGCCTGTGGAGCACGAAATAAGCACAAACAGTGAGATAAGACTTCCGCCAGTCCTTGAGATTGTAAAAGAGCATCTGACCTTATTTCAAAGTCAAATTCACATTGGGAATTGGGACAAAGCAAGTCAACTGACTATAGAGGTGGTTGCTGATAAAGGTGGCAGAGAGCAAAACCTATATAAAGCGACATTCTATAATTCTGCCAGTGATGAACCTGCTGCGGGTAATATCAAATCATCAGCTCTTGAGAGATTATTGCCTATAGTGACAAAAAAAGAGGCTGAAAAAGAATCGGAACCTCAGTTTATCATTGATACGCAGTTATTAAAGTTTGAACCGCAGAATATCAATAACGCAAAAGTGATTGTGACCTATACGCCCGATACCAGTCGCAATCCGCCATACCCCTTAAAAGACGTAAGCTACTTGGATAATAATAGCTACTAAAGAAAGGTTGCAAAAAAATAATGATTTACAATCCCCCTAATAATACTCATCCTATCGAAAAGCTCCTGAGTCGACCTTGGGATGAAAGCATACCTGTGTATCGAGAAAAAATAGCCAGTATAGAGAGGCTGAGCCATAATGTGCATGAGGTCAACCCAGATTATTTATTGTTTCACCCGATTATTAATTCGTATCAATTGGTTGGATTCTTAATGACCTATTGTTTTAGTTGGTTGTTTGGGCAGTCGTTCTTTTTGATGACAGCTATGGTTATGGCAGTTATCAAAGATGGGTCTATATTTTATTATCTCTTAGCTTTTTTTATTATTATTTTAAATTTTTTAATGTTTGGATTATTACCATACATAGCATACAAGCAGTTTAAAAATAAAAAATCTTATTCAAACAAACTCATATTACTAAAACAGACCCAACAAATTGCTTACTACGAGCATAACCGTAAGCAAGCCCCTATTTTCCACCTGATTAACTACAAAGATATCGTTGCCTCAGTCAGACGTAATAATGGCGTTGTCTTTGAAGCCTTGAACCTGCATGTGCTTGATCCAAAGACAAATCAAAGCATCCAAAATATCAATCTTGAAGACATGCAACTAAACCCTTATGATCAGTGGACATTTATCCGTACCTATATGGAGCGTCCCGCTGACAAGTTACCGCTTGACCCACGATATGCTCATGCTTGTCCGACAGATATCAGTACCTCGCTATTAGCTTGTGCCGATATTGCTCAAGAGAAGAAAAACAAAGGCTTAACAGGACTACGCC
>NZ_BAWJ01000049.1 GCF_000586475.1 Psychrobacter sp. JCM 18903 | reverse complement strand
AGAGATTTCAAGATCGCCTGTATCACTGCGGACGGTCTTTTTAGTGTGTCCGTTGCGCTTGTTTGGTTTATCTGCTTTCTCATGCTTGGGGTAGCCGAGATGGTCTTCCATCTCAGCCTCTAAGGCAGTATCGATAAAGGATTGCATGAGCTGCTTTTGGAAGTCTTTGATGTTATCAAAGCTTTTCATGCTACCAGCCATTTGTTCGGCCAGTTTTTTAATGTCAGATTGAGTAGTCATTGCTTATTCTCCTGTTAATGGATTATAAGCAGTTACACAGTTTTTAGGAAACTCCCGACTGTTTTTGAGCGTCGTACCCGGCAGCTTACGAAACCCTGCCACGTTTTTCTCTAACTCTTCTTGAATCGCTAAAATGTCACTTAAGCGAATAATACCGCTTTTTCGTACCGTATCAAAACTTGATTTGAGCGCTTGTGTGTAGTTCTGCACCTCTTTGGTCGCAAGGCTCTGATTGACGATATCAAGCTCAGCTTTAAACAGCTCATCATTGGTTGTGACAATATTTTCGATCTCAGAGCTGTGCTTCGCCTCTTGTAGCGCCAACGTATTGATTAAAATAGCTTCATTAGGAATAGAAGAGACCACACCTTTAAGCTCAGCTAAGTATCGGTTGGTTGCCCTTACGCAGGGGGCGGGGCGACTAACAAACTAAATTTAAAAAACTTTAGTTTGTTAGTTTAAAATTGTTACTTATTTGTTACAATGAGTTCTATCAACAATTTTTAGTTATTTAATAAATTAGACATTGTATTCGTTCGATCAAAGTATCGCCTAAAATTTTAGGGGAAATTCAAAGGACTTTAGTATGGCTATACAGAAAATAAGTGCAAACGATGACTTGGCTCCTGATTTTGAAACATTTGGAGTAATGAAAAAAATTGCTAAACAAACTCTATATATAGCTTTGGGTTTATCTATACTCGCATTTATTTTTGGGGGCGGTTTCATATCAGCCTTACTAACATTCATGCTTTCGCTCTTTATAATACTAGGTATACGATTCACATTTCTACAGTTCACGCTGATAGCGACTAAAGGAAGAAAGGAATACGATAAAGTTCATAATTATTACAAAGAGCTAGCCATAAAGAATAATATAAATGTTTCTTACGAGGCTCCTGGGATAATTATAGATAAAGAAGCTAGAAAGATAGCCTTTACCATTGATCCAGAACAAGAAAAGAGAGTGATTATTTGCGATTTTTCTGATATCAGGCAGTGGTATTCACATGAATCAACTGTGACAAATGAAAATTATAAGGTGCATAGTTCGGGTCATATTAGCGGCGGAAAGACTGAGACTACTTTTACTGGTATGAGGGTAGAAATCAATGACCCTGATATGCCTTTATATTCCTTTTGGACTGCTAACCATAATGATTCAAATTTATGGATGGCAAGGCTATCCAGCCTTATAAATGGCTAGCTATTTATCGCTCAATCCATTGACTATAAACGTATTTAGGAACGAAAAAATGAAAATTACCACATTACTTACTATTATCCCATTATCATTGTTATCTATCAGTGCTATGGCTGGTATGGGTTCGACTAAAGGTGATACAACCTGTATCGTCATTAGCTCTATCGCTAAAGCTAAGACGCATGGCATGGCATGTTCTTATACAGGAGATGTAGGCGGTAGTATGAGTTATTCAATCGAACAAATGAATTACAAACTTGCTACAGGCACAAAATACAGCACCATAAACGATGCAACTTTTGACTTTGGTAAGGATGGGAAGGTTAAAAACCTTGTGGAAGAAATAAGTCTTAATGGTAAGCCAGCCAAACTTAAAAATCTCATCGACGGTACTTATAAAGAGATTAGTGAAGCGGATTTAGATGCGCGTTATAATAAAGAGCCTGTTGACTTAACAGATATTTTAAAATGCTTTATTCCTGATGCCAAGAAAGACACTGCATTCTGTGTGCCGTTCTTTGAAGAAGGTGAAGAAGACGGCATGTCTTAGTTGTCCCCCCCCTTTTTTCTCCTAAACGTAAAAACTTTCACATAAAGTATATTTAGTAGTCTAGATGGTAATATCTTCTATATTCCATA
>NZ_BAWJ01000050.1 GCF_000586475.1 Psychrobacter sp. JCM 18903 | reverse complement strand
AAATCACTTGTTTCTATTTATACTATTAGCACTTAAAGCTTATTCGTCTATAGTGGTGGAGCCAAACGGAGTCGAACCGTTGACCTCCTGCGTGCAAGGCAGGCGCTCTACCAACTGAGCTATGGCCCCATTATAAAATGGTGGGTCTAAGTGGACTTGAACCACTGACCCCCGCGTTATCAACACGGTGCTCTAACCAGCTGAGCTACAGACCCAATTACGCTTGTTAAAACGTAAGCTTAAACTAAAGAACAACTTGTTGTGAATTCTTGCTGACCGAATGCCATCTATAAGGAGGTGATCCAGCCGCAGGTTCCCCTACGGCTACCTTGTTACGACTTCACCCCAGTCATCAACCACACCGTGGTGAACGCTCCCCCGAAGGTTAAGCTATCCACTTCTGGTGCAATCAACTCCCATGGTGTGACGGGCGGTGTGTACAAGGCCCGGGAACGTATTCACCGCGGCATTCTGATCCGCGATTACTAGCGATTCCTACTTCATGGAGTCGAGTTGCAGACTCCAATCTGGACTACGATAGGCTTTTTGAGATTCGCATCACATCGCTGTGTAGCTGCCCTCTGTACCTACCATTGTAGCACGTGTGTAGCCCTGGTCGTAAGGGCCATGATGACTTGACGTCGTCCCCGCCTTCCTCCAGTTTGTCACTGGCAGTATCCTTAGAGTTCCCGGCTTAACCCGCTGGTAACTAAGGACAAGGGTTGCGCTCGTTGCGGGACTTAACCCAACATCTCACGACACGAGCTGACGACAGCCATGCAGCACCTGTATTCTAATTCCCGAAGGCACTCCCGCATCTCTGCAGGATTCTAGATATGTCAAGACCAGGTAAGGTTCTTCGCGTTGCATCGAATTAAACCACATGCTCCACCGCTTGTGCGGGCCCCCGTCAATTCATTTGAGTTTTAACCTTGCGGCCGTACTCCCCAGGCGGTCTACTTATTGCGTTAGCTGCGTCACTAAGTCCTCAAGGGACCCAACGACTAGTAGACATCGTTTACGGCGTGGACTACCAGGGTATCTAATCCTGTTTGCTACCCACGCTTTCGAGCCTCAGTGTCAGTATTATGCCAGAAGGCTGCCTTCGCCATCGGTATTCCTCCAGATCTCTACGCATTTCACCGCTACACCTGGAATTCTACCTTCCTCTCACATACTCTAGCTCTACAGTTTCAGATGCAGTTCCCAGGTTAAGCCCGGGGATTTCACATCTGACTTATAGAGCCACCTACGCTCCCTTTACGCCCAGTAATTCCGATTAACGCTTGCACCCTCTGTATTACCGCGGCTGCTGGCACAGAGTTAGCCGGTGCTTATTCTGCAGCTAATGTCATCGTCCATGGGTATTAACCATGGAGTCTTCTTCACTGCTTAAAGTGCTTTACAACCAAAAGGCCTTCTTCACACACGCGGCATGGCTGGATCAGGGTTTCCCCCATTGTCCAATATTCCCCACTGCTGCCTCCCGTAGGAGTCCGGGCCGTGTCTCAGTCCCGGTGTGGCTGATCATCCTCTCAGACCAGCTACAGATCGTCGCCATGGTAGGCCTTTACCCCACCATCTAGCTAATCCGACTTAGGCTCATCTAATAGCGAGAGCAGTAAACTGCCCCCTTTCTCCCGTAGGTCGTATGCGGTATTAATACGAGTTTCCCCGTGCTATCCCCCACTACTAGGTAGATTCCTAAGTATTACTCACCCGTCCGCCGCTCGTCAGCGAGAAGCAAGCTTCTCCTGTTACCGCTCGACTTGCATGTGTTAAGCCTGCCGCCAGCGTTCAATCTGAGCCATGATCAAACTCTTCAGTTTAATCTTGCTATGAAGCTCTTTAAAGAAGCTTCTAAACTTGGCTCATCTAATCTGGCAAAATCGCTAAAAATTATGTTCGTAATGAATTAACTTTGAGTTTTTCTGCTGTCTTAAATGATAATTTTTATAGTTA
>NZ_BAWJ01000051.1 GCF_000586475.1 Psychrobacter sp. JCM 18903 | reverse complement strand
AAAGTAACCCCCTTGCACTTTGTGTAAGGGGGTTTTCTTTTGGCTGGGTTTTAGTGAGTAAAATACATTTATTTCACTTTTTCTAATAACTTCATAGTTAGAGATCTATTTATAATGTGAAATTAGTGCTAGATTTACAGAATAATAATTGCTAACTTTTATTAAGTATTCAGGGACCAGTGGAAAATGGATGATTATCAGAACCCAGAAACTGGGAAAACATATATAAGTCCCAGACTTAAAGCTTTTGGTCATTCTGATAGAAACGTACGTATAGCTTCTAAAATAATTGATTCGCCCCATTCATATGCCTTTGCCAGAGTTAAAGATGAAGTGGTTCTTCGTCACAAGGAAAATGCAAAATCTTATATAACAGCAAAATTTATAGAAGATACAAGAGGCTTATTTTTATTAAATATACAGGGCTATACTGTTGCAACCGATAATCCTCACAATGCTAGTTTTTCCTTCGTCGGAGACGAAATTGGCAAACTTCTAGAATTTATTCGGAATATTCAATCAGTTGATTTAGATAAACCTTCACGAATCAAAATTACAGATGAAGAGTTGAATAAGGTTTTACTATCGAATGCTCAAACAAAGCGTATTTTGCACGATAATCAAGAGCTATTTGCTGAGGTCTTAAGGTCAGAAGTCACAAAAGAGGATATTGTTGCAGTTGCATACCGAAAAAAGCAACTCGATGTCTATGAAAAGCTATTAAACGACGCAAACTATTTTAATAAAATCAAAGGAATAAAAAAAACTCATAATGAAGGGCTTTGGCAAAAGTACTTTGAAAAAAATTCTTGGATTTTTGGTTATGGTCTAGGATATATCTTTCTAGAGGGGCTAAATGATAAAAAGTTAGAACAGGTAGTACAAGGTCATAATGTTAATATGCATGGTAAGCGTGTCGATGCTCTTATGAAACTAGAGGTATCATATCTAACCTATGCTTTGTTGAAATTAAAACACATGAAACTCAGCTACTTGAATCTACGCCCTATAGGTCAGGGTGTTTTGCTCCATCGAAAGAGTTGGCAGGTGCAATATCTCAAGTACAAGGAACAGTAGCTTCCGCTATTGATAGCCTTTTTAATAAGATTAGTATAGATGATAAATTTGGCAATCCTACTGGAGAAGAAATATATAACTACCAATCCAAGGCTTATCTTGTGATTGGTAATATGAGTGAGTTTATAACAGAAAAAGGTGTCAATAAGGATAAGCTTAGGTCGTTTGAACTGTTTAGAAAGAATATATCTAGCCCAGAAATAATAACTTTCGATGAGTTATATGAACGTGCTAGATTTATTGTAGTTCATAATCAAAGCTAAGAAAATGTGACTATTAGGTTGTTTTGTCATTGAGAATTGAAATGAGTGGCAAAATCACTATTATTTAATATTTGAATTTATCGATAAGAAATTATGCATGAGCTAGGAGTAAATTATCATTACTGAGTTGCTAATTAAGTATGCCTCTTTAGCTCCGTATGTCACTGCTTTTGGTGTTATTATTGCTTTTGTGCAAATTTTTCGAAGTAATACACAGCAAAGAGTGATATTCGAAGATTCAATTAATAAAGAATATCGCGATATAATTCAGCGTATACCATATAAAGCACTGATTAATGAAGATATTGGTCTTGTTGAAATAGATGCTGTTAATAATGAGATATATAACTATATGGATCTTTGTAATGAGCAAGTCTATTTACGTATATCTAATCGAGTGTGTAAGAAAACATGGAATAATTGGCAAGAGGGTATGAGGACAAATTTTGAGCTAAAAACATTTAATGATACTTTAACC
>NZ_BAWJ01000052.1 GCF_000586475.1 Psychrobacter sp. JCM 18903 | reverse complement strand
TATAGTCAGTTCACAATAAAATAAATACAGCCCATATCCTGAAATAGCTTAGGCAGATTATTCTCCATCCACCCTTGGCGTAGAAACTTAGCTTGAGCCATTTCTTTTCAATGGGGTTTAGATCAGGACTGTAGGGTGGCAGCCATAGAATACGATGACCGTGCCTGTTCAGTAGTTTTTGAATACGCTTGCTCTTATGAAAGCGGGCATTATCCATAACGATCACGCATTTAGTCTTGAGACTTGGAATTAGCGTGAACTTGCACCAGTCATAAAATATATGGCTGTTGATATTTTGTTCAAAGTAATCAAGCGCAAACAGCATCTTTTTATACAAAGCACCGATGACATTAGTGCGCTTTTTTGCTTGCCAGTTGAAGCTGTCGATACAGGGTTTGCCTATCGGTGAGTATCCGTAAGGTCTTATAGTTTCAGCCTCAAAGCCGCTTTCATCCATATACACAATGGGATAGCCTTGCTGTGTAAAGCTATCAAGCTTACTCTGATACGACGCTCTTTTTATCAGGCAGGCTTTTGGATGCTCTAAGGTCTTTTTTTTGACTGATACCTAGGCGTTTTAAAGCATTGTGCATGCCGGTCTTACTACAGTTGAATCGCCTAGCTCGCTCATATAAATAGTCATCTGGATGTTGTTCAACGTCTTTTAAGAGTGCTTCATTCGGTATTTTAGTCGGTGGTTTATTCCGGGTTTGTTTGATACTTGAATCTTTGAGCCAGCGCTGTAATGCGGTTTTGCTAATATTATAAAAAGTACAAGCCTGACGGATACTCATGTCTTTGTTTTTGACACTTTTAATCACTTGTGCTCGAAAATCTGCTGAATAGGTCATTTGTTATTCTGCCATTTCGCTTGTTTTAAAACGATTGTATCTTATTTAAAAAGAACTGACTATA
>NZ_BAWJ01000053.1 GCF_000586475.1 Psychrobacter sp. JCM 18903 | reverse complement strand
TAGGGCGTGTTGAACATTGAGAGTAAATTATGGCAAAAAAATAGCGAACGGTTAATCTTTAAGTTCTCACACCAAAAGATCTCGTTCGCTATGCCTCGCACAATGCTCAAAGATGAACACTGGACCAAACTAAGACCTATCTTACTAAAACTGAATATCTATGACAAAGGAAATCTTCGATGTACCGTTGAAGGTATTCTTTATCGGATGCGCGTTGGTTGCCCTTGGCGTGACTTACCCGATTATTTTGGTAAGCCCAACACCGTCTACAAAGCTTATCGACGCTGGTTTCGCAGTAATAAGTTGATTGCGCTATTTTCTTTGTTAATCAAAGATTCAGACCTTGAATGGGTCTTTATTGATGGTACTCATATTAAAGCGCATCAGCATAGCAGTGGCGGTCATGAGAATCTGCAAGGTATTAGTAAAAGTGTGGCAGGACGTGCGACTAAGATTCACTTAGCAGTTGATGCACATGGCAATCCCATCAATTTTCTCTTGTCAGATGGTACTACTCATGATGTGAAAGTGGCTCCAGACTTAATTGATAACATAGATTTGAGCGCAACAGTGACTGTATGTGCTGATAAGGGCTATGATTCTGATGCGCTACGTGCTCATATTAAACAAGTGGGCTGCTTCAATAACATCCCTCGGAAAAGAAATACAAGGTCCTCTAACGATCATATGGACTGGCACTTGTACAAAGCTCGCCACTTAGTAGAAAACGCTTTCGCTAAGCTAAAAAATTACAGAGCAGTTGCAACCAGATTTGATAAGCTCAAACAAAGTTATGAAAACACTGTGGCTTTGGCTTGTGCTTATCTTTGGTTGAAATTATGAATGTTCAACACGCCCTAA
>NZ_BAWJ01000054.1 GCF_000586475.1 Psychrobacter sp. JCM 18903 | reverse complement strand
CTACCAATATTGGCACCAACACTGACAATATTGCTAAAGGCATCAAGTTTAATGTGAATGATGCAAGTAGCGGCGGCACTCTCAAAAAAACCTTCACCTTGGGTGAAGAAATTAAGTTTGATACAGACAGCAATTTAACCACCACTGGCTTATCAACGGGTGATGGAATCAAACTTGGCTTAGCCAACAACTTAACAGGTCTGGATAGCGCAAGCTTTAATAGCGGCGTTAGTATCTCATCTACTGGTATCAACGCAGGTGATAAAGTCATCTCAGGCGTGGCTAGCGGTGGCACAACAGAAACCAATGCAGCAAACATCGGTGATTTGAATAGTGCCATTACTGGTGTATCCACCTCAGGCTTTGCGCTAAAAGCTGCTGATGGTAATACAGTACAGAAACCATTGGGACAAGCCGTTGAGGTAGTTGGCTCTAACAGCAACATCGACACCCGAGTAAAAAATGGCAAAATCGAAGTCGAGCTTAATGATAACTTAAACCTAGGTACAACAGGCAGCGTTAGCACTGGCAACTTATTAAACGGCACAACGGTCAATGGTCTAGGTATTCTCACTGGCGGCGTGCTCACTGGCGTCACTACCGTTAGTGGTGCAGGTGTCACGGTAACGGGTGGAAGCATATTTAACCCTACCAATGCCACGTTAACCAGCAATGGTCTGACCATTTTGAATGGTCCAAGCATCACCAAAAGCGGGGTCAATGCGGGTAATAAGAAGGTCGTCAATGTTTCTAATGGTACGGTCAGTCTAAATAGCAAAGACGCCATCAATGGTGGTCAGTTATTTAATACCAACCAACAAGTCACGT
>NZ_BAWJ01000055.1 GCF_000586475.1 Psychrobacter sp. JCM 18903 | reverse complement strand
GAGACCATCCCAGATTCTGTGTAACTGCCATTTAGATTAAATGCTTACTGATACGGTCATCAAACATAATCATAAAACGATTCAGAGCAGACGTCCAGTTACGGATTGGCATCGACCACTTTTTGGATGCCTGCTGGGTGGCTAAGTACACCACTTTGAATGCTGCCTGATCAGAGGGGAACACCTTACGCTTATTCACCGCTGTCCGAATCACGCTGTTTAAAGACTCAATAGCATTGGTGGTATAAATGGCTTTTCTGATGTCTTTCGGGTACTCAAAGAACACCGTTAAGCCTCCCAGTTATTGCGCCAAGACTTGACCACGTGCGGGTACTCTGTGCCCCAAGTCTCATCAAAGTGTTCAAGATTGGCCTCGGCTATCTCAAGCGTATCAGCTCCGTAGATGGCTTTTAAATCAGCCGCTACTTTCTTCTTATCCGTCCATGGCACAAACTTCATTGAATAGCGCAGCATATGCACGATACACAGCTGAACCTGAGCGTTTGGATAAACGGTGTTGATAGCATCAGGGAAGCCCTTTAGGCCGTCAACACAAGCGATTAAGATGTCTTGTACGCCACGGTTTTGAAGCTCGGTAAGAACACCTAGCCAGAACTTAGCGCCTTCATTCTCTGAGAGCCACATACCAAGCAGCTCTTTTCTGCCGTCGAGTCCC
>NZ_BAWJ01000056.1 GCF_000586475.1 Psychrobacter sp. JCM 18903 | reverse complement strand
AAAAGTAAAACCCCCTTCTGCTTATGCAGAAGGGGGTTTTCTTTGTCTGTGGGTTTGAGATTAAGTTAGTGTTGGCAAAAATACACTGGTTTCCCAATTGATTCGAGAAGTTAGAAAATAGAGGGTATTTTGATGTCGTTCTCTAGAATCTTTACCTATTTGATAGGTTTCTAGTATTCAGTGCCAAATCCATGAAAACAAATATCCCCTCTAACCCATTGAAAACTATGCATTATTAAAAGTCTTATCAAATAAACCTAAAAACCTCTGATAAAGCGGTTGACACTCTCGTCAGAATCTATATAATACGCCCCACAGCAAAGGAAGCTAAGCAGTAAGTTAACCAACTTATTACTTAGATTACCAAGCTAAGACAAAACATAAAATAGCTTGACAAACCTAATCGTTATGATAAGATAGTCGGCTCGCTAGATAGCTTAACCCGTAAGGGATTGAGACTAAACGGCAAGAGAGTTACCCTATATATCAGTTACTGGACGACAGTGATTGAGCACTATTTAAAAGCATAACT